>CAMVCZ010000031.1 GCA_947166105.1 uncultured Bacteroidales bacterium
ATCACGCTTTCCTTGCAGTCCATCCATACTGGAATCCAAGAACTTACTCCTGATGCTAACAACGATGGCACAGCCTACACCATTACGGGACAGATTGCGCCAAAAGGCTACAAAGGCATTGTGATTCAAAACGGGAAAAAGAGAGTAAATCAATGATACCATGAAAAAGATTCTCATCCTTGCAGCAGCGGCAACACTCATGACCGCCTGCAACAATCAACCGCAAACAACAGAAACAGAAGAAACAAAAGAACCCAAAGAAGAAATGAAGCAAGAACTGAACCTCACGCAGGAGTGGGACAAGGTGTTCCCGCTGAGCGACAAAGTGAGCCACCGCAAGGTGACGTTTGAAACCCAATACGGCCTGACGTTGGCCGCAGACCTTTATACGCCCAAGGCGGAAGTTGTTGCGGATTTGAAATCCGCAACACAAGAGTCGGGGATTTCAAATCCCCTCCAACTGCCTGCTATCGCCGTGAGCGGCCCATTTGGTGCTGTCAAGGAGCAGTCGAGCGGCCTGTATGCCATGAAGATGGCAGAGCGCGGTTTTGCGGCCTTGGCTTTCGACCCGTCCTATACCGGCGAAAGCAGCGGAGAACCCCGCCGCACGGCCTCACCCGACATCAACACGGAGGACTTTATGGCCGCCGTCGATTACCTCTCGAAGTTGGACAACGTGGATGCTGAAAGGATTGGCATTATCGGCATTTGCGGTTGGGGTGGTATTGCATTGAATGCTGCCGCTGCCGACACGCGCATCAAAGCCACCGTGGCCTCGACGATGTACGATATGACCCGCATCAGCGGCAACGGCTATTATGAGTCCAACGACAACGAGGCCGACCGCCATGCCGCCCGTGAAACCCTCGCCAAACAGCGTCTTGCCGACCCGATGGCAATGGCAGGCGGTGTCGTCGATCCACTTCCTGAGGATGCCCCTCAATTTGTGAAAGATTACCATGCTTATTACAAGACTCCGCGCGGCTATCACAAGCGCAGCGGCAACAGCAACGACGGCTGGCGCGTCATCGGCACGCAGGCCTACGCCAACAGCCGTTTCCTTTACTACATCAACGAAATCCGCTCCGCCGTCCTCGTGATGCACGGCGCGGAAGCCCATTCGCGCTATTTCGGCGAGGCGGCCTACAAATATATGGTGGAAGGCAAGGCCGAAGGCTACAACTTCATCGGCAAGCCGAATCCCAACCCCGAAAACAAGCAACTGCTCATCATCCCCGACGCCACCCACTGCGACCTCTACGACGGTGGTGAGGGCAACTATATTCCGTGGGACAAGCTGGCGGAATTTTTCAGCAAAAATCTATAAGTCAAAATATGAAAAAAGTAATCGTAATCTCAACCAGCCTCCGCCCCGGCTCGAACAGCCACGCAATGGCGGAGCAATTTGCCAAGGGCGCGGAAGCCGCCGGGCATCAAGTGGAACTCGTTTCGCTGAGAGGCAAGGAAATCAAGTTTTGCATCGGCTGCCTGTCGTGCCAAAAGACGGGCGCTTGCGTCATCAAGGACGACGTGCCGGCCATTATGGAGAGCGTCTTGAACGCCGATGTGGTCTGCTGGACCACGCCCATCTACTACTACGAGATGAGCGGCCAGATGAAGACCCTCATCGACCGCATGAACGCGATGTACCCCAAGGATTACAAGTTCCGCGACATCTACCTGCTGACCACAGCCGCCGAAGCCGAGGAGTTTGTCCCGAAGCGTGCCGAGAGTGGTCTGACAGGCTGGATCGACTGTTTCGGCAAATCCGAGCTCAAAGGCCATATTTTCTGTGGCGGCGTGGGTTCTCCTAATGAGATTGCTGGAAACGCAAAGTTGCAGGAAGCGTATGAGATGGGGAAACAAGTCTAACCTTTTGATAATTCACTAAAAAATTGAAAAAAGCATTTGTTTGTTTATTTGTGGCTTTTGCCACAATGATGTGCCTTGTCGGTCATGGTATGGCACAAAAGCCGAACGAAACGCCCGTCCGCATTGGCATAGCATGGCGAGCCGACACCGAATCGGAGTTCTACACCAATGTTGTTGCTGCCATCACAGAGGCGGGAGGAATCCCTGTGCTGCTCAATCAAGTAAAAGCCAAAGATGTGGTTTACAATGGAATAGCAATAGACCCTTCTTGTTTCGACGCACAGGGGGTGTTGCTTCAGCCCTATGCCGACAGCATTAAGAACGGACTTTGGACTGCACCAAGCCTTTCCTCTATTTTGAAAGGCATTGATGCAGTGGTTTTCACGGGAGGCGAAGACGTTAGCCCATCCCTAATGCGCGAGCCTCAACCTTGGCATGGCATAGAGGCCGAATTGGACTACAACGCCACACGCGACGTGTCAGACTACTTGCTAATGCAATGGTGCCTCGAAAAAGACATCCCCGTCATGGGGTTCTGCCGTGGAATGCAAATGCTCAGCGTCGTTTCGGGAGCCAGCATCATCCAGGACATCCCGACTTTTTTTGCCCAACAAGGCATGGAATACCGCTATGAACACCGCAACCAAGCCGAACCTGGCCAATACCGCGACTATGCGCCGCACAATGTTGTGGTGACCGACAAATCCTCCATCCTTTACCGTATGGCGGAAAGCAACACCATCACGGGCGCACCATCCTGGCATCATCAGGCTGTGCGCAGTGTGACAGCGACCCCGCTGAAAGTGACGGGCGTTGCGCCAACCAATGGAATCGACATCATCGAGGCCGTGGAACGCACCGACAAGTCCTTTGCCATAGGCCTGCAGTTCCACCCTGAAGCCGCCGTGGTCAAGCGCATCGACGAGGATGCCAACGCCTCCGACTACATGACCTACGACGATGCAATCCGATGTTTCCAAGTGCTCGTGCAGCATGTGCGCGACAGCAAACGACACGATTCCCTGCAGCGGAACGAAATCGTTGTGATAAATGACAACGGCAATGACGGAGTAGGACGGGTGGAACTCTTCTGCATGCCTAAAGGTAACCAAAAGTCCTATTACCTCTCGGTGGGCAATCTCGGATTAGGCGACGACATCGTCCAAGTCTATCTCGACCCCGCCTTCGAGCTTTTCATCCCGTTGGGCAACACGCTCGACGAAGCGCAAGCAAGACTTGAGCAAATGAAGGCTCTTTTCGACAGGCCCAAGGGTACATCAATGGAAGTGCAAGGCTGCTTGGATTTCGGCTTCCCTGGCAACGACTTTGAAACGGTCACCGTCACGCATACCCGCGCTTTGTTCACCCGTCAACTCAAGTTCAGCATGAATCACGACGGCTACCTACGCGCCACCTACATCCCGCGTTCAGATATCAAGTCGCTGATTTCAAGCCTCAAGTTTTATCGCAAAATTCATCCAAAGGAAATGTAAAAACAACTGTTTTTGTAGCCATAAAATCAACCTAAATCCATAACAACATGAAAAAATCAATGATTATCTTGGCGGCCATCATGAGCTTCAGCATGGCGGCCTGTTCACAGGGCAACAACAAGAAAGAAAACAAGGAAACAACGCAAAACACTGAAAAACAGGAGGAAAAAGAGATGAAAACATTAGTGGTTTATTTCTCGGCCACGGGAACCACCAAGGCCGCAGCGCAAAAATTGGCGAAAGAGTTCAACGCAGACCTCTACGAAATCACGCCCGAACAACCCTACACCGACGCCGACCTCGACTGGCGCGACAAGCAATCGCGCTCGACCATCGAGATGCAAGACAAATCGTCGCGTCCCGCCATCCAAGGCCGCTGCGAGAACATCACCGACTATGACGTGGTTTGGATCGGCTTCCCCGTGTGGTGGTACACCGCCCCGACCATCGTGAACACCTTCATCGAAGCCCACGACCTCAGCGGCAAGACCCTCAACGTGTTCGCCACCAGCGGAGGCAGCAAAGTGGAGCCTTGCACCGCCGACCTCAAGAAGGCCTATCCACAATACACTTGGGGCGAGAGCAGATTGATGAATTGAACTGATAATGCCTTTGATATTAAAAAGTAATCGTAATCTCAACCAGCCTCCGCCCCGGCTCGAACAGCCAAGCTTTGGCTGAGCAATTTGCCAAGGGCGCAGAAGCCGCCGGGCATCAAGTGGAACTCGTCTCGCTGAGAGGCAAGGATATCAAGTTTTGCTGCCGAGAACGAGGATTTCGCGCCGAGGGCGGCCTCACCGGCTGGATCGACTGCTACGGCAGGTCCGCGCTCAAAGGCCATATCTTCTGCGGCGGCGTGGGCGGCCCGAAAGAGATTGAAGGCAACGCCAAGCTACAAGAGGCATTTGAGATGGGAAAAGGCGTTTGAGTGCCAAATCGCCCAAAACAATGTTTTATGAAAGCCGCCGCAAGCCTTCTCCTCGCGACGGCTTTTCTTTTTGCCAAAATCCAAAGATCCTATTTGTAGGCCGTTATCAAATTACACGTATGAATATGTCAGTCCTAATATGAAAACCCGACATTGCATATCGGGGTGTGGTAGGGACGTCCCTTCGGGACTTGGCTTGACGCATTGTCGTTGTCAGCAAACTTTCCAAATCAAATGTATCGCCTTTTTTAAACAAATCACCTTGCTTTATTGAGTATCGTTCCATAAGACCTTGTTATTCTCCTTCCACTACTTTTATCTCATCTTCAGTCAGATCGTAAAGCTGATAAACCATTTGATCTATTTCTTTGTAGGTGGCGATGATTTGAGCGGTGAGGGCGTTGCAGTCGGCCTTGTATTGAGTGAAGTAGTCTTCCCATTCATCTTGCTGCGTAAGGGTTAAACTAATCTTCTGCTTCTTCAGTTCGGCCAACACTGTCTTGAAATCGACCTCATCGAAACGCTCCAAGGTAGCCGTGATTTTCTGTACGCCTAAGTTCTCCTGTAAGCGATGAATGAAACGCTGACGCTTCTGCTGAAGCTGGGAATGGAGGGAAAGCATTTGGTCTGCCAATTGAGATAGTCCGGCAGGAATGCTTCCGATAGGTAGGCCGGCGGAAGGAAAGATTCCGGTAGGGTCAACGGGGCATGCCCCGTTGTCGCTATCGCGGTCGTACCTGCCGGACTCTATTGGGATGGGGAAGTTCTCAAAATAGACCTTCCGGATTTCGCGACGATCTTCTCCTAATTCCGGACAATGGCGACGAATCCATAGTTTGGCCATTTTTGAGTTGAGAATGGCGACCAAGCTTTTAAGCGAAAAACTGTCGTCTTGAGAGGTGATGATGAACGTCTTGTCGTTTCCGAAATACCCCGTCTCGTCATAGATGAAGGGCAAGTATTTGGTCATGTTCGGGTACATGATTTTGGGCTTGGAGAACTCTTTGATATAGTCGCAATTCCTTAAATTGTAAGGCGTAACGCCCTTGTCTATCCTTTTTGCAAGCTTTTCGTAGAATTGGTCAAGGTGTTTCTTTATGGCAGGATAATCGTCTATTCTAATTGGCTCTATTCCAGTCTCTTTTATTCCATTATGTGTGTTAATCAGATACAAATCAACCCAATCTGGTATCCAAGCCTGAATATCTCTTCCACGAAGCAATGGCTTGATGAGATCAGCACTTTTCGGGTCTTCGGCAATGAGACGGTTACGGGTCGCTCCATCAATGAAGAACGCGTCGTTATAGCCAGTCTTGATACCATAATTAATTGAAATTGGCATATCCTTCAATGCTCGGCCTTGTTGCATCTTCTTCAGGATGTCGAAATGTGCCTTTGGCTGAATGCTCCATTCCGCTTCGCCAAAGATGTCAGCTGGATAAGGGGACAGTTGGCTTGGCACTTCACTCATAAAATCGCCGTGGTAGGTCTTTTGGTTCAAGGATAATGCCAGCACTTCGGGGTTTCTTTTAGATGATTTACGGGTCACGAAGATGCAGACATAGATAGTGGCATCGTCGAAAAACTGGATGTCGCCAAAATTGAGAATCTGCTGCAAATCGGTTTTGGCCATGAACGAGCGTAGTTCTTTTCCGTATGAGACCAGCATCCATTTGTTTGGCATGATGAAGGATTGCAGTCCGTTGGGTTTAAGCAGGTTGTAGCCTCGTTCCGTAAACAAGCAATAGAGGTCTGCACTCTTGTTATAGCTTTGGAAACCGCAATGGGCATACACATCGCTCATTTCGCCCATCGTTTGTAGCTGCACATACGGCGGATTTCCAATGACCACATCGAAGCCGTCCGTGTATTCGGGTCGGAAGGCTTCTTCGATGGAGACGCAGCGTGGATATTTCACGTCGAGTAGCGGGAGGTCGTGGTGCTCGCGGTTGGTTCTGATATACTCGATGGCGTTGAAGAGGTGCTCTTCGGAATCGATGTAGGTGTTGCCGAATTTTTGTGTCCATAGGGGGCATTGTGTTTGGCCTCTCTTGGCTGCCGGTAGGTTCTCGTCGTCCGGTAGGGTCAAGGGGGCATGCCCCCTTGTTGCTGTCGCCAGCAGTTCTTCGTCCGGCAGGTTCTCGGAGGCCGCCGGTAGGGTCAAGGGGGCATGCCCCCTTGTTGCTGCCGCAGTCGTAGTCATCGGGACAGTTCTTCCCATGGCGATATTCACGGCTCGCGCCGTCATCGACTTTATCTTTCCTACTATCTTCGGCACCTCTTCCTCTTCGCACACAAGGAGTAGGTGCATGTGGTCGAAGCAGATGTTGTAGGCCAAGACGTTTAGCTTGTCCTCCTCCACAATCTTCGCCACGGTCTCCGTGATGATGATTTCCTCTTCCTCACTCAACAGCATGGGTTCGGGATAAGGTCGTGTGCCGTTGTCGCGAAGTCGCCTCACGTCGTATTCTATCATTCTATCGGAGGTTCGGCTATCGTGAACGGCCGTAGTGATATGCCATGGTCGCTTTTGCTTTTCGCGAAACACCTTTGGGAATTCCTTTTCCCAGCAGAAAGCCTTGTCGCCTGCAATGGCCGGGTCGTCAATCAGCGAATTGCCACATTTGATGTTGTCGTTGAGCGAGTTCAGCTTGCGGTGAGGCTTGGCAGTACGAAGCCACAATGACAGCTTGGCAATCTCTACACTTTCCTCGTTGATGTCGACGCCATAGAGGTTGTTTTCCAAGATGGAGTTCTCGACGTTGGGAAACACGATGGCAGCACCCTCAACCTTGGCAGTCATTTCATCGATTAGCTTGTGTTCGGCGATGAGGAAGTTCAGGGCGGCATTGAGGAAAGCACCGCTGCCGCAAGCGGGGTCGCAGATGGAGATTTGCAGCAACCAATCACGATAGGCATCCAACTTTTGAATGAGTGCTTTCTTGGTGGCCACTTGGCGTTTCTTGTCGGTGAAATACTCGCTCTCATCTATGCCAAGTTCCGCCTTTTTCTCACGGCAGAGCTTGCCGACGGTGTTTTCAACGATGTATTTTGTGATGTATTGCGGTGTGTAGAAAACGCCGTCTTTCTTACGTTTTTGTAGCGGCTGTGCCAATGGGTCATGCCCCATTGTCGATAGCCGCGTCGTTATTTCTTCGATTTCGGTTAGCGAGTTCTCGAAGATATGACCTAAAATATTGACATCCACGTCGGAAGCAAAATCATAGTCAGCGATCTTCTTGCAATAATCACTAAGCACTTCGTCGGATATGGTTAGGCCGTCAAGGACTACATCAGGTTTGAAAAGACCTCCGTTATAGGCGAACACTTCATAATTCTTGCCTTGGAAGCCCGTGTTCATATAGCCGAAATACTTCTTCAGACGGTTGTAGAACGGTTGGTACTCGTCAAGCTCCTTCAACTTTTCCCATTGGTTGATGATGAGCATTATTGAATTGGGCGGCAACAATCCTCTATCCTCGGCGAAGAAGATAAAAAGCAGTCGGTCAAGGAGTTTCTGTGTCTTTTGGAACAACAGAATCTTATGCTCCGTGTCGTCGGTCGGATTGTTCTTCAAGATGTCATCAAACGTATGATTGGTGGGATGAGATGAATTTGTAACATTAGGCGGTAGCAAAAATTTCCCTACCTTTGCCGAAAATTAGAATTTATGTACAGCCTGAATTACAAAGTGACCACCAGCACCTGCGACAGCGAGGGCAAACTCAAGCTGTTTTCTGCCCTCCAGATGATGCAGGACTGCTCGGAGATGTGGATCGACAGCGAACCGCAGGTGAAGGAATACTTCGCCCGCGAGAACATGGCGCAACTGTTGGCCTCAAGGCAGGTGGAGATCGTCAGAGTGCCCGATTTCAAGGAAGAACTGACGGTGACGACCTCGGTGTATGGCATGAAGCCCATGTTCGGCTTCCGCAACACCTTCATCTATGATGCCGAAGGCAAGCCCTGCTACCGCACTTGGAGCATGGGCGCCTTTGTGGACAAAGCCAACGGCAAGCTGAAGCGCGTGGACGATGCCGTGGCCAACTCCCTGCTCATCGAGCCGCAATTGGAGATGAACTACAAAGACCGCCGCATCATCCTGCCGAAAGAAGGAGGCACAACCTTCGCGCCCATCCGTGTGATGCGCGCCGACATCGACTACAACCGCCACGTCAACAACGCCAACTACATCCGCATGGCGATGGAACTGCTGCCCGAGGACTTCGCCGTGAGGGGGCTTCGCGTGGAATATCGTGTGGCCGCCAAATTAGGCGACTGCCTCACCCCTACCCTTTTCGAGATGGAAAACGGCTTCGTCATTGCGCTTGCCATTGGTAGCGAGGCGAGTGCTATTGTGGAGTTCACGAAATGACTTTTTTGCCAAAGGGGAGGAAGCCGCTGGGCATCAAGTTGAATTTATCTCGCTGCGCAAACAAGTGTGATTTACGCTTTTAAGGGATGAGACAATGTGCCGTCGCAAGGGTTTTCGTGCCTTTGCGGCGGCTTTTGTTTTCTGCATAGCGAGAAAAACCGTACTTTTGCAGCCGTTTTCAGATAAAGCAACATGACAATTGTATCACACACAATAGGACATGGCGCATCATAAGAACCGAAATCAAAGTAGTAATGAAAAAAATTGTCTCTTTTTTCTTTCTGGCTTCGATGTGTCTGCTACTATTTACCCATCTCTTTGGTAACGGCAGCACACCTGACCCTATCATGTTTAAGAACGGGGACAGTTTCCCCATCATTGATACCCCCACCGTTTTCAAAAGCACTATTGGAGATAGGGACTTCCTTGTGTTCATCGAGTACAGCGACAGCCTGAACATCAGAGGGCACTACATGTCTTTGGAGGAAACCATGACCGACACCCTTCCTTTCAAGCTGGAAGCCAAAGGTCACAATGCGGTCCTTTATTACGAGGACCACGAGGAGATTTTCCGTCCTTGTGTCGAATTCATGGATGAGCGACAGGCCTATGGCTATGCTCAATTAAGTACATTGGACACTACCATTTTCCGTTTTCAAATTCATGAGGCTCCGGCTTTTCAGGATTTCGGGAACAAACGTTATCAGGACACCTTGTTTGCGGTGGAGAAAATCAGCGACATTTGCTACGCCAATTCCCCTGGCTTTTGGTCGGAAATAGACGACAATACCAAACCTATGGGCAAGATTCTCCGGGTAGTTGATGTCAGAAGAACAGTCCCGTTGGACCTCTGTCTTGACATTTTCAGGCCGCAAAACGACACATTAAAAAAACGTCCGTTGGTGATGTTGATTTACGGTGGCGCGTATTATTTCGGGTCGAAAGACGATCCAAAAATCACCAATTGGTGCCGGCACCTCGCTTCGTTAGGTTATGTGACGGTTTCCATCGACCACAGGTTAGGTTTCTTTCCTGGCAAGGTAGGCATCGAACGGGCGGCTTACCGCGCGGTGCAGGATGCCCATGCTGCCATGCGTTTTTTGGTCTCGCATCATGAAGACTATGGCATCGACACTTCCATGATCTTTGTGGGTGGCTCCAGTTCTGGAGCCGTCACCGCGCTCAGTCTCGCCTTCATGAACAATGAAGGCCGTCCTAAATACGCCCGCAAAGGCTTATTTCGTCCTGACCTCGGCGACATCGACACTTGCGGCAATGCCCTCCGTACCAAATTCCGCATCAGGGGCGTTGCCGAAATGTGGGGCGCCATGTCCGACACCTCCTTAATTCATGGACACGACATTTCGATATTGGCCTTCCATGGCGATGCCGACGACATCATGCCTTACGAATATGACCGTCCCTTTAGTGTCGCCAAACCATTTAACAGGCTGGCAGCCGACCCGATGTTCGGCGCATCGTGCATTGTCGACCGCGCCACCAAACTGGGGTATCACGCCCGTCTGGTCACTTTTGCCGGCTACAAACACATGCCACACGTAGACCCAAAAACTAAAGTCATTAACGACAATTTCTACGTCGTCCAAGACACGATGTCGGAGTTTTTCCACGACATTATCGTGCCACAAAAACTCGAAATCGAGGGGGAAGACGGCCATTATTATGTGAGCCCTTGCCCTTTGAAGGCCAGCTGGATAGTCGAAGGGGGTGTCATCCTCTCCGCTGAAGACAATACCGTGGAAGTGGCATGGATCAAGAATGCGCCCCAACATAGCATCACGGTATCGGCTGTGTTGCCATACGGCGTCGGTCTTACTGAAAGAAAAGTTGAATTTTTACAAACCAAATAAACCCAAAATACCCTTTTATGAAAATCCTCTTCGTCATAGACATTTTAGATACCCACAACAACGGAACAAGCATCTCGGCACAGCGTTTTGCCAAGGAACTGGAGCGGCGTGGACATGAGGTGCGAGTATTATGTGCTAACCCTCAGGAGACGGATGAAAAAGGCGTGGCATTGCCAGTGGAAGTGACAGGGAAATACAATGTACCGGAATTTATAGTACCTTTGTTTGACTCGCTGATCAAGAAACATGGTTTCGCATACGGTGATTTTCTGCCCAGGTCAAGACCTATCATCCGTGAGGCGGTAGAGTGGGCAGATGTTGTACATTCCTATTTCCCTTTCCCGCTTGATATAGTGGCAAGCAATTATGCGGCAAAGATTGGGAAACCCAACACAGGGGCATTCCATGTCCAGCCCGAAAACATAACGATGTCATTGCATTGTGGGAAAGTGCAATGGGTACAAAATATGATTTACCGGCTTTTCCGTAACACGTTTTACTACAAGTATCGCCATATCCATGTGCCGTCTGCCTTTATGGGGCGTATGCTTGAGGAGAGAAATTACAAGGCGAAGATTCACGTCATCAGCAACGGCATACAGGATGCGTTCATGGAGGCTGGGGAAAACAAGATTGACAACGGCAGGCCGCCCAAGTTGCCGGAATACCAAGACAAGATTGTGATTATGATGGTTGGACGTCTTGCGAAGGAAAAACGACAAGATGTCATCATCAATGCAGTGAATTACTCAAAATACGCCGACAGAATACAGTTGGTTTTTGCCGGAAAGGGGCCGCAATATGAAAAATACGTGAAACTGGGCGAAAAGCTTGCCAATCCACCGCAATTTCTGTATGTCAAACAGGAAGAATTGATAAAACTGCTTCTCCAGTGCGACTTGTATGTACATGCCAGCGACATGGAGAGCGAGGCTATCTCGTGCATTGAGGCTTTCGCCACGGGACTGGTGCCTGTCATCGCCAACAGCGAACTCTCAGCCACGCGGCAGTTTGCGTTGGATGACCGGTCGCTGTTCCTGCCGGGTAACCCGAAAGACCTCGCCCGTGCCATCGACTACTGGCTCGACAACCCGAAAGAGCGTGAAAACATGGAAAAAACCTACGTCAAGGCTGCCAAAAAGTACAGTCTGTCCATTTCCGTGCGCAAGTTCGAGGAGATGCTGAACGAGGAAATCGAGGAGCAGAAGTGTAATAGTCGCTGTTAAAGATACTGTTTTTATTAGGATTATTTGTAATTTTGCCTCCGAAACATTGTTGATGTGAGAAAAACGCTATCCATAGTGATGTTGCTGATGGCCAACATAATCCTGTTGGCTCACGCGGCAGTGCCCCACCATCATCACGACAAGGTGGCGGTGGCCATCGTGCATTATTGGGAAGAAGGCGAGGCGCATCACCATTCGCACAATAGCGAGACGCACCACCACGACGGCACCGAAGACTGTTTCCTGACCGAAGCCCTCGAAGAGGCCTTGGTGAAGGACGCTTTCGGCGAGATTGAACCACTTCTTAGTGCGCCTCAGCTTCCCTTGCTGCAACTTTTCAATTGGGAAGCCATCGTGTCCGATGCCGCACCCGCCGTTGAGGCGTTGCAGTATCTGCGGCATCCGTTCCGACAAAAGCCTTATCTGACAAACGTTTACCATGCTTTTGTCGCGAACCAGTTTGGATTTCGCGCACCTCCTTTTTGCTGAGTTTTGAAGTAATCCTGTTCCTCGGGACAGGTTTTCCGCTGTGTAGTCACCACAGCGGCTAAATCATTTTTTTACAACTTTAAAATTCAGAAAGATGAAAACCACAAACAACTCCATCTTTTTCGCCATCCTAGCGGCGGCACTGTATGCCATCAGCACGCCCGTCTCGAAGCTGCTGTTGCAGAACGTGCCGCCCACGATGGTGGCGGCATTCCTCTATCTCGGCGCGGGCCTCGGCATGGGCATGATGATGCTCGTGCGACGTAGAGTCAGCAAGACCGTCAAGGAAGAACGGCTGACCCGTTCCGATGTGCCTTACGCTGCGGCGATGGTCGCCCTTGACATTGCCGCGCCCATCCTAATGATGTACGGCTTGCGCATCAACTCGGCGGCCAACACCGCGCTGCTCAACAACTTCGAGATTGTGGCCACCGCCCTCATCGCCCTGCTGTTTTTCCGCGAAAAAGTCAGCGGGCGGCTTTGGGCAGCCATCGCCTTGGTGACGGTGGCCAGCATCCTGCTCTCGTTGGACGGCACGTCCGCCTCGGAGGCTTTGCGGTTCTCGAAAGGCTCGCTGTTGGTACTTGGCGCCACCATCTGTTGGGGCTTGGAGAACAACTGCACCCGTCGCATCGCCGACAAGGACCCGATGCTGATTGTCACGGTGAAGGGCTTCGGTTCGGGCTTGGGAGCCTTGTGCATCGCCTTGTCGTTGGGCGAGGCGTTCCCCGCGTGGAAGCATTTGGCCATTCTCCTGTTGCTCGGCTATGTGGCCTACGGGCTGAGCATCTTCTTCTACACCCTTGCCCAGCGCGGCATCGGCGCGGCCAAAACGAGCACCTACTATGCTTTGGCGCCGTTCATCGGGGCGTTCCTCTCGGTGGTCGTCCTTGGCGAGCCTATCAGCTGGGTGTTCATTGTTGCCACGCTCGTCATGGCGGCGGGATGCTGGCTGGCGGGGAGGTGAGGGAAGGATCTCATGTTGCCCATCGTCT
This sequence comes from uncultured Bacteroidales bacterium, assembly GCA_947166105.1. Lineage (GTDB taxonomy): Bacteria > Bacteroidota > Bacteroidia > Bacteroidales > F082 > Limimorpha. The sequence continues at coordinate 13,250 of CAMVCZ010000031.1, forward strand.
TTCTATCAGACGTGCGCTGCGGGGTCGGGCATGCCCATGTAGGCGTACTCGTAGATCATGTCGCCCTTAGCTTCGCGGGTCTCGCCGCCGGCGGGGGTGAAGCGGACGCCGCCTTTGGCGTAGTAGCGGCAGTATTGCATGCGCATGCCGATGGCGTCGTAACGGCGCTTCAGCTCTTCACCGGCCATCTCGTACATATCCCAAAACTCAAGCTGATCTTCCCACACAACATCAAACTCGGCACGCGAGCCGTCGGCGTTGGTGAAGACGTAGTGGCTCTCCTTTGGGAACTCGCGGCCCTGGTGCACCTCGGGTTCCAGACGGGTCTTGAGTTCGAAGTGACCGTCGGTCATGAAGACCACCTTGCCGGTCTTGTTGTCCATCAGTCCGAACATGGGCAGCTGCTTGTAGCCGTACTGGCGGGCGGCGACGAAGTCGTAGATGTAGATGGTGTAGAGGTCGGTGTACATGCGTCCCCACAGCCAGTGGTGGTAGAGGGCGAAGTGCATCGTGTTCATCCACTGGTGGTCGTGGTAGCCGAGGCCCTTCACCTCGTGCCACTCGCCGTCGTAGAAGAGACGGCCGCTGACCTGGTTCTTGGGCACGGCGAGGTCGGTGTGATAGAACTCGTCGTTGTCGCCGAAGGCCAGCAGCGAGGTGCCCTGGCGGAAGGGCTCGGTGAGGGCGTCGTAGTGCAGGTCGAGGCCTACGCCGTGGATAGGCTCGAAGTGCAGGTCGTAGTGCTTGAAGTCACCGCGGCACCAGTGGGGACCCACCTTGGTGTCGCATTGCTCGCGGCTGAAGGTGCCCTCCTCGGCGGGGTAGACGATGTCGTCGCGGAACTCCTTGCCTTCAGGACTCTTGACGTAGATGTTCACGTGGGGCGAGTCGACCGTCTTGTTCATACCGTTCATCGATTTTGGGCGGTAGCCGACCATAAACTTGGTGCCGTCGTCCATCGTGCCGTCGAAGTACCACACCTCGCTGCCCACCTCCTCGGTGTGCGTGCGGCGTCCGTCTTCCCATTTCTCCACTTTGTCGGGGTTGATACCGAGACGTTTGAAATCCTCGGGTTGGTCCATCAGTCGTGCGCGGAGCACTTTTGCTTTGTTTGTGTTTTCCATAACTTGTTGTATTTTAATGTTAAACTTAAATTGATTTCCCTTTGTTTTCACAATGCAAAAGTACTACCATAAAATGACCTAAAATACGACTATCCGATGCAAAAATGTCCATTTTCTACGAAGTGCATATACTAACGGCAGAGATGATGCGTTATAATAATATAATACATAAAGTATGGAAATACGGAATCTTGACTCCAAAGTGGCGATGAACGAGCTGGTCCGCCAAGGCTACCATCACACAGGCGACTATGGCATCATATTGAACGCCAGCGCGGTGAATACTGATTTCTTCAAGCTCGGACAGCCCTATCGAACCCTCGACGGGCGTATCATCCTTGTGCAACGCGGAACGATGGATGTCGAGATTGACCTGGTGCGACGCCTGCTGCGCGAGGGCGACATAGCCGTTGTGCCGCCCGATGCACTTATGCTCGTCGAGGATGTCAGTAGCGACTGCGCAGCCAGTGCCGTGGTGTTCCGCCAAATGCCGCAGGTGCAGGCTACGGTGGAGAGTTTTGTGGTGAGCGGCGACAGCGTGGCATTCGCGCGAGCCAACCAATACCTGACGATGATTTTCGACCAGTTCGACCGCAACCCCGTCTTCACCGACATAATAGTCCATTTCTACGAAGCACTGATACTCGACATGTTCAGCCTGCGGCATGAGGAGCCGCTTTCGCGCAGCGGCGCGTTCATGCAACGTTTCCTGAAGCTGCTCGCGAAAGAGGGGCGCACCAAGCACTCCGTCAACTTCTATGCTGACCGCCTATGCGTTTCGCCCAACCACATGAGCACCCTTGTGCGTGGCGAGAGTGGGCTGACGGTGCTGCAATGGATAAACCGTGCTCTTTTGCGCGAAGCCAAGGTGTTGCTGCATCATACCTCGTTGCCCATCTCCGAAGTGGCCGACACCCTCGGCTTCGCCACCCCTTCGTTCTTCATCCGTTTCTTCCACCAGCAGACGGATTGCACACCGTTTCAGTACCGAAAGCAACTACATGGTAATGATTGATAAAGTATCTGGTTTCACTTTTCTTTGATAGCGCATTGCCTGGGCACGCTTCATCGGGGCGTTCCTCTCAATGCCCGTCCTCGGCGAGCCTATCGGCTGGATTTTCATCGTTGCCACGATCGTTATGGCGGCGGGGTGCTGGTTGGCGGGGCCGTGATCTCTCTTCCTGTTATAACTTATTGTTTTTCAGCAATACTTACAAAAAGGTTTGTGTATTGACAAAAGGTAAGTGACTGAAAATTAGAATTTTTTATATATTTTTGCCTCGTTAATCCAGAAAACGATGAACAGCAAGAAAGAAATACAAAGTGCCACCTTTCCCGATTGTCCGATACGCAACGTGATTTCGCATATCACTGACAAATGGTCGTTGTTGGTGCTTTACACCTTAGAGCAAAAGGAAGTGCTGAGATTCAAAGACTTGTGGCGACAAATCCCTGACATTTCACAAAAGATGTTGACCTCCACATTGCGCCATCTTGAAGACGATGGCATTATCAGTCGCGAGGTGTTCACAGAAGTTCCGCCACGAGTGGAATACCAGCTCAGCGAACGCGGAAAGAGTCTCATGCCCCATTTGGATGCATTGATTTTATGGGGCATTGAAAATCAGGAAAGCATCATTAACGATAGGATAAAGCACATTAAATCAAATAATTAAACTTTTCAAAAATGGAAAATACAAAGAAGAAAGTAGGTCAGTTTCAGGCGTATGAATTGAATGGATTCCGCCTGCATGTTTACAACAGCAACGATGTGATGGCCGATACCTCGTTTATCATCGAGGGTGAAAAGGGTCTTGTAGTGATGGAGTACCCTTTGTTCAAGGTCAATGCGGCTGAATTTGGCGAGTACATCAAATCCCTTGGCAAGCCCATCGTCACCGACATCACCGACTATCATTTGGGTGGCAGCGACCAGTTGCCCATCGTCATGCCCGAAGGGATGCCCGCTTTTATTGAAGGCCCTATCTATGGTGGCATGATGAAAGGCTTTGCCCAATCGTTTGGCGACACTATGGTCGACTTGCCGACGCAAAAAGCCACGGAGGTTCCTTTTGGCAGCACGCAAAACTATGCTGGCGTTGACTTCCGTTTCGAGCACGGCGCGGCAAGCGACTTCCCTGGTGCCAGCATCATCATAGGTGGACAGGTGTATTATAGCCATTGGGCATATTACCCCGCCCACATGAGTCCGCTTCAATTGGGCAATGCAGATGCCATCGATGCGGAATTGAAAGCCACGAAAGAGGCCCTTGATTCTGGTTGCAAATATTACATCGGTGGACATGGTGGATTGGTGGAAAAACCTGCCGTTGAAGCCCGTATCGCTTATCTCGAAAAGGTGAAAGCATTGCGCGCCGAAAAGTCCAATGCGGCTTCGTTCACTATGGCTTTGAAAGAAGCCTTCCCCGATATGCCTGGTGCTATCGCTCCGTTGGCGGAAGTCTTGTACAAATAAGGAAATCAATTTACTAACCAACAATAAACAAGTTGCTTCCGCGTTTTGTGAAAGCAACTTGATTTCGTTTTATGGAAACAGAAAAACTACATAAAGCCTTACTCGAAGCCGACGCCATCGTCATCGGCGCAGGAGCGGGCCTTTCCACATCGGCGGGCTTCACCTATTCCGGCGAACGCTTCCAGCAACACTTTGCCGACTTCATCGGGAAATACGGGTTCACCGATATGTACTCGGCGGGGTTCCATCAGTTCCCGACTGAGGAGGAACATTGGGCCTATTGGAGCCGACATATCTACTACAACCGCTATGTGCCTGCCCCGAAACCCGTTTACGACAACCTCCTGAAACTGGTGAAGGGCAAGGACTATTTCGTCATCACCACCAATGTCGACCACCAGTTCCAAAAGGCGGGCTTCGACAAACAACGGCTGTTCTACACCCAAGGCGACTATGGTCTTTTCCAATGTGCGAAACCTTGTCACCAAAAGACCTACGACAATGAGGAAACCATCAGGAGAATGATTGCGGCGCAAAACGATATGAAAATCCCGACCGAATTGGTTCCCCATTGTCCAGTTTGTGGCGAACCGATGAAAGTCAACCTGCGTTCCGACAGCACTTTCGTGGAGGACGAAGGCTGGCATAAGGCCGCACAACGTTACCTCGATTTCGTGAACAGCCACCAGCACGGTAAGATTCTGTATTGGGACCTCGGCATAGGGAGCAACACCCCGACCATCATCAAACTGCCTTTCATGCAGATGACCTACAAAAACCCCGAGGCGACCTACGCCACCATCAACCTTGGCGAGGCGTTCACGGTGGAACAAATCAAGGACAGGTCGATTGTGATTGATGGGGATATTGGAGAAGTATTAGAGGAATTGTTGAAGTGTTGATTGTTTAATCGTTTAATTGTTGATGATGAATCGTTTGGACTATCTGATAGACTATCTTCTGAAAGAAGACCCACAATATTCCGAAATGCAAATTCCAGAGGATTTGCAAGGCAAGCGCGACTTGTTCCGTGCCTTGCGCAATGTGCGTTGGCCGAAACCCGTCAACGAGGAATTCCTGCGTTTGCAGGACGAGGAATTGCAGGCGCAACTACAAGAAAAAGGTGTGGTGGAATTAAACGCTTGTAGAGACGCGATTAATCGCGTCGCTACCAACAAACAATTGTTGGTTTGGCAGGGAGATATCACCCGATTAAAGGTAGACGCCATCGTCAATGCGGCCAACAGCCAGATGTTGGGCTGCTTCCATCCTTTGCACAAGTGCATCGACAATGCCATCCATTCCGCAGCGGGCGTGCAATTGCGCGAGGAATGTTACCAACTGATGCTCCAACAAGGTCACGAGGAGCCGACGGGGCAGGCCAAAATCACGAGGGCCTATAATCTGCCGTGTAAGTATGTCATTCATACGGTGGGACCTATCATCCCCAACGGCATCCCGACGGAATTCCAAAAGGAACAACTGGCTTCATGCTACCGAAACATCATGGCTTGTGCCGATGAAAATCGTCTTGAAAGCATCGCCTTCTGCTGCATCTCCACGGGTGAGTTCCGTTTCCCGAACCGATTGGCCGCCGAAATCGCTGTGCGAACCGTCAAGGATTACTTGACCAAGCATCCCGATTGCAGTATCAAGCAAGTGGTTTTCAATGTGTTCAAGGATGTGGATAGGGAAATCTATCTACACTTGGTATCGTCCGCTTCATAACAGCGGCGTTCAAACCCAACTGAAATTCTCCTTCCCTGCTCCAATCTCGAAATGGCACTTGACAATGCCGAGGTCGAGGGCGGCGTAGCCGATGAAAGAGAACTTCGCCTTGGCCTCTACGCGGTTGCCTTCGTGAAGGATGAATTCAAACTTCTGCTGGTTGACGGCCGTGGGTGCTAACAAAACGGCTTCCATGCCTTTGCGGAACCATTCAGGCATGGCACCTTCCACATCGCAGAAATGCTCAATGCCTTTCTTTTGCGGATGGGCATTGCCTTGGTTGGCTCCATAGCCCAAAGCGATTACTGCCACCAAAGATTCACCGTCAAGCACTTGGTATTGGTCGGGTTGTTTCTTGTAGGACAAGCCCACCCAACAAGTGTTCAGGCCGAGGGTTTGTGCCAACAGCACCACTTTCTCGCTGTAGTAGCCGAGTTTCACGTCCTCGCCTTTCGGCCCTACAACGGCGATATAGTTGCCGACTCCTTTGAACCCGCCATATTTGGCCATGCCAGCGGCAAAGGCTTTCGGCTCGTTGGTGACCAACTGAAGGTGCAATTGACCCTCCTTATTACATTCGTCAATCAAGGCCTGCAATTGCGCGACCTTTTCCGATTCGATAGGTTTTTCCAAGTATTGCCGCACCGAGTGGCGGGCAACGATTGCTTCATTTAGTGTCATAATGTATTTGTTTGTAGGCTGCAAATATAGGGCATTTTTTACGAAACAAAAAAACTATGGTTGATTTCTTTCAAAGTCTTTCGCGACAATGTGTTTCCACCCATCAATACCGTATCTTATAATACTCCAACAACGCCTTGAAATTATCCTGTGCCGTCAAGCAGGTGTCGCGCAAATAGCCGTTGATTTTGCCCCAGTTTTGGATACCTCTGTAATAGAACAAGCGCAAATCCTCTGTGATGATGAACGGCACTATGTTTGTTTGAAGGCATTGCCAAAACAACAATAGCCGCCCGACACGTCCGTTGCCATCCTGAAACGGATGGACGCGCTCAAAACGCACATGGAAGTCCAAAAGGTCATCAAATTTAATCCGCTTTTTGGCATTGTATTCGGCCAATAGCGACTTCATCTGACGATGGACTTCTTTGGGCTGGGCGGTTTCCTCTTCTCCAACGGCATTGGCCAAACGCTTGTAGTCGCCTACGGCAAACCACGATTTTTGGCTGTCTGAAGTGTTGGTTTTCAACAACAAATGCAATTGCTTGATGTGCGCCTCGGTAATCTTGTCGGTGGCATGGTCGATGACATAATCGACGCAGCGGAAATGGTTCACGGTTTCCAAAATGTCGTCGATGCGTGTGCTCTCCGTAGTGATGCCCAAGGTGTTGGTCTCGAAAATGTAGCGCGTCTGTTCTTTGGTCAATCGGCTACCTTCAATATGGTTGGAATTGTAGGTCAAGTCGATTTGGGTGCGATGGTAAATGCCGCCTTTCAGCTTTGTTTCCTTCTGCTCGCGCAAAGCGGCAAGCAAAGGCGACACCTTGATTTTGCTGTGTTTGGGTATGATGGCCTCGGCGGGAATGTTCCATGTCTTTCCCGTGAGGAACGCGCCATCTATTTTCCCCGTAGCGCAATAGTTACGGGCGGTGCGCTCACTGATGCCGTGTTTTTCGGCAAACTGACTGACTGAAATGTATTTCATTTATCGGCAAGTTTTTCTTCAAAATCCGCCACAAAGATAGTGGTTTTTGCCGCTATCGGCAAGTTTTTGCTCAATTCTTCTGATTAATCAAGTCCAGCAGCGTCTGTTATTACGCTGGAAAAACTTAAAAACCTGCCTCTTCTGTTAGGTAAATCATGCAAAACAAACAGATGGTTACTGATTATTTGTAGCGGATTTCTCCTCTTCCAACGCTTCCTTGGCATGGGCCAAAGCCGCATCGAAATTGTCGTGGATGTTGCCCTTGCCGATGAGGAAGGAAATGCGGCATTTGTCTAACGACTTGCGGACGTTGGGCTGCACGCCAGAAAGGATGATTTTCTTGTTGTCGGTCTTGAGAGACTTGATGGCTTCCATGAAGTTACGCTCGCCAGTTTCGTCCATGAAAGGCACATGCCTCATTCTGATAATCAATATTTTGGTGGAATCAGGACGGCCTTTCAGCACCTCACTAAAATGCTTCGCAGCGCCGAAGAAGAACGGCCCGCTGATTTCGTAAATCTCGATGCCTTTGGGAATGTCGTCGTAGTTTTCCATCGTATTGGTGTCCAAGTCGTTCTTCAAAATGGCCTCGCCATTGTCGGCCATGCGCTTCATGAACATCAACGATGCCAGCACAATGCCGACCTCGATGGCCACGGTCAAATCGACGAGCACGGTGAGGAAGAAGGTCACAAGCAGGATGATGATGTCGTAGGGCGAGCCGCGAAGGATGGAAGCGAAACTGCGCCATTCGCTCATGTTGTAGGCCACCACGATAAGGATGCCCGCGAGGCACGACATAGGAATCAGTTTGGCATAGTTTCCCAAACATAACATGATGAGCAACAAAGTGATAGCATGAACAATACCCGCAACGGGCGTGCGACCTCCGTTCTTGATGTTGGTGGCGGTGCGGGCAATGGCACCCGTGGCCGGAATACCGCCAAACAAAGGCGTGATGATGTTGGCGATGCCTTGACCGATAAGCTCGGTGTTGCTGCGGTGGTGGCTACCGATCATACCGTCGGCCACGACCGCCGAAAGCAGCGACTCGATGGAGCCGAGCAAGGCGATGGTGATGGCCGGCTGCACATAGTTTCCAACATTCTCCCAATGCACCTCCGGGATGCTCAGCGCGAGGCTGCCCTTGATTTCGCCGAACATGCTTTCGATGGTGGTCACGGGAATGTCGAAGATGGCCACCAAAGCCGAAACCAAGATGATGGCCACAAACGAACCAGGGATTTTGTTGGTCAACTTATTGAATGTCAAACTTATCACAATGGTTGCAACTGTGATGCCCAATGCCCAATAGTTGAGGGTTCCAAGGCTGTCGAAATACACGCCCCATTTGTCGACAAACCCTGCCGGCACACTGGCGATTTCAAGTCCGAGGGCATCTTTTATCTGGGTTGAGAAGATGGTCAGGGCGATGCCGCTGGTGAAGCCCACCACCAAAGGATGGGGGATGAAGCGCAGCAGCGAACCCAATTTCAACAGGCCAAACATAATCATAAAAATGCCTGCCAGAATGGTCGAAATCATCAGGCCGTCAAGCCCGTATTGCGACACGACGCCCGCGATGATGATGACGAAAGCCCCTGTGGGACCGCCAATCTGCACACGGCTGCCACCCAACAGCGAAATCAGGAATCCCGCAATGATGGCGGTGACGATACCCTTGTCGGGCGACACGCCCGAAGCCACCGCAAAGGCGATAGCCAACGGCAACGCCACGATGCCTACGATGATGCCCGAAAACAGGTCTTTTGTGAATTGTTTCTTGGTGTATCCCTTTTTCAAAACGCTGAAAAACTTGGGATAGAAAACGTCTTTAATATCGAATTTTGCCATTTGATGTGTCTTGGAAACGGCTGCAAAACTATAAAGAAATTTTGGACTCCACAAAAAATTTAAGGCAACCGCTTTTTTTCTATTTTTGTGCCATGAATTGAAATACTTCAAACCATGAAATACTTCATCGTCGACGCATTCACCGACCAGCCTTTTGGCGGCAATCCTGCTGGAGTGGTATTGCTTGATAGTCAAACATTTCCGCAAGAGGATTTGATGCTGAAAATAGCAGCCGAATTGCGCTATTCGGAAACAGCTTTCATCCGCCGACACTCGGCCAACGAGTTCACTATCCGTTATTTCACCCCAAAGGCTGAAGTCGAATTGTGTGGCCATGCCACCATCGCCTCCTTCTTCCTGTTGCACCAGAAGGGATTGGCACAAGGCCAATGCCTCTGCCATACCCTTGCCGGCGATTTGAACATTGAGGCTGGCAAAAAAGTGATGATGCAGATGGCGAAACCCCGCATCGTGGCAACCATTTCTGACACCGAGGAAATATACAACGCCATAGGACTCCCCCACTCTCTCAACTCTAAACTCTCAACTCTAAACTTCCCCACCCAAGTGGTTTACGCCGGATTGCCCGACATCATGCTACCCTTGCCCGATGTGGACATGCTGCAATCGCTCCAACCCGACATGGAGGCCATTACCGCCATTACCAAGCGTTATGAGGCTGTCAGCATTCATCCTTTCGCTTTCAGTAGCGACGGCTTCACCGCGCATGTCCGCGACTTTGCGCCCCAATATGGCGTTCCCGAAGAGTCGGCCACTGGCACCGCCAATGCCTCTTTGACCTATTATCTTCAGCAATGCGGCCACCTCGCTGCCAAAGCGGAATGTGCCTTCATACAAGGCGAAATGATGGGACGGCCTTCTGTGGTAGCCACAAGGATTCATGCCGACGGTAACATCTTTGTCGGGGGAACGGCGGCTGTAGTGGCTGAAGGAGAACTGCTCGTTGGGTGAGAAACAAGTATTTTTTCTTTACGATTCCATGAATTTGACGAAAAAAGCGTACCTTTGCCCCCGATGTTTGACCATCTCAGAAAATACACCAAATTGCTGATGCCCATTCTGTTGGGATTGTTTTTCGTGACTTTCGTCATCGATGATTACGCCGACGAGCCACGAAAAATGAAAGGCGTTGTCGCGGAATGTCTTGTGGAAATGGAGGCCGACGAATCGGAATGTGAGGAAGACGATATTGCCGAAGAAGCAAATTGGGGGCAACCTGCATTAGGACTGAAAGGGAAGGCGTGTGCTTTCCTTGGCACGATGCAATTATCTTCGTCAAAGCAATCGGCTGAACAATTCAAGGGATTGGTACGCCGCTATGCGCCGCGACCGATTCCGACTTATTATCAACTTTTCAATAATGGCATGGACCTTTTTCAGGTTTGTGCCATTTTTCATTCTGAAAATCAAATACTTAAACTATGGACTTTACAAGCATTTTAATTGCCATCCTGACCTTGACGGCGGGCATAGGCGTGTTTCTCGTGGCCTGCCAGATGATGAGCACCCACCTCGAAGCGGTGTCGTCGAAACGGCTGAAACAACTGTTTTCAAAGACGGGCCGAAACAAGTGGCTCGGCGTGGGCATCGGCACGGTGGGCACTGCCGCCATACAAAGCAGCGGCGCCGTCACGGTGATGGTCATCGGCTTCGTCAATGTGGGCATCTTGTCGCTGGCGCAAGCGGCCACCATCATTTATGGCGCCAACATCGGCACCACAGTCACGGCGCAATTGGTGGCCTTGGGCATGTTTGGTACCAACAGCATATCCACCACCGTCATTTTTGCGGCTTTTGCTGGCATTGGCGCGTTTATGACCTTGTTCAGCAAACGCAACACAACCAAGCAGATAGGCGGCATCCTGACGGGATTCGGAATGTTGTTCGTCGGCCTTTCGATGATGGCTGACGCGATGGACGAGTTCGCCGCGTTGGAGTCTGTCAGGCAATTCTTGGCCAACATCAACAATGCCGTGCTGCTGGTTTTGGTCGGCGCGGTGCTGACGGCCATCATCCAGTCCTCATCGGTGATGACTTCCATCGCCATCACGATGGTCGTTTCGGGCTTGATTACCCTTGACCAAGGCATCTACTTGACGATGGGCAGCAACATCGGCTCGTGCGTGGTGGCCATCATCGCGGGCGTGACGAGTGGCACATCCGCCAAGCGTACCGCAGCGATACACTTGATTTTCAACTTGATGGGTGTCGTAATCTTTATGTTGATAGGTTTCTTGCTGCGCTCGGCGACGGGCGGAGCGTGGAGTTTCGGGCAGGTGTTCAATCGGATGTTTCCCTCTGCGCCACAACTGCAATTGGCCATGTTCCACACGGTGTTCAACGTCTGCACCATGCTGGTTGCCATGCCGTTGACCAACGCCTTGGTGAATCTGGCTTGCCGCATCGTGAAAGAGGTTCCCAAAGAGAAAACCGACGAGCCGCATTTGCGCTTCCTTGACGAACAAATGTTGCGCACGCCTGTGGTCGCCATCCGTCAGTTGAAAGCCGAAATCGAGAATATGGCCGAACTTGCCTTGCAAAACTTCCATAGGTCAATTCACATAGTCACCACATTGGATTACAGCGAGATAGATACTTTCCGAAAGACGGAAAACGAGTTGAATTACCTGAACAAGGAATTGGTGAACTACACCGTGAAACTCTCCGGCAAGCGGCTCAACAGCTTCGACCAACGCTATCTTTCTTCGACCATCCGCACGGTGAGCGACCTCGAGCGCATCGGCGACTACGCTGAAAACATCGTGGAATATGCCGACGCGCTCAAGGAGCAAAACGCCACTTTCTCAGCGGACGCCATCGCTGAAATCCAGAAGATGGAGCAGTTGATTCTCGGCTTGTACAAGGAAACCATGCAGGCCTACCACAAACTCGACCTCGAAGCCCTCGACCGTGCCAATCGCATTGAGGATGAGATAGATGATTATACTGACCTTATGGAGAAGAACCACATCGAGCGGCTTGTGCGAGGGGTGTGTACGCCTTCGGTCGGGGCGGAATACCTCTCGTTGGCGCAAAATGCAGAGCGTGTGGGCGACCACCTTACCAACATGGGCAAAACGATACGGGATTTGGTGTAAACGACTTTTTTCGCGACATTCCAAAATTTTTCCTATTTTTGTAGTATGAAAATCAACCTAATCAACGAACAATTATGAAAAAGACCGTAATGATTTTAGCTGCCGTTTTGGGCTTCAGCCTCGCAGCCTGCTCGCAAGGCAACAACAAAAAAGAAAACAAAACGACAACTCAAACCACTGAAACACAGGAGAAAAAAGAAATGAAAACGCTTATCGTCTACTTCTCGGCCACTGGTAACACCAAGGCCGCAGCACAACAGTTGGCAAAAGAATTCAATGCCGACCTTTACGAAATCATGCCCGAGGAACCCTACACCTCCGCCGACCTCGACTGGCGCGACAAAACCTCGCGCTCGACCATCGAAATGAAAGACAAATCGTCGCGCCCTGCCATCAAAGGCCGTTGTGAGAACATCGCCGACTACGACACGGTTTGGATTGGCTTCCCCGTGTGGTGGTACACCGCCCCTACCATCATCAACACCTTCATCGAGGCCCACGACTTGAGCGGCAAGACACTCAACGTGTTCGCCACCAGCGGCGGCAGCGGCGTGGAAGGCTCAGCCAAGGACCTCAAAAAAGCCTATCCGCAATACACTTGGGGCAAAAGCCGATTGATGAATTGATTCAATAGCTCACCCCATGAAAAGACTCTTTTTTCTCCTCCTTTTCCTCGCCACGGCGACATGCGTCCATGCCCAAGTGAGCAAGATGCTCGGACAGTGGAACACTTTTGACGACAAGACGGGCGACATGCGCTCCACCATCAGGATTTATGAAGAAAGAGGCTCTTATCAGGCCGTAGTTGTCACGCTTTACGAGAAAGACGACAACGGCAAGTACAAAGTGATGACACCTCCTTATCCGAAAGAATATGAGGGCGCAATCGGCACCCAAATTTTCAGCGAAATGAAGGTGCATGGCGAACACCTGAAAGGCAAGGTCTATGACCCCGAAAGCCAAAAGACCTACTACGGCAAGGTGACTTACCACGCCAAAACCGACGAACTCATCCTGCGCGGCTCGTTGGACAAGGCCGGGCTGCTGGGCCGCTCACAGACTTGGAAACGGAAGAAATGAGATTTCCTCACGCAGAATGCGCAGAAAACGCAGAAACCTATCGGCTTCGATTAATATGTCGCTTTGCGCTTCCTAAAATTCTGCGTATTCAGCGTGAAATATTTACACATCAAACTTGAACTCGGCATCAAACCAGCCAGTGTCTTCCTTCAAGAGGTCATATTCTTCGCCCGTTTGGTGGTCAACCACGTGTACGGTGCCTTTGATGTCGTCGTAAGTGAATGTAAACTGGGAGTTTACGTCGTCTTTGGGTACGTCCATTTTAGATGTTGCTATTGATTTTGGGCTGCAAAAATAAACATTTTTTCAATTCGGTATGTAGGGCTGTCATATTATGGCAACCATTTGCCGTTTACGCGGCTGCCACGGTGTGACAGCCCTACAACCTATTTATCAAAGGTTCAACCTTTTGTTCAGGGCAGCTGTCTGTTCCTCAAAACCTTTCTTGCCCAACAAGGCAAACATGTTCTTCTTGTAAGCCTCCACGCCGGGTTGGTCGAAAGGATTCACATCCAGCATGTAACCACTGACGGCGCAGGCCATCTCGAAGAAATAAATCAGTTCGCCAAGGACGCAAGCCGAAACTTCAGGAATGACGATGCGCAAGTTCGGCACGCCACCGTCCTCGTGGGCCAAAACGGTGCCGAGTTCAGCCTTATGGTTCACTTCGCTGATGCGCTTGCCAGCGATGTAATTCAGTTGGTCGAGGTCTTCGCTTTCATTCGGAATACGGAGTTCGTGGTTCGAGTTCTCAACCGAAATCACCGTTTCAAAAAGGTTGCGCAAGCCGTCTTGGATGTATTGCCCCATCGAGTGGAGGTCGGTGCTGAAGGTGACCGAAGCGGGGAAGATGCCCTTGTGCTGCTTGCCGTGGCTCTCGCCGTAGAGTTGCTTCCACCATTCACTGAAATACACCAAACGCGGCTCATAGTTCACCATAATCTCGTTGGTCAAACCTTGTGCATACAAAGCCTGACGTGCCACGGCATATTGCGAAACAATGTTGTCTTTGTTCGGGTTGGCTTTGCATTGCTTCTCCATCTCGACTGCACCTTTCACCAAAGCGCGGATGTCGATGCCCGCCACCGCGATAGGCAGCAGGCCCACGGGAGTCAGCACCGAGAAACGGCCACCCACATCGTCAGGGACGATATAGGTCTTGTACCCTTTCACGTTGGCCAATTGCTTCAATGCGCCCTTGGCCTTATCCGTAATGGCCACAATGCGCGAGGCGGCTTCCTGTTCGCCGTACTTATTAATAATATGTTGCTTCAAAATTCGGAACGCTATGGCAGGCTCCGTGGTTGTTCCCGACTTTGAAATGACGGCCAACGAATAGTCTTTCTTGTCCAAAACGGCAAGCAAATCGTGGAGGTAGTCTTCACTCATGTTGTGGCCGGCGTAGACAATCAAAGGCTTCTCGCTTGTGAGCGGGGCAAAGTGGTTTTGCAGGGCCTCAATGACCGCCCTGGCACCCAAATAAGAGCCTCCAATGCCGACGACAACGAAGATTTCAGACTTCTTGCGCAGGTCGGCAGCGGTTTTTTCGATGTCGGTGAGCAGGTTTTCGTCGATTTCGGAGGGCAAACTCACCCAGCCGAGGAAGTCGTTGCCGGCTCCTGTTTTCTTGTAAATCGTTTCGTAAATTGTTGGTATTCTTGATTCTAACAATTTAACATTTGATGCTTCCAAAAAAGGATTGATGTGTGTAAGATCTATTTTCATTTCGTTATGGATTAAGATGCGGCGAAGATATGACAAAAAATGAAATCTTATGTGATAAATTTCAATTTGCATGAATCTTTATCGAAATTTTTCTTATTTTTGCAGATTATTTTTTCAAGCACAACAATATAATTGTTTGCATCATTTTTATCAACCATTTTACAGACAGAACAATATGTCACAGATTAAAGTTTTACTTGCAGAAGACGACCGTAACCTCGGTATGATCCTCAAGGCTTTTCTCGACTCCAAAGGACTGGCTACCACCCTTTGCATGAACGGCGAGGAGGCTCTTAACGCTTTTAAGGCTTCTGCATTCGACATCTGCCTTTTCGATGTGATGATGCCCGTCATGGACGGTTTCACGTTGGCAAAACAAATCAAATCCACCAATCCTTGGGCACCCATCATCTTCCTTACCGCGAAAAAAGAGCAAGATGACATCTTGGAAGGCTTCAGCATTGGCGCCGACGACTACATCACCAAACCTTTCAGCATGGACGAACTCCTGGCCCGCATCCAAGCCGTCCACCACAGATGCTCGCGTTCGAAAGCCAAGCCATCCACTTATCGCTTAGGCAATTACAGTTTCGATGCTCCACGCCACCTCCTTACAAACGGTGACGAAACCAAAAAACTAACCTCGAAGGAATCGGACCTGCTGCTAATGCTATGCGAAAACATGGGCAATACGCTTGAGCGTGCCGTTGCACTCAAACAGATTTGGGAGGAAGACTCCTATCTCAATGCCCGCTCGATGGACGTCTACATCACCAAACTGCGCAAATACTTCAAGGACGACCCGCACGTCGACATCGTGAATGTACACGGCGTGGGGTTCAAGTTGGTGGTGAAGTGACCAGATAGGCATCCGCCGCACAAAAGAAAAGAGACGTAAAAATCTGAAATAAGATTTTCGCGTCTTTTTTTGTCAGCGAAATTCCTTCACTTTGTCGATGAAAAACGCTACTTAAATTCAAAATTCCAGCACCCGACACGGTTTCGCGAAGGGTGAGGTTATGGAAGAACAATCAATGAATCACCATTTTAGAGGGAATAATTTTATCCACAACGACCAAATCTCCCTCTGTATGGAAAACGACATTCCATTTTTTGTTTCTGGTAATAAGACTACGGGCTTGGGGATGATATCTTCTAATCGATAACCAACGACTTATCGGAATACAATCAGCCAAATAAACGAGCGCATTAATTTCTGCTTCCAGTTGGTCGATGTATCTATTGGCTGCTTCTTGGGTGTTGTTTGAAACTATGAAATCTCGAATGTCACCCAAGTCGAAAAGAACAGCCCTCGAAAATACTACTTCCTTATAGATTTTCATAGTATTTGTCAACCTCTTGCCGTAACAAAGAAAAGAAATCCTTTGAGGAAATGTAACTCTCCTTGTTTACCATTAATTCATGATTTGGCTTGCGGAGAATCCGCGCTGATTGTGTCGCTACAGTCATTTTTGCAATGTTTATTTCGATGGCAAAAATACACATTTTTTCATTAGTGGAATTGCTTTGGTCAATTTTCCTTGTTTTTCGGCCACGGTTCCGATGGAGGCAGCATCACAGTAGTATCCTCCACAAATCCAAATGTTTCATCCACGGGAATCAATTGTGTGGTGTTGGTCAGGATGGCGAGGAAACGGCGGTGCTTCGCGTCGCGGATGACGAGGCTGCGATAGCCCTTCCACCAGCCGAAATGGAAATAAGCATCGGGATACTCTCTGCTCATGCGCCAACCAAAGCCATAGTTTTCATTGTTTTTCCATTCAGACGAACCCGGCATGAAAGCCTCGGCCTGGAGACTGTCGGGCAGCAGCAGATGATTGTCCAAGGCAAGATTGAACTTGTAGAGGTCCTCTACGGTCGAGAACATGATTTTGTCGCCCATCACGCCGTTCAGGTAGTCGTTTCGCGCCTTCACGGGGCCTTTTTTGTACATGTCGTGGCCATGCACCTCAACGGGCATGTAGGCCGAAACTTCCGAGTCGCCACGCATGGAATAGACATAAGTGCGCGTCATGCCCAACGGCTCGAAAATCCGCTCGCGCATGAAGTCCTCGAAAGGCTGTCCGCTCACCCGCTCCACCACCGAACCCAAAAGCGCATAGTTCACATTGTTATAGAAAAAAACCGCGTCGGGGGCATTGTAAGGCTTGGGCTTTTTTTCGGCCATCATCTTGATCATCGCCTCGTTGGAGAACGGCTTGCGGCGGTCGGGCCAATGCTTGTCGGCCATCGCGTCGTAACGCGGCAAGCCTGAGCGGTGGGTCAGCAATTGGCGAATCGTGATGCCTTCGTAGGGCAATTCTGGGATGTATTTCCTCACGTCGTCGTCATAATCCAATTTGCCCTCGGCCTTCAAAAGCATGACGGCCTCGGCGGTGAACATTTTCGAGTCGGAGGAAAGTTGGAAAGCATCACCGATGCGAAGCGAATCCTTGTGGCGTTTGCTGAGGTCGCGCCAGCCGTTGGCCTTTTCGTAAATGACTTGCCCCTGTTCGGCATATAGCACCACGCCGTTCAAGCCGTTGCGAAACAGGTCGTTAAATACATCATCAGCCATTTTTGCGCGTTGGGCCACCTGTATCTTGCCCAAATCGAAGAAAATGCTGTCGGTATTAATCACGACATCGCTCCAATTATGCCTTCCGCAGGAGAAAAACGAGGCCAGAATGAACAGTAAAACCGATATGAGAAGTGCGTTTTTTGTCGTTTTCATAAGGCAAAAATAGCGAAAAGTGCGGTAAAACCGCCTTTTTTTTGCCAAAAAGCAGATATTTGTGTCCTAATTGGCTAATTATTACTACTTTTGCAGCCTCAAATTACACATCATAACATTACAATTTTCATGTCACAATTTACCGATTTTGGATTGAATCCCGCTCTGTTGAAGGCTATAAAGGAGTTGGGGTTTGAGAATCCTATGCCGATACAGGAGAAGACGATTCCTGTACTCTTGGAGAAAGATGTTGACTTTGTGGGCCTTGCACAGACGGGAACAGGTAAGACTGCCGCTTTTGGTTTGCCGCTGTTGAACAAGATTGACGAAACGCAGCGATGCGTCCAAGCGTTGATTCTTTGTCCGACGCGCGAACTTTGTATGCAGATTACCCGCGACTTGCGCAACTATGCCAAGTACATTCCAGAAATCCTGATTGTGCCCGTTTACGGCGGCGCCAGCATCGAAGTACAATTCAAAGATTTGGCCAAGAAGCCGCAGATTATCGTGGCCACGCCAGGCCGCTTGCGCGATATGATTCGCCGCAACCGCGTGGATTTCAGCAACGTGAAGACAATGATTCTCGACGAGGCCGACGAAATGCTCAACATGGGCTTCCAAGAGGAAGTCGACGACATCCTCGAATACATGCCCAAGGAAGGCCGCCACACCATGCTTTTCTCGGCCACTATGCCGAAAGAGGTGGAAGCCATCCTCAACAAGTACATGACCGACCCCGTGAAGGTGGCCGTGGGCGAGCGCAACTCCGGCACCGCCAACGTCGACCACATCTACTACATGATGGCCGCCAAGGACCGTTATATGGTGCTGAAGCGCATCATCGACTACACGCCCGCCATCTACGGCATCATCTTCTGCCGCACCAAGTTAGAGACGCAGGAGATTGCCGACAACCTGATTCAGGACGGCTACAACGCCGCTGCACTGCATGGCGACCTTTCCCAAGCAATGCGCGACAATGTGATGGACCATTTCCGCAAACGCAGCCTGCAACTGTTGGTGGCTACCGACGTGGCCGCCCGTGGCATCGACGTGAAGGAACTGACGCACATTATTAATTATAACCTGCCCGACGACATCGAAACCTACGTTCACCGCAGCGGTCGTACAGGTCGTGCCGATAAGCGCGGTATCTGCCTCAGCCTCATTAATTTGCGCGAAAAGAGCAAGATTAAGAGGATTGAAAAAATCGTGGGCAGACCTTTCGAGAAGGCCATGATTCCTACTGGCAAGGAAGTGTGCGAGAAGCAACTTTTCAACCACATCGACCGCATCGAGCATGTCGACATCAACCGCGAGGACATCGACGACTATTTGCCCGTCATCCTCCGCAAGTTGGAGTGGATGAGCCGCGAGGAACTCATCACCCGCATGGTGGCCCTCAACTTCAACCGTTTCTTGGACTATTACAAGGACGCTATCGACCTGAATGTCAGCGATAAAGAAGAGAAGAAAGACCGCAAGGAACGCAAGAAGGAGCGCGACCATCAGGACGAAACCATGAAACGCCTCTATTTCGGCATGGGCAAAAACGACCACATTCTACCACAAAAGATTATCGGCAAAATCAACGACGTGACCCGCTCGAAGAACATCCCGATTGGCCGCATCGACCTTTATGGCGATTATTCATACGTGGATGTGGAGGAAAGTTTCGTTCCGATGATTCTGGAAAGTTTCGCCGATCCGCGCAACAACCCGCGTGGCATCGTTGTGGAGGTGGCCAAGGAACAGCCCGACCGCAAGAAAGGCAGCAGCGAGCGCAAGGAACGCCGCGACCGCGATGACTTCCGTGGTGGTGAACGCCGCGAAAGACGCGACCGCCGCGACGATGACTTCTTCGAGAAGAAATCGAAGAAAAAGAAGGACTTCGACGACGACAAACCCTTCTACAAGTCGGAACGCTCCCGCGATGGCCGCGAGTGGCTCGACCCCGATTGGAAAGACCATTTGGACGACATAGACGTTTTCATTGACGATGACGACCGCCCAAGCCGCAAGGAGCGCAACGCCGAGCGTGGTTTCGGCAGTAGCCGTGGCGGTTCTAAAGGTGGTTCGTCGAGAGGAGGAAGTTCGAGAGGAGGCTCATCGAGAGGTTCGTCTTCAAGAGATTCAGGCCGTGGTCGCCGTGGCGCCAGCCGCTATGACGATGATTATTATGCCCCGCGCCGCCGTGGCGGTGGAGGCCGCAGGAGATAGTTTTTTATGGGATTCGCTTCGCGAAGAAATCTATCAAAAATCACAATAAAATCTTTTGAAAATCAAGAAAGGATTTTTTGAACGATTTTTATAACAGATTTTTAAAAGATTTCTTGCCGATAGGCAATACTAAAAAATAAAACTATGGCAGATTTAAAAACATGGATAAGAGCAGCCCGTCTGAGGACGGTGCTGCTCTCTTTTTCGGGGGTGATGTTGGGCGGTTTTTTGGCAGCCCGCTTGGCCATCAACGGGAAGTTTTTTTATCCTTTCCCCATCCTTTTCGCTGCTATCACAGCCGTGTTGCTTCAAATTCTCTCCAACCTCGCCAATGACTACGGCGACTTCAAGAAAGGCACTGACAACGCGAAGCGCGTTGGCCCGCAGCGCGAGATGCAGAGTGGTGCCATCACGGAGAAGGGAATGAAATGGGCGTTAGTCATAGTGAGTGGATTATGCTTGTTGTCTGGTTTCTTGTTGCTTTTTGTGTATCACGTTGCCCAAGTAGCTGTAGTGCCTCATTATCGCTTTTTGTCTGTGTTGTCGTTCTTTATTGCCCTTGGCATAGGGGCTATTTTGGCAGCTTTGCTTTACACCTTGGGCAAACGGCCTTACGGCTATCGTGGACTAGGCGATTTGTTCTGCTTTCTTTTCTTTGGTTGGGCGGCTGTGGCAGGTACCTATTATTTGTCTGCTCCTTGGTTCGATTTCAGCGTCTTTCTTCCGGCAACGGCCATGGGCTTCCTCTCCAATGCCGTGCTCAATATAAACAACATGCGCGACTATGAGAACGACAAGGCTTCGGGCAAGAACAGTCTCGTGGTGAAATTGGGGCAGAAAAAGGCTTTCATTTACCATTGCCTGCTCATCGTCGGGGCGTTCCTATGCCTGACGGTTTACCTTGTTTTGAAACACGCTTCCGTTTATTCCTACATGTTTTTGCTGCTTTTCCTATTGTTTTTCAAGGATTTGAAAGCCATAAAAACCACAAAGCCCGAACTCCTTGACCCGTTTTTGGGGCGGCAGGTGAAGCATAGTTTTTTGGTGGTGGTGGTTTTTGGGATGTTATTGATAATTTGAACCGTTTTTTTTCGTCCAACAAGCCTCAACATTCAAAACTATTCTTATTTTTGCAGCGAAAATAAATATTATTCATCTTTAAATTCTTATCACTATGAAGAAAACCTTACTGTTTGCGTTTGCCCTCCTTTTTGCGACGGCAACGATGGCGCAAAACCGCGCGGTTTTGCTGCAAGAATCTTTCGATGGTGCCACCATGCCCACTGGCTGGACCATCAGCGCACAACCCAACAACTGGTCGGTTTCGGCTACCAACAATGCTGGTGGTGAAGCCAATGAAATGCACCTCGCTTGGAGTCCGCAATTCAACGGCATGACCCGCCTCGTGTCGCCCGCCATTAACCTGACTGGCATCAACAGCGTCGTGTTCTCGTTCAAGCACGCTTTGGACAACTACTCGGGCAGCAACACCATCGGTATCGCTACCACTTCGGATGGCGGCACCACTTGGAACGAAGCCTGGAGCCAAGGCTACAACACCAGCAACTCATGGACGGTGAGCCAAGAAATCAACACCCCTGACATGGGTCAGGCCAACGTGCAGTTCTGCATCTTCTTCAATGGAAGCAGTTACAACATCAACGACTGGTTCTTCGACGACATCATGGTCTTCACGCTCGAAAACCTCGACCTCAGCATTTCCTCGGTCACGCTTCCCGACTTCATCGGCAGCGGCGAGGCCGCATTGGGCATCAAGGTGTTCAACTTCGGCGCCACCACCGTGACCTCTGTCGAAGCCTCTTACACAATTGAAGGCATGTCGCCCGTCACTGAAACCTTCTCGGTCAACATCCCTTCGTTGGGTACCGAAACCTTGAATTTCAACACCACGACCAATCTCAGCCCCGGCAGTTACAATGTGGCCTACAGCCTCAACTTGGTCAACGGACAGCAAGACGATGTGCTTGACAACAACACCTACGAAAAGGCCGTTTCCGTGGCCATCGGTGCCGCCGAAAGAATCCCGATGATCGAGCACTTCTCATCATCGACCTGCGGCCCCTGCGTGAGCGTCAACACGGCCATGCTGACCTTCTGCAACAACAACGCTGGTCGCTTCACCTACACCAAGTACCAGATGAACTGGCCTGGCAACGGCGACCCGTACTATACCGAAGAAGGTGGCACACGCCGCACCTATTACGGTGTGAGCGCAGTTCCGCAATGCTTCCTCGATGGTGAAGACCAAGGCTATGCTGCCATCCAGCAAGGCGTTTTCGACCAACACGCCGAAAGAACCGCTTTCATGGACATCAGAGGCTCCTTCTCGATGGAAGGCAACGTCATCACCGTCAAGGCTGACATTATGCCTTACATTGATGCCGATGCCCGCGTGTTCGTTTCCGTGAACGAAAAGGAAACCCACAACAATGTGGGCGGCAACGGTGAGACTTCGTTCCACCATGTCTTCATGAAGATGTTGCCCGATGCACAAGGCACCACTGTCAGCTTTACCGCCACCGAAAACCAACACTTGGAGTTCACCCAAGACATGTCGGGAACGCATGTTGAGGAAATGAGCGACCTCGAAGTCTCCATCTGGGTGCAGAACTACGCCACCAAGGAAATGTTTAACAGCCACTTCGCCTATGAATATACCGATGTGCATCCTTATCCCGTCGAGAATTTGACATTGAGTGAAAACGCTGGTCCAAGAGGCTTGCTTGTGGCTTCGTGGAATG
The DNA here is from genome assembly GCA_947166105.1 of uncultured Bacteroidales bacterium. Classification (GTDB taxonomy): domain Bacteria; phylum Bacteroidota; class Bacteroidia; order Bacteroidales; family F082; genus Limimorpha. Next base: position 35,738 of record CAMVCZ010000031.1, read on the forward strand.
CCCCCGCCAATGGCAATCCTATCGGATATGATGTGTATGTCAACAATGTTTTGGTGGCCGAAAACACCACCGAAACCGAGTATTCGTTTGAGGGCGAACCCGGTGTGTTCTATGTTGCAGGTGTGGTTGCCAAGTATCCTAACGACATGAGTTCGGTGAAGGTGCTGGCCAGCGTGTCAAGCAATTTGCAAGACATGGGATTGTATATCACCGGCTCGCCTTACGTTGATTTGACGGTCGCTGAACCCGAAGCCGACGTCTATGTGACCAATGGCAATTTTGCTTCGCAAACTCCCATCGAAATTACCGCCATTACAGAAACCAATCCTACGGACGACCAATATTTGGTGATTGAACCCGCAACCACACTGCCTGCAACGATAGAAGCAGGAGAAGAGTTCCACTTCAACATCAGCCCCAATGCGCCTGCTGGCAGAAGTGTTGCAGAAACGCTTATTAAGGTGGAATCCAATGGTGGAGAAGTAGTGTTTAACGTTACCATTGACGGCGAACTGCTGAGCATCTCCGAGATTTCGTCGACGGCCAAGGTCTATCCTAACCCTGCCAACAACCAAGTGCGCATTGAGTCAGCACAAGGCATTGAGAGCGTGATGGTTTACAATATGATGGGTGCCTTGGTGGAGACTATCCCCGCCAACAGCGTGATCTTCAACGTGAACTTGAGCCAATACCGCAACGGCACCTATTTCTTCAACATCCGCCAAAGCGACGGCACGATGAGCAACCAGCGCGTGGTTGTCAACCATTGATGGCCATAGGCTTTGCCTTAAAACACGAAAGGAACCCCGATTCGGGGTTCCTTTCTTTTTTGATGCTTTTGGACTTGTGATTAGTCGCCCAGCGTGGCCACCATGACGGCCTTGATGGTGTGCATACGGTTCTCGGCCTCGTCGAAGACGATGCTGTTCTTGCCTTCGAACACCTCTTCGGTGACCTCGATGCCGTCCAAGCCGAATTGCTCGTGAACGTCGCGGCCCACCTTGGTTTCAAGGTTGTGGTAAGCCGGCAGGCAGTGCATGAACTTGCAGTTCGGGTTGCCGGTCATGTCCATCATCTGCTTGTTCACTTGGTAAGGCATAAGCAGGTCGATGCGCTGTTTCCAGACCTCGGCGGGTTCGCCCATCGATACCCAAACGTCGGTGTAGAGGAAGTCGCAGCCCTTGACACCCTCGGCCACATTGTCGGTCACGGTCACAGTGGCACCCGTTTCCTTGGCGATTTCCTTGCAGGTGTTGATAAGGTCTTGGTTGGGTTGCAGTTCCTTGGGAGCCACGATGCGCACGTCCATACCCATCTTGGCACCGCCAACCATCAGTGAATTGCCCATATTGAAACGGGCGTCGCCGCAGTAGGCAAAGGTCACTTGATTGAGGGGTTTGTCGCTGTGTTCCTGCATGGTGAGGAAGTCGGCGAGGATTTGGGTGGGGTGGAACTCGTTGGTCAAGCCGTTCCACACCGGCACGCCGGCGTATTTGGCCAGTTCTTCAACGATGTCCTGACCGAAGCCACGGTACTCGATGCCGTCGAACATGCGACCCAACACGCGGGCGGTGTCAGCCATCGATTCCTTGATGCCGATTTGTGAGCCAGTGGGGCCGAGGTAGGTGACGTGAGCGCCTTGGTCCTTGGCGGCGACTTCGAAAGCGCAGCGCGTGCGGGTCGAGGTCTTTTCGAAAATCAGGGCGATGTTCTTGCCCGTCAGTTTGGGTTGTTCGGTGCCTGCATACTTGGCGGCCTTCAGGTCGGCGGCCAGCTTCAGGAAGAACTTGATTTCTTCCGGAGTGAAGTCCAACAACTTCAGGAAGTTTCTGTTTCTGAGGTTAAATG
>CAMVCZ010000032.1 GCA_947166105.1 uncultured Bacteroidales bacterium
CCATCATCAAATATTTGGTCGAACTGCTGAGCAGCAAGGCCGAAATCGACGATATTGACCACTTGAGCAACCGTCGTATCCGTACCGTGGGCGAGCAATTGCAAGCCCAATTCGGTGTGGGTTTGGCTCGTATGGCACGCACCATTCGTGAGCGTATGAATGTGCGTGACAATGAGGTGTTTACACCTATCGACTTGATTAATGCCAAGACCCTGTCGTCGGTCATCAATTCGTTCTTTGGAACGAACCAACTGTCGCAGTTCATGGATCAGACCAACCCGCTTTCGGAAATCACGCACAAGCGCCGTATTTCCGCTTTGGGTCCTGGCGGTCTGTCGCGCGACCGTGCCGGTTTCGAGGTACGTGACGTACACTATACGCACTATGGTCGTCTGTGTACGATTGAAACCCCTGAAGGTCCCAACATCGGCTTGATTTCGTCGCTCTGCGTGTTCGCAAAAATCAACAATTTGGGCTTCATCGAAACGCCTTACCGTGAAGTGGTCAACGGCGTGGTCGACTTCAAGAAGGAGCCAGTGTATCTGACTGCCGAGCTTGAGGAAGACAAAATCATCGCCCAAGCCACCACGCCTGTCGACGATGAAGGTCACTTCATCGACAAGGATATCAAGGCGCGTTATATCGCTGACTATCCTATCGTTTCGCCTGAAGAAATCAATTTGATGGACGTTGGTCCCAACCAGATTGCCTCCATCGCCGCATCGTTGATTCCGTTCTTGGAACACGACGACGCCAACCGCGCCCTGATGGGTTCGAACATGATGCGTCAGGCTGTACCTTTGATGAATCCAGAAAGTCCTATCGTGGGCACTGGTATTGAACGCTCTGTTGCCAAGGATTCGCGCGTTCTTATCACTGCCGAAGGCGAGGGCGAGGTCATTTTCGTTGACTCGAAGAAGATCGTCATCAGATACGACCGCACGGATGAGCAACGCTTGGTCAGTTTCGACGACGATGTGAAGACTTATTATCTCACCAAATATGCCCGTACCAACCAAAACACCAGCATCAACATCAAGCCTATTGTCCGTAGAGGCGACCATGTGACTTTCGGCCAGATTCTGACGGAAGGCTATGCCACCCAAAACGGCGACCTGGCTCTTGGCCGCAACCTGAAAGTGGCCTTCATGCCGTGGAAGGGCTACAACTATGAGGATGCCATCGTGATTTCGGAGCGTATTGTGAAGGAAGACTTGTTCACCTCCATCCACATCGAGGAGTTCACCCTTGAGGTGCGCGACACGAAGCGCGGTTTGGAAGAATTGACCAACGACATCCCGAATGTGAGCACCGATGCCACCAAGGACTTGGACGAGCACGGTATCATCCGTGTGGGTGCTGAGGTCAAGGAAGGCGACATCCTCGTCGGTAAGATTACGCCGAAGGGCGAAACCGACCCGACGCCGGAAGAGAAACTGCTTCGCGCCATCTTCGGCGACAAGGCCGGTGACGTGAAGAACGCTTCACTGAAGGCCGGTCCTTCGATGAAGGGTGTGGTCATTGGCAAACGTTTGTTCTCGCGCCTGCAAAAGGACCGCAAGGCCCGCGCCAAGGACAAGGAAGACATCGCCAAGATTGATGCCGCCTGCAACAAGGAATTGGCTGCATTGAAGGATGTGCTTGTTGAAAAACTGATGACTCTGCTGAACGGTCACACGTCGACGGGTGTCCAGAACAACTTCAAGGAGATGATTATCCCCAAGAAGGTGAAGTTTACGGCCAAGGCTTTGTATGACATTGATTATCTGACCGTCAACCCCAATAAGTGGACTTCCGACGAGAAGATCAATAAGATGATTGGAGCCATCATCGACAACTATACAGTGAAGTTTAAGGAGATTGAAGGCCGTTACAACCGCGAGAAGTACGTGGCCAGCGTGGGCGACGAATTGCCTAACGGCATCGTCCAGATGGCCAAGGTTTATGTCGCCAAAAAGCGCAAGCTGATGATTGGCGACAAGATGGCCGGTCGTCACGGCAACAAAGGTATCGTTTCGAAGATTGTCCGCGCCGAGGATATGCCTTTCCTCGCCGACGGCACTCCGGTCGACATCGTTTTGAACCCGTTGGGCGTGCCTTCGCGTATGAACCTCGGTCAGATTTATGAAACCGTGCTCGGTTGGGCCGGTCACGAACTCGGACTGAAGTTTGCCACCCCGATTTTCGATGGTGCCACTTTGGAGGAAATCAACCAATACATGCGCAAGGCGGGTTTGCCCGACAATGGCCGTATGCAGCTTTACGACGGCGAGACCGGCGAACCTTTCGACCAGCCCGCCACCGTGGGTTATATCTACATGCTGAAGTTGCACCACATGGTTGACGACAAGATGCACGCCCGTTCCATTGGACCATACTCGCTGATTACGCAGCAACCTTTGGGCGGTAAGGCTCAGTTTGGTGGTCAGCGTTTCGGTGAAATGGAAGTCTGGGCATTGGAAGCCTTCGGGGCCAGCAATGTGCTTCAGGAGATTCTGACCGTGAAGTCAGACGATGTGAACGGTCGCGCCAAGGCTTACGAGTCCATCGTGAAGGGTGACAACATGCCTGTTCCGGGCATCCCCGAGTCCTTCAATGTGTTGATCCACGAACTTCGCGGATTGGGCTTGGAAATCACCTTCAAGGACAAAGATGGTAAAGTCTTGAATTGAGTTTAATAATGCTAGGATAAAAATAAAGAAATATGGCAACTAACAATATAGTAAATAGCAACTTCGCTAGCATAACGGTGAGTTTGGCTTCGCCGGAATCGATTCTTGCCCGTTCACACGGAGAGGTGTTGAAACCTGAGACCATCAACTACCGTACTTATAAACCCGAGCGCGACGGCTTGTTCTGCGAGCGCATTTTCGGTCCTGTGAAAGACTGGGAATGTCACTGCGGAAAATACAAGCGCATCCGTTACAAGAACATCATCTGCGACCATTGCGGCGTGGAGGTGACCGAGAAGAAAGTCAGGCGCGAGCGTATGGGCCACATCAATTTGGTGGTGCCTGTCGCCCATATCTGGTATTTCCGCTCCTTGCCCAACAAGATTGGCGCTTTGCTCGGTATTCCCACAAAGAAGCTCGATGCCATCATTTATTACGAGCGTTATATCATCATCCAAGGCGGCGTGTTGGAAGGCCAAACCATCCCGAACGACAACGATGGCCGCAAGGTGACGAAATACGAGTTCCTGACCGAGGAAGAATACCTCGACCTGATGGAGATGGTGCCGATTGAGAATCAGTATCTTCCTGAAGACGACCCGAACAAGTTCATCGCCAAGATGGGTGCCGAGGCTATTTATGACCTGCTGTCGAAACTGAATATCGATGAGGAAGCCAACCGCTTGCGTGCCGAAGCCAACGAAGTGAAGGCACAGCAGCGCAAGCAAGACCTGCTGAAACGTTTGCAGGTGTTTGAGGCTTTCCGTGAGGCCAATAACCATATCGAAAATCGTCCTGAATGGATGATTGTGAAGGTGGTGCCGGTGATTCCGCCGGAGTTGCGCCCGCTCGTCCCGTTGGATGGCGGTCGTTTTGCCACTTCCGACTTGAACGACCTTTATCGTCGCGTCATCATCCGCAACAATCGTCTGAAGCGTTTGATGGAAATCAATGCTCCTGACGTGATTATGCGTAACGAAAAGCGCATGTTGCAGGAGGCCGTCGACTCGTTGTTCGACAACTCCCGCAAGTCGAGCGCGGTGAAGACTGACTCGAACCGCCCGCTGAAGTCGTTGAGCGACAGCCTGAAAGGTAAGCAAGGCCGTTTTCGTCAGAACTTGCTCGGTAAACGTGTCGACTACTCAGGTCGTTCCGTTATCGTGGTCGGTCCTGACTTGAACATGAACGAATGTGGTCTGCCCAAGGACATGGCCGCCGAGTTGTTCAAGCCGTTTGTGATTCGCAAACTCATCGAGCGCGGCATCGTCAAGACCGTGAAATCGGCCAAGAAGATTGTCGACCGCAAGGATCCCGTCGTTTGGGACATCCTCGAAAACATTTTGAAAGGTCACCCGATTCTGCTGAACCGTGCTCCTACGCTGCACCGTTTGGGTATTCAGGCCTTCCAGCCGAAACTCATTGAAGGTAAGGCAATTCGTTTGCACCCGTTGGTGTGTACGGCTTTCAACGCCGACTTCGACGGTGACCAGATGGCTGTCCACGTACCGTTGGGCAATGCCGCCGTGCTTGAGGCCCAAATTCTCATGCTGGCTTCGCACAACATCCTGAACCCCTCGAATGGTGCGCCTATCACGCTGCCTTCGCAGGACATGGTTTTGGGTCTGTACTATATCACCAAGCCGCGCAAGAGCACGCCCGAACACCCCGTGAAGGGCGAGGGCATGTCGTTCTATTCGCCAGAGGAAGTCATCATCGCCCACAATGAGGGTCGCGCCGATATGCACGCCATCATCAAGGTGAGGGTGAATGTCCGCGAAGAGGACAAGTTGGTCAAGAAGTTGGTGGAAACCACCGTGGGCCGCGTCCTCTTCAACCAAGTTGTGCCTGACGATTTCGGCTTCATCAATGAACTGTTGACGAAGAAGTCGTTGCGTAGCATCGTAGGCGACATGGTGCGTAGGGAAGGTACTGCCGTCACGACCAAGTTCCTTGACGACATCAAGAACATGGGTTACTATCAGGCCTACAAGGGCGGTTTGTCGTTCAACCTCGGCAACGTGCTTGTGCCTCAAATGAAGGGTAACCTTATCAGCGATGCCAATGCCCAAGCCTCTCAGATTCGTGAATATGAGAAGATGGGCTTCATGGGTCCTAACGAAAGATACAACCAAATCGTTGACCTTTGGACCGATGTCAATGCCAAACTCACCCAAGAGGTGATGAAGGTGTTGTCGAGCGACGACCAAGGCTTCAACCCTGTGTATATGATGCTTCACTCTGGTGCTCGTGGTTCGGAGGCTCAGGTGTCGCAGTTGTGCGGCATGAGAGGCTTGATGGCCAAGCCTATGAAGGCTGGTTCGGGCGGCTCCGAAATCATTGAAAACCCGATTCTTTCCAACTTCCAGGAAGGTCTGTCCGTGTTGGAATACTTCATCTCCACGCACGGTGCCCGTAAGGGTTTGGCCGATACCGCTCTGAAGACCGCCGACGCTGGTTATTTGACCCGTCGTTTGGTCGACGTGGCGCACGATGTCATCATCACCGAGAAGGACTGCGGCACATTGCGCGGCATGACCATCTCGCGTGGTGAGGAAATCAAGGAACCTGGAAAGCACTCCTTGTTATATGACCGCATCCTCGGTCGTGTGGCCTTGCACGATGTGTTCCATCCGCAGACGGGTGAACTCATTGCTGCCAGTGGTCAGGAACTCAATGAGACCCTTGCCGAGGCCATCGATGAATCACCGTTGGAGAGCGTCGAAATCCGTTCCGTGCTGACTTGCGAGTCGAAGCGTGGCGTGTGCGCCAATTGCTATGGCCGCAACCTGTCGTCGGCTAAACTTGTCCAAAAGGGTGAGGCTGTGGGCGTTATCGCTGCCCAGTCCATCGGTGAGCCTGGCACCCAGTTGACCCTGCGTACCTTCCACCAAGGTGGTAAGGCCTCGAAGGGTTTGGTGGCCAACAGCACCGAAGCCAAATATGACGGTTACCTCGAAATCGACGAACTTCGTTCTGTTGAGGTCAATAAGGACAACGACAGTTACCAGATTGTCATTGGCCGTTCCGCCGAATTGAAGTTGCACGACAACCACACCGATGTCGTTCTAATGACGACCAACATCCCTTACGGTGCCAAGTTGTTCTTCAAGGCTGGCGATCAGGTGAAGAAGGGCGACAAGATTTGCGAATGGGATCCCTACAACGCTACCATCATCTCTGAGCATAGTGGTAAGGTGCGCTTCCAGAACGTCATCGAAGGCATCACCTATCGTAACGAAACCATCGCGGAGACGGGCTTCAACGAGCGCGTCATTATCGAAGGTCGTCGTGGTGCCAAGAACCCGCTCATCGAGATTGTCGATGAAAACGGCGAAGTTTTGGTGTCTTACGACTTGCCCGTGGATGCTCACGTTGTCGTTGAAGAAGGCGACGAGATTGCCGCTGGCGACCAATTGGTTCGTATCCCGCGTAACGTTTCGGGCGGTGGCGATATCACCGGCGGTCTGCCGCGTGTGCAAGAGTTGTTCGAGGCCCGTAACTCCATCGACCCGGCCATCGTTTCCGAAATCGACGGTATCGTCCACCTTGAGAAGAAGCTCAAGCGTGGCAACCGTGAGGTTGTGGTTACGGCCAGAACCGGTGAGGAGAAACGTTACCTCATTCCTACCTCGAAGCAGATTTTGGCTCAGGAGAACGACTTTGTGAAGGCGGGTCAGCCGCTTTCGGAAGGTGTCATCACGCCAGCCAGCATCTTGGCCATCATGGGCCCGATGAAGGTGCAGGAATACATCGTCAACGAGGCGCAAAGCGTTTATCGTCAGCAAGGTGTGGTCATCAACGACAAACACTTTGAGGTCATCGTGCGTCAGATGATGCGTAAGGTCGAAATCATCGACCCGGGCGACACCCGCTTCCTGCAAGGCGAGTTGGTGAACAAACTGACCTTCCAAGAGGAGAACGACGACATTTACGGCAAGTTCTTTGTCGAGGACAAGGGTGCTTCCGACAAGCTGCAGGCGGGCGAAATCGTTTCGGCGATGAAGCTCCGCGAAGAAGAGTCCGCCCTGAAGCGTAAGGACTTGGCCCTGCCGACGGTGCGTCCGGCTCGTCCTGCCACGGCCACGCAGGTGCTGCAAGGTATCACCCGCGCTGCCTTGGCCACAGACAGCTTCATCTCGGCTGCCTCCTTCCAGGAAACGACCAAGGTGTTGACCAATGCCGCCATTGCCGCCAAGAGCGACTTCCTGCTCGGCATGAAGGAAAATGTGATTGTTGGTCACAAGATTCCTGCCGGAACGGGCTTGCGCGAATACGAAGACCTGATTGTGGGCTCTCGTGATGAATACGAGGAACTACAAGCCAAGGCCGCTAACTAATTGTTAATCAATCTGCGGGGACGGCCAAAAGGTTGTCCCCGCTTTTTAAATAAGAATGAAAATGGAAAACAATCAAAAGAATCAATTGAATATCGAAATCAGTGACGAGGTTGCCGAGGGCAAATATTCCAATTTGGCCATCATCACCCACTCGCCGAATGAGTTCATCGTCGATTTTGCACAGATGATGCCGGGCACTCCCAAGGCGAAAGTCCGTTCAAGGGTGATTATGAACCCATTGAACGCCAAGCGTTTGTACAAGGCCTTGGCCGACAACATCGCCAAATACGAGCAGCAGTTTGGCACCATCCAGGACTTGGGCAGCAACGTGGCCCAATTCCCGATAGGAACGCCCACTGCACAGGCTTGATTTTTAAGTCTATACTCGATTAAAACGGAAAATGCACCAAAATAGGTGCAAAATTTGAACAAAAATGCACCAAATTTGGTGCATTTTTTTGTTCCAAAAGTGGATTTTATAGGAAAAGTGTGTTTTTATAGGCAATAATTTATAGGAAAAGTGTAATTGTCATGCGGTGAAAAATTCTCATTTTCGCCGCAAATTTGCGGCGATTTGCCAGAATGTTGCTCAAATTCAGGCTGGTGAGTGGGTTGAAGCCCCGTAATTTCATCTTTGTCATGGAATGTTCGTATAATTATTCCTATCTTTGCGCCAAAATCAAGAATGTTATGGGCGCATATATCAATTTGGGAAATTTCGGATTCCAGAGTGTAAGAAACGGTGAGTATGTTGACAAGTCTGGCCTTATTGCCATTGTCAACAATTCGCTTTACACAGAGCGACGCTTTAGTTGCGTTTCGCGTAGTCGTCGCTTCGGCAAGTCGGTGGCTGCCAAGATGTTATGTGCATATTACGACCAATCGTGCGACTCGCGCCACCTTTTCACTGACCTTGAAATTGCCTCGGATCCTTCGTTTGAGAAACACTTGAACAAGTACCCCGTCATTTTCCTCGACATGACCAATTTCACCACACGTTTCAAGGACGACAGCATTATGGAACATGTGCAAAAGGAATTGAAGGAGGACATACACGAGGCCTATCCTGATATTCCTGTCAAGGATGACGATGACTTGATGGCCTACCTTATTCGCATCACGGATTCCACCCATCAACCGTTCATCTTCATCATCGATGAATGGGATGCCATCTGCCGCGAGTTCAAGACGGGTACGCACGCCATGGATGAATATGTCAGTTGGCTGCGCCGTATGTTCAAGGGAAGCAATTCCCCACAGGTGTTCGCAGGCGTTTATATGACGGGTATTTTGCCCATCAAGAAGTACAAGACCGAATCCGCGCTCAACAATTTCATTGAGTATTCGATGGTGGAGCCTGTTGATATGGCTCCTTACTTCGGATTTACGAAAGATGAGGTAAAAATCCTTGCAGAAAACCATAAAATGGACTTCGATGAATTAGAGAAGTGGTACGATGGCTATCAGATTGGGGATGAGCAGTCCATCTTCAACCCTAACTCGGTGATGCAGGCGCTTCGGAGCCGTCGTTGTCGCAGTTTTTGGGCCACAACGGGTTCATACGATGCTGTGGCGCATTACATTCAGATGAATTACGAGGGACTGAAGGACGATGTGGTGCAGATGTTGGCTGGAGAACGTTGTAAAGTAAACCCTACCAAGTTCCAGAATGACATGTCCATCATCGGGGGTAAAGATGATGTGCTCACGGTACTCATCCATTTGGGCTACCTCAGTTACGACTGGCGTAAGGATGAGTGTTACATCCCGAATAAGGAAGTGGCCGGCGAGATTGTCAACGCAGTGCAGTCCAACAACTGGACTCATGTGGTGAAGGCTGTGGAAGCCTCGGAGCAACTTCTTCGCGCCACCCTCCGTGGGGATGAAGTGGCTGTGGCGCGTGGTGTGGATGCTGCCCATGACGAGAACACCAGCATATTGAGCTACAACGACGAGAACTCGTTGGCCTGTGTGCTCAGCATTGCCTATTATTACGCTTCCAACGACTACATCATTCACCGTGAGTTGGCCACGGGCAAGGGCTTTGCCGATTTGGTGCTCATCCCTCGGAAAAATGTCGATTCGCCCGCCATCGTCATCGAACTGAAATACGACAAGGCCGTTGATACCGCGATCGAGCAAATCAAGCGCAGGCAGTATCCCGATAAGGTTGCGCAGTATGCCGACCGTTTGCTGCTTGTGGGCATCACCTACGACCGCGAAAGCAAGCAGCATCATTGCCGCATCGAAAGGCTTGCGTGATATTGGGCATTTGAAAAAAATCGGGCAGAAACATCAAGTTCTCTGCCCGATTTTCATTATGTCCAAGGCCAATCAAAATGTTTCAGGAACTTTGTCAGCTCCTTCGTCAGCCTCGAAATAAGGCCGTCTTTCAAAACCGAACATCTTGGCAATTAAGCTACTCGGGAACTTTCGGACACTTTGATTGTAAACCTTGGCGGTTTCGTTGAAACGGTTGCGCTCGGTGAGGATGCGGTTTTCGCAGCCCGCCAACTGCGCTTGCAAGGTGAGATACTCCTCGTTGGCTTTCAGGTCGGGGTAGTTCTCGACCGAAACGATGAGGCGGTTCAAGGAGTTGCCCAACTCGTGTTGTGCGGTTTCAAAATTGGCAAACTCGTTCTCATCGAAGTTTTCCGTGTTGACGGTGGCAGTGGCGGCCTTGGCGCGGGCTTCGGTCACGGCAAGGATGGTGCCTTGTTCGTATTCGGCATAGTCCTTCACGAGGGCGACAATGTTAGGGACCAAGTCGGCACGGCGTTGGTAGACGTTCTCCACTTGGCTCCAAGCTGTGGTCATGGTCTCTTGCTTCTTCACGAAACCATTGTAGGTGCCGATGCCCCAAATGAGGATGACACCCACAATGATGGCGATAATAATGCCTGTTTTTTTCATAATCAAATGAATTCCAGCTTGTCTTGCGTGGTGTTCTTTTCGCAATAGTGGCAGTGCAGTTTGATGTTGCCCTCAGCGTCCTTAATCACGGTGAACTTGGTCGGCACGTCGTGTTCCTTGTTGGTGACACAATTCGGGTTGAAGCACTTCACGATGTTCTCGATGCGCTCCGGGATGGTCACGGTCTGCTTCCTGATGACCTCGAAGTCCTTGATTTCGATGATGGAAGCGGTGGGGGCGACCAAGGCAATCTTGTTCACGTCTTCGGGCGCGAAGTATTTGTCGGAGGCTTTGACGAAGCCTTTTGTACCGTATTTCTTGCTCTCCACGTTGGTGCCGAAATACACGGGCGTGCTGACTTTCTCCAAGCCCAGAATCTTGACGACTTGGAACACCTTGTCGGCGGGGATATGGTCGATGACGGTGCCATTCTCAATGGCGCTAACGGTCAGTTCTTTCTTTTTTTCCATGTCTGTATGTTGAATTGTTGGTTGTTTAATTGTTTAAATGTTGTTTCATCACAAAACTTGCAAAACTCTCAAAACCCTTGTTTAGGTGGGGGAAGCAGCCAACAGGCCTGCTTCCCGGCGGCAACGCGGTTGCGTGCCGCCCTCATCATTCAAAAGGTTTTGCATTGTTTTGTGGGTTTTGTGATTATTTTAGACCTAATATGGAAGCGATGAGGGCTTGACGGGCATAGACTCCGTTTTGTGCCTGTTGGAAGTAATAGGCCTTCGGGTTGGCGTCCACGTCCACATGGATTTCATTGACGCGCGGCAGCGGGTGCAGCACACGGCAATTGGGCTTCGATGCGTCCAACATGGCGTTGCGCAGCACATACGAGTTCTTCACCTTCTCGTATTCCTCTGGGTCGGGGAAGCGCTCGCGCTGGATGCGGGTCATGTAGATGATGTCGGAGTGGGGGATGGCATCCTCCAATTCGGTGTACTGGTGGTATTCGAGGTTGCGGTCCTTGATGTGCTGCTTCACCACGCTCGGCAGCTTCAGTTCGACGGGCGAGACGAGGTTGAACTTCGCATTGAAGTGGCACATGGCTTCCACGAGGCTGTGGACGGTGCGGCCGTATTTCAGGTCGCCGACGAGGGTAATCTCCAGATTTTCAAGTGTTCCCTGTGTCTTGCGGATGCTGTAGAGGTCGAGCATACATTGGGTGGGATGCTGGTTGGCACCGTCGCCCGCGTTGATGACCGGCACTTTCGACACTTCGGAGGCAAAACGTGCCGAGCCTTCGATGGGGTTGCGCATGACGATGAGGTCGGCATAGCTTGCCACCATCGTGATGGTGTCGGCGAGCGATTCTCCCTTCTGGATGCTCGTTCCCGCCGTGCTGCTGAATCCGATGACGTTGCCGCCCAAAAGTTGGATGGCCGTCTCGAAACTCAAGCGGGTGCGCGTCGATGGCTCGAAGAACAGCGAGGCGATGATGCGCCCGTTCAGCAGGTTCTGGTGCGGGTTTTTCTCGAAGTCCTCGGCGATGTCGAGGACGTGGCAGATCTCCTCAGGCGTGTAGTCGCTGATGGAAATCAGGCTGCGGTTTTTCAGTGAAATTGACATAGGCTTATGGATTTAGTTTGTTGATATTGCAAAAAAAAGACGGCCAACAATGTGACCGCCAAATATGATAAAAAAGGAAAACTCACGGTGAGGGAACAAGTTGATTCCCAAGTTTCAATCTTTTCCGATGGCTTGTTTAGGTACTTCATCGGACTGCAAAGATAGGAAAGTTTTTGGTTTTGTATGGGGGAAGGGCGGAAAAAAAACATAAAACGAGAAAAAAAGAATGTCTGAATAATTCAACGGGGCAATTCATTCCCCGAAAAATCCCCAACACTGCGAAAAAAACGGAGTCGTTTCATCTGTGGGGATTGAAATCGCCCGATGGCATATCGTCACCCCTTCAGGGTTCCTCCGCGCCTCCTGCCTGTTTCCAAGTCCTGAAAGGACGACCCTAATTCAACGGGGCAATTCATTCCCCGAAAGACGCGTGACCTGCGGCAGCACCTCGACGGGCAAAAAAACATGTAGAGACGCCACACTGTGATGCGACGTCTCTACGATTCTCATGCGGGATTTGCAAATGGCAAGCGGGACGCTTGCGAACCGCAAATTTCCCCTTCGCTCGCCTTACGATTGGCTTATCCGCAAGGAACAGGGGATGCATTACTCGGCAGGAATAACGAGGCGAACAGAATGGCCGTTACTCTTATCGTCCTTATAATTGCCGTTGAGGCTGCTTAAAGTCACGTAAGTCGCCTGATCTGTGTTTGCGGTTGAAGCCGACCAATAGCCACAGGAAGTGCCCACCCCAGTGCATTTAGTCGTTTGACCAGTAGAATAGGTATAAACGCAGTAGCCGGCGGCGGGAAGGAAGACAAGCGCAAAAATAAGGAATTTTTGGGTTATGGCGCTGTTCCCGCCGAAATCTTTTTTCCTTCGGCCTCCCGCGTCGCACGATGGGCAAAACGGCGCTTTTTTGGCCGTTGAACAAACAAATGTTTGCCGTCTACTTAGTCCATATATTAATGGTCAATCGTCGGAATCTCCCATGAGGATAATCAGGTGGTCGCCGGGATGAAGCACCATGCTGCCGTGCGGAACGAGGAACTGGCTTTCGCGTTTGACCATCATCACGCGGATGCCATGAGGCAGATGCAGGTCGCGCAGCGTTGCCCCCGAAGTGAGGTCTTCTGGCATGACCACATGGTCGCGCGTCATTCCCATCTCTTCCGGTATCTCTATCCCGAATGTCTCCACATGAGGAGCCTCGTCATAACTGAGATTCAGAATCTTGGCCATCTTGCCTAACGACAGGCCTTTGAGCAGCAAGGAGAATAGCGTGATTAGAAACACGATGTTGAACATTTCCGACGAGTTTTCCAAGCCGGCGATCACGGGGCAGAGGGCAAAAAGGATGGGGCCGGCGCCTTTCATGCCAACCCACGAGACGAATGTCTTGGCCTTGAAAGACATGTCTTTGAACGGCAGCAGACACAGATAGACGCTGGCCGGACGCGCCACCAACATCATGAACAGGCCAATCAGAAGCGCCGGAAGAATCAACGGCAGCATTTGCGAGGGGCGAGCCAGCAAGCCTAACATGAGGAACATGGTGAGTTGCATGAGCCATGTAAGCCCGTCAAAGAAATGGAGCATCTCTTTTCGCTGCTTCAGACGGGCTTTGTTGCCGATGATGATGGAGGCCACATAGAGTGCCAGCAGGCCGTTACCGTGCAACTTGGAGGCAATGCCGTTGGTGAAGAAGCCCACGCTGAGAATCAGGATGGCGGTAAGGGCGAAGCTGGGAAAACTGACGCGGTCGAGGAGCCACTTCGTCGCAAATCCCATGGCGATGCCTATGGCCAAGCCCACGACAATCTGGATGGCCATGACCGCAAGGACTGACATGGCTAATGACAAAGGCCCGTTGGCGAGCAACTCCTCCGTGGTAAGCATTTTCACCAAGATGATGGTGAGCGTGTAGGCCATGGGGTCGTTGCTGCCGGATTCCAATTCCAGCATGGGGCTGAGGTTTTCCCTAAGGTGCAGCTTCTTTTCGCGAAGGACGGAGAAGACGGAGGCGGAGTCGGTCGACCCCATCACGGCGGCCAGCAGTAGACACGCCAAGACGGGCAGATTGTCAACGCGCCCAAAGGTAATCCAAATGAACAGACCCGTCAGGACGACGGTAAACAAGACACCCAACGTGGAAAGGACGATACCCTGCTTGATGACAGGCCGCGTTTCGGCGAAGGAGGTCTCTAATCCGGCCGTGAACATGATGATGGTCATAGCAAAGTGGCCGATGGATTCTGCCACCTCGTAGTTGTCGAAGCGCAGGCCAATGCCATCGGTGCCTACCAACATGCCTAATAGCAGGAAAACCAGCAAGGAAGGTGCACCCAACTTGCTGCCTACTTTGGAGACCAAGATGGTCACAAACACCAGCAGGGAGGCCAGAAGAAGCAGGTTCTCGGACAGCAGCATCATTGGAACTCGAATAGATTCATGAAGCCCGTAATCATGAAGACGTTGCGCACGTCGGCACTGAGGTCTTTGACGACGACTTTCCCGCCTTTGGTGTCGGCTGCCTTGCGGAGGGTGAGGAAGAGCCGTAGACCCGAACTGGAAATGTACTCCAGTTTCGAACAGTCGAGGATGACCGTTCCTCTGGCTTTCTCTTGGAGGGCTTCAAACTGTGCAGCCGATTCTTGGGCGGCAAGTGTGTCTAATCGGCCACAGAGAGTGGCCACCGTTTCTTTTCCTTGAGTATTGATGTTGATTTCCATGGTGTTAGATGTTTTTAGTCATTGATAAGATGTTTTTGCCGCCGTTGCGCTCATAGCTTACGTTGTCCATGATGCTGCGGACAAGATAGATGCCCAAGCCGCCCACTTGCCGATTTTCGATGCTTTGCGAAACGTCGGCATCGGGCTGGGCGGTGGGGTCGAAGGGTTGGCCGCTGTCGCTGATGACAAACGACAGCGAATGTTCGCGGATGATGGCCTCAATGTCAACCAGTCCGTCGGTGCCTTCGGGGTAGGCGTACATGATGACGTTGGTCACAGCCTCCTCCAAGGCGAGATTCAGGCTGAGGGTGAGGCTGTGGTCGAGGTGCTTTTCCTCAGCGATGGTCTCCACGAAGTCAGCCAACTGTGGAATCTGCTGTATGTCATTATGAATGAGGAGATGACGCTCTGAAGTATCGGGAGTCTCTTCGTTCAGGTAGTGGATGAAGAGCATTGTGATGTCGTCGCTCTGCGGAGCGTTGCCAACGAAATCGCTTATGGCCTTCTGCATTTCCTCCAAATGCGCCTTTGAACCCTTGAGTTCCGACAAGGCATTGATCATACGCTCCTCGCCGAACAGTTCGTGCTTGGCGTTTTCCGCCTCGGTGACGCCGTCGGTGTAGAGGAAAAGAGTGTCGTCGTATTTCAGGTCGGTTTCCTGCTCTTGGAAGGCTGTGCCGGCAACGATTCCGAGCGGCACGTTGCTCACCACGGGAAGTGGTGTCTTTGCGGTATTCAGAAGCACAGGGGCGTTGTGGCCCGCGTTGCAGTAGCGCAAATGGCCAGTCTTCATGTCGAGCACACCGCAGAAGAAGGTGACGAACATCGTGCTCTCGTTCATGTCCGACATGCTCTCGTTCATTGCCGTGACGATGCGTCCGGGACTCTTCTCATGGGCGGCCAACGTTCGGAAAAGGCTGCGTGTGACGGCCATCACCAAGGAAGCCGGAACGCCCTTGCCGCTCACGTCGCCGATGCAGAAGTAGAGTTTCTCATCCATGATGAAGAAATCGAAGAGGTCGCCGCCCACTTCCTTGGCCGGGACGATGGAGGCGAAGATGTCGATGTCGCCGCGCTCGGGATAGGACGGGAAGATCTTGGGGATCATCGACATTTGGATGCCTTTGGCAATCTCCAATTCGTTCTCCATGCGTTCCTTCACGGTGGTGATTTCGCCAAGTTCCTTCATGTTGCGGACAGAGCGTATCATTAGGAACACGATCATGGCGAGACCCAGGATCAGCAGGCCAACGAACACGGGGCCTGCCAAGGGGTGCGATTCCTCTTTCAAGACGTAGAAATACACCATCAGGCCGATGCCGGCGAAGACGATGCCGACGATGAGGAGCATCACGAGGCTGAGCCTGACCTTCAGGCTCTTTTTGGCTTTGTTGAAAAGGTTGTCTTCTTTCTGTCCCATTATAAGTTAGGTTGTTGTTTCGGCGGCAAAGGTAATAAAAATTGGTAGTTATGTTTGTTTTGCTTTAGTAATTGTTTTCCGATACCACACCGCGAACCACGCGATAGCCACCAACACGCAAAGGCCGCCCAGCGGATAGCCGATGCTGATGGGCAGGCCGAGTATCTGCTTCGAGACGAAGAAGTAGGTGGAGCAGACGGCGGTCATGAAAAGTGCCGGAATCAGGGTGATCCAGAAGCATTTGCGTTCTTGCACCAAATAAGCGGTCAAGGCCCAGAGGGTGAAGACGGCGAGGGTTTGGTTGAAGAAGCCCATGTACTGCCAGATGATGTTGAAGCCGTTGGGGTTGGCTATCTGCCACACCAGCATGGCGATGGAGATGGCGAAAAGCGGCAGGCAGATGAAAAGACGCTTGCGGACTGGGGTTTGGTCGATTTTCAACCAGTCGGCCACGATGAGGCGGCTGGAGCGGAAAGCGGTGTCGCCGCTGGTGATGGGTGCGGCCACCACGCCTAACATGGCTAATACTGCACCGAAGGCACCCAGCCAGTCGCGGCTCACGAGATGCACCACCGCCGGCGCCGAAGTGGAGAAGCCGTTGGAGCCTTCAATGAGGTCGTAGCCGGGCGTGGGGTCGGCGTAGAAAAACCACATGCCTATCGTGGCCCAAATCAAGGCCACCAAGCCTTCGGTCACCATGGCGCCGTAGAAGACACGGCGACCCATGCGCTCCGTCTTCAGGCAGCGACCCATCAGCGGGCTTTGCGTGGCATGGAAGCCCGACACGGCACCGCAGGCCACGGTGATGAAGAGGGCAGGGAAGATGTGGTCGGTCCAATGTTCGGGGTCGGCTTTGGCACCCATGTCGTAGAAATGGCTCCACAACTCGGGCAGGTTCGGCATCTTGGCGAAAAGCACCACCATCAACGCCACGGCCATGAAAACCAGCGCCACGGCAAACACCGGATAAACCTTGCCGATAATCTTGTCGATGGGCAGCATCGTGGCTATGACATAGTAGGCGAAGATGATGATGACCCACATCATGGTGTCGCCGCCAATCAGATGCAGTATCGCTGCCGGAGAGTAAACAAACACGGTGCCTCCGACAAGCAAAGTCAACAAGGTCAGGGCCAGCGCGACGCTTTTCGTCCACTTGCCCAAGTACTTCCCGATGATTTCCGGCAGGCTTGCGCCGCCGTTGCGCATCGAAGTCATGCCGCTCAGGTAGTCGTGTACGGCTCCGGCGAAGATGGTGCCGAGGACGATCCACAGGTAGGCCACGGGACCGAACTTGGCGCCCATGATGGCACCGAAGATGGGGCCTGTGCCGGCAATGTTGAGGAACTGGATCATGTAAACCTTCCAGTTGGGAAGCACCATGAAATCGACGTTGTCGCGCTTGGCGATGGCCGGCGTCACGCGGTCGTCGGGGCCAAATACCCGCTCCACGAAACGCCCATAGAACAAGTAGCCCAGAATCAGGATGCCAAGGCTAATGATAAAAGTAATCATAGTGGTCAGAGAGTTGCTATCTTGTGATGAATTTTAATTTGCAAAATTAGGGAAAAAAATACTACTTTTGCACATCGAAAAGAATAATGTATTGTATATGTTAGAAGAAGTATTAAGACAGCTATTCATAAAGTCGTTCAAGACCTTATACGGGCAGGAGCCGCCTGTCCAGCAAGTGAATTTCCAGAAGACGCGCCCCGAGTTTGAGGGCGACATGACCATCGTGGTGTTCCCCTTCGGGAAGCTGGCCGGGCGCAACCCCGAGCAATTAGCCAACGAAATGGGGGCCGAGATGATCAAGGAGTCGGACATGATTGCCAAGTTCACGGTGGTGAAAGGCTTCCTTAACCTGCTGATTTCCGACAAGTTCTGGATGGATTTCTTCAAGGCGAACCACGAAAACCGCTCGTTTGGCCGCAAGCCCGTTTCGGGGAAGAACGTGGTCATTGAGTATTCGTCGCCCAACACGAACAAGCCTTTGCATTTGGGCCATATCCGCAACAACCTCCTCGGCTGGAGCGTCTCCGAAATCATGAAGGCCAACGGCAAGAACGTGGTGCGCGTCAACCTGGTCAACGACCGTGGCATCCACATCTGCAAGAGCATGTTGGCCTGGCAGAAGTGGGGCAACGGCTGCACGCCCGAGTCGACGGGCAAGAAGGGCGACCACCTCATCGGCGACTTCTACGTGCTGTTCGACAAGAAGTTCAAGGAAGAGGTGAAATCCTTGCTGCCAGCCGATTACGACACCTTGGACGAGAAAGCCAAGGAAGAAGCCAAAGCCAAGGCCGAAGCCGATTCGACGCTGATGCAGGAAGCCCGCGAGATGCTGGTGAAATGGGAAGCCAACGACCCCGAGGTGCGCCACCTGTGGGAAACGATGAACCAATGGGTGTACGACGGCTTCGACGTGACCTACAAGCGCATGGGCGTGGCTTTCGAGAAGATTTACTACGAATCGCAGACTTATCTTTTGGGTAAGGCATTGGTGCAGGAAGGCCTCGAAAAGGGCGTTCTCTATCGCCGCGACGACAACTCCGTTTGGTGCGACCTCCGCGATGAGGGCTTGGACGAAAAACTTCTGCTCCGCCGCGACGGCACATCGGTTTACATGACCCAAGACCTTGGCACCGCCCAACTCCGTGTGAAGGAATACGACCCCGAAAAACTGATTTATGTCGTGGGTAACGAACAGATTTACCATTTCGATGTGCTGAAGCGCGTGTTGGTGCGCCTCGGTCGCGAGTGGGGCAACAGCATCGAGCATCTTTCCTACGGCATGGTCGAGTTGCCCAACGGCAAGATGAAGAGCCGCGAGGGTACTGTGGTCGATGCCGACGACCTCATGGACGAGATGGTGGCCACGGCCAAGGCGGTCTCCGATGAACTGGGCAAGGCCAAAGACCTTTCGCCCGAAGAGGCCGACAAACTTTACCACACCATCGGCCTCGGTGCCTTGAAGTATTTCATCCTCAAGGTCGACCCGAAGAAGACCATGCTCTTCAACCCTGAGGAGTCCATCGACTTCAACGGCAATACGGGCCCGTTTGTGCAATACACCCACGCGCGTATCTGCTCCGTTTTGCGCAAGGCTGAGGAACAAGGCATTAAGCTCGAAAGCGAGGTGAAGGTCAGCGACTTGCAGCCGAAGGAGAAGGAAATCATCGTGATGATGTACGGCTGGCCGATGGTCTTGAACCAAGCCGCCGAGAACCGCAGCCCCGCAATGATTGCGAACTTCATCTTCGACCTCGCCAAGGAATTCAACCAGTTCTACCAAGAGTGCAGCATCCTGAAGGAGACCGATGCCGCCCGCCGTATGTTCCGCTTGCAGGTGTGCGACATGGTGGCGGCTTTGTTGCGCAATGCGTCTGAATTGCTTGGTATCGGGATGCCCAATAGGATGTAGTAATGAACGTGTTCTACATACCTGGAGCCACTGAAGGCCTGACGACCTTGCCCGAGGACGAGTCGAAGCACTGCGTCAAGGTGCTGCGCATGACCGAAGGCGAGCATTTCTGCGTCACCAACGGCGAGGGCTTTCTCTTCGATGCCGAGTTGGTTGAAGCGCTGCCGAAAAGGGCAACCGTCAACTTGACCAACCAGCGCGAAGGGTATGACCATTGGGGCTTCAACCTCGAAATCGCCATCGCGCCGACCAAACTCAACGAGCGCACGGAGTGGTTCCTTGAGAAAGCCACGGAAATCGGCATCGACAAGGTGAGGTTGTTCACGTCGTACCATTCCGAGCGCCGTGCCGCCAACGTGGAGCGTTTCCAAAAGGTGATGGTGGCGGCGATGAAGCAGAGCATCAAGTCGCGCCTGCCGAAAGTGGAGGACTTGGTGCCATTCGACAAACTGGTGAAACAACCCTTCGACGGCCAGAAGTTCATCGCTTGGATCGACGACGACGTGAAAGACTGTCTGTGCGACCTATATAATAAAGGTGAGAACGCCTTGGTACTCATCGGTCCCGAAGGTGACTTCAGCCCCGAGGAAGTGGCTCTGGCCAAGGAAAACGGCTTCGTGCCATGCAGCCTCGGCGAGGCGCGACTGCGCACCGAAACAGCGGCCATCGTGGCTTGCCATACGATTCAACTCATAAATCAAATGAAATGAAAAAGCTGTTGATTGCCATACTGTTGTCATTCTCGTTCGTTGCCTCGGCCCAGCAACTCAACATCGCCTTGCTGAAATACCGTGGGGGCGGCGACTGGTACGGCAACCCGACGTCGTTGCCCAACTTGGTGCGTTTCTGCAACCAAGAAATCGGCACCGACATCAACCCCAACGTGCCGACCGTGGAGCCGTCGAGTCCCGACTTGTTCAACTATCCTTACGTCTACATGACAGGTCACGGCAATGTGGTTTTCGATGCAGCTGAGGCACAAAACCTCCGCAATTACATGCTTGCTGGTGGTTTCCTCCACATCGACGACAACTACGGTATACGCCAATACATTGAACCTCAGATGAAAAAGGTGTTCCCTGAGTTGGATTTTGTGGAATTACCCTATTCGCATGAGATTTTCACGGAGCCTTACTCGTTTCCGAATGGCCTGCCAAAAATCCATGAACACGACAACAAGCCACCCCAACTATTCGCCCTGATTTATGAAGGCCGCATCGTGTGCATCTTCACCTACGAATGCGACCTCGGCGACGGCTGGGAAGACCAGCGCGTACATCACGACTCACAAGAAACGCGTGAGAAAGCATTGAAGATGGGAGCGAATATCTTGCGATACGTCTTCACCAAATAACAGAGCCCTGAAAGGGCGACAAGATGTCAACGGGGATTTCAATCCCCGATACAAACGAACAATAAAACTACACTAATATGGAACAAGAACAAAAAAGAAAATGCCTCTACTGCGGTGAACCCATCATCGGGCGCGTCGACAAGAAGTTTTGCTGCGATTCGTGCCGCAACAGCTATAATTACGAAAAAACGCACAAGCAGACCAATATCGTGCGCAACATCAACGCGATTCTGGCACGCAACCACAATATCCTTGAGGAACTGAACGAGAAAGGAAAGAGTTTCGCCACGCGGCAGCAGATGACCGAGAAAGGCTTTGATTTCAAGTACTTTACGCATGTGTACAAGACCAAAACAGGTTCTGTCTATTATATCGTTTATGACCAAGCCTATCTACCCAAAGAGGGTAGCTCCGATTCGTTTTTGTTGGTCAAGTTTGATGAGCGATGACTAATTGTTGTAATGCAAAACGCTGAAGTATAATTATTTAATTCATAAAACGATGAAAAAAACTATCATTACCATGTTGCTTGCGCTTGCCTTTGTGGGCATGCAAGCCAACCCTGTGGATGTCGAGACGGCCAAGTCGTTGGGCATCAAGTTTTTGAATTGCAATACCGAAATCAAGTCGGCTTCGGCTGACTTGGCCTACACTGCCTTTGCCGACAATGGCACGCCGTGTTTCTATGTCTTTGCGATGCAGCCGAAGGGCTTTGTCATTGTTTCTGCCGACGACCGCTCGAAACCCATCTTAGGCTATTCCACAGAGAGCGGCTTCAGCGCCAACGAGATTCCTGATGGCTTGCAAAGTTTCTTCAACAACTATCAGGCTGGCTTTAGCCAAATGTTTGCCAACAATGACGATCGCACCGATGAGGCCGTCCGCGATTGGACGAGCCTTGCCGAAACGGGCAGAATCAGCGACGAGAGAATCACAAGGGAAATTGAGCCGCTTTTGACCTGCATTTGGAACCAGTCGGCCTTGTACAACGACCTTTGCCCGATGGATTCCTTGGGTCCTAACGGTCATGTTTACGCGGGCTGCGTGGCCACGGCCATGTCGCAAATCATGTATTATTGGCAATGGCCTGCCCAAGGTGCAGAATCTCATGCGTTTGATTGTTTTCCATACGGAACATTGTATGCCGATTTTGCTGGCACGAACTATCGCTATGACTTGATGCCCGATTTTCTCGATTGGACTTCAACACCAGAGGAAATCCATGCTGTGGCTTTGCTGCAAAGTCATGCTGGCATTAGTGTCAACATGATGTACAGCCCCGAGGGCAGTGGTGCCTATTCATGGTATGTGGTAGAAGCCTTGCAAAACTATTTCAGATATGACGAACTCTCCATGTACCTCGACTCAAGGGATTGGCATACAGAGATCGAATGGGCTAACATGTTGCGAGAAAACCTCGATTTGGGAATGCCGCTGTATTACTCCGCCTCCGGCAACGACGGTGGCCATGCCTTTGTTTGCGACGGTTACGATGATATGGGCATGTTCCATTTCAACTGGGGTTGGCAAGGCTTTGACAATGGTTATTACTCCATTGACGGGTTCTATCTTTCCAATTATTCCTTCCCTGATGTCCATCAGGCCATTTTCGGCATATATCCCAACATCGATTATTGCTATGTGCCTCAGCGAATTGAAGATTTCCATGTCGAGGCGGTTTCCACAGGAACGAACAGAATCTCATTTAAGGCACCTTTGCAAAACTATTGTGAAGTCAACTTGGAGAAGTTGGATTCCATTGTTTTTGTCCGCAACAGCCAAATCATTCACACTGAGTATGATGTGTCGGCAGGGTCACAGGTTTCTTATGATGACAACGACGCATTGGGCATCAGCCATTATACGGTCTATCCTTTTTCATACGGGTTCATTGGGAGCTTTGAGCGCGATACCATCTTGAATGGCCCGACCTGCGAGATGTCGTTCCAATTGCATGATTCCATCGGCGACGGCTGGATTGCCAAGTCCATTTCCATCGTTGATTCACGCGGCATTTCGGTAAAGCGCATCGGATTGGATGATGGCTTTGAGGCAACGGTGAAGGTGGAAGTGCCTTCCAACGAAGAATTGAGCTTGCATTGGGCCTATGCCATTGGCGGCAAGGACAACGAAAGTTCCTTTGAAATGTACGATTGGACTGGCAATTTGATTTATGCCACCGAAGGCAAGCCGACGGTGGGCGAGTTGTGCCGCTTCACTTCCAATTGCGAGCTTGGTGTTGATGAAGTGGCAAATAGTGCTATCAGCCTATATCCTAACCCCGTCCGTTCCCAATTCACCATCGAAGGCACTGGCATTGAGTTGGTTGAGGTGTTTGATGCTCTCGGACAAAGGGTGTATCTTGGTTCCGGCAATGTAGTGGACGCAAGCACTTGGCCCGAAGCCATGTATTTTGCCCGTGTCACCTTTGGAAACGGGACAGTTTCTACCGTGAAGTTTGTGAAACGGAATTGATTATTCCTTCAGAAGCACCTCGGCAGCCCGTAGTGCTTCGGGAGTAATCTCGTTGTTGCTGAGCATCTTGGCTATTTCGCCAACGCGCTCCTTGGCATCCAAAAGGCGAATGTGCGACTGCGTGCGTTCGCCTTTATTGTCTTTGTAGATGAAATAATGGTGTAAGGCTTGACTTGCCACTTGGGGCAGGTGGGTGATGGAAATGAGTTGCAGCGAATGGCCCATCTGCCGCATGATGCCCCCGATTTTGGCGGCCACTTCACCAGAAACGCCCGTGTCGATTTCGTCGAAGATGAGGGTGGGGATGTAGTTGTAGTCCGAAACAGCACTCTTGATGGAGAGCATCAGGCGCGAAAGCTCGCCGCCCGAGGCCACACGACGGATGTCGTCGGGAGCTACACCCTTGTTGGCGGAAAAGAGGAAACGGATTTCGTCGCTGCCCTTGCTGCCGAAGGTTTCTTGGCTTTCCACACTGACTTGGAATTGGGCGAAAGGCATGGCCAACTGCCGCACCAATTGGGCAACTTTTTCGCCAAAGGCAACAGCGGCCTGACAACGTTTTTCGTGCAGGTTTTTGGCGAGGCTTGAAAGTTGTTTTTCGCTGTTTTTCAGCTGTTTTTCAGCTTGCGCGATGGCTTCGTCGATGTTCTCGAAGGCGTTCACTTTCTCTTTCAGGCTGTCCCGCAAAGCGATAAGTTCCCCAAACTCGTTGAGCCGGTGCTTCATCATCAAGCGGCTGAGGAGGTCGTAACGTTCCTGAAGGTTTTGCAGTTGTTCCTCGTCGAATTGGGTTTCATCTTCCTTGTGACGCAGGTCGTAGGCGATGTCTTTTAGTTCAACTTTCAGGTTTTCAATGCGTTCAAACAGGCTTTCAGCGTCGGGCAAGAGGTGCTTTAGTCGCGAAAGGGTAGAGGACAGTTCATTGACTTGTCCCAAAATGGCTGTTTCCGCGTCTTCCATCAGACCGTTGGCAGTCACCAAAAGCGTCTTGATTTCCTCCGAGTTTTCCATCACGCTAAGCGTCTGCTCGATTTCCGTGTATTCGCCTTCTTTCAGGTCGGCTTTGTCGAGTTCGTCCAACTGGAATTTCAGGTAGTCGTTTTCGGCGGTGTTTTTGGTTGCCATCTCCTTCAAGTCGTTTAATGAACGCTTGAGGTGGTTGTAGTTGCCATATTCTGCCTGATAATCAGTCAATAACGAATTGTTTTGCGCAATGTCGTCCAATAGTCTGAGTTGGAAGTCGGCATCGGTGAGCAGAAGTGAGTCGTGTTGTGAATGAATATCTACCAATTGACTACCAATCTCTTTCATGGCTTGCAACGCAACGGGGGTGTCGTTGATGAAAGCGCGGCTTTTCTTTTGTGGGCTGAGTTCGCGGCGGAAGATGCAATCGGTCTCAAAATCGAGGTCATTTTCCTCAAAGAGGGATTGCAAAGTGTTGTCTTTCAGTTCAAATTGTGCTTCCACCACGCATTTCTTGTCCTTGTCGTAAAGCACATTCGTATCGGCACGGTCGCCCAAGGCAAAGCCCAAGGCACCGAGCAAGATGGACTTGCCCGCACCGGTTTCGCCTGTGATGACATTGAAACCGCTTTCAAAACTGACATTCAACTCGTCTATAAGGGCGTAGTTTCTGATGTGCAGTTGCTTCAGCATAGAAAAGGGAAATTATCAGCCTTTGTTTTGCAGCATGGCATCGTAACGCGATGATTGCGAGGGGTCTATGGCTTTCATTACCTTGGAAGCCTCGGTGCGAATCTTCATGTCGCCTTGCGAAAATACTTGGATGATTTCGTCGCGTTTGCTTTCGATGAGGAGTTGCAAGAAATAGCACATAGAGTTGCGTTCATATACCGCTTGCAGGCTATTGATGGCGCTAAGGATGGCTTCGCGACCCATTTCGGGTTTTTCGGCCATGATGTCAAGACCGTTGCGGTGGTAGTCATAAAGGAATTGGCGCAGCGGCCTGTAGCTTTGGTTGTTGATGTCGCTGATGAGTGTGGCGCGGTTCTGTCGTCCCGTCGAACTCCAGCCGTTGTCGGAGCCGGCCTCTTGCGGTGCGGCATTGGCGATGGTTTCCGCAATGGCGAAAAACGGGTCGCCGCCGTAGGGCGAGAACGAGTCGAAATCCAAGCCGAGAAATACATAAACGTAGAATCCGATGGTGCTGGTGAGGTTGGAGATGAAGTTGTTAGGGTTAAAGTCCAAGGGTACGCCTTCGGTGTATTCAAAATAGAACTTGCGGTCGATGTAGTTGAACAGCGGCGTGCTGTAGTTCGACTTGAACACAGGGCGGCGCAAGGCCAAACTGATTTCAGCCGAGAAGTTGTCATTATCTCGGCTGAGCACATCCACTAACATCGAGCACTCGATTTTCTCCGCCTGACGGAAATTGATTTCCGTGAATTTCGTGTTGTTGATGAATTCGTAAAGGGAGGTTTGCAGGTTTTGGTAGATGGTCTTGTCGCTACCTTCCACCTTGTTGGAATTGACGCGCACTTCGCATTGCAACTCCTGTGCCCGCACGGTGTTGACCGTCAGCAGGCAGGCCAGAAGCAAGAGGGCAGATAAGGCTTTTTTCATGGCGGCTCCCTTTTAGTTGTTTGAAAATCAGAAGGCTTCGGCGGTTTCCTTGGCAGGATTGCGGAAGTAAATCTGGTCGTTCAAAAATTCGTGGATGGCAATCAGGGTGGGCTTGGGAAGACGCTCGTAGAACTTGGCGATTTCGATTTGTTCCTTGTTCTCGAACACTTCTTCGAGGCTGTCGTTGGATGCCGAGGCAAACGACTCGATTTTTTCGTTGAGTTCCGCCTTCATCTCAGAGGCTATCTGGTTGGCCCTGATGGAGAGGATGGCAACGGTTTCGTAAATGTTGCCTGTGCCTTTGTAGAACTGGTCTTTCTGACGGGTGACAACCGTCGTTTCTGTCTTGATTTTCTTGAAATCCATGATTATTTGATGTTTTCTAATTTCTTTCTTGCTTTGGTTGCAATGCCGCTCACTTCCTGCAAATACTTGCTTTCGGGATAGAGATACGAGAGGGTGTTGCATTGCTCGATGCACGACTCGTAACGCTCGCGCTGCTTTTCGGCGATGCTGTTTTCGGCAAAGTCGTAGTATGTCTTGGCCATGTCGAACAGGATTTCCTCGCGGTGCGGAGTGTTGGGATATTTCTTCAGCATGTTCTCAAAAGAGGTGATGGCTGCGCTGTAGTTTTCCATGCGGTAGAACAGCCTGCAAATGTTGTAGTCTTTCTCTTCCAATTTGTTGTTGAGGTCGGCCAAAAGGTAATTGGCGCGGTCGAGGCTGTCGCTTTTGGGATAACGCTCGATGAAGCCTTTCAATTGCTTGATGGCGTTGTGGGTGTTGGTTTGGTCCAATCCCGACTCGGGCGAATCCATGTAACTGCAATAGGCGCTCATGTAGGCGGCCTTTTCTGCATCCTTTGAGAAGGGGTAGACTTGGAGGAAACGGTTGTAATAGTAGCCCGCGATTTCGTAGTCGTGCTGCATATAATAGCATTGCGCCGTGCGATAAGTGATGTTTTCGCCACGGGGCGTGTTGCGGAACGAGGCTTGCAGCAGGTCGAACAGTTGCAGGGCGTGGTTGTAGTCGCCGCGCTCATAATAGTCCATCGCCACCTCGTACTTCATTTCGTTGTCGGTGCTTTTCACCAAACGGTTGAAGTCGTTGCAAGAGGCGAGGGCTGCCAACCCCATAACGGCCAATATCAAAATCCTGTTTTTCATCGGGCTGCAAAATTACTCATTTTTGCGTTAATAACGAGGTGTTTTTGTTTTTATTTTTCAATGACGAGTTTTTCAACCCAGTTCCTGTTTGTGTCTTTCAGTTGTAGGAAATACACGCCTTGCCGCAAGGATTCGGCATCGATTTGGGCTTTGCCGGTGAAATTGCCTGCAAGCACGACTTGGCCGAGGGCGTTGTAAACGGAATACTGGATTTCGCCTTTAGCCTCAATGGTGAAACTGTTTTGTGCCGGATTGGGATAGATTTTCATGCTCTCCGTCAGGTTTTCGTCTACCGACACGCCACTTGTGCAAGTCACCGTTGCAATCCACCCTAAATAATTGCTATAAGTGTTTGAAACAAAAGTGATTGTGAGTGCGCCTTCGGGGTTGCTGGCCGTGATGTAGCCGGGCAAGACCGAGCCTGAATAACTGCCGATGAGCGGGGCATCGGTGGAGGTGCCGTCGTAGATGGTGAGGACATCGGTGTTGGGTTGGGTCTTGAAATCGAGGAAATCCAAAATGATTTTTCGCTCGTTGCCGTCAGGGTAGAGGGTCATTTTGTAACTTTCGTCGTTGCCGTAATGCCCGCAGTCGCTGCCCGAAGGGAGAAAGAGGCCTTGGCAGTCGGTCACGGTCACATTGCCGTCTTGGATGGGGATGGCATGGTAAACATCGATGAATTCGCTCTTGGTGTTGGTGCTGGTTTGTCCAT
Organism: uncultured Bacteroidales bacterium; assembly: GCA_947166105.1. Classification (GTDB taxonomy): domain Bacteria; phylum Bacteroidota; class Bacteroidia; order Bacteroidales; family F082; genus Limimorpha. Next base: position 27,364 of record CAMVCZ010000032.1, read on the forward strand.
CGGCATCGGTGACGGTCAGCGAAACATCGAACTTTCCCGGTGTGTCATAAATGACTGAGGGATTGCGCTCGGTGGAGGTGGAGGGTGTTCCACCTTCAAACCGCCACTCCCAACTGACGATGTGTCGACCTTGACTAAATTCATTGAACCAGACGGGCGAACCCACCGTAACCACCTCTCTTTCAGCCACAAAATAGGCGGATAAAGGTGTGTTGGGGATAGGTGTCAGTTGCACATCCTGATTAACGGCTTCATTGTCGTTTACGCTCACGGTAATGGTCTGTGGCTCATAGCCGTAAGCGGAATAAGTGATGGCGTAAGTGCCACCCTTGATGGGACGGTGATAGTCGCCCGCCGGCAAATGCGAATTGACATGAGAGCCGCGTTGGTCGTGTCCCGCAATGAAAACGGTGGCTTCAATCGCCTCGCCTGTTGCGGCATCGGTGATGGTGCCGTGTATCCCGTTGAGGCACTGTTCCATGTAACTTAACATGCTGTTGTGGTTGTAGTTCCAGTACATCGGCATTGTTGTGGCGTTGGGCAGATATGTGTTGGAACATTCTATCGTCACTTCGCGGCATTGGGCATAGTAGTTCATGTAGTCCTGTCGGCTGCCCGAAATGGTGTACCACACATAGCCGTTGATGATGCCGTTGTCTGCATTCTGATGAGGCATATTCATATAAGAGGTGTCCCACTCGTGGCATTGGTCTGCGTATTCGTGGCAGACCAATTTCCACCATTCATCGTCGGCGTGGAGCGCGGGATGGGTGTCCCAAGGGTAGTTCAACACCTCCGAACCCGTATGGAAGTTGGCGGCCATCGTGAATTTGTGGTCTCGCGCAAGGTTCATCAGCCATTGGGTTTCATCCTGATAGCACCATTCGTTGTCGGGGTGCGGACCTTTGTCGAAATCGGGATAGTGGCGGTTGAGGTCGAGGTCGTTGGCATTGTTGCGGCGGGCGCCAGATACGCTTTGGTTGCCACCGTAATAGGTGCCGTCGGGGTTGGTGTTTGGGCAGATGAAAATGTCCAAGTTGTTGACTAAGTTCAAAATACGGTCGTCATTGCTCGAACAAAGTTCATCAATCAGGCGGAGCATCAGCATAAAGCCTGTCGTTTCGTTGCCGTGCATGGTTGAGGTGTAGAGGAACTTCGGCTTGCCGTCGGTTTGCCCGTTGTAGATGCGGCAAAACATGAGTTTGCGCCCGCTGGCCAAAGTGCCAAGTTCGAAATAGGTGCAACGGTCGGGATGCTCAGCGGCAAATTGCTGCATCATGCTTTCGTAGGCTTCGTAGGTCGGGTAAGCGTCCCAATCGTACGCCTCACGGTGGCTTCCGTCCCACATGATGGGCGTTTCAAGCAACGAGGGTGGAGTTTGCAAATGAGGCTGATAGCCTTTTTCGAGCAAAATCTCATACTCGTTTTGGTTGGCAAAACACACCACGGTTCGGCCATCGGTGCCGTCAACGGAGCAAAGGTCGCTGATGGCTTGGATTTCAGAAGGTTGGTCAACCGTGAGGGTAAAGAAATATTCCCCACGGCTACGCATGAGTTGCTCCAAGTCCTTTTGGCTGTTTTGGGCCAAAAGGTTGCCGCAAACCATCACGGCGAGAATCAGGATGAGTTTCTGCAAATGCTTCATTTTGAACCTTATTCAATGATGATTTTTTCTGTCCTACAGTCGTTTTCACCGTTAAGGCGGAGGAAATAAACGCCTTGCTGCGAATTTTGGGCATCAATTTGGGTCTTGCCTTCGCAAACGCCCGAAAGCACCACTTGACCGAGGCTGTTGATGAGTTGATAATCAGCATTGCCTTCAATGATGAACAGGCCATTGTTCGGGTTGGGATAAACCTTCAAGGCACTCATGGTGTTTTCGTCCATGCCGACATTCCTGATGGTTACGGTCACTTCGCCAGAAGCCGTATTGCCTTCTCCGTCAGTCACTTCCACTTTGTAAATGGTTTCATGCTCGGTGGGTGTCGCTATGGGGCAACAACTGGTGGGATAGTCGAGGGTTTCAACGGGTTCCCAACGGAAGGTGTAGTTGCCTGCGCCACCCGTTACCGTTGCAGTGAGTTGGCTGCTTTCGCCTTCGTTGATGACTTCCGGATTGGCGGTGACGTCAATAATCATAGGCTCGTATGAACCGATGCAATCGACCAAAGCCTCCCAGCCGCTCGATGTGGTAGAATAGTCGGAAGTGAAATGGAAGGTGAGTGCGCCTTCTTCGTTGGTGGCGGTCACTATGCCGATTTCGTCATTGCCTGAATAACTGTTGATAAAAGGAGCATCGGTGGAACTGCCATCATAGATTTCAAGCCAGTCGTAGTTGGCTTCAGTGCTGAAACTTAGGAAGTTGACGCTGATTTTGTTGCCTGGGGTATCGGGAAGGAAAGTCATGGTGTAGTCCTCGTTGCTGTGGTAACCGGTGTAAGCAGAAGCGTAGAAGAATGCCCTGCAAGTCTCGAAGGTACCGTCTTGCATCATGTATGCTTCGCGCACATGGATGTAATTGTCTCGCGTGAGGGTTTCGGTATTGCCGTTGTTGTCGGTTACGGTAAGGGTCACGGCAAAGTCGCCAACCATATCGTATGAAACATTCGTCGGGTTCTGTTGTGTCGATGAACCGGCACCTTCAAAGGTCCAATGCCACGAGACAATGTCGCCAAACGACTGGTCGGTGAAGTTGACATGTCCACCCAATGGCACCATTGTCCTCGAAACAGAGAAATCAGGAAGAATGCCCGCGCCGGCTTCGAGTGCAACGTTCAGATTGACAGTTTCATAATCAGCAACAGTGACGGTTTCCTGATGCGGACGATAGCCGTCGGCGATGAAGTTCACGGTGTAGGTGCCTCCCTTGATGGGGCGGTGGAAGTCGCCCGCCGGCAGATGGCTCTCCACTACTGAAAACGTATTGTCGTGTCCCGAAATGGTGATCGTGGCCTCAATGGGTTGGCCTGTCGAGGCATCGGTCACTGTGCCGTGGATGCCGTAAAGGCATTGGTTCATAAAGGCGAAGATGGAATTTTTGTTGATGTTCCAGAAGTTGGGTAATTGGTTGCCGTTGGGCAGTTTGGTGTTCGAACATTCAATCGTGAGTTCGCGGCATTGCGCATAGCCGTTCATATAATCTTGACGGCCTCCGCCAATCATATACCATTGAGCGCCATTGGTGATGCCATTGTTGAAGTCGTTCATGTAATTGGGGTTCACTTCGTGGGTGAGGTCGGCGTACTCGTGGCTAATGAGTTGATACCAAGCATCATCAGGATGGAGCGTGTAGGTGTTGTCCCAAGGGTAGTTCATCACCTCGGCACCGCCGTGATAGTTGGCACCCATCACAAAAGCGTTTTCTTCGGCAAACTGCATAAACCATTCTGTTTCAGTTTGGTAGGGATTGCCATCGGGGTGTGGACCACCATTGGGGTCGGCATAGTTGCGGTTCATATCAACACCGTTGGCATTGTAACGGGTGGCACCGTTCACGTTGTTATTGCCTGCGTGATAAGTTCCGTCAGGGTTGGTGTTCGGGCCAATATAAAGGTCAATATTGTCCATAACGGTCTGAACTTCAGGCTCGTCAGGATTTTCAAGCAAATAGTCAATCAAGCGAAGCATCAAAATCCAGCCTGTGGTTTCGTCGCCGTGGATGGTGCTGGTGTAGAGGAACTTGGGCTTGCCTTCGCCCGAACCGTTGTTCAGGTGGGCAATCATAATTTTGCGACCGCTGGGCAGCGTGCCGAGCGTGATGATTTCGCACTTGTCGGGGTGGTCGGTGGCAAATTGGAACATCATTTCCTCGTAGGCAGTGTAAGTCGGGTAGCTGTCCCAGTCGTATTCGGCACGGTTGCTGCCGTCCCACATCGCGACTTTCTCCATCAGCGAAGGCGGCGTTTGCAGCGTCGTTTCATAGCCAAGTTGTTGGAAATCGACAAATTCCTTGTTGTTGGCGTATGCCGTAACCACTTGACCATCAATGCGGTCAACCGAAATGGCGCGGGCAATGGCTTTCAGGTCGTCGTTGCCGTTCAGGTTGAAGGTGAAATAATACTCATTGCGTTCTTGCATGAGTTGGTTCAGTTCTTGTTGGCTCTTTTGGGCAAAAATGTTGCCGCAAACCACTGCGGCCAAGATCAGCATAAAATAGCGTAAACTCTTCATTTTATTATTGTTATTTCAAATTTCAAGATTTCAAATCCCTGATTATGCGTTCTTTAAGGTTTTCCATTCGTTGGTAATGTCGGCTTCCACCTTCTCATTAACGGGAACCAAAGGCAAGCGCAGCACGTTCTGGCACAGCCCGATATGGCTCATCAGGCACTTGATTCCGGCGGGGTTGCCATCGGCAAAAATCAGTTGGTTCATTCGCAGCATGGCGTAATGCAGGTGCAATGCTTCTTCGATGCGGCCTTCCTTTTGAGCCTTCATCATTCGGCTGAACTGATTCGTGTAGGCATTGGCGGCCACCGAAATCACGCCTGTTGCGCCCAAAGCCATCAGCGGTTGGGTGATGCCGTCGTCACCCGAAAGCACATCGAAATCAGTGGGTTTGTCGCGCAATATCTCCATGATTTGCTGCAAGTTGCCCGAAGCCTCCTTCACGGCGATAATGTTGGGATGCTGGGCCAATTCCACGCAGGTTGCGGCTTGCAAGTTCACGCCCACGCGCCCAGGCACGTTGTAAACCACCACTGGCACAGGACTCGCATCGGCGATGGCCTCGAAATGGGCTTTCATGCCGCGTTGGTTGGGCTTATTATAATAAGGTACGACGCTCAAAATCCCCTGTATGCCAGTGAAATCTTGTGCTTTAATGGCTTCGATGACACTTTGTGTGTTGTTGCCGCCCATGCCGAGCATGACGGGCAAGCGACCCTCGTTGGCTTCCAATATCGTGCTGATTACTAATTGCTTTTCGTTTGCCGAAAGGGTAGGGGCTTCGGAAGTGGTGCCCAAAACGACCAAAAAATCCGCGCCGTTGGCGATGACATGGTTCACGATGTTGATTAAAGCCTCAACATCAATTGAACGGTCGGTTTTAAAAGGAGTGACGAGGGCAATGCCCATGCCTTTAAAAGGGTTGTATTTCATTTTCAATCAGAGTTTTAAGTTGTTGAACCCGACAAGGCTTTCAGGTAGTTGTGCAGGACATGTATGTTGGAAACAGGGTCGGTGGCTCGCGGGTTTTGGATGATCAAGTCGTAGATAGGTTGGTTTTTGCTCTCGTGGAAACAAATCCTGAAATCCGACTTCGGTAGGGTGCAAAGATAGTCGCTGATTTCGGCGTTTTTTGCCGCCATGTTGATAAGCATTGTGCTGAAAGGCAGCTTCTTGATGAATTCGTGCTTGTCGGGTTTCAGCACGCTCATAAAGCCGAAATCCTTGGGCGTAATCTCGGTGTAGAGGTCGCTTTGTAGGATGGTTTCCGACATTTGGTTGCAAAGGATGACAAACCCGCAACGACTTGCGCCAAACAGACTTTTTGCACTGCTTTCGATGTTCTTCACTATGCTTTTGTCGCCTTCGTCCAAAATAATCAAAATGGAAGTAACTCGCTGAAGATTAGGCATTTTTGCCGTAGGTTTTTCGGCGAGAAATTGCTCCAAGGCGCGTCTTAAAGCCCTATTTCTGAGGTAGGATGAAAAATTCATGCCGCAAATGTAGGCAAATTCCATGAAATAGCATGTTTTTTTGTTTAAAATCGCTAATTTTGCGCTTGAATTTCGGTGAGGCGTTTATGGACGCAAAAAAATGATAAAAGTATGATTGTCACTGTTTTAGGTAGTGGAACTTCGCAAGGTGTGCCGGTCATCGGCTGCACTTGTCCCGTGTGCCAAAGCAAAGACCCACGCGACAAGCGACTGCGCACCTCCATCTTGATTCAGACTGAAGAGGTGACGGTGGCCGTGGATGCCGGCCCCGACTTCCGCCAACAGATGTTGCGCGAAAACGTCTCCAAACTTGATGCGGTGATTATCTCTCATGAGCATAAAGACCACATCGGCGGCCTTGACGATTTGCGCCCCTATATTTTCATGCAGAAAAAGCCTATGACGCTCTATGTGGCTGATACCGCGTTGCCCGAAATCAAGCGGGAGTATTCATACGCCTTCGATGAACATCCCTATCCAGGTGCCCCGACTTACGACATCCGCCGCCTCGACGAAACGCCCTTCGACCTCGGCGACCTGCACATCATACCTATTAAATTAAAGCATTTCACCTTGACTTGCTATGCTTTCCGCATCGGCAACTTTGCCTACGTCACCGACCTAAGCGAGATTTCCGAAGAGGCAATAAAAAAGCTGCAAGGTGTTGAATACCTGATTATTGAGGCTCTGCAAAAGAAGAAACACTACTCGCATCTCACTTTGGACGAAGCAATCGAAATTTCCAGAAAGGTAGGCGCGAAAAAGATTTGGTTCACGCATTGCAGCCACAGCATGGGCCTCGCCGCCGAGGTCAACCGCGAACTTCCCGTAGGCATGATGCTCGCCTACGATGGACTAAAAATTGAAATATAGGAACACGAATTGAAAGAATTATACGAATATGATATTCAGAATCAATATTTTGCGACTAAAGTCGCTAATGGATACGAATCCTGCTCCGCTGGCATATTCGTATGAAATCGGATGCTTGCCTCCCAACAATTCTCAAAATAATTCGTTTCATTCGTGCAATTCATAGTTAAAAACAAAAAATATGAAAGCAACCTATTCCTAAAGACTGATCAAACTCGCCGACCTCAACCACCACCAGACTTTTTTCGCAGGTCGCTGTTCCGAGTATTTTCTGGAGAGTTCCTATTTCGCTGTGGCGCAATATGTTGACACGAAAGACACCGTTCTTCTCGTCCTCCACGGCATCGACTTCAAGTTCCCGATTTTTGCCGGAGACATTGTCACTTTCGAGAGTAAAGTCATCTCCGTGGGTCGCAGCACATTGACGGTTTATACAAAAATATAGGGTAGATTTACCGTGAACTAATAAAAAATTCCTATCTTTGCGCCATAATTTTAAAATGTTCAAAGATATGGAAACACTTGATTTAAAAGGGAAAACGGCAATTCTTTACGCAAGAGCAAGCACAAAGGCACAAGAAAACAAAATTCAAATTGATGATTTACAAAAATTCTGCAAATCAAATGGAATTATAGTAAATGGTATCTATCAGGAAAAAATCAGCGGCGCCAAAGAACACCGTGAAGAACTTGAAATTTTGCTTGAATCAGAATCAAAAGCAGATTTATTGATAGTCCGTGAAGTTTCAAGGTTAAGCCGTGAAAAGGATTATTTAGCAGCACTTGAAAAAATTAGAACGCTAACAAAAAAATATTCTATCATCATTAAAGCAGATAATTATTTTATTCCCCAAGGTCAAATTATAAATTTATCTGATGGAATAACTATGATGATTAAATTATGGAGTGCAGCAGATGAAAGAGAAAAAATTAAACTAAGAACTTCAACCGCCAGGGATAAATATAGGGAAAATCCTATCAATGTATCAACGGGAACAAGATACACCCCTTTTGGACTAATGAAAGCAGAAAATCCAAACTATATAAAGGATGTAAATACTAAATCAATTTGGGTGAAAAATCCTGATGAATGGGAAACGGTTGAAAAGATATTTGAATTGAAGTCAAAGGGTTATTCTTATTCAAAAATTTCAAATATGTTGGGGATTACTGAACAAATCATTATCCAAACTATCAAATCCCCAAAAATCAGATATTATATTGATTCCGTCTTACTTGATAATGTAGATAAGGCCACAGAATTAAATAATACCAACCCAAACCCACACAAATACACCAATAAATATAAAAATAGGATTTTCTTTGAAGACACTAATACGGCAATGGCACACCAATACACGGTTAAAGGTGGTTTTCAATATGCCAAAAAAGGGGGTATTGGTGGAAGTATTAAAGTAGAAATTATTGATTCTATGGTGAAAAATGTGATAGATTTTTTATTAGATTTTACTGAAATTAAACAAGAAGAAATAAAAGCGCAAAATCAGGAAAGAATAAATGAACTTTCAACCCTGATTGATGGCTTACAAAATACCATCATTAAAAATCAGGTCAAATTAAAGGATTTGAATAAAAAATATATCAATGCCCCAAATGATGATATAATGATTGAAATTAAATCAAGAATTGAGGAAATAACAAAAGAAATAAAAACCTTAGAAAATCAAATTTCAAATTATAATATTGAACTTTCTAAACTTGAATCAATAAAAGATAATACTTTCAGTGTAGATGATAATTTTGAAACTTTAATTGAAAAATATATTCAGCGGATTGAATGTTATCACACGGCAAAATTTCAACATACTTTTAAAATCTATACTTCAATAGTTGAAAATTACGGTTTACATTTTGAGTTTTCAGTTCATCACCATAATAAAATAGAAATTAGTCCTTTGTTGGTTGTAGATGAAAATGGAAATGTCAGAAAATTTGACAAATCTATGCAGAAAAGAATTGAGATAATGACAAAATGACAATAAATTTTTGACAATCTGACAATATTTCAGTTTTGGCACAATTTATGATATTTGGCACGGTGCAAATTTTTAATTTAAATAATATGTCAAGACCAAAAAAAGAAAAGACAAGTTTAGAGAAATTACAGATTATCAAGAGTTTATTATTTGAAAACTCAGTCAGCAAAGAAGATTTACAAGATTTTGGAGTTGTATTTGCTAAAGATGGGACAATTGACCATATCAAGGCCAAAACCACCAAGGGCACAACTAAGACCACAGAAGAAACAGAAGAATCAGCGCAAGCCAAACTAATGGAATTATCAAAGGTTTTTTCAGGTTCAGAAATGATTTCCTTAGATGATTTGAAAGCGCAAAATTACATTATCAACATTAAAGACGGAAAAATTCAGAGCGTAGAAATAAAGTAAGAATCAGAACTTAGGCAGATTTTAGATTTTGGCGGGTTTTCCTTGGATTTCCCGCTATTTTTGTATAATGGCCCAACCAACCAATAAAAATCCATCTACAAGCCTGAAAATAGGTCTATTTTTGAAAATAAAAAATTTGCGTTTATGACGGTTTTTAATTCTTATTTCTGAAATGCAAAAAACGCGCTTCAAATCCCGTCAAATCCTCATAAGTAATAAATGAAAATGTAGGGCAAAAAATTATGCCAAACTTTTGAAAATTCATATATTTTTACGGAATTTTTAGGAAGTTGAAAAGTACAGATATAGAGTAAAAATATATGGTAATTTCTCATTTAGATTAATTAATTCTTGTTTGGGGAAAATTGATTTATATTGATTTTCCCTTTATGATGAAATTTTGTGTGAAAATGCAATATTTAAAGTAGGGATAAAAACATCACCTAAAATAAAAAATTATCCCTACTTTTAAAATGATTACTTTCTTTGGTATAGATATTTTATCATTCTATTTGGGGTAAAGTAGATTTTTCCTAATACTTTGCCCCTTTTCATAATGGAACGGTTTAATATCAAAAGAAAGTAGATTTATAGATGGTTTAATATTGAGTTTTGCCTACCATCTTACACCAACAATAAAGAGCAAAACGGAAAAATAGAATGATAAATACAGAAATCAAAGAATTAGCGGAAAACGGGGATTTAATGACTATATCCCCAAACATTAAAGACAAAAACAATTTCTATTATCTTAGTTTAGAAAATGTCTTTATAATGTACCCCAGAATTGAGAGCATGAGTTAAGGTGAAAAATGAGTAGTTT
>CAMVCZ010000033.1 GCA_947166105.1 uncultured Bacteroidales bacterium
GATGTTTCACATTAATTCAATATATTTGCAGTCTCAATTATTGGGTACATTATAAGTTTATGGTTCAGGTTAGTCAGACGCGCATTTCTCTCCACTTGCTTTCAATATGACTTTCTCAGTAGTCTGTGGTGTATAAATCAATAAACTGGTCTGAATCACTCGCAGTTGAATATATCCTTGTATGTCAATAAACTGAAAGCTTTGTGTTTGCTGACTCTGATGGTCATCCTATTCACATACTTCCGTTGTCTCCTATCTCTGTATATCAGTTGTTACATTGGAGTCAGTCATTATCTCTGAAAACCAAAGTATCATTGTATCTAATTGTCGGCGATGTAGCCTGCCTTCCATTATTATTAGCATTACACGTTTGTGTGTATATCTTATATGTATGAGCACTCATAATCCAAAAATTATCTCAAACGTTGAATTTGTTGGCAATTCTTCAGCTTCAGTTGACGTTGAGTGTGTAATTGTTTGATATGTTTGTTCAGATGGCGACATTTGATTTAGTATAACTAGCTGGATAGATTACAGTTTGTGTTGAATTTGAAGTCCATAATCATGATCCTTCTGTCGTTCAAGTACCTCCTTGAAGGTCTTCGAGCGGAATGTTACAATTGATTGTGTTGTCGTTTACTTTCACACAGATTTTGTCTGGATTTCAATTGATTGTGATTGATTGGGTAGTGGTATTTGTTGTTGTTCAACCTGTGAAAGTACATTGAACTCATCCATTTTCGGTAGACATCAATCACAGATCGAAAAAAGTGGCTTTATCACTGTCGAGCATATCCAAGAGTTCTTGCGTGACATATCTACAATATCAACCAAGAGTCACTCATGATACTGTTACTCCGCTTCCTCCCGTGCATTCTCATTCGCAGCTTGGAGCGGACTGGTGACATTCGATGTGTCATTCCAAACATTTTTTCCCTTCTTTTTCGTCATACTCAGTACAAACGTAGGTACATCGTTGTCCATCTTCTCATTCGATATTGATTGGTGTTCAGTTGAAATCCTTGTCACAGATAAGTGTTTTTCCATCGGTGGAGTAGCAGTACTGACCTGAATTTTGGGATACAGGGTTGATGGTGATGGTTCTTCCACTCAATGTGGCGATCCTTCAGCTGAGGAGTTGGTCGCCGCTTCGTACTTGGTATTCTGTGGCGATGACGTTTCAGGATGCCCTGGCCGCTGTGGTTTTGACCGAACACAGCTTCGCCCTCTCAGTCACACAACATAATCTCATCTAATAGAAATTCAATATGTTATGAAACACACTGTTTAAGGGCTTTGTATTTGGCAAAGATATGGAGAAGGATCATGTGGCGCGACACAGAGGTGCAAAGCATCGCTGTGCAATCTGCCAAGAATCACTTTGCGTTTTCGAACAAATCACGGTCGCCAGCCATGGTATTCCTGAAATCGTCAGAGAGGTCAGCAAAGAAATCGTGGCGTAAAGCGAGAGCGATTTTCTTCAGTACCGAGGTGTCAATCCACTCACGTCTAAAAATCAGATAGACATTATTACGATGGCAGCACAATTGCTCGGCCAGCCAAACCACACTGCGCCCTTGCCGTTTGAGTTCGGCTTCGATGAGGTGTCCGATATGTGGTGCTTCTTGCATGGCTTTATCCTTGAAATTTGAGAATAAAAAAGCGTGGAATCAATTCCTTGCTTGACTCTCGGGTTTCCACGCCCACTCTTCTAACAAGTATTCCACGCCGTAACAAGTACGGCATTTGCAACTTGTCCTTGAAGAGTTGCCCCCGTCAAACGGGGACTTGTGGAAAATTGAGAGTCAAGGACAGCAACAAGTGCTATCTGCTAATATGTTTGTATTTGTTTGTCTTTTTCTTCTGTTTTTAAGCTGTTGATTATTATTGTGTTAATTATCGATATTTTCATTCAAATTTGTATCCAAATACGAACAATATTCGTCCAACGACTTTTGCATCACCTCTTGGGGGATGAGTTTGCGGCGATATTCGGTCACCATGGCAATTGCACAATTTCATTCTGTCCATCGTTATTCTCAATTTGTGCAATTGGCAATTGCACAAATTCATCCAATTTCAAATGTTCGCCGAGATGACGGAATTCGTCGGTACTATATGTGTCATAGAACTTAACCATATTATAAAGATGACGTTTCCCGAATCCCCGACGTTTCGGATTTTGCCTCTTCAGGTAATCGGCCAATTCGCTGACAACCTTGCTACCCCAATGTGATGATTTCAACTGGGCGGATATGAATTGCCCCACTTCCCACGCTGTCAGCAACGATTCCATGTTCACTGTGGCTATCGCGGTTGTGCGATGCTTGTTGATGATGGAATCCACGTAAGCGAATTGCCTTTCAAAGTCATCGGGATTCGATGGTATGATCCGTACAGTCTTCTTGTCCATATCCATTTATTTCGCCCTGCGAATATAAGCATTTTTCGGAATAGTGGAATTTATTTTCCAATCCGTCAAACCTGTCCAATTCCTGCATCAATGCGGGGCGTTTGGCATATAAAAACTCAAGCAGCTCCTGCTTCAGCCTTCAGTTCCTCATAAAACTTCACTTGCGCCATTTCCATCCACGGCGTAACCCAAAGAAGGCCAATGCCGAGGGAGAGGATTCCCAAAAGAATCCAGCCGATGAAACTGAGGTGTAGCATGAAAAGATCCATCTTGTGGCCGTACATCAGGGCTTCGCTGCGACGGAGGCACTCGCCGGGGCCGAGTTCTGGGTTGTCTTCGGCAATGTAGGGCGCCATGCTGAAGGCGTAGGCCTTGATGATGCCAGGGATGATAAGCAGAAGGCACCAAAGCAAGATATAAACCGTGCCTAAAAGCATGATTCCCAACACTCTGCCGTAGTCTTCCTTAAATCCCGCACTAATCATTTCGTTGACAGTGTTTTCGCGGCCACGGTTGAAACGGAGCATCCCGACCGAGAAGCCGTATTGAAGGTTTTCGGCAATGAGAAGCGCGACGAGGAAACCAATGGTGATGAATGACGGTAATTGGGTTTGGCTTCCGCCTTGAGTGACTCCGCTAACCAAGGTCACAATCAGTGCTGCCACAACGGGCTGTGTCCATTTGCCCCGAAGCATCCCGAGGGCTTCATTTTTGAGTTCAGGTCTTGTTGACATGATGTTAGTTTTTAAGGTTTTACATTTGCAAAAATAGGAAAAACTTCACTAATGCAAGCGAAAATGCGTCTTTTTTTATAGTTTTGCCGTCCGAAAATGACGAAATGAACCGCATCAGGCAGGACAATCGCGACAGAATCATTTTGGCATCGGTTTTCACCGTTGTCGGTGTGCTGTATGCCCTCATTTCTTTGGTCAACCATTACCTTTTCAAGACTTATGCACTCGACTTGGGGCTTTACACCCATGCGATGTACGACTACACCCATTTCCGTGTTGACGATTGCAGCATGTTCAAGGCTGTTCCGCAAAGCATCCTCAGCGACCATTTCGACCTCTATCTCATCATTTTGTCGCCTTTGATTCATGTCTTCGGCAGTTATACCTTGCTCATCGTGCAGATTGCGGCGGTGCTGTTGGGCGGTTGGGGCGTATTCAAGTTGTTGCGACTTTATTCCGACGACTTTTGGCTACCGCTTTTGGCCGCTGTCGCGTTTTGGTTTTCTTTCGGAATCATCCATGCCATAGCCTTCGACTATCATTCCAATGTGCTGGCTGCCATGATGTTGCCGTGGCTGCTGTATTTCCTCAAAAAGAGGCAATTCGGCCTGTCCTCGCTGATGGTGGTGCTGTTCGTCATCGGGAAGGAAAACATGTCGCTGTGGTTGTTTTTCATCGTCATCGGGCTGATGTGGGACTACCGCAAGGATAAAACAGCCTTGTGGCATTTGGCGGGCTATGCAGTTTTTTCGTTGGCTTACTTCTTCATTGTCAACATGATAGTGATGCCAAAGTTGGGCGGTTCGGGTGGCGGCTTTGCTCGGTATAGTTATCTCGGAGATAACTATTTAGAAATTGCCGGAACCTTGCTCACGCATCCGAAATTGACGCTTAATATCTTGTTTACAAGCACTATTGGCATGGAGGAGTTCGTGGGTATGGGTGGCAAGCCAAATTACACGGTGTTAACCACCATCGCCAATCCTAAGTATGCCGGAATCAAAGAGGAATTTTATTGGTGCGCTTTGGCTACAGGATTGATTTTCACTGTTTTGAAACCCAATTACCTGTTTATGCTCCTACCGCTCTTTGGACAGAAAATGATAGCCAACCAGCCTAATTTTTGGGGCATTTCCTTCCAATATTCCGTTGAGTTCATGCCAGTGCTCGTCATTGCGTCGTTTTTGGTCATTTTCAGGCTGAGGAAACAATTTTGGCGGATGATGCTGGCAGTTAGCCTGTTGATTTCCATTGTTTTGACCACATTTTATACCATCGGTGTGCCCAAATCGAGGGTTTTCGTGGACCAACTTTGCGTTTATCAGGGACGGCATTACAGGCAGAAGGATTTCGATGTGCGCTATGCTTACGAACTCATCCGAATGATTCCCGACGAGGCCTCGGTGTGTGCCGCGCCTGTCTTTGTGCCGCACCTCGCCATGCGTGACGAAATCAAGGATTTTTCCATCATGCGGAAAGTCGACACCGACTATGTGCTCATCACCGATTTCTATTTCGGCTACGAGCGCGAAGGAGTGTTGGTGCTAAAGAATCGTGCTGAATATGAGACTGTTGCCACCGATGGCACTATCTATTTGCTGAGGCGGATTGTGCCTTGAAGGTTTGCAAGTCGGGTGGGAGTTCTGTAAGGTTTTTGCAGGTATAGACAAAGAAATTCTTGGCAGGCTTGCCGCATCGCTCAATCGTAATAGTGCCAGCCAGTTCAATTTCCGAAAAATACCATCGATACATCTCTTTCGGGTCTTTCAGATAGCGGCTGTCGGTGAGAAACCAATAGTTTTCGCCGAGATGGAATCCTCCACGTTCTTTATTGATCCACAGGTATTTGTGCAAGAACTCAGGCCAACCCAATCCCATGACTCTCATGCCTAAAGGTCGCGCCACGTAATAGTCGAGATTGGCCAACGGAAACCATTGGTTGGCCACGATGCCGTCTTCCGCGTTCATCACGCCTTCGGCCATCTTATCCTCGCGGAAAGCCGCAAATTTTTCGCCTAATTGCCGCCAGCCATACATATCGAGGGTGAAATCGTCGCGCCCAAGCATCTCAGGCTCAGTGTGTTTGTCCAAAGGAATGAAGCCTGTCTTGATTTCGGCAACACCGATGATTAGAGTGAGCAAAAGCACGAGTAGTGATGCCTTGATGGATTCAGGCAACTTGTCTGGTTCAACCTGCTTATCACACAGATACACAGCGGATAAGAGGATGAGAATAACGAAAGCGGGCGCGTTCCAATGCGGCAGGGTAGGGCGGGTGAGTGAGAACAGCCAGAACATCAAAATCATGGGGATGGCGGTGCAAAGCAAAAGGCGAGAAACGGGTTTTTGGATGTTGGTTTTCCCTTTGAAGGCTGCAACAATGGCTACTATGGCCAAAATGAAATTCACCGGATTGTTATAGAGAAACTCACCCAAAATCTCAGTTCCGAAAGTGCCGAAATTGATTTTTCCGCCGCCCACGCGCCCACCGTGGAAACTTAGGCTGATGAAATTGTTTTGGATGTTCCAATAAAGAATTGGAATACAGCAAATTGTTGAAATCAAGAGTGCAAGGTACAAATATGGGTTTTTCAGTTCTTTTCGGTTGAAAATCAGGATATAAAGCCCCATTCCGACCCAAAGGAAAACGCCTGAATATTTGGAGAGCATGGCCAGACCGGTGAATAATCCAAATAGTATCAAGTATCGGCCCTTCGACAAGCTCAGGGACCGAATGGCCATCCAGACGGCCAAAAGCCAAAACAGCATCAGTGGCGTGTCGGGCATGATGAAAACGCCTGTGATGACGAAGGCGTAAATGGAGGCGGTGTAAAGCAAGGCAGCGTAAAGCCCTGTCCGCGCATCCTTGATTTCCATCGCAATCCTATATATTATATAGGTGTTGGTGGTCATTAGCACGACTGAGGCCAATCGGATGAAGAACTCGCTGTCGAACAATAAGTTAAGGCTGAACAATTGGATGACCCAGCCCACCATAGGCGGGTGGTCGAAGTGGCTCCAATCGGGGTAGAGGGCGTAGGTCCAGTAATAAACCTCGTCGTTGCCAAACTCCATCCAAGCGGCCAAAACACCTCTCACGACTGCACTGACGGCCAACAGCCAAACCAGTATCTTGTTGATATTTTGCTCTTTAATCCTCACTTGCTTTCTTCTCCTCGGCTTTTTTGAACAGATACCAAATCATGGCCGCGAAAGCCACGAGATACACAAAGCGATACAAATAGGTCTGCGCCTGATTGACGAAATCCAACCGTTGGTCTATGGGTTGGGGTGTCGTGTGCCTCGTGACGGGATTCAGATAGAAATGTTGCAGTTCGTTGACATTGATTTCCGCTCTAACATATTGGTCTTCAGGTTGAATGACATACGATGCTGTTGCCACGTTTTCTTCCGTTTTCAGCACCTTGCCGCCCTGCCCGATGAATTTCACTTCGTGCATGGTGTTGGCGGAAGTGTTAATGAATAAGGTGTCGCCAACCAATTGGGCCTGAGTCAAATAGGGGAGGCTTCGGGCTTGTTCGATCTTCTGCTCCAAGGTCATCGGGAAGTGGAAAAAGTTGACGAACTCAACGGCGTAGCACAAACCCGCATCCAAAGCCTGATACACATGCTCAGGGTTGAGGTCAGGGGTGTTAATCATGGTTAGATTGAGGCATACTTCATTGACTTTGTGGATGTTGTGTGTATCGTCGTCGCCGAGGGCATACACTCTGTGGCCGTTGGAGAGCGCCATGTCCCAATGCTCCAACGCATTTCCGTAAGGATTCATGATTTCCAAAAGACGATAGTTGCTCAGCCATTTAATGTCGCTCACCTTGTAACCCTTCGTGAATGAGGCATGGGCGGGCATGACGAAGCGGCACCGCTTGCCCAATTCATTAATCATGTGCTGTTTCATGTTGAGATTCTGCATGAAAGGGAAGTCGGGCCAATACACCTTTTCCGCCCCGATGCAGATTTGGTGCGTTTTGCGTATGAGGCCGTAGCCGTGTTCGTAGGCTGGGATATAGTCCTCTCTCTCAGCACCATGCGGGTTGATGCCCATATAATCTGAAATCCCGTAATGGTCGTACCCCAAGGCTTGATAAACGCTGTCGATGGCCGTTTCGGTGCTTTTGCGCCCGTTGGTCAGCCCGAAATACCTGCGTGAGTGGCAATGGAAATGATACTTTTTCCATTGGTCGGGCTTCATGTCCTGATAGGGATTATAAAGGTATTCGCCGCTGAAAGGCTTCGGCTCCTTGAAACTGTAGGTGGGGACGGAAAGATATACATACAACACCAGCAGCAGCAAGGCAATGCCAAGGCTGGCCATTACTCTGCCGAAATAGAACCAGAAGCCGTGTTTGTGTTTTCCTTGGCTCATCATTTCGGATTTTGGGGTATGAAAATCAATTTCTTTCTGGCTATCAGGTTGTTGTAGCGTTCAAGCACTTCGCCGACCACATCCTCCCAAGAGCGCACGATGGAACGCGAAGCCTGCACACCCACTCGATGCACCCGTTTCGGGTCGTGAATCAACTCGCGGAGGCGATTGGCGAAGGCATCTAAGTCGTTGGGAATCAGGAAGCCGTTCTCGTTGTCGGTGATGATGGAGGCAGCCGTGGCGGTTTCCACCAAAACCGAGGGCGTTTGCAGCGCAGCCGCTTCTTTGACGACCAAGCCGTCAGTGTCGTAAAGCGAGGGGAAAAGGAACAGGTCAGCCGCTGCATAATACTGCTTGATGGTTTCGCGCTCGGTGACGGTTCCCACAAAAGTGACTTGGCTGTCCAAGCCTTTTTCGGTCACCATCTCCTTCATTGCTTCAGCCGCGTAGCCGTTGCCGACGAAAAACATCTTGAAAGGCGTATCTTTCACTTTTTCAAGGGCTTCGATGATAAGGCGCACGTTTTTCTGCCAAACATGTTGCCCAACGAAAAGGCAAACGAAATCTTCAGGTGCAATGCCCAACTGCTTTCGCGCTTCGGCGAAATAGGCATCGGGATAGTCGGCCACAAGGTCGCTGCCATTGGGCACCACTTCCACATTGCCCTTGAATCCGTAATCCTTAATCACTTCCTTTACAGAGGCTTGTGGCACCCAAACCTCATCGGCACGCTCGTAGAAACTGACGATGCGCTTGATGATTTGTTCCACAACGGCTTTGGAGGGAATGGTTTGGCTGAAGTCGTCGCGGTATTTGGAATGGAAGGTGGCCACAAAAGGGATGTTGAGCCTCTTGGCGACATTGACCGCCGCCCAGCCTGCCGCAAAGGGCGAATGGGCATGGACAATCTTGAAGCGACGCTTGACGATTTTGGCGAGGAAGGCTGGGTCAACTTCCGCAACGCCAGTGACATACGGCTGACGGAAAGGCACGGGAACCGAGAAATAGTCGAGCACCTCGTAGTCGTATTGCTTGTAGTCGGCCCCCGGCACATTCGGCGTGATGACAGAAACACCACCTACCTTTTTCTGCATCCAGTAGGCGTAGTTTTGCACGCAAATGGCCACGCCATCCATCACCGGCGGAAACGATTCGTTGAAAAGTCCGATGTTGAGATCCATTTTCTTGAAATTTGGCGCAAAGATAGGAAATTACGCCCAACTTTGCTTTCAACAATGCTTCTATTTGGCATTGCCATTGAAATATAACACGAATGGCCATAAATTATCCATGAAATCGCAGATTCAACGGAGTTAATTGATCCATGAATTATTATTTCTGGAATGCCGTGTAAAAGAAAAGAAATATTTCCGTATTTTTGCCCCGATTAAACACAAATAGTAACTCAAAAACGAAACAATTATGTAAGAAAAGCGCAAGTTTGCGTGAAACGAAACAACATAAACAAACGGCATTTATACTGAATTCTTCTGCTTAGAAATTTGGCGATTTTTAACAAGGAAGGAAACACTGTCTAAAGTTTTAGTCAAGATGCTCGCGCGTTAGCGTGAGATTGACTTATTTCTTGGGATAGTGGGTTCGCCAAATACCTTAAGCAGCGGGAAACAAGTAAGTTTCACGCTTTTTTTGTGCTTGTTTGAAGATGGAAACAAGTAATTCACATAGTATCAAACTAAAACTTTCGCTTATGAAGAAGCAAACCAACAAGAGAGGGAAAGCCGTTGCGCTTTCCTTGGCGATGGCGACGGCATTGTCGTTGCCGTTTGGCGCATTGGGGCAAGGCTTGTTCGGAGAGGTTGGCGACAGTGGAGGCGACCACGGCTTGCTTGGGAGAGGCAATCGTGGCACTACGGAAGGCACCTTCACGCACCAGACCTTTGGGAACGACTACGACGGCACCTTCATGCACCAGACTTTCGGGAACAACCACGAAGGCAACTTCACACACCAAACCTTTGGCAACAACACGCCAGTAGGCAGCGGACTGTTCATCCTGCTTTCGGCAGGCGTGGGCTATGCAGCAACGAAAAGAAAAAAGAACAAGAAAAATCAACAAAACAAAAAGAATCAAATCAATTAAGGAGACAAAACAATGAAAAAAGTTAGTATGGTTTTGGCGGCAGTCGTCCTCGTTTTGGGCTTGTCGCAATGCAAGAAACAGGAACAACAAACCACAAACGCGGACGGAACCGTGGCCATCACCCTTGATGTGAGGGGCGGTGCTTCGACAGGCTCAGCAACCGACGGCTCAAGGATAAATGTGAATCCCAACAACGGTGTGGTTAACTTTGAATATGGCGATGTGGTGTATGTGGCCAGCGGCGGCAAGTTTGTTGGCACATTGACCAACAACGGCAACACTTTTGTCGGCAACATCACCAACCCGACCGAGGGCGAGCCTCTTTATTTCTTCTTTCTCGGCAACAAGACCCCTGAAGAAACACTCACTCCCGGCAGTAGCATCTCTTGTTCGGTGAACATTAGCGACCAGACGGATGGCAAATATCCAGTGATTTCGTTTGCTACTTCCAACGAAACTTTCACAGGTTCTGGACTTTACACTGCCTTCTTCCTCAACAAAGCCGCATTGGTGAAGTTTAACGTCACGACTTTGTCATCCCGTCCGACTTGCATCTTGGGCTTGAACAACAAGGTGACGGTTGACTTCTCGACTAACGGCTTTGCCTACAGCCAAGTGGATAATGGTCTTGTTAAACTATCAGGAGGCGGCGGTGTGAAATGGGCCATACTGTTGCCCCAATCGGCTTTGACGGAAGGTGAAGATGGCTCGATCTATACCGAGGAAGGGGTTTATAAGGGTACGCGGCCAGCCATTCCCGCCATCACCGCCAACGACTACTTGAACGAAGGTATTGCATTGGTGGCGGTGACAGAGACAAATCCAAGTACAGCCCCAGTTCCCGAAGGTGCTGTCAGTGGAAAGTTCACCATCAACAGCAATGGCGACCGCGTCTATTTCTCGCAAGGCAACCTGCAATACCAAGCTTCAACCAGCAGTTGGCGTTTTGCTGAACACCAGTATGATTTTGTAGGCGGAACATGTAGTGATTATTGGTCTGGAGGTGAATATGGAAATGTGTATGAAAATGAAGTAAAATGCAGCAACAATGAGATTTCATCTACTTATCCTGGTTGGATTGACCTTTTCGGTTGGGGTACAAGCGGCTACAACCATGGTGCAGTATGCTACCAACCTTGGAGTACCAGCACGAACAACAGCGATTACTATGCCTACGGGGAGGACATCTACAACTTGTATGACCAGACCGGCCAAGCCGATTGGGGCTGCAATGCCATCAACAACGGCGGCAACACGGAAGGCCAGTGGAGAACAATGACCACTAATGAATGGAGATACTTGTTTTATGAACGTGCTACGCTTTCGGGCATCCGTTACGCCAAGGCCAATGTGAACGGCGTGAAAGGTGTCATCTTGTTGCCTAATGATTGGGATGCTTCCACATACGATTTGATTGGTGCAAACAGTGATAATACGGGTTATTCTGCCAACTCCATTACCAGTGTTGATTGGACTAATATACTCGAGGCCAATGGTGCCGTCTTTTTGCCGTTCACAGGTTACCGTCAAGGGACATCGTTCTATTATTATGATAGTGAAAACTATGGTGCCTTCTACTGGTCAAGTTCGCACTACGATAGTAATAGCTCATATTACATGTTTCTCTACAACTATCTCGCCCCAAGTTATTCCTACTTCGACGGCGGTAGCCGTCGCATTGGGTTCTCTGTGCGCCTTGTTCACGATATGGAATAAACCCCAGTTCTTCCGCATTTGCAATGCGGAAGCCGTGAGTATCAGCATTTGTAATGCGGGAATGAATGATATGCGGCAGCCGTGGAACGACAGCCCTACAGCCTATTCGTTGTAGGGCTGTCGCATTGCGGCAGCCGTGTTATGTGAGTTGCCTGCCGAGGTGCTGCCGTAGGTCGCGACCTACGGTTACGGTAGTGTCGTCCCTTCGGGACGGGCTTGGGCACGGAGGAACCCCGGAGGGGTGAAAGGATGTTAGGCAGGCGGTGGAGCATGGCGGAACCCCTGCCGATGAACAACGCCGGGCAACCGTGATTCGGAAGTCGTGGATACCATCATTTGCAATGCGGCATTGTGTTTTCATTCCGTTGCGAGCAGGGACTGTCGTCGCCTGCTTGTGTTAGGGTCGTCCTTTCAGGACTTTGGCGGCACGTTGGAACCCTGAAAGTGTGGCAATACATCAGGCAGGCGGTTTCAACCCCTGCCGATAATGCGCCGTGAACCCCTACCGATGCCGAGAATTAATGGAAATTTGTGGTTCATTCATGGCAATTCGTGTATAACACCAGTTATCTTCAATTAAGCGCGACTTTTTCTCCATTATATTCGCCCCAATCCTTCCACGACACATAATCAATGCCGTTGATGGTGCAGGTCAGGTCGCCGAGGTAGAAAACCGCGCCTCGTGTGCCGTCGTCGCCGCGAAGAGCGAGGTAGTCGCGGGCGTTTTTCGAGAGTTTTTGCTCTGCCTCAATCGTACTCTTAATCTCGATGGCGAAAGTGCGTTTCCAGTCGGCGATGGTGTCCACCTCAAAGCCTTTCTGGTCGCGGAAATAGGTCAGGTTGGGGTGCTTGCCTTGATTCAAGCGGCCTTTCAGCAACTCGCCGAGGGCAAAAGTCTCCACTACTGCACCTTTGTTCGGGTGCAGAATCAACTCCTCCACCGATTCAATCCGTAGCAGATGGCACAGCAAGCCGGAATCGACAAAATACAGTTTTGGGGTCTTGACCAACGACTTGCCAAGGTTCTGAGTGTCAGGCTCCAAGAAGTGGATGATGAACGACGACTCCAAGATGGAGAGCCATTGCTTAACGGTCGGGGCCGAAACGCCGATGCCGCGTGCCATGCTGTCCATGGAAAGCATTTGGCCGCTATAGGTGGCGCAAATCTGGATGAACTTTTTGAACACGGACAAGTTGCTGTAGTTGATTTGGCTCTCCACGTCCAAGTCGAGGTAGGTGTCCACATAACTATTGAACCAATCGTCGGGCGAGAAATGCTTTGCGGTATCGTGCAAAGGCGGGTAAAATCCTTTGAAAATGGTTTCGTAAACATTGCTACTCAATAAGTTGCCACTTTTTAACTCCCCGATGGAGAACGGAAGCAATTTCAAGAAAGCCGCACGACCGGCCAACGAATCGGTCATGTTTTGCTTCAGGTTGAATTGGTTGGAACCTGTCAGGATGAACTTGCCCGGAGTGAAACTGCCTTGGTCCACATGATACTTGACCGCATCGAAAATCTCCGGCACTTTCTGCGCCTCGTCGATGATGGCGCCATTGGGGAAGGCCATCAGGAAGTCCATCGGATTGGCAGCGGCCAGTTCGCGGATGGTCTTGTCGTCAAACGAAAGGTATCTTTTCTCGGGAAAAGTCATTTTCGCGAGTGTCGATTTTCCGCTTTGTCGCGGCCCCGTGATGCCAATCACCGCGAATTGTGAAGCGAGCCTCAAAAGGGCGTTTTTTGCCGTTCTCTCAATCATGGTTTTGTCTTTTTTCGTGATTTCTGCGGCAAAAATAGTAAAAATCTAAAGTTTAGAGTGGAAAAATCCAAAGTTTTGAATGGAAAAATCTAAAGTTTCAGTCGGAAAAATCTAAAGTTTTGCAATTTAATGTTTTGTAATATATTGAATAATAAATATATAAATAATATTTTGTATTTTTTATAAATTTGTTGTTAAGTGGTGTTTTTGGAGCACCATCATGGCAGAACGAATTTTGTAACAAATGATACGCAACGAATCAGTGGAAAGTCTTATCTTTGCAGCCTAATTTGAAATCATTCTTAATAAGGACAAAATGGATACAAATCCGAACGAAAATATCATTAGCGAGGTCACAAGCAAGGAGTATGAATACGGCTTTGTGACCGACATTGAAACCGATTTCGCGCCGAAAGGCCTGAATGAGGACATCATCCGCCTGATTTCCAAGAAGAAAGAGGAACCTGAGTGGCTGTTGGACTTCCGCCTGAAGGCTTTCCGCCATTGGCTGACCTTGAAACAACCCAATTGGGCGCACCTCGACCTTCCCGAAATTGATTATCAAGACATTATCTATTACGCCGCGCCGCGCAAACGCCAACAAAAACAAAGCCTCGACGAGGTTGACCCCGAGCTGTTGGCCACTTTCGACAAACTCGGCATTTCCTTGGACGAGCAGAAGAAACTCTCAGGCGTGGCCGTCGATGCGGTGATGGACTCGACCTCGGTGAAGACGACCTTCCAAGACACCCTCTCGAAGCACGGCGTCATCTTCATGTCGTTCAGCGAGGCCGTCAAGCAGCATCCTGACTTGGTGAAGAAATACCTTGGCAAGGTGGTGCCCTACACCGACAACTTTTTTGCCGCGCTCAACTCGGCGGTCTTCAGCGACGGCTCTTTCTGCTACATCCCAAAAGGCGTGCGTTGTCCTTTGGAACTCTCGACTTATTTCCGCATCAATGCGGCCAACACGGGCCAGTTTGAGCGCACCCTCATTGTGGCCGACGAAGGCGCGTATGTCAGCTATATGGAAGGCTGTACTGCCCCGCAACGCGATGAAAACCAACTTCATGCGGCCATCGTGGAAATCATTGCCGAAACCGATGCCGAAGTGAAATACTCCACGGTGCAGAACTGGTATCCCGGCGACAAGGACGGCAAGGGCGGCGTGTACAACCTCGTCACGAAGCGCGGCCTCTGTCGTGGCGACCGCTCCAAAATCTCTTGGACGCAGGTCGAGACGGGTTCGGCCATCACATGGAAATATCCGGGCTGTGTGCTGATGGGCGACAACTCCATCGGCGAGTTCTATTCCGTCGCCGTGACCAACAACTACCAGCAGGCCGACACGGGCACGAAGATGATTCATTTGGGCAAGAATACCCGCAGCACCATTATTAGTAAAGGTATCTCCGCCGGCCGTAGCCAAAACGGCTACCGTGGCTTGGTGAAAGTGGTGCCGAAGGCAGAAAACGCCCGCAACTACTCGCAATGCGACTCACTTTTGCTTGGCGACCAATGCGGTGCCCACACTTGGCCTTACGTCGAGTGCGGCAACGACAGCAGCATCCTCGAACACGAAGCCACCACCTCGAAAATCTCCGAAGACCAACTTTTCTACTGCCAACAGCGCGGCATCCCGACAGAGAAAGCCATCGGTCTGATTGTCAATGGCTACGCAAAGGATGTGCTGAACAAACTGCCGATGGAATTTGCAGTCGAGGCACAGAAATTATTGTCGATAACGCTGGAAGGAAGCGTTGGATAGTTGATAGTTAAAAGTTGATAGTTAAGAGTTAACATTTGACAGTTAGAGTAGTCCCATAGGGACGGAAGATAATGGGCAGGCGGTGAAGCGCAGCGAAACCCCTGCCACGGAATGATAGAATGAAATAAACCCCGTAGGGGTGACAGAGATTAAATAATGACACAAACCCGTTCAAATAACACGCCTTTTTGGTTGCTGCTCATCGGAATCGTCCTGATTCTGTTGAGTAACAGTCTGTTGACTGAAGGCATGTTCCTCGACGGAGTGACCTACGCCTGCATTTCGCGCAACATGACCATTGGTTTAGGCTCGTTTTGGAATCCGCATTACACCCAAACGATTGGCAATGTGTTCCATTCCCATCCGCCTTTGGCATTTGGGCTTGAATCAATGTTTTTCAAGGCTTTCGGAGATCATTGGTGGGTCGAAAAACTCTATTCGGCAGTCACTTTCCTCGTTTCGGGCATCCTCATTGCGGCCATTTGGAAACGCACGACCAACCGTCCGCGCATGGCTTGGCTGCCGCTGTTGTTTTGGTCGGTTATGCCAATTGTTTCTTGGAGTGCTACCAA
Organism: uncultured Bacteroidales bacterium; assembly: GCA_947166105.1. Lineage (GTDB taxonomy): Bacteria > Bacteroidota > Bacteroidia > Bacteroidales > F082 > Limimorpha. The sequence goes on from CAMVCZ010000033.1 coordinate 15,452, forward strand.
CAACATGCTTGAGAACACAATGACGGTTTTTGTCTTGCTTTCGGTCTGGTTGATGACCCTCAGTTATTTGAAAAACAACAAGATATGGCTGTTTTTGGCGGGAGTTGCCTTGTTTGGGGCTTTCATGTCAAAAGGTTTCACGGGATTGTTTCCGTTGGTTTTTCCAATCATCTACTGCATTTTCGACGACAAGCGCCACTGGATCCAAGGCCCGATTGACACCTTAATATTAATGTTCACATTGGCACTGCTTTCGGGCGCGATGTTTTTGGCTTTCCCGACATCACTGGCATATATTAAGGAATATTTCCAAATCCAAGTGTTGTCGGGACTGCATGAGGCAACGGTCGCGTCGCGGTTCGCCATCCTCTTCGCTTGGTTGGGACAAGTGGCCATTCCGATTGCAATTGTGGCTGTTTTGTTGGTTGTCAGTCGAATTTCGATGAAATCAACCTCTAGAGTTTTCGAGTTTCCGCTCGATAGGAAATGGTTTTTCATCTTTCTCATCATCGGTTTGACGGGCGTGTTGCCCATCATGCTTAGCGTGAAGCAGCGCGATTTTTATATGCTGGCAGCCTTGCCGTTTTTTGCCTTGGCTTTGGGACATCTAACCCTTTCGATGTTCACTGCTTTCGCATTGAAGATAACGCCGAATTTGCACAAGTGGATGACTCTCGGAGCAAGTGCTATCTTGCTGACAGGCATTGTGTTGAATTTATGCAATATCGGGAAATACGGTCGCGACGAAGCCCTGATTGAGGACGTGAAAAAGCGAATTGCGGAAGCAGACGGCAGGACTGTCATCGAGATTGCACCTGAAGAATTCACAAACTGGGCTGCCCATGCCTATTTCATGCGTTATGGCAAAATCAGTCTCAACCCAACCCAACAAATAAACGAATAAACAACAAACAATCAAACGAATTATATGTTACTGAATATCAAAAATCTACATGTCTCCATCGGAGGCAAGGAAATCCTGAAAGGATTGAATTTGGGCGTCAATGAGGGCGAAATCCACGCCATCATGGGGCCTAACGGAACGGGAAAAAGCACCCTTGCGGCGGCCATCACGGGTCGCGAGGGCTACGAAATCACCGAGGGCGAAATCTGGTACAAGGGCAAGAACATCATCGGGATGTCGCCCGAAGACCGCGCCAACGAAGGCATCTTCCTCAGTTTCCAGTACCCAGTCGAAATTCCGGGTGTGAGCATCCAGAATTTCATGCGCACAGCGGTCAACTCAAAGCGTGAGTATCAAGGACTTCCACCTATGAGCACAGTCGAATTCATGAAGCTGATGAAGGAGAAACAAGCCATGGTGGAAATCACTGAGAAACTACAAAACCGCTTCGTCAATGTGGGTTACAGCGGCGGCGAGAAGAAGAAAAACGAAATCTTCCAAATGGCCATGTTGGAACCGAGCCTTGCCATCCTCGACGAGACCGACTCTGGCCTCGACATCGATGCCTTACGCATTGTGGCTCACGGCGTTAACCAACTCCACAACGACACGAACTCTTTCGTTGTCATCACGCACTACCAAAGGCTGTTGGACTATATCGTCCCCGACTTTGTCCATGTGATGTACGACGGGCGCATCGTCAAGACGGGCGGCAAAAACCTCGCCCTCGAACTCGAAGAAAAAGGCTACGAATGGATTAAGGAACTTTGACCATGGACAACCAACTTATCATAGCCGCAAACCAAAGCCGCGAACTCATTGAGTATGACGATGATGCGCATCTTTCTGCCGAGCCGAAAGTTTCCGAAATCGTCCTCAACGAGAATGCCAGCCTTGAGTTGTATGTGCTGCAAAACGTGAGCAACGAAGCCTCCATCCAGCGCGAGTTCAAGGTGAGGCAGATGGCTGACAGTCGCCTGAAAATCGTGGTCATTACTTTCAACGGAGGCGACATCCGCAACACCTATCATGTGGATTTAGATGGCGAAGGCGCTGAAACCCAAGTGCATGGACTTTATCTCATCGACAAGACCCAGCATGTGGAAAACCGCTTGAAGGTGAACCACAACGTGCCGCATTGCACGAGCAGCGAGAAATTCAAGGGCATCTTGGACGACGAGGCCACGGCCATCTTCAACGGCCATGTGTATGTGGCCAAAAACGCGCAAAAAACGGATGCTCAGCAAAATAATAGCAATATCTTGCTGACTTCAACGGCCAAGATCAATAGCCAGCCGTTTTTGGAGATTTACGCCGACGATGTGAAATGCTCTCACGGCACCTCTACGGGCCAGCTCGACCAAGAAGCCATGTTCTACATGCGCCAGCGCGGTATCAGCAAGGCCAACGCACGGATTCTGTTGATGTACGCCTTCGCCGCCGAAGTCAGCAACCACATCGGGAACGAAATGCTTCACGAGCACATCGACGACATGATCAAGCGCCGCCTGCGCGGTGAGTTGTCGAGCTGCGAAAACTGCGTCCTGCGCTGCAGCCACCCAAAGGAATACAGTTTTGACATAGATTATTCGAAGATTTAGTAAAGTTGGAACAAAACATTCAAAACAGACAAAACAATTGTGACAAAGTCGCCAACAGGCTCCTTTCCAGCGCATCCTAAAGGATGCCAAGAGTCAATGATGAAGTTTTCAGCCGCCATAGGCGGAGAAGCAACGGCGAGCGGTTGTAAGCCGTTGCATTGTCCAATCACAAAAGCAGGTTTTGAAAGTTTTGCAAGTTTTGTGGCAAAAACAAACATACAATGTTGAACATCAACGAAATAAGAAAACAATTCCCTGTCTTAGACCAGCAGGTTTACGGCAAGCCTTTGGTTTATTTGGACAATGCCGCCACCACGCAAAAACCATTGTGCGTCATTGAGCGCGAGCGCGACTATTACCTGCACGAGAACTGTAACATCCACAGAGGTGTGCATTACTTGAGCCAAAAGGCGACAGAGGCATACGAACACGCCCGACAGACTGTTGCTGATTTCATCCACGCCAAGGAAGCCAAAGAAATCATCTTCACCCGAGGCACCACCGAGTCGCTGAACCTGTTGGCGACTTCGTTTGAACACTTGCTTCCCCCTCTGAGAGGGGGGCAGGGGGGAGTCAACACAGACTCTCAACCAATAGTGCTGGTCACCGCTATGGAACACCATTCCAACCTCGTTCCGTGGCAGCAGATGGTTCAAAGGCATCAGGGAAAGTTGCTTGTCGTGCCAATGGATGACCACGGCGTTTTGGACTTGGAACAATACGAAAAACTACTGAAAGAAGGCCCCAAAGTCGTTTCCATTGCGCACATTTCCAATGTGTTGGGCACTATCAATCCCGTGAAGGAAATGGTCAAAATGGCGCATCAATACGACATTCCTGTAGTTATCGATGGCGCGCAGTCCATTGCCCACTATTCCATTGATGTTCAAGACCTTGACTGTGATTTCTTCGTCTTTTCGGGACACAAGATGTACGCCCCGATGGGCATCGGAGGCTTGTACGGCAAGGCGGAATGGTTGGAGAAGTTGCCGCCCTACCAGTTTGGTGGCGAGATGGTCGATACGGTGAGTTTCGAGAAGACGACGTTCAATGTGTTGCCCTATAAATTCGAGGCGGGAACGCCCAACGTGGGTGCGGCTTTGGGTTTGGAGACCGCCATCCAGTTCATGCAAAGCCTTGACAGAAAAGAGGTTGAAGAACACGAAAACCAACTTCTGCAATCCGCCATTGAGCAACTTTCCGAAATCGATGGTATCCGTTTCATCGGCGAGGCGGAGCAACGTTCAGGCTTGGTTTCCTTTATTATAAAAGGTGTGCATCCCTACGATTTGGGTACCCTCATCGACAAGATGGGCGTGGCTGTTCGCACAGGCCACCATTGTGCCGAGCCAGTGATGACACGCTTCGGCATCCCAGGCACGGTGCGGGCTTCGTTTGCGCTTTATAACACTTTGGAAGAAGTGGAAATCTTCGTCAAGGCGGTGAAGAAGGCTGCGATGATGCTGCGCTGATTTTTCAGCACATCCAGCTTTAATTAAACCATAAACTCCTCCAAAGAAGAGTGCAGAATCTCCTGCAACTCCTCTTTGTGTTCGGGCGTGGTCTGCGTGAACAGGAAGCCCCAAATGCTCATGGTGGGGTTCATAATGTCGCGAGTTTCGAGTACGCCGTGGAAGTGCCGTTTGATGCGCTCGAAGTCGAGTTTGCGGTTGGTGTCGTAAGGCTTGTCCAAAACGACAAAACTGAACACGTCGTTTTCGATGCCGTTCCACATGGTGGCGTAGTCGGGATGTGTGCCTTCGAAGTAGGCCTGCACGGGCAATTGGTGGCAGGTGTGGCGCGTCAGGTCATTGAGGCACATTCCGGCAAAACGCAACGGATTCACCTCAATCGGGATGGCGCGACCCGTGTGCTTGTCGACGCGGAACTCCACATGCATCGGGAAATTCTTCAATCCGAGCACACCGTTCAGGTCGATGCAGAACTGATTGAAAGCCGGATAGTTGGCCTCAAAAATCTGCTTGCTCATGCAATAGAGGCGGTCGCTGACGTCGGTTTCGCTCTTGAAAATGTGGTGGAAGATGTTGATGATGTTGGGCTTGCCCTCAGCGTCGTAATAGGCATCCACGGCATATTCCTCGCCTTCGATAAACTGCTCAAGCACAAACATTTCGCTGCGTACGACGGTGTCGGGGAACACGGCGCATTGCTTGGCAAAGTTGCGGTCGATGTCGTCCAAGGCGGCCTGCCATTCTTCCTTGCTGCGGACGATATACACACCCACGCTGAGGAACCCGACAGAGGGTTTCAGCACCAAAGGCAGCGGCAACTTATTGGGATTGAGACTGCGCAAAGCACTTATTTCCACCTCTTTATAATAGAAGTCGGGATAGATTTGCTGGCAAATGCGGCGGAACGCGGCTTTGTCCTTCAGAATCTTGACTTTCTTCACCAGTTCCGACTCGGGCAGTTGGGCATAAAGCCAAACCAAGGCGTTTTCCGAAACGGCATAGAGTTGATGGGTTTGGTTGTATTTCTCAACGAACTGCTTGTCGTCCAAAAGGTTAAGGTTATGGCCTTGCTGCTTCAGCGTTTCGGCCATGTCGTTATGCAAAACTGGAATCTGTTTTTCTTCCAAATACGCCACCAAAGGGGCGGAAACGTAGGGTTTTTCTAAAATGATCATCTTATTCGGTTTAATTGTTTACAGCCACTCGATTTCATCATGATTGAGCCCAGTGATTTTGCAGATTTCTTCTATATCATAGCCGCGTTTTTTCATGCGGATAGCGGTCTGAATGAGGGCTTTGTGTGTGGCGGATTCGGTAATCACCACTTCGTTTTTCTCCCATTCTTCCCAATTGGTTTCTGCCAAATAGCGAGAAACTTGTTCGCGAAGTGGGCGAAGGTTATCTTCAATGACATAAACTACGGCATCTTCATCTATCTGGAAATAGTCGTGTATGAGGATATGGCGCATTTTTACAATGTCATCCCAAGGGGTTTCGGCGTGTTCCTTGCGAAAGGCTTTTGTCAACTTGTAAGCGGCCTCGCCAACGATTTCAATGTTCTTCACAATGCCATAGAAACGCATTTTGTCGGTTTCAAGTTCTTCCTTCGTTTTCCCATCGGCATAATCAAGAACGCGGTCAATGGCTTCGATGATGTGCTCTAATCTTTCGTGGTCTCTAACTGGCTCTCTCATAAATCAGGATTTTATCTTGGTTAATGCTTTCGGCGATTCTTGGGTACACTCTACCGTCAGGCACAAGATCAACGGAACGGTCGAGCAAGTCTTCCAATTCGTTAATCATTGCGCAATGTTTCAACAGACTAACTCTCGCGTTCTCATCGAATTGAACAAGCAAATCCACGTCGCTCAAAGGCGTTTCGTCGCCTCGGGCAAAAGAGCCGAAAATCCATGCCCGCAAGACGGGCTGGGTCTTGAGATAATTGGCTATGGTTTGTTGCATTTCGGTACTCATAATCGAAACGTTTGTTGAACACGAGGCAAAGTTACGAAATATTTTCCAAACGCAAAAATCGTTTACCTCCAAACATTCTGCGTCCTGTCTGGCCCGTAGGAAACAAACTTAATCGGCACGCCGACATAGTCTTCAATGAATTTGATATAATCCTCCAATTTCTGCGGAATCTTGCCCTCGATTTTCTGTTGCCAGCCTGGGATTTCGGTATAGACAGGTTCCATCGTTTCAGTGCAAGCCGCGAAAGGCAAGTGATTGGTTTCCTGACCGTTGTAACGATATGCAGTGGCGACTTTTAAGATCGCGAAGTCGTCCATCACATCGGATTTCATCATCATCAGGTCGGTGACACCACTGAGCATGACGGCATATTTCAGCGCGGGCAGGTCGAGCCAGCCGCAACGACGCGGACGACCTGTGGTGGCACCAAATTCGTGTCCGTTTTGGCGGAGTGTTTCGCCCGTTTCGTCAAACAGTTCGGTGGGGAAGGGGCCAGTGCCTACGCGGGTGCAGTAAGCCTTGAAAATGCCGTACACCTTGCCGATTCTACTCGGAGCGACACCCAAACCAGAGCAAACGCCCGCCGCAATCACATTCGACGAGGTGACGAAAGGATAATTGCCGAAATCCACATCGAGCATCGAGCCTTGGGCACCTTCGGCGAGGACTTTCTTGCCCGCATCAAGTGCCTCGTTGATGAAATACTCACCATCAACAAACTGGTATTGCTTCAGATATTCGATGCCCTCGAACCAAAGTTTTTCGTATTCGGAGAAGGGGAAGCCGTCAAGTTGGAAGCATTCCATTTCAAAGCCTAAAGCAGCAATTTGCTGTAAGTGCGTCTTTTTTAAGTTTTCGTATTTCTCGCGGAAAACGGGTGAAGCAATGTCGCCGATGCGCAAGCCCTTGCGCGCGGTTTTGTCGGTATAAGTCGGGCCGATGCCTTTCAGCGTGGTGCCTACTTTCATCTTGCCCAAAGCCTTCTCGTTGGCGGCATCCATAGCGCGGTGGGTCGGCAGAATCAAGTGGGCACGGTTGGCGATTTTCAGGGTTTGGCGCAAGTCGAAGCCCGCCTCGCGCAAGCCTTCAATCTCACCTTTTAATATATGTGGCTCGATGATGACTCCGTTGCCGATAAGGTTGATGCAGCCCGGCGTGAGCACACCCGAAGGAATGTTGTGCAGCACGAACTTCTTGCCTTCGAATTCGATGGTATGTCCGGCGTTGGGGCCGCCTTGGAATCGTGCCACGATGTCATAGTTCGGGGTGAGGGCATCGACGACCTTGCCTTTGCCTTCGTCGCCCCATTGCAAACCGAGGAGAATATCTAATTTGTTCATATATTGGAATTTCAAGATTTCAGATTTCAAATTTCAAGATTTTCGGCTGCCACGGTGTGACAGCCCTACAACTTCACTCTATCAACTTTTTTCTTTTCAACTATAACCTAACCACATCTCTCAACTCTAAACTCTCAACTTTTCTTATGTCCATAAAATATCAGCGAATGATGCGTAATCTCAACGCCGAGTTGCTCCTCAATCGACCGCTGGATTTCCAGCAGGCGCGGGTCGCAGAATTCCATCACGCTTTCTGTCTCAATATCAATGAAATGGTCGTGTTGTCGGAACTTGTAGGAACGCTCGTATTGTGCGCAGTTGTGCCCAAACTGGTGCTTGATGACCAAGCCGCAGTCCAACAGCAGGTCGATAGTATTATATAAGGTGGCCCGGCTGACGCGGTACTTGTTGTCCTTCATGCGGTTATACAGCGAGTCGATGTCGAAGTGGCCGTTGGTGGAGTAGATTTCCTTCAGAATGGCAAAGCGCTCCGGGGTCTTGCGCAACTTCCGCCGTTGCAGGTAGTCGATGAATATCTTCTTGACGGCCAAATAGGTATTGTCAAATGAATCTTTCATTTTTCAAGTCGTGATGTTGCCGCAAAAGTAGGAATATTTTTCAGACCAATTCTAAATAATCAGCATTATTTTGTCTCAATTGCTGTTTTTCCTGACCACTTTTTGGATTTCCTTGAGGTGATTCAATTTGCTGATGAGGTCGTCAAGTTCGTTGGTGCTGTGGACGTAGATGGAAATGGTGGCCTCAACGAGGTCGTTCTTGGCCTCCATGTGGAGCATGTGCAGATTGAGTTTCATCTCGTTGGAGAGTAGGTTGGTCATGCGGTTGAGCAATCCGGCTGAGTCCAAAGCAGTGATTTTCAAGTCGGCAAGGAAGGCGATCTCGCTTTTGGGCTGCCATTTGGCCTTCACGATGTTGTTGCCGTAACGCGACGAGAGTAGGATGGCTTTCGGGCAGTTGCTGCGGTGGATTTGCAACGGCTCGCCAGGGAAACTGAAGGCGATGACATCGTCGCCCGGGATGGGGTTGCAGCAGGTGGAAACATTGAAGTCGAACTCGCCCGACGAGGTGATGGACGACGTTTCGTCTTTGTCGCGGCTGTTGTTGCCCAAAAGTCCAAAGGTGATGTAACGCACGAAACTGCTGCTACCCGATTGTGGTTTCAGCACGGTTCGTATGGCACGCTCTTCGATTTTGCCAGTGGCCACCTGATAGTAAAAGTCGATGGAACTGGTGAGATGTTCGGCGGCCATCACTGTGTTGCGGTTGGCTTTCGAAGGTTCCAAATCGAGTTTCTTCATGATTTCCTCGAACTTCGTTTCGCCCTCCTCGCGGAAGGTGCGGCGGTATTCCTTGATGCCGTTTTTGAGCCTCGATTTGGCTGTGGCCGTGGCCAAAAACTCAAACCATTTCTCTTGCGGATGCTGGGCCTCGGAGGTGATGACCTCCACTTGGTCGCCGTTTTTGAGTTTGCAGTCGAGTTGGGTCAGATGGCTGTTCACGTTGGCCGCAATGCTGTGGTCGCCAATCTCTGAGTGGATGTTGTAGGCGAAATCGAGCACTGTGGAGCCTTTGGGCAGCAATATCATCTTGCCCTGCGGGGTGAACACATGGATTTCGTCGGAGAAGAGGTCGAGCTTGAAGTTGTCGACGAACTCGATGGCGTTGTTCGACTCGGTGTTGATGAGGTCTTGTGCCTTCTTGAGCCAGATGTCGAAACCGCTTTCCGTCATGTTGTCGGCCTTGTATTTCCAATAGGCGGCAAAGCCTTTTTCGGCGATTTCCTCCATGCGCTGGCTGCGGATTTGCACCTCCATCCAATTGCCAGTCTGACCCATCACCACGGCGTGAAGGCTTTCGTATCCGTTGGTTTTCGGGAACGAAATCCAGTCTTTCAGTTTGGCGGTGTTTGGGCGGTAGAAACCAGTCAGGATGGCATAGATTTTCCAACATTCGAGGCGTTCTTGGTCGACTGGGCAGTCGGTGATGAAACGCACCACGAAGGAGCCGTAGAGTTCCTCAAACGAGAGTTCCTTTTCCATCATGCGCTTCCAAATCGAGTTGACCGAGCGTTCCTTGATTTCGGCACGCACCTTGATGCCCGATTTTTCGAGTTCGGCCATGACGGGGGCGATGAAGTCGCGCGTTTCGCCCATGCGACGCTCGCGCACATCATCCACACGCTTGCGGATGTTGTTGTAAATGGTTGGATTGGTGTATTTTAGAGATAAGTCCTCCAACTCAATGCGGATGGCATGGAGGCCAAGTCGGTAGGCGAGAGGCGCATAAATATAGGAGGTTTCGGAGGCGATTTTCAGTTGCTTGTGCTTGGGCATCGAGTCCAAGGTGCGCATGTTGTGGAGCCTGTCGCTGAGTTTGATGAGCACCACGCGCACATCGTAGGTCAGCGAAGTGATGATTTTCTTGAAGTTTTCGGCCTGCATGCTCTCCGCGCCCTCCATTTTGTCGAACTTGGTGAGGCCGTCCACCACTCGCGACACCTTTTCGCCAAACATTTCCTTGATGTCGTCTAAAGTGTAAGGCGTGTCTTCCACCACATCATGCAGCAGGGCGCAGATGATGGAGGTGCGGCCCAATCCGATGTCGTGCGCGGCAATGGTGGCCACCTCGATGGGGTGGTAGATGTAAGGTTCGCCTGAGCGTCGACGCTGGTCTTTGTGCGCATTGACGGCAAAGTAGAAAGCCTTGTCAACGGCTTCAAGGTCTTGCGCTTCCTTGCGGGTTTGCCAAACATCGATAAGGTGCTGGTGCCGCCGTTCGATTTCTTCTTTTTCTTCCTTTGAATAGGTGTCGGGTAAAATAGGCTCCATAGGCAATCGTCTTTTTCAGTCTGCAAAATTAGCGATAATCCTTGACTGATTCCGCTTTTGCAAGCAATTTTTTTCCTATTTTTGCGCCCATAATGAAAAACATCAGAAATTTTTGCATCATAGCCCACATCGACCACGGCAAATCGACCCTGGCCGACAGGCTTTTGGAATTGACACACACCCTGAACGACAAGGAATTGGTCGATCAGGTTTTGGACGACATGGACCTTGAGCGCGAGCGCGGTATCACCATCAAGAGCCACGCCATCCAAATGAAGTATAATTATAAAGGTGAGGAGTTTACGCTGAATCTTATTGACACTCCCGGTCACGTCGACTTTTCCTACGAGGTGTCGCGAAGCATTGCGGCTTGCGAGGGTGCCTTGCTCGTGGTGGATGCTACGCAAGGTATTCAGGCCCAGACGATTGCTAACCTTTATTCGGCATTGGAACATGACCTCGAAATCATCCCCGTGATGAACAAAATCGACATGGATAGTGCTATGGTTGACATTGTGGAAGACCAGATGGTTGACCTTTTGGGCTGCGACCCGAGCGAGATTTTGAAGGTGAGTGCAAGGACGGGCGAAGGCGTTCCCGCCGTTTTGGATGCCATCGTTGAGCGCATCCCTTGCCCGAAAGGTGACCCTGAAGCCCCGCTCCAAGCCCTGATTTTCGACTCGGTCTTCAACTCTTTCCGTGGCATTATCGCCTATTTCCGTGTGATGAACGGAACGATGCACACCAATGACTTGGTGAAATTCTTCGCCACAGGCAAGGAATACCACGCTGACGAAATCGGGGTGCTGCAACTGAAGCAAGTGCCTAAGAATGAACTCTCTGCGGGCGATGTAGGATACATCATCTCCGGCATCAAGACCTCAAAGGAGGTCAAGGTGGGCGACACCATCACGCATGTTGAAAGGCCTTGCGCTGAGCCGGTTTCGGGTTTTGAGAACGTGAAACCCATGCTGTTTGCGGGTATCTATCCCGTGGATGCGGATGATTATGAGGAACTTAGGGCTTCGTTGGAGAAACTGCAACTCAACGATGCCAGCTTGGTTTGGGAACCTGAGTCGTCGGCAGCTTTGGGCTTCGGCTTCCGATGTGGCTTTTTGGGCTTGTTGCACATGGAAATCGTGCAGGAGCGTCTCGACCGAGAGTTTGACATGGATGTTATCACTACGGTGCCAAATGTGTCGTTCAAGTGTTATAAAACTGATGGCGAGATGATAGAGGTACACAATCCCAGCGGTCTGCCCGAGGTGACGAAGATTGACCACATTGAGGAGCCATACATCATCGCGCAAATCATCTCGAAAAACGACTTCACCGGCCCGATTATGACGCTCTGTATCGATAGGCGAGGCACTTTGAAAAACCAAGTCTACCTTTCCACCGACCGCGTGGAACTCACCTTCCAAATGCCGCTCTCGGAAATCGTTTTCGACTTCTACGACAAACTGAAATCCATCTCGAAGGGCTATGCCTCTTTCGACTATCATATCGCTGGTTATCAAGATGCTGACTTGGTGAAATTGGACATTATGCTCAATGGCGAGTCGGTGGATGCCCTCTCGACTTTGATACACCGTGCCCATGCTTACGACTTCGGTCGGCGCATGTGCGAGAAACTGAAGGAACTGATACCTCGTCACCAGTTCGACATCGCCATCCAAGCGGCCATCGGAGCGAAGATTATCGCCCGCGAAACGGTGCGCCAAGTGCGCAAGGATGTGACGGCGAAGTGCTACGGCGGCGACGTGTCGCGTAAACGCAAACTGCTTGAAAAACAGAAGGCTGGAAAGAAACGTATGCGTCAGGTCGGCAATGTCGAAGTGCCGCAGTCGGCGTTCTTGGCCGTGCTGAAACTTGACTAAAGGTTCGAGCGGATTTCAAATCCGGCGGAACTAAAGCCCTGAAGGGGCGAACAGAAATCAAGCAGGCGATTTTAATCCCTGCAAAACAAACAAAAGAATGACCGACCTCCAATATCAAATAGCATTGACCCTGTTGCCCGGCATCGGCGACATCAGCGGGAAGAAATTCGTGCACTATTGCGGCAGCGCGGAGGCCATTTTCAAGGAAACGCGAAAGTCGTTGGAGAAGATTTCGGGGATGCGCGAGGCTTCCATTGAGGCCATCTGCAACCCAAAACCTTACCTGAAACGCGCCGAGGAGGAGATTGCTTTCATAGAGAAAAACGACATTCGACCTTTGTTTTTCCTCGATTCCGACTATCCGCGCCGACTTTTGCAATGTGACGACGGCCCGATGATGCTATATTATAAAGGTGCGGCCAATTTGAACGCCAACCGTGTTGTGGCCATCGTCGGGACGCGCAACATAACCGATTATGGCAAGGAAAACTGCAATCAGTTGGTGGAGGATTTGAAAGATGATAATGTTATGATTGTAAGCGGATTGGCCTACGGTGTGGATACTTGCGCCCACAAAGCCTCCGTGAAAAACAACATCCCGACAGTCGGAGTGATGGGCTGTGGAATGCAGCAAGTCTATCCTTCGCCGAACAAAAAATTAGCCAATGATATGATTGAGCAAGGCGGCGGTGTCCTTACCGAGTGTCTGAGTGGTACCCAGCCCGACCGCGAGAATTTCCCGCGCCGCAACCGCATCATTGCTGGCATGGCGGATGCCGTAATTGTCATTGAATCAGCGTTGAAAGGCGGCTCACTGATTACCGCCGATATTGCCAATTCCTACAACCGCGACGTGTTTGCCTATCCAGGTCGCGTTCTCGACATCTATAGTCAAGGTTGCAATTATCTTATCCGCACCAACCGCGCCCATTTGATGGAGAGTGTTTTGAATTTGCGCTATGCAATGCGTTGGGATTCAGAGCAAAAGGTTGAGAAACAAACGGCTTTGTTCCGTGAGTTCACCGACGAGGAAAAACTGATTATGGATTGTTTTGGCACGAGCGCGGTGGTCAATTTGGACGACATCATCGTGAAAACCGAGTTGCCGACCACGAAAATTGCAGCTATACTTTTGAATTTGGAATTCGACGGCGTGCTGATGGCATTGCCTGGAAAACGTTACCAGAAATGTTAGGAAAAGTCATTAAATCGACGGGCAGTTGGTACATCGTCTTGGACGGTGAAGGTCGGCAGTGGGAGTGCCGCCTGCGCGGGAAAATCCGCTTGGATGGCTTGCGTTCTACCAATCCCGTGGCCGTGGGTGACAACGTTGAGTTTGAGCAGGAACCTGGCAAAGATACGGGAGTTATCAAGAAAATTGAACCGCGAGAGAATGTAATCGTCAGGCAATCAGTGAATTTGAGCAAAGCTTCTCACATCATCGCCGCCAATGTCGATTTGGCCATTGTGGTGGCGACCATTGCCCATCCACGCACCTCGACGGGTTTCATCGACCGCTTTTTGGTGACCGCCGAGGCTTACCACATTCCTGCCGCCGTCATCTTCAACAAATGCGACTTATACACTGACGAGCAGATAGGGGAGATGTGCGTCTTGATGGAATATTACCAAAGTTTGGGTTACACTTCGTTTGGCGTTTCGGCCAAGACGGGTTTCCAAATTGATGAACTTAAAACCTTGATGCAAGACAAGATATGCCTGTTTTCGGGACATTCAGGCGTGGGAAAGTCGGCTCTCGTAAACGCCTTAGACCCGTCTTTGAATGTCCGCATCGGTGCAATTTCCGACTACCACGAAAAAGGCAAGCACACCACAACTTTCGCCGAGATGCACCATTTGGATTTTGGCGCGTGGATTGTTGATACGCCCGGCATCAAGGAGTTTGTGCTGTACGACCTTGAAAAAGAGACCCTTGCGCAGCGTTTCCCCGAGATGCGCGACCTGATGAGTGAGTGCCGTTTTGCCAACTGTACCCACACCCATGAACCCGGTTGCGCGGTGAAAGCAGCGGTCGAGAACGGCGACATTGCCGACTGGCGCTATGTGAATTACCTTCGCATGATGACTGACGAAAGCCATGAATCTGTGAAGGAAGAAGGATAGAACAGCGGGTCATGACCCGCTGTCATTAGAGGATAGAAAGAAAAAGAACAACGAGTCATGCCTCATTGTCCCTAACAGACGAAAATATAAAAACTATGACCATCGCCCTATTTGGAAAAACCATCGCCCCAGAAAACGGGGAATATATGCGGCAATTGTTTGCGGAATTGGCCAAGAACCAAGTTGAAATCGTTGTTTACCAGCCTTTTGCTGAATTGGTTAAGACTTTTGTTCCCTCATGCGTGAACTACAGCGTATTCACTTCCAATGCCGACCTGAACGCCGACCTGCTCTTTTCCATCGGGGGCGACGGCACCATTTTGGACACCGTTCCCTTCGTCCTCGATTCGGGCATTCCTGTGGCGGGCATCAACATGGGGCGTTTGGGTTTCCTTTCGAGCATTTCGAAAAACGAGATTGCCAATGCGGTAAACAGCGTCCTTACAGGCGATTACACCGTTGAGCAGCGCAGCCTTTTGGAGCTTGTTTCGCCCGAAAAGGTCTTTGACGATGTAAAATACGCTTTAAACGAGTTGAACGTTATCCGCAATCCAGAACATAGTCTGTTGGCTATCAAGGTGTTTGTCGATGATGTTTACCTCAACACCTATTGGGGCGACGGCATCCTTTTGGCCACTCCGACGGGTTCCACAGCCTACTCATTGAGTGCGGGAGGTCCCATCATCGCGCCTAATGCGAAAAACTTCGTCATCACGCCCATCGCCACGCACAATTTGACAGTGCGCCCTGTGGTCATCCCTGACGACAGCACCATCCGTATTCAGGTGGAAGGAAGGGAGAAAAGTTTTGTGTTCAGCATGGACTCAAGGAATTGTACTTTAGACACTTCCGTGCAGTTGGAGGTGCGCAAGGCTGGCTTCTGCCTCAACCTTGTCAGGATGCGTGGCGAGGACTTTTTTGGCACCATCCGCAACAAATTGATGTGGGGCAAAGACAATAGAAATTGATTTCTGTCGTTTTCATTGGAAAATTTCCTAATTTTGCAGTCTTGAATTATGTATAGAAAGATTCGTATTTTATTGGTTTTGAGTTGCTTGGCCGTTTTTGTCCAAGCCAATGCCCAATTTGACGACCCAAAAACACTCGAAGTGGGGCCTCATGTCGGGGTGAGTTACTATATGGGCGACCTCAATCCTATGCTGCCTTTCGCGCAGGCGCAGTTGCAATACGGCGGCATCGTCCGCTTCAATTACAACAACCGTTGGACATTCCGCTTCGACTATAGCCGCGCCACGGTGACGGCTTCCGACGAAGTCATCAAATGGCGACCCGAGCGCGGACTGAATTTCACCTCAATCATCAACGACTTCAGCCTCATGGCCGAGTTCAACTTCCTCGAATACTACACTGGCAACCCGAAAAAGAATGTGTCGCCATACATTTTCGGCGGCATTTCGGTGTTCCAATACACGGCCTTCGCCGATGTGAACGGCACAATGGTTGACTTGAGCGACCAAAAGACGGAATATTATGACCCCAACGAGAAATGGTATAAAAGGATGTTTGGCAAGACCAGTCCTATCGGCGTTTCCATTCCTTTCGGCATGGGCGTGAAGTTCTCGATTTCGCGCCACATGGCGGGCACGGTGGAGTGGAGGATGCAGAAGACTTTCACCGATTATTTGGATGATGTTGCGACGGTTTATCCCGAGGAACACGCCTTCTATACCGACGAAAACGGTACGAATTACGATTTGTCTGACCCCACGGGCAACTATATTCCAGGCCAACAGCGAGGCAATTCCTCCTTCAACGATTGGTTTGGCATGGCGCGTGTGTCACTAACTTGGAAGTTTAACCTGCCCGATGGAAGGGGCTGTAACCTAAGCAAATTCTGACGACTATGGAACTGAAAGACCAACTGATGCAACAAATTGACCGTGAGCGGCTTCCGCAGCATATTGCCATCATCATGGACGGCAACGGACGCTGGGCCAAGGAACGCGGCAAGCAACGCCTTTTCGGGCACCAAAGCGCGATTCAATCGGTGCGCGAGGTGAGTGAGGCCTCGGCGGAAATCGGGGTGCCTTATTTGACTTTGTACGCCTTCTCCACCGAGAACTGGAACCGTCCTTTCGCGGAGGTCACAGGGCTGATGTCGTTGTTGGCCACGACCATCAGGAACGAGGTCAGCACGATGAACAAGAACAGCATCAAGCTGAACGCCATCGGCGACCTGAAAAGCCTGCCCAAGTCGAACTACGACCAATTGATGCAAGCCATTGACGACACGAGCCACAACACCCGCATGGTGCTTACCCTCGCTTTGAGTTATTCGGGCCGTTGGGACCTGAAACAAGCCACACAGCGCATGGCCGAGGATGCCGCTTTGGGGAAAATCAAGCCGCAGGAGATTGACGACAAGATGATTTCGTCTTACCTCTCCACGGCCAATATGCCTGACCCTGAGTTGCTTATCCGCACCAGCGGCGAGGAACGCATCAGCAATTTCCTGCTGTGGCAGTTGGCTTATTCCGAATTGTATTTCACTCCAAAATATTGGCCCGACTTCCGCAAGGCCGACCTCTACGAAGCGATTTTGAACTATCAGCACCGCGAGCGCAGGTTCGGGAAAACCAGCGAGCAAGTCGCCACTAAATGATTGAAAGATAGAACTATGCGATATAGATTTTTACCCATAATGCTGTTTCTTGTGGCTCTTTTGGGCTTCGGGAGCAGCACTTTTGCCCAAATCCAAATTGGCGACGACCTCTCGGAAATCAATTATGCGAGACCCCAAAAATACGAGATTGGTGGAGTCGTCGTCGAGGGTGCCAAATATGTGGATGCTTCCATGCTCAGCCTGATTGCCGGTTTGAGGGTTGGCGAAACCATCTCTATTCCGGGCGACGAGATTTCGTCGGGCATCAAGAAGATTTGGGAGCAGGGCTTGTTTGAGGATGTGGCCATCAATGCCACTGACTTTGTGGGCAATAAGGTGTTTCTGCAAATCGCCATCAAGGAAAAGCCGCGTGTGTCGAAGTTCTCTTTCAAGGGCATCAAGAAAAGCGAGGCCGATGACATCCGCAACAAAATCAACCTTTCGCGAGGCGACATTGCCACCGACCACCTTTTGACCAAGACCACCCGCATCATTGAGGATTATTTTTACGACAAAGGCTACCTCAATGTTGACATCGACATCCAACAAGAGGCCGACACCGCTCGTGAGAATTACATCGACATGGTTATCAACATCGACAAAAAGGAAAAGGTGAAGATTGGGGCAATCAATCTTATTGGCGTTGAGAATCTTACGGAAGGCCAAGTCTTCACTTCGATGAAAGAGACCAAACAGCGCGGCCATTTCGACCCGTTGGATCCCCTTGGTCCGCTGATTGTGAACACCATTGCCGACTTGTTCACCTTGCATCCTATGAGGGCTATCAACGGCATTGAGGAATATTTCTACGACAACTACCGTCCGCGCATCTTCAAGGCCTCGAAATACATGGAAAAGAACTTTGAGGACGACAAGAACCTCATCATCCAGAAGTACAATGCCAAAGGCTATCGCGATGCGCGTATCGTGCGCGATTCGGTCTATCGCATCGACGACAAGAACTTGGGCATCGACATCGTCATTGACGAAGGCAACAAGTATCATTACCGCAACATCACTTGGACGGGCAACACAAAATACAGTGATGAGACCCTCAATTCCATCCTTGGCATCAAGAAAGGTGACGTATATAATAAGGAGTTGCTCGACAAGAACCTGACCTATAGCGAAACCAATTTGGACATCAGTTCGTTGTATATGGACGACGGCTACCTGTTTTTCCGTGCCGACCCTGTGGAAGTGGCCATCGAAAACGATTCCATCGACCTTGAGATTCGCCTCACCGAAGGCAAACAGGCTCGTATCAGCAATATCAGCTTGGCAGGAAACACAAAAACTTACGACCATGTTGTGTTGCGCGAGCTGTACACCCGTCCCGGGCAGTTGTTCAGCCGCAGCGATGTGGTGCGCTCCGTGCGTGAATTGGCCACCCTTGGTTTCTTCAATCAGGAGTCCATCAACCCCGATGTGCAGCCCAATCCTTCCGACAACACTGTCGACATCAAGTATTCCGTGGAGGAAGCTGCCGCCGACCAAATCCGTTTCTCGGCCGGTTATGCCGCTAAGATGCTGATGCTTGAGGCAGGATTGCAGTTCTCCAACTTCTCATTGCGCAACATCTTCAACAAGAAGGCATGGCGGCCCATCCCCGTTGGCGACGGACAAAAACTCGGCCTGAGCGTGAGCACCCTTGGAACGCAATACATCACTTATAGCATTTCGTTCACCGAACCGTGGCTCGGTGGCCGCAAGCCCAATGCGTTCAGTGCCTCGTTCTACCAGTCGTTTTATGCCAAACCCAAGACCTCCGAAGACTATGGCTATTTCAACATGACGGGCGGCACCATCGGTTTGGGTCGCCGCTTGACTTGGCCCGACGACTACTTTTCCATATATCATGGCATCAACGTGAAGCGCTATAATTTGAACAACTACCAGACCCCTTACTTGAACGTAGGCGATGGCAATGGCAAGTTCAACCTCATCAGTTATACTTTTGTGCTGTCGCGCAATTCGGTGAGCCAGCCGCTTTATCCGCGCAGTGGATCCGAGTTCCAATTGGGTCTTGAAATCACGCCGCCCTATTCGCTGTTTTCGAACAAGAGCTACACCGACCTCCCCGAAAACGATAAGTACAAATGGATTGAGATGCACCGCTGGACTTTCAAGGCGGCTTGGTACACAGAGCTTTATGATAAGCTCGTGATGATGACCCGCGTGCGTTTCGGCTATTTGGGTCATTTCAACTCTGAAATCGGTCCAACGCCTTTCCACCGTTTCTTCCTTGGTGGCGACGGTTTGGCAAGCTATTCAATGGACAGCCGAGAGCTGGTTGGTATGCGTGGCTATGCCAACAATTCACTTACGCCCGGCTTTTATAACAGTTCCAATGCGTCCGGAAACGGCGGCGATATGATTACGAAGTACACGCTCGAGTTGCGTTATCCGCTCTCGCTCAATCCGCAGGCCACCATTTATGCCCTCACTTTCCTCGAAGCTGGTAACTGTTGGCTCGGGTTCAAGAACTTCAATCCCTTCGACGTGAAGCGCTCGGCAGGTGTGGGTGTGCGCATCTTCCTGCCTATGTTCGGCTTACTCGGCCTCGACTGGGGCTATGGTTTCGACGATGTGTATGGCACTACGGGCAACAATCACAGCCAATTCCACTTCTCCATTGGCGGTTCCATCGATTAAACTTTTGGAACGATTATTGATAAGGTAAAACAGAACAAATTAAATAAAGCAATGAAAGCATTTAAAACCTTGATTTTGACCGCCGCATTGGTTTGTGGCGGCATGATGACCGCCAATGCACAGATTGTTGGCGGCGGACAGAAAATCGTGTATGTCGATTCGGAGTACATTATGGAGAACATTCCGGAATACGGCGACGCACAGGAAGAACTCAACGCCCTCTCCACGAAATGGCAAAAGGAAGTGAAGGCCGTTTACGACAAGGTGTCGGAGATGTACAGCAAGTATCAAACCGAAATGCTCCTCCTCTCCGAAGACCAGAAACGCGCCCGCGAGCAGGCCATCGTCGACAAGGAACAGGAAGCCAAGAACTTGCAGATGCAATACTTTGGCTCGGAAGGCCAACTCTACCAGAAGCGTACCGAACTGATTCAGCCCATCCAAGAGAAAGTCTACACTGCCATGAAGGAAGTGGCCCAGACCAAAAACTACGCCTTTGTTCTCGATTTGGCCTCTGGAACCTCCGTCCTCTATGCCTCTGACAAGAACGACATCAGCGACGACGTGCTTGACCAACTCGGCAATGTGATGCAGACCGTGCGTCGCGAAGACCGCCGCAAGGCAGCCACCACTACGGGTAGCAACACAGGCAGTTCGACGGGTGGAGGCAAAGTTGGTACTGGAGCTCCTAAGAAATAATGGAAAATTGGGCGGTTGAAAGCGAAAAATTCCTATCTTTGCCGCTTAAATGTCAAGTGAAATAGAGTTAATTTATTAAAAATCAATAAAATGAAGAGAGTATTCAAAGTATTGTTTTTGGGCGTGGCACTCTTTGTGATGAGTGGAGTGGCCAATGCTCAGGTGAAGATTGCACATGTCAACACGGCTGAAATCCTTGATGCCATGCCCGACAAGGCTACTGCCGAGAAGTCGTTGGAGAAGTATTATGGCGAACTCCAGAGCCAGTTGGAAACCATGGCCAAGGAGTATCAGACCAAGATGCAAGACTACGAGGCCAACCAAGCCACCATGTCGAACTTGGTGAAGCAGTCGAAAGAAAAGGAAATCATCGACTTGCAGACCCGCATCCAGACCTTCCAGGCCAATGCCGAGAACGAGTTCGAGTCGAAGCGTGCCGAATTGCTGAAGCCCATCCTCGACAAGATTCAAACCGCCATCAACAATGTGGGCAAGGAAAAGGGTTACACATACGTCATTGATTTGGCCACGGGTGCCGCCGTCTTTGTTGGCGACGATGCCGTTGATGCCACCAAGGATGTGAAAGCCAAGTTGGGTATCAAGTAAGAATTGTGGTTTTCAAATATTAGTTATAAACGAAACCAGCCGACCCATGCGGGCCGGCTGGTTTTTTTGTGTTGGTTGGTTTGTCGTTATTCAACAGCGATTTTTCCTGTTTTCCGCGATTTTCAGTTGGGATTTTATAAGTGCTTAAATTCCAGTAGA
>CAMVCZ010000034.1 GCA_947166105.1 uncultured Bacteroidales bacterium
AGATGAAAGCCACCACGCCTTGGTGGTTCTTGCGCGTCAGGCGGTTCATCTTCTCAATAGGCACAAATTGCACCGGCACGCCGTTCTTGCGGCAAGTGTTGGCAATCTCAGAAATCTCCAACGAGCGCGTACCGCCTTGAATATAAACCTTTTCGATTTCCTTCTGCGAGCGAATCAGTTCCAAAACGGGATGTATCCCGAACACCATGTTATTCTTGTAATTGTCTTCCATGACCTTAAATTTTCCGCAAAGGTAAGACTTTTTCCAACATTTTTCCTAATTTTGCAACATCAAACACTTTCAAAAACGAACACCATGAAGACTTTAAGACTCATCATCGCGCTTGCGGCCATCACGATTGGGATGCAAATGAAAGCGCAAATCACGGCACCTGAACCCGTTGCGGGTCACGCACTTACCAAGGAATACATCACACAGAACCTTGTCTATCCCGTAGCCGACCTCGAGCGAGGCATCAGCGGAAAGGTTGTCGTCGGCTTACATGTCGACGCGCAAGGCAATGCTAACCAATATGCCGTCAAGTCGAGTTTCAGCGAGGCGGCCTCTGCCGTCGCGCTCCATTTGGTGAAGACCATCCTTTGGAAACCCGCCTTGAACATCGGCGTCCCCATCGAATACGACACCGATTATGAAGTCGACTTCAACGCCAAGAGCTACAAACGCTATTGGAAACGCCACGAGCGTCTTTCGGCTCCGCTCACCTTAGAAGCCGACACCTCTTATAAGATTTACGACTATAAGCAGTTGGAGGAGGTGGCCAAGCCCTATTTCGCCGACGGCAGCAACATGGCCAACTACATTTTCCATAACCTGAAATTCCCTGCCGAGGCCAAGGAGCGCGAAATCCAAGGCACAGTGCGCCTGAGTTTTGTGGTCGAAACCGACGGCTCCGTTTCCAACATCGTCGTGGTCAATTCAGTGGGCGGCGGCTGCGACAACGAGGCGGTCCGTCTGCTTCAGGAAACCATCTGGATTCCTGCCGAAAAGAACGGGAAATACGTCCGCAGCAACAACATGCAGGACATCACCTTTAGCATCGGCAACCGCAATTTCCAAGACGGCAATACTTATTAGTTGAGAGTTTAGAGTTGAGAGTTTTTGGAATCGCAAGTTAGTTTTTAATCTTAAATATTAAATTAAATCATTAAATAACAAATCATTACACAATGAAAAAAGTTTTATTCACTGCATTGGCATTATCGTTTGCCATCATTTCTTTCGCACAGGACGAACAACCGCAAGGCTGGAGCCACAAAGGTAACGTCGGCCTCAATTTCGGACAAAGTTCCTACACCAACTGGGCTCCAGGCGGACAAAGCACCATCAACGGGCAAGGCCTCTTTTATTATGAAATCCGTTACCTGAAAAACAAGTTCAAGTGGGACAACACCCTGAACGCCGCTTTGGGCTACAGCATTTTCGACTTCAAGAAAAAGCCCATCAAAACCGACGACAAGATTGAATTCACCTCATTGGCGGGCCTGAAAGCCAACGAACAACTCAGTTACAGCGCCGAGTTGGCCTTCCGCTCGCAGTTCGCCAAGGGCTTCAAATACGATGAGGATTCCACCACCTACATTTCGAAATTCCTCGCCCCGGCCTACATCAGCTTGGGTCTTGGTATCGAATGGGCACCCAATCCGCATTTTTCACTGTATTTCTCGCCTGTCACGGGCCGCATCACCATCGTCAACGATGACCGTTTGGCCGAGGAAGGTGCATTCGGTGTGAACGATTTGGACAAAAACGACACCATCCTTCACACCAACGCCCCCAAAGTGCGCTATGAGTTTGGTGCCCGCGCCGTGGCCAAATTCCAATATCCCATCGCAAAAAACATCGACTTCAACACGAAACTCGAACTCTTCTCCAACTACCTCAACCACCCCGAGCGCATCGACGTGGACTGGCAGAACATGCTCGTGCTGAAAGTCAACGACTGGCTCAACGCCAACATCGCCACACACCTTGTTTATGACTACGATGTTCCGTTCTACGACGCAGCAGGCGTGAAAATCGAAGGCTCGAAAGTGCAATTCAAGGAAGTATTGTCCATAGGATTCATGATTAATTTGAAATAAAAATGCTGAAAATCGGTATCTTATCCGATACCCATTGTACCCTCGTGCCACAACTTTTCAACTTCTTCAAGGACGTTGACGAGTTGTGGCACGCTGGCGATTTGGGCAACATCCAAACGGCTGAGGCTTTGGCCAACTTCAAGCCTTTGCGGGCGGTTCATGGCAACATCGACGACCACACCGTGCGCCTGCAATATCCCGAAGACCTGTTTTTCCATGTGGAAGATGTCAATGTCTACATGACCCACATCGGCGGTTATCCGGGACACTACATGCCCGAGGTCAAGCGCATCTTAGAGGAAAAAAAGCCAGACTTGTTCGTTTGCGGCCACTCACATATATTAAAGGTGATCTACGACAAGCAACTCAACCTGCTGCACATCAACCCGGGAGCGGCGGGCAACTCAGGCTTTCACAAGAAAATCACCTTCGTCAGAATGGCTGTCGAAGGGAAGACTTTCAAGGATATGGAAATCTTTGAGATTGACCGATTTAGGGTCATCTGATGCGGTCGGTGGAACGCACCTTCTTGATGTCCTTCTTCAGTCCCGATGCGGCGGCAATCGTAAGCAGCAAAGCGGGCAAAGGAAGAAAAGCACCCACTTTGAATGTGGGGTCGGTACCAATCGGAGTGCCAATCACGCGAATGTAATAAGCGAAAACCACGGCAATCCAAGCCACGATGACAATGATGTCGATGCGTGCCAACTTATGCAACTTGACGAATTGGGCCAACTTGACGGCACGGAACAGTCCCATAGCCAAATAACCGCTCAACACAACGACAGTAATGGTCAGGATGAGCACCGGCAAGGCAAACATACGCTTGAAAGGCACGTCGCCGTCAGGCAAAAGAGATTCAACGCCGAAAACATTGAATTTCAGAAGGTTCAACTCGCCAAAATATTCCGCTATCGGAACGAAAAACAGCAGCGCAAACAACAGCGCCGAAAGAAAAAAGAAAATGGATTGCAATCTTTGTGACATAGTTTGTTCGTTTTAAAATCGGGCAAAGTTACGATTTTTTTCAACAAAAACTTGCCAATTCAAAAAAAAAGCCCTACCTTTGCCAAACTTTTTTACGGGTCAAGACAAATGTAGACCCCAAAAACATCCCAATCGAAATTATTGTATCACTCTTACATTCCGCAAGGAATCATCACATCAATTATTTATATGTACAACATCTTTGAACTCAATGAGAAGTCGCTCGACGACCTCAAAATCATTGCAACTGAAATGGGCATTGATGATGAAAATAGGGACAGAACCCAACTCATTTACGACATCATCGACCATCAAGTTGACCATCCTGACATCAAGAAAAGCGAAAAGCCAAAAAAGAAGCAAAAAACCAAAAACGACAAGCCAGAACCCAAGCCCGAACCTGTCGCAGAAACCCCAAAAGAACCCAAGAAACAAGATGAAAAGCCTGTAAAAGAACCCGTTGCGCCTGTTGCAGAAGCTACTGAACCCTCCAACAACGGCGAAGCCCAACCCAAGCGCAACAAGCGTCCGCGCATCGTAAAGGGTGCTGAAGGCAACGAACAACCCAAGACCACGCCTGCCCCAGTCGCAGAAACGCCCGTGGCTACCGAGCCTCGACCTGAAAAAACGGAAGAACCCGCTCCTGTTTCGCCCCCTGAAGTCGCTGACAATGAAGAATTTGTAGAGCCGAAGCCGAATTTCGAGAAACGCGAGAACTTCAAGCAAAAGCGTAAACATACCCAAGAAAATAACAATATAGTTGAAACGGCTCCCAAGGAGGAAGACGTTGCCGAGGAAGAAATTCCCATCGAGGAAATCCCTATGAATGAGAGCAATCCCCAGCAGCGGCAAGACAAGCAAGAAAGATTTGAAAAGCAAGAAAAGGAGCGTTTTGAGCAGCGTCAGCGCCGCGACGAACTCGTCATACAGTTCGACAGTTCCGTACATGCTGAGGGCGTATTGGAAATCATGCCCGAGGGTTTCGGTTACCTGCGGTCGTCCGATTACAACTACCTGCCTTCGCCCGACGACATCTACGTTTCGCAATCGCAAATCAAGTTGATGGGCCTGAAGACCGGCGACACCATCCTCGGTGTTATCCGTCCGCCCAAGGCTGGCGAGAAATACTTCCCGCTCATCAAAGTCGACCTCATCAATGGCAGACGCCCCGAGGAAGTGCGCGACCGCCTTGGCTTCGACTTCCTTACGCCCCTGTTCCCCAACGAAAAATTCAACATTACGGGACACAAAGGCTGCACCATCTCCACACGCATCATGGACCTCTTCGCCCCCATCGGCAAAGGCCAGCGCGGACTGATTGTGGCCCAGCCCAAGACTGGTAAAACCGTGTTGCTCAAGGAAGTGGCCAACGCCATCGCTGCCAACCACCCTGAAGTCTACCTGATTGTTTTGCTTATCGACGAGCGCCCCGAGGAAGTCACCGACATGCGTCGCAGCGTGAAGGCCGAGGTTGTTGCCTCCACTTTCGACGAGCCTGCCGCGAAACATGTGCAGATTGCCAACATCGTCCTCGAAAAGGCCAAACGCCTCACCGAATGTGGCCATGACGTGGTGATTCTGCTCGACTCCATCACCCGTTTGGCCCGCGCCTACAACACCGTTTCGCCCGCCTCGGGCAAGGTGCTTTCGGGCGGTGTGGAAGCCAACGCCTTGCAGAAGCCGAAACGCTTCTTCGGTGCTGCACGTAAAATCGAAAACGGCGGCTCGCTCACCATTTTGGCCACCGCCCTTATCGATACGGGTTCCAGAATGGACGAAGTCATATTTGAGGAATTCAAGGGTACCGGCAACATGGAACTGCAACTCGACCGCCGCCTGACCAACAAGCGCATCTTCCCGTCCATCGACATCGTGGCCTCCGGCACTCGCCGCGACGACCTTTTGGTCGACGAAAAGACATTGGCTCGCGTGTGGGCTTTGCGCAACCACTTCTCAGACATGACCCCCGTGGAAGCAATGGAATTCCTGAAAGACCGCATCGCCAAAACCATCAACAACGAAGAGTTTTTGATGAGTTTGGACAAATAATTTCACAACAAAACCAACAAAAAGTGACGCAAGAAAATCTTCGCGTCACTTTTTTTGTCTATTTTTGGCCCATGAAAAAACTGCTAATCTTTGTAACTATCTTGCTGTCAGTGCAATTGTATGCACAGGATACTGTTTTACTACGACACATCAAAGAGGCCAACATGGAAGTGGCCACTTTCCAATCCAACATCACAAGGCATTTGGTGACATCGAGCGACATCACCGACCGCAACGGGGAACTCCAGTTTATGGCTCCCGGCAAACTCTGCACCGAATTTGACAATGGTACTTATCTGATTATCAATGACAACCGTATCAAACTCGACATTGGATATTTCCACGGGACATTCAAGATCAGGAAAAAAGGATTGATGCGCTCCTTCGCCAACCTGTTTCTCTATGCTTTTCAAGGTCGATGCCAAGACTTGGCCGAAGAAAACAACTATTTCATTGAAACACAAACCGATGAGAATTTCCATATCGTCACTCTGACGACCAAGAAAAAGAGTTTTCTCGGCATTGGCTACAAAACGGCGGTATTCCATTTCGGGCTTGAAGACCTGCTCATCAAGGAACTCATTCTCACCGACTACAGAGATACACATGACACCTATCGGCTCCTTGCTCCAGTCATTAACGGGAATATGGACGAAAGCAAATTCAGCCTGTAAAGTTATGCGTATAAGGACTTTAGGTCATCGGTCGTCAGGCCGTTGAAATCGCCGCTGCTCATAAAAGCACCGACCACATTCTTCCGCTGGCCTTTTTCCAAAAGTGTCACTAATTCGGCTTTGCTGTGAACAACTTTCAAGTCGGGACGGCCAAAACCTTCTACAATTCTCGCATCTGGCATCAGTTCAAGTTTCTTGATGGCCACGGCGTGTGGGTCGTAGAACACAATGGCGGTATCGGCCAACTTCAAGGCATCGCGGTAATGGTCGATGAAAACTTCGCTGAGGCTGCTGTAAGTGTGCAACTCAAACACCGCAATCAAATGTTTCTCAGGGAATTGCTCGCGCAAGGCCTTCACGCTCGCATTCACTTTTGAAGGCGCATGGGCAAAATCGCGGAAGACGAAATTGTCGCCATTGTTGAACAAAAGTTCCAAACGCCTTGCCGCACCTTTGAAGGAGGAAATGGCCTCATAGAATTGCACATCCGTCACGCCCAACTGCCTGCAAACCAATCGCGCCGCGTTGATGTTTTTCATGTTGTGGCTACCGAAAACACCCACTTCCCTCCTACTGCCTTCGGGCAATAGCAAAAAGGTTTTCAGTCCATCGCTCTCGAAAGGATGAACGCCGTAGCCAATGGTCTGGCATTGTGCGCCTTGGGCAATTTTCTCGGCTTCAATGTCGGTTTGGTCGTAAATCAGGCAGCCGCCTTTTTCGATGGTGCGGACGAAGATCCTGAATTGCTCCAAATAATTATCAAAGGTGGGGAAAACATTGACATGATCCCAGCCAATGCCGCTAATCACCGCAATATGAGGATGATAATGGTGGAACTTCGGAACTCGGTCGATAGGCGAAGTGAGGTATTCGTCGCCTTCCATCACCATGTATTTGGCCGTTTCGCTGAGGCGCACCATCACATCAAAGCCTTCCAACTGCGCCCCAACCATGAAATCCGTCTCAATGCCGACTTGTTTCAGTACATGTAGAATCATGGAAGTGATGGTCGTTTTGCCATGGCTGCCGCCGACAACGATGCGCGTTTTGTCCTTGCTTTGCTCGTAAAGGTATTCGGGATAGGAATACACCTTCAAGCCAAGTTCCTGAGCGCGAACCAATTCTGGGTTGTCGATGCGTGCGTGCATACCCAAAATTACAGCATCGTAACTATCATCAAGTTTTTCGGGAAACCAGCCCCAGCGGGGCGGCAAGATTCCTTCATTGGCCAAGCGCGACTTGCTCGGCTCAAAGATTTCGTCATCCGAACCCGTGACTTCATAACCCTTGCGGTGCAAGGCAATGGCGAGGTTGTGCATGGCACTCCCGCCTATAGCAATAAAATGGACTTTTTTCATCTTTGGATATTTCTTGCAAAAGTAAGGCTTTTGGGATTGCTCCGCAAGAAATCTTTCAAAAATCAAAACAAAAACAACAAAATCATTTTTTGTGGTTTCTCTCCTTTAAGGCATCACCATCCCTTTGGTTCCAAAAAGCTATATTTCCTGCCATATTCCAAATGCTGCGCGAGGAAATCCATCGGATATTCTACTTGATAATCAACCACTTGACCATCTTTTTTCATGGGCACAATCTCGGGATTGATGAAACCGCCGTATGGCTTCAGGCCCAAGGCGTTGTAGCGTTCCTTCACTTCCTTGTGCAGCTCGTGGTTCACTTTCACTGCATAGCGTTCCACCAAAGCCTTACCAGCGGCATAGTCGCCTTCGCTCTTGATGCGCTGCACCTCGGCCAACAATTGGCCAAACAATTGGCGTAAGGCCTCAAAGTCGTTGATGATGAAATAGGTCTTGCCATCGCGGTTTTTCCTTTCTATAACGTTTTCGCCATGCTCGAAGCACCATTCGGCCACCAATTTGCGGTTCTGCATGTGCGATTCAGTAACGTCCTTGCCCAATTCCACGCGGGCCAATTGGGTCATCAGGCCGTTGCGGATGAAACCACAATACTCGGCCTTATATGCCTCATTGTCAGGCATGATGCCCAATTCCACCATTTTCGGGTCGGCGATGTAATAGAGGCCAAACAAGTCGGCGCGCGCTTCCTCAAGGGTCGAACTGAACTCTTTCAAGGCGTTAGGCGAAGTGGTCGGCAACAACTTTCCTGAGCCGTGACCCAAGCACTCATGCAGATTGGTATGCACCACTGAGGCATCAGGGCCGTATTTCTTGCACAATTCGACTTCCTCCTCCGAAAAGGCGAACTCCTTCAAAGCGCTCTTGGGATTCTCTTCAGCGGCCTTATCATAAGCGGTCATCAAATTGGTGATAGTCACCGACTTGGAGCCGTATTCCTTGCGAATCCAGTCGGCGTTGGGCAAGTTGATGCCAATCGGAGGCGAAGGGAAACAGTCGCCACCCAAGGTGGTGACGATGATGCTTTTGGCCGACACGCCGTTACATTCCGCTTTCTTGAAGCGCGGGTCGACGGGTGAATGGTCCTCAAACCATTGCGCGTTCTCACTAATCGTGTTGGAACGTTTGGTGGCTTCCAAGTCCTTGAAATCCACCACACTCTCCCAAGTGGCTTTCATGCCCATCGGGTCGCCATAGTCCTCGATGAAACCGTTCACGAAGTCGATGTGCGAAGCATTGTCCTGCACCCAAGCAATGTTGTATTCGTCCCAAGTTTTCAGGTCGCCAGTCGTGTAATAATCGATAAGCAACTGAGTATAATGGCGTTGCGCCTCATTTTCGGCCACGGCGTTGGCCTTCTCCAACCAGCCTACGATGGCTTTGATGGCCTCGCCGTAAAGTCCATCTGCGCGATACACCTTTTCATAAATGGTGCCGTTCTCCTTCACCAAGCGCGAATTGAGACCGTAAGAAACCGGTCGCTCGTCGCCCTCCTTGTGTTGCGCGGCATAAAAGGCTTCCACCTCGGCCTTGGTCAGGTCGCCTTCGTAGAAATTGACGGCAGAGTTTTCAATAATATCTTCCACGCTGCTGCGGCGCACGGGCGCAATTTCGGGACTGAAAACGATGGGGATCAGGAAATCAAGAAATTCCTCTACAGTTTCACCTTTATTAATAGGCATTTGCGAAATGTCGCTGTTTCTTACCAATTCGGCGAAACAGGCTTCCGACACTTCGGGGAAAAACTTGTCCTCGGCATAATGGTGATGGATGCCATTGCTGAAAAACACTCGTTTGGCATAGACCGTAAACTTTTGGAAATCATCCCCTTCCCTATCGCCTTGATAGGTATTGAGAATGGCTTCCAAGGTCTTGCGAATGCAAAGGTTGTGCTTGTAGTTCTGGTCGAAAAGAATATCGCGCCCACATTTGGCAGCTTCACCTAAACAATACAGGTATTCCTTCTGCTGCAAAGTCAGGTTTTCCCATTCGGGGATGCGGTAGCGCATGATGCGGAGGTCGGCGAAGGTCTCGACCAAGTATTTGAATTCGTTCATAGGCAAAAAAAAGAAGGGTAAGCTACTCATATCGCACCGCTACAACCTCCTACCCTTGCTACATTCCTGTCCTGGGGGATTTCAGAGGGAGCTGGTCGTATAAGACTTACCCGATTGCAAAAGTACAGACTTTTCTCGGATTGGCAAGCGTTTTTTCAGTGTTTTTGGAACAAAGTCCATAAAACACTGAAAACAAACGGCATAGTTTACCCCTCCCTACGCTTCTTGCCCACCAAATAAGCTGCACCAAGACCCAACAGCACTGCGACACCACTGCCCAAAGGTCCAGGCTCTGCGCCATCGAAATCTCCCGATCCGCCATGTATAGTCGGAAGAGTCAAACCGATGCCATCGCCAGTTGCGCGGTAACCCATGCGGTTCGCATTGCGACCTTGTTCATACTCTTGGCTTCTTCTCAACATGCCTTGACCTTCCTGGGCCATGCCTGAGAGTCCGATTCCGAGGAGGATTGCCACTGCTACTATTGTCTTTTTCATTGATGTTAGGATTGTTAGATTGTTCGTTTTTGAGGCTGCAAAAATAGAAAAAATTTCTTTATCGGATGAGAAAAACGAAAAAAAAATCTCGCTATTGGCGAGATTTTTTCGTGGCAGGAAAAACTTAGTCTTCCTTGCGTTTCTTGCCCACCATGTAGGCTGCGCCCAAACCGAGCAACACGGCAATGCCGCTGCCCAGAGGGGCGCCGTCTTGGTCATCAGTTTGTCCGAATCCGGGCAATGTGATGAAGCTGCCATCTCTGTCAACAAGTTGTTGGCGACCGTCGTTGCGGTAGGTGGATTGGTATTCCTTGCTTCTTTTCAGCATACCGCCTTCACTTTCCTGGGCGAAGGTGCCGATTCCCATCGCGAGAACGAGTGCGAATGTCAATGCTGTCTTTTTCATTGTTGTATGGTGTTTGTTTTGTTTACTATTTAGTTGTTTAGTCGTTGGCTTTTAGCTTTTGGCTGTAAGCTATAAGTTAGGTCGTTGCCGGGCTTATAGCTTACAGCTTATGGCTTACAGCTATTAAATCATCTCACCACGATCTTCTGCGTTTTCACATCGTTGCCGTTGATGAGGCGGAGCATGTAGACACCAGCGGGGGCGTTGATGGCCTTGCTGACGCTACCGTTGACGGTCTCGCTGCTCAGGATGCGGCCATTGACGTCGACCACTTGCAGGGTGGCTTCGCCGGCATTATTGATAATCCAGTTGCCGTTGCTATAGAAAGCAAAGGTCCCTGAGCCTGTCGAAGGGCCGTCCTCATTGTTTGCGGCAAACACCAGGCGGAAGCGCGACGAGTAGTCGGTCGTGCTGGCGTTGAAGGTGTAGGTGGCCACTGAGCCTGTCGAAGTGGCGGCGAGCAGGTCGATGTCGGCACCAGTCATGTTGTCGATGAGGTGGAGGTAGTTCATCTCCACGCCTTCGGGATTGACGGTGAGGGTGTAGGTGCCATTTTCGGCAGCCTTGAAGTTGACGGGCATTTCGCCTTGGGCTTCATGGCGAACTACTGCATAATCCTTGCTTTCAACAGGAATGAAAACTTTCGTGTTGTTCGGGTTAAGCATAAACTTAGGCAATGCGTTACCCTCATCGAAGCGAACGATGGTACGGTCGATAAGGCCATTGCTATCATTGCTCAGGTTGAGAGACAAGATGGCATTGCTTCCAGCATTACGGGTTTGTTTGGTAAAGGTCACGGATTGACCTGTAGCGGTAGCCTGCACAAAGATGGCTTTCATTGCACCAATGGTGGTTGCACTACCTGGAGTAAGTTCCGTACGGCTTTCATTCAATGTGTAATAAGAGAGTCCAGAAGGCAGGTTGGCGGTTGTGCCGAACGGATTGCCGATTAGGTTCCATCCTCTCATGTTATCATCAATCGATGTCGATTCTGAATAAGTCAGATTGACAACACCGTTGCCGTTGTAAGCCGTACCAGTAAAAATGAGGTCAGTGCCTTCTTTGCTGGCATAGAGGTAACCCTTGCCACTCTCCAAATTGAAGGTGTGTTGTCTGTAGTTTTTCCATTCCTTACCATTGTCACCACCAGTTTGGTCAAAATAGTACAGGTCGTATGTGCCAGTTTCTCCATCAGGAATATTGCTTCCATAGGTATCTGTGATGAAACCATTGGCAGCAGAAGGAGTAAGCTCAGTAACAGGAGAGGCGATGAGATACCATCCTCCGTCACCGCCATTATAGCCGTCGATATGCAAAGGCTTGAGATATTCGTATGAAATGTAGTAACACTTAACACCCCTTTCGATATTCGTAACAGTAACGGTCAATGTGGTTCCTGATGCTACCAATGTATTGCTTACAACAACATCGTTTGTTCCGTTCAAAGAACCCGTACCCACTGTCGTTTCTCCAACCTTCAGCGTAATATTGCCAGCAGTGTTGCTGTAGCCGCCAAATTTGGTTTGGAAGTCTGTAATAATAACTGGTTCAGAGAACGTAGTGGTGAAGGTAATGCTATTAACAGGATTGGAACTAGAACCAACTTGTGAATAGGATGCATTCTGGGTAAAAGATTTATTTTTGCTTGTTACTGTAGTAATTGTCCAAACATTTCCGTTGCTATCATTTCCTGTGTCAGTATAAGTTACTGTTCCTGTTCCTGATGAGGACGCACCTTCAATTTTCGTACTACCTTCTGCACTGCCAAATGTGATAGTTCCGCCCAATGGTGCGACATATTCCTCTACCGTAACGTTGATGGTTGCATCGTCTGTAGGCATGTAGAAGGAATATGTATCGGAGCCTTCTGTGGTTACTTCAACCGATTGATTGTTGCCATACACAACACTCACAGTTCCCATAACATAACCTTCATCAGGAGTAGCAACAACAGTAACATGAATCCCTTCGCAGAGTTCTTCACCAGATTGAACCTCGTTGCTTTCCTCGCCCGCCGTCAATTCAAGGGTGACATGGTTCAATGTGGCAACGGTAAGGGTGTGGGTCGGTATAGCGGTGGTGGAGACGGCAAGCGTTGCGTTGCTTGCAGGCATGATGAATGAGTATGTGCCATCTTCTTCCATGAGGTTATCTACTTGAACTGGATTATTGTCACCATCCACAACATTGAAGCCCTGCAAGAGATAGCAATCGTCAACGTCCTCAACACTAATGCGAACATTGGCACCAGACCTAACAAGTGCAGTACCTGTTTGCTCATTAACATCTATATCATCCCAATGCTCCTGTTCATCTTCATCAACATAATAATCGTATAATCCGAATCCCACATGGTCTTTGCTGACCGTCAATATGTATTGGATGACATATTCAGCTGTAGCAATCTCACTATCATCCATTCCGTCATTCGTGGCAATGGCTTTTAAGGTGGTGCTTGTGGCAATGCTGATGGCACCATTGTAAGGAGTGCTTTGGTTGGTCGGCTCTGAGCCGTCGAGGGTGTAATAAATGCCTGCTCCCGTGGTTCCGCAGTTAATTTCCACAGTTTGTGCGCCCGTATAAGTGCCTGCGGCAACTGTAAATGTCGGGGTGGCTACTATTTCCAAACATGAAGGATTGCTGTTGTAGGTGGTTGTGGATGTGCCGTAAGTAACCGTAATATTTGTAAAATCTGTTCTTGCGGAAGGTGAATACGATGCAGTTCCATTATTGATGGTAAAATCGCAAGATGGTGTTGATGTAACAGCCGTCACATTATTTGATGTTACTGAAATCTCAACGGTACCGCCACTATACATACGCCAAGAACCTCCATTATTAGTATACCATTTTCCATTATTTCCACCACCTTGTGCTTCTATTGTTACGGGAGCAATTGTAACTTCTGTATATGCTACGCTATTTTCCCAATCATTAGCCGCTGCTATTTCTGCAAAATTAAACTCTGTCGTTCCACCTTCGCCTTCAGTCACTTTATAAACTGCATACAAATCAGCATCAGCAGTAATGGTATAATCGCCATTGAGCAATGTTGGGGCGTTGGTGGTTTCGCTCACGCTTGTGGTGGCCCAGCCAGCAAAAGTCCAGCCTCTGGAAGCGCAAGCCTGCGAAGGTGTTGCGGTGGGCAGGGTGATAGTTGAGCCATCATATCCGCTCGTTGTAGATGTATTGCAAGTGCCAGAGCCAGCATCGAAGGTGATAGTGTAGGTGGGAATCGAAGTAGTCGTAACGCTAACCGTCACATCACTCGCCGGCATCGTGAATTTATCGTTTGCAACGGGAATATCATTATTATCAGCATCCTTAACTTCAATTGAGTAGTTATAGCCAGTATTCGTAGCTACCACGACTGTAACTTCCTTGTCATAGGCAATTTTAGCGTCTTGTGCAACTGTAGAGCCATCAACTTGCAATTCCGCCATAGCTTCGCCGTCGTCACCAGTAACGTTCAAAGTGTAATTATATGTGTTTACAGACCATTGGGCATACAAAGTGGTGTTTTCAGTAATCTCAAAAGTATCATCTTCCACATAAAGATTAGCATCTTCATCGGTACCGTCTTCCATATCACTCCACCATTCAAAAGTATGACCCGTCTTGGCCAAATCGCCAGGACCAAGAACGGTAACTGTGTTGTTATCATCATCATACTCAGTGTCGTCAACCGGCACACCACCACTTGTGTTGCCGTTGCCGTTGTATGTGACGGTGTAGGTGGTGGGGCCTCCACTATTATCATAAACTACAGTGATGGATTTAATGTATAAAGCTCTAGTACCACCAGTAAAAGCAATCGTAATAGTACCAGAAGAGGTTCCAGTACCAGTTGCAGTTCCAACAGTAGTCCAACTAGAAGTTGCAGTAGAAGCTAAATATGTAACCTCTCCAACTGTAATACTAACTTTGTGGGCCGCATTGTAACTTGAACACTCAACAGCTACAGACTTAATTATTCCAGGAATTGCAGATGTAGTAAGCGTTAAGTTTTCAACGCCACCATTCTTACCAAGTTGAATGCAATTACTTGTCCATCCTGTATAAGAAGTGCCACTAATCAAAGTACGAGTATAACTCCAAGAAAAGTTTCCGTTGTCAGTAATGGTGCCAGAACCAATTCCAGTTCCTAGGCCACCACTTGTTGCTGTCCATTTAGCAGTTTGGTCAGCTCTTGTCTGTCCCCACATCCCCAAAGGCACTGCGAGGAAGGTAAGCAGCGCGAGGGCTGCGGTCAATTTTGTAAATTTTTTGTTCATTTTGTTTTGTTGTTTTATTGTTGGTTATTTAATTATTTGAGATTTATGATTCAAGGTTTAAAGATTTCAGGATTCATTTTTGATTTGTTCGGCTTGGGCTTTTGGCTCGCGGCGGGTATCCCAAAGCGCAACGACCTCAATGTGGTCATCAACGACGTGGTACACAATTTTGTTATGTGGCGAACAACAATGCTTCGATACACAGAAGGAAGGTCGGCTAATAACACCTCCAACGGTCCCATATTAGGATTATTGCCAAGCAGCACATTCGTGTGATGCATTTCTTGGAGGAAGTCCCTTTTGGCTGTCACTCCAAACTTTTTCCCAATATAGTTGGCCGTCTTGCGCAACTGTTTTTTCGACCTATCATTCCACCTTACCCTCATACTGCTTCTGCATATTGAAGTTCCTCTTGTGAAAATTCTTCTTCCAACTCACGGAACATATCTTCAGAGTCTTGCCATTTTCCTTCAGAAAACTCTCTCTCTCCTTCGGCCACCATCCGGTGAAGATCCTCGATGGTGTATGGCGTCAAGTCTTCGCTTTCTTCTGTATTGGCATGTTCTATCAGATGCTCCGCCAGCCAGCGTCGGTTGCTCGGCGTGAAGGCACCATTGAGGTATTCCAAAAGGCTTGTCAAGGTTGCTTCGCTCATGTTTTTTTGTTTTTGTAGTTTGTCGGAATGTCCAATTATTTCGGCGACAAAGATAAGAAATAATCCCAATGCGTGTCAAGGGGCATCGGGATTAATTTTCTTCAGAATCCGTAGCTCGACCCGTCGAAGCAATGTGTGCAAAGGTCACACTTGGGCAGGCCGATGGCTTTCACAACGCTTTCCAAAGTGTTGAATTTCAGCGAATCGACGCCTACATGTTTGCGCAGCATCTCCACGAGGTTGGCGTATTCCTTGCTGGTCGGGTCGCAATACTTTTCGATGTTGCGGTTGTCGTCGCCCTCCATTTCCTTGATGCAGCGGCGCGTGATGAGTTCCATCACATTTTTCGAGGCCGAGAAATTGAGGAAGGGGCAGCCATAGAGCAATGGCGGGCAACTGATGCGCACATGCACCTCGCGGGCACCGAAGTCATAAAGCATCTTCACATTGTCGCGCAACTGCGTGCCGCGCACGATGGAGTCGTCGCAAAAAGCCACCTTCTTGCCGTCCAAAAGGGCGCGGTTGGGGATGAGTTTCATCTTGGCCACATGCTCTCTTTGTGTCTGATTTACAGGCATGAAGCTCCTTGACCAAGTAGGAGTGTACTTCACCACGCCTCGCTTATAGGGCACCTTGCGCTCGTTGGAATAGCCCAAGGCCATGCCGATGCCTGAGTCAGGGATGGCCGACACATAATCGATGTCGATGTCGTCGTTGCGGCCCATCTCGCGGCCTTCGTTGTAGCGAGCCTCCTCCACGTTGACACCCTCATAGTCGGCAGCGGGATAGCCATAATAAATCCACAGGAAGGAACAGACCTGCTTTTGCGGATTGGGCGCCAACATCTGCTGCACGCCGTTCAAGGTCACCTTGACGATTTCGCCGGGCTTCACATCGTAGCAAGTCGTGTAGTCGAGGTTGATGTAACTATGGCTCTCGGAAGCCACCACAAAGCCCTCCTCGCCCTTGCCGATGACGATGGGCGTGCGGCCATAGCGGTCGCGGGCAGCGATGATGCCATCCTCGGTCAGGATGAGCATCGAGCATGAGCCTTTCACCTTTTCATAGACATTGCGGATGCCGTCAACGAAGTCCTCGCCTTGGGTGATGAGCAAAGCCATTAACTCGGTGGGATTCGTGTTGCCTTGGCTCAGTTCGGCAAAATGCTGGCGTTGGTCAAGGCAATGTTGCACAAGTTCATCCAAGTTGTTGATTTTGGCCACCGTAGCGATGGCGAACTTGCCCAAGTGGGAGTTGACCACGATGGGCTGTGCATCCGTATCGCTGATGACGCCAATGCCCAAGTTGCCCTTGAACTTGTCCAGCTCGTCGCTGAACTTGGTGCGGAAATAGGTGTTCTCGATGTCGTGGATCGAACGGTGAAAAAGTTCGCCGTCATAGGTCACCATACCGGCGCGTTTGGTGCCCAGATGTGAGTGATAGTCAACGCCATAAAACAAATCTTTGACGCAAGCATGTTTTGAAACGGTTCCAAAGAAGCCACCCATAATTGTCTCGTTTTATTTGTGTTAGTCCAAAAAACAAAAAACCATCCAAGAGAAAATGTCCCTTAGATGGTTTGCAAAAATACGGATTTTCGCCTATGTTCGACAAGTTTTTTGTACTTTTGCGCGATTTTTTTGTAAAAGTATGATACTCAAACTCTACCCGACGAATCCCAACCCGCGCTACGTCAAAATGATCTTGGAATGCCTGTCAGACGGCGGGACCATCATCTTCCCCACCGACACCCTTTATGGTCTTGGCGGCTGCATCAACAACCAACGCACCTTTGAGCGCATCTGCCAAATCAAGGGCATCCGCAAAGAGAAGGCCAATTTCTCCTTCATCTTCCACGACCTCAGCATGTTGAGCGAGTT
Organism: uncultured Bacteroidales bacterium; assembly: GCA_947166105.1. Lineage (GTDB taxonomy): Bacteria > Bacteroidota > Bacteroidia > Bacteroidales > F082 > Limimorpha. The sequence goes on from CAMVCZ010000034.1 coordinate 16,959, forward strand.
CACCAAGCCCATCAACAACGATGTGTTCAAGATGATGAAGCGCAACCTGCCCGGCCCGTTCACCTTCATTTTGGAGGCCAACAACAACATTCCGCGCATTTTCCAAAGCAAGAAGAAGACCATCGGCATCCGCATCCCCGACCAGCCCATCATCACCAACATCGTGAGGGAATTCGGCTCGCCCATCATGACCACTTCCTTGGCCGACGAAGAGGACGAAATCAACCCCTACCTCACCGACCCAGAGGAGATTTACGACCGCTACAAGGACTTGGTGGACATCGTGATTGACGGCGGAGCTGGCGAAAACGAAGAAAGCACCGTTGTGGATTGCACTGGAAATGAGATTGTTATCATCCGTCAGGGCAAAGGCTTGCTCGACGAATGAAAAAAAATTGCCCGAAAAGCGACACGGTAACGAAAAAAGCCGTACTTTTGCAGCCGCAAAAAAGGTCGACTTGGTAGCTCAGCAGGTAGAGCACAACACTTTTAATGTTGGGGTCCTGGGTTCGAGCCCCAGCCAGGTCACGAAGAAACGAAAAATCCACGGCTATGGTCGTGGATTTTTTATTACCTTTGCGCTTCAAACGAACCGACAATGATTGACCTACTGAAAGACTTGAACGAGCCTCAGCGTGAGGCCGTTACCACCATAGAAGGCCCCGTGATGGTCATCGCGGGCGCCGGCTCGGGCAAGACCCGCGCCCTCACCTACCGCGTCGCCTACATGATCCAGGAAGGCATCGACCCCTTCAGCATCATGGCCCTCACCTTCACCAACAAGGCCGCCCGCGAGATGAAGGAACGCATCATGCAACTCGTCAACGCCAGCGATGCGCGCAACGTGTGGATGGGCACCTTCCACTCCATCTTCGCCCGCATCCTGCGCATCGAAGCGGAGAAAATCGGGTTCACAAGTAACTTCTCGATATACGACACCGACGACTCGAAGGCCCTCATCACGCAGATTCTGAAAGACTTGAGCCTCGACACCAAGGTCTATCCGCCCAAGCAGGTGCTGTCGCGCATAAGTTCGGCGAAATCAAGTCTTTACTCGCCCGAAGACTATGCCAACGATGCCGAAATTCAAGAGACGGACCGCAAGTCGAACAAACCGCTGATGGCACAGCTGTTCAAGCTCTACAACGACCGCCTGCACCGTGCCAACGCCATGGACTTCGACGACATCCTGTATTTCACGAACGTGCTGCTGCGCGACAACCCCGACGTGCTCTACAAATACCAGAACCACTTCAAGTTCATCCTCGTCGATGAGTATCAGGACACCAACTTCGCCCAATACCTCATCGTGAAGCGCATTGCGGCACTCTTCGAGAACATCTGCGTGGTGGGCGACGACGCACAAAGCATCTACGCCTTCCGTGGCGCCAACATCCAAAACATCCTCAACTTCAAGAACGACTATCCTGACTATAAGCTGATTAGGCTGGAACAGAACTACCGTTCCACCCAAAACATCGTCAATGCGTCGAATAGCGTCATCGCGCACAACAAGGACCAAATCAAGAAAAAGGTGTGGAGCGACAAGGAAGCGGGCGAATGCATCGGCCTCATCCACGCCAACAGCGACACCGAGGAAGGCACCCTCGTGGCCAACAGCATCTTCGGCTACAAGATGAGCCGCCACCTCGCCAACAAGGACTTCGCCATCCTCTACCGCACCAACGCCCAAAGCCGATCGATGGAAGAGGCTTTGCGCAAACAGAACATACCTTATAAAATATATGGCGGCCTCTCGTTCTACGACCGCAAGGAAATCAAGGACCTGCTGGCCTATTTCCGCGTCGTCATCAACCCCGAGGACGAGCAGGCATTGCTGCGCATCGTCAACTACCCCGCCCGTGGCATCGGCAAGACCAGCATCGAGCGCATGATGGTCACGGCCAACGAGCAACGCAGCAGCATCTGGAAATGTTTGGAAAGCAACATTTTCCCACAAGACTTCAACATGGGCACGGTCAACAAGTTCCGCGACTTCATGGTGATGATCAAGAGCTTCCAGAGCCTGCAAGCCAAGATGAATGCCTTTGAGCTGGCCAAACACATCACCAACACGATAGGGTTAATCAAGGTCTTGAAGGAAGACGACTCGCCCGAGGGCGTTTCGAGGGTCGAGAACGTGGAGGAACTGCTCAACGCCATCATGGAGTTCAGCGACCGGCAGGTGGACGAAACCACAGGCGAGACCGCCCGCGTCGACTTGGTGCAGTTCATGGAAGACGTGGCCCTGCTCACCGACGCCGAGATGAAGAAAGACGACGGCAACGACGACTTCGTCAGCCTGATGACTATCCACTCGGCCAAGGGGCTGGAGTTTCCCTACGTCTACGTCGTCGGCATGGAAGAGAACCTCTTCCCCGGCATCCTCAGCCTCAGCACCCGCGAAGAATTGGAAGAGGAACGCCGACTGTTCTACGTGGCCGTCACCCGCGCCATGACCAAATTGACTTTGAGCTACGCCGAGCAACGCTACCGCTACGGCAACCTCACCCTCAGCGAGCGCTCGCGCTTCGTTGACGAGATTGACCCAAGTCTCATCGAACAGACACAAAAGGCCTCGTTCAGAGGCACTTCACAAATAGGCGGACACCGTCCCTTTGGCGGGCGAACCTTTGGCAGACCCATCACCGAGCCACAGCAACACGGTTTCCGCAAAATCGAGAACACGCCCACCAACAGGCCCGCTGCAAGTCCGGCCCCGATTCCGCAAGACTTCCAGCCCTCCAACCCTGATTTGCTACAGGAAGGCATGCGCGTGATGCACGCCAAGTTCGGCGCAGGCACCATCCTGAGCATCGAAGGCGCAGGGGCCAACAAGAAGGCCTCAGTCAACTTCGACGCAGGCGGCGTGAAAATGCTCATGCTGAAATTCGCGAAACTGGCGATATTGAAATAATTGTGTATTTTTGCATTCAGTTTCTTAAACACAAATAAATGTGCACCTATAACATATCCATAAACGACACGCTAATGGAAACCATACGTCCTGCATTCCCTGACGAAGCTGCTTTAGAACAGTGGTTGCAGCGACAAATGGACATCATCATTATCGGATTTGCCGCAAAGCAACAGATGCCCACAAAGAGCACAAAGCCGCTTTCGCAGCGACTTCGCGGCATAGCAAAAGCCCCAGAGGATTTCGATTACAAGAAAGAACTGTCAACACGCTATGACGTATGAAGCATTATCTTGTTGACACCAATGTCATTATCGACCTTTTGATCAACCGTGACGGCGCCGTATGAGTTCTTGGAACAATAAGATTTTACTTATGGACTTCGATACCCTTGACAAAAAAATGAGACGCTTTGAGCAGTCGCTCGACAGAACGATGCTTGATGGAATCTTTGTCGTTGCACGACTTGACGGCCATGGCTTCACACGGCTAACAAAGAAGGAATGGGATTTGGAAAAACCATTCGATGTCGGTTTCCGTGATGTCATGATTGCCCAGATAATGGAAGATTCGGCAAGATGATATAAGCCGAGATGCTGCAAATCCTCGACGACAACGGGCTTCTCGAATAAAAACGGCCATTTCCAAAAACCGCATCAAAGAAAACTCCCACGGAGCAGTTTTGGATAATCCCCAAATTCTTGAGTGGAACGATTTTCCACATATTCCACTGATTTTGAAAAGGATGAAGTTGGCAATAACTATGCCTATATGCTACCTGCACCTGGTTGACAACGCCACCGGCGCCGACATCGACCTGCTCCGCACGCCCAAGTACAGCTTCGACGCCAACGACTGCCCCTACGCCACGCGCTTCAAGCTCGTGTTTGCCGAAGAAGCCACCAACGACATCGCCGACAACTTCGCCTTCGTCAGCAACGGCCAACTCATGGTCAACAACAGCGGCGAGGCCATCCTGCAAGTGATGGACGTGGCCGGCCGCGTCCTGAGCACCGAAACCATCCGCGACGGCTACGGCAAGAGCCTCGGCCTGAGCGCAGGCGTGTATGTGGTGCGCCTCAGCAACGGCCACGACGTGAAGGTCCAGAAGATTGTGGTGGAATAAGATGGAGCTATAAGCTATAAGCCATTAGCCATTAGCTCGGTTGACACCAAACTGCCTACTGCCTACTGCTTACTGCTTACTGCTTACAGCTTACCGCAAAACAAAACAACAAATCAATCAACAACTAAACAACGATATACAATGAAAAAGCAAATAATGACAATAGCACTCGTCCTCGTACTGGGCATGACGGCCCTCGCGCAGCAGGCAGGCGGTGGCCTCTTCAATCGGGGAGAAATCGGGCATTCTAGTTACGACAGGAATTCGCCCTCCTGGGCCCCATTCTTCTTGCCCGTACACGGCGGTAACTTGAACGGCGACTCCGACTTGGATCCCGGGCCAGATCCCACCGATCCCCCCGCTCCCCTGGGCGGTGGCGCCTTGCTGCTCGTCGGCTTTGGCGCGGCCTACGCCATGACGAAGAGAAAGAAGGAGAACTAAACCATTAAACGCTCAAAACCTAAGAAAGCTGTGCCGCAACTTGCGGTGCAGCTTTTTTTGATATACACTTCTTGGTGTGGATATTTTTCCGTACCTTTGCAAAAATTTTAAGACAAGATGGACAAAATCGGATTAACCTACAATACTGAGAAAGAGCAGATTGTGATTCCCGAATACGGTCGTTGTATTCAGGAAATGATCAAGAAACTGCCTGAGATTGAAGACAGGCAGCAGCGCACCGAAGCCGCCAAATACATCATCAGCGTGATGGTGCAGATGAACCCGAACATCAGGCAGTCGAGCGACTTCGAGCACAAACTTTGGGACCACCTCTACATGATTTCGGGCTACAACCTCGATGTGGAAAGTCCCTACGCACCACCCACCCCTTTGGCACAACAGAAAAAGCCCCAACATATTGGCTACCAAAACAATGACATCAAATACGGTCACTATGGCCAATACCTTATCAAGATGATTGAGGCCGCCTCGAAGGAAGAGAACGACGAAGTGCGCGAGGCCCTCGCCTACTCGCTGGCTGGCCAAATGAAACGCAATTATATCGAGTGGAACAAGAGCGTGGTGAACGACCAAGTCATCCTCGACGACCTGAAAAACATCTCCAAAGGGCGACTCGTCATCGGCGAAATATCGAAACAGAACCAGAACGGCGACATCCTCGGCAAAATCAGGCAAAAGCCCCAACAGCAGCAGCAACAGCAAGGCAAGAAGAAGAAAAAGAAGGTGCCGAACCTGAAGGCCAACATGAACAACCCGAACAACCCGGCGTATAAGCTGAGGATGCAACAGATGGGAAAGGTGTAGTTTGGCTCTAAGCTGTAAGCCGTAAGCCATAAGCAACTTACAGCTAAAGCTCAAAGCTCAAAAACACGGTTCAAACAAGCTTACTGCTTATTGCTTACTGCTTAAAGCTCAAAAAAATATGGCATCACTAAAGATAAAAGGCGGCAACACGCTTCATGGCGAAATCATCCCGCAAGGCGCAAAAAACGAAGCCATGCAAATCCTTTGTGCCTGCCTGCTCACCGACGAGAAAGTCACCATCCACAACCTGCCCGACATCCTCGACATCAACAACCTGATTGCCCTTCTGGAAGGCATGGGCGTGACGATTGAGCGCCCCACGCGCCACGACATCATCTTGCAGGCCAAGTCGGTCAACTTCAGCTATTTCGATGAAGAAGCCTACCAAAGCACCGCCTCGAAGCTGCGCGGCAGCGTGATGATGACTGGTCCCATGCTGGCCCGCTTCGGCAGGGCCTTCATGCCCAAGCCCGGCGGCGACAAAATCGGGCGTCGCCGCTTGGACACCCACGTCATCGGCTTGCAGAAACTCGGCGCCATCTTCGACTTCGACACCTATAAAGTAGGCGTGCAAAAAGGCGGACTGAAAGGCTGCTACATGCTCCTCGACGAAGCCTCAGTAACCGGCACCGCCAACATCGTGATGGCCGCAGTGATGGCCCAAGGTACCACCACGATTTTCAATGCTGCCTGCGAGCCTTACCTCGTTCAGCTCTGCACCATGCTCAACAGCATGGGCGCCGACATCAAGGGCGTTGGTTCCAACCTCTTGACCATCAATGGCGTGACAAAACTACACGGCACCGACCACACCCTCCTTGCCGACATGATTGAGGTGGGCAGCTTCATCGGCATGGCCGCCATGACGGGCAGCGAAATCACCATCAAGGACGCGGGCATTGAGCAACTGGGCATCATTCCTGATGTTTTCCGCCGGTTGGGCATCCAAATGGAATACCGTGGCGACGACATCTTCATTCCCGCGCAGGAACATTACGAGGTGCAAACTTTCATGGACGGAAGCATCCTTACCGTGGCCGACGCGCCCTGGCCCGGCTTCACACCCGACCTCATCAGCATTGTTTTGGTGGTAGCCACGCAAGCCAAAGGCACCGTGCTCATCCACCAGAAGATGTTCGAGAGCCGCCTGTTTTTCGTCGACAAGCTCATCGACATGGGCGCGCAAATCATCCTCTGCGACCCGCACCGCGCCAACGTCATCGGCCTCGACCACAGCCATGCCCTACGCGGCATCCGCATGGCCTCGCCCGACATCCGCGCCGGCGTGGCCCTGCTCATCGCCGCCCTCTCCGCCAACGGCACCAGCATCATCGACAACAGCGACCAAATCGAGCGCGGGTATCAATATATCGACCAAAGATTGAACGCGCTTGGGGCGGAGATTGAGAGGATGTAAACTTTTTTCTCATAATGTTCTTCTATTCTAACAAAAAGCCGTATTTTTGCACAGAATTTTGAACATTATAGAAATGAAAAGACCTTTATTGCCCAAACAAGAAAGGATGTTGCAGACCCTTGGCGAGAACATCCGCCTCGCGAGGTTGCGCCGCGACTTGTCGTCAGAACAAGTGGCCGAGCGCGCCGGCATTTCACGCAACACCTTGATAAAGATTGAACGCGGCGACGAAGGCGTGGCCATCGGGATGTATTTCCGCGTGCTCATCGTCCTTGGCCTGCAAGACGACCTGCTCCTCATCGCCCGTGATGACGTGTTGGGTCGCAAGTTGCAGGACATCGGCTTGACCACACCGCACCGTGCCTCGAAAAAGTCACCTTTGAACGACTGAAACCATGAACAAAGAGATTTATGTTTATTTCGACGATGCCTTTACCGAAGCCCCAACCTTGGTCGGAGTGCTTTCGGCGCAGCAGGTGCGCGGTCGCGAGGTGTTTTCCTTCGAGTTTGCCGACGACTGGCTTCGCGACAGCCGTTGCCACTTGTTGGACCCTGACTTGCAACTCTTTTCGGGGCGGCAATACCTTCCCGAAAGCAAGAACAACTTCGGCCTTTTCCTCGATTCGTCGCCCGACCGCTGGGGGCGTGTCCTTCTCGACCGTCGCGAAGGCTATCGCGCCCGCGCGGAACAACGGCCACGACGCAACCTCCAAGAAAGCGACTATCTCTTGGGCGTTTTCGACGAGAGCCGCATGGGTGCCCTGCGCATGAAATTGACTCCCAACGGCGATTTCTTGGACAACGATCCCGAATACAGCACGCCGCCGTTTACCTCACTGCGCGAATTGGAAAATGCCGCATGGCAGTTGGAGCAAGACGGCGAGGCAGATGTCAGCCGATGGTTGCAGATAATCTTGGCTCCCGGCTCGTCGCTCGGCGGTGCCCGCCCCAAAGCCAATGTGAAAGACACCGACGGCCACCTTTGGATTGCCAAGTTTCCCAGCCGGCGCGACAAAAAGGACACTGGCGCATGGGAGGCCGTAACCATGAACTTGGCCAAGCAATGCCACATACAAGTTGCCCCATTTGAGGCAAAGACTTTGAACAACGCCCATGCCACCTTCCTCACGCGGCGTTTCGACCGCGATGGGCAAGGCAGGCGCATCCATTTCTCCTCCGCGATGACCATGCTCGGCTATACCGACGGCGACACGGACGGATGCAGCTATTTGGAACTGTTCGAATGGATTGGTCGCAATTGTTGCCGCGTCGAGGACAACCTCGCTGAGCTTTGGCGGCGCATCGTTTTCAGCATCGCCGTTTCCAACTGCGACGACCATCTGCGAAACCACGGTTTTCTGCTCACCCCACAAGGTTGGACGCTCTCGCCCGCCTACGACCTCAATCCGCAAGAATATGGCGATGGTCTGAGCCTGAACATCAACGAGCACGACAACGCCCTTGACTTCGCCCTTGCCTTGGAAGTGGCACCCTACGCGGGCATTTCAAAGGCCAACGCTAGCCAAATGATTGAACAAACGAAAGAAGCCGTTGCCCGTTGGCGCACTTGGGCTACGCTGTACCACATTCCCCGCGAGGAACAGGAGATGATGGCGAAGGCGTTTGAGCATTAAACAATTCCCTCCCCTGCCATTTTGTCAAAACCCGACGTTTGGCAAAGGTTTTGATATGGCTTGCGGCAAAATGAAAAAATAGTAAAAACAACACATATCATGGAAGAAAACGAAAACGTTAAGAATCAGGACGATGCCTTGAAAGACACCGTCAATCCCGACATGGAGAACAAGCAAGAACCCACCGAAGATCAAGCCGCCAACGAGAAAAAGGAAGAAGCCGCTGACAAGGTTTCGGACAAAAAGTCAAAGCGGTTCAAGATCCGTCATGCGGCTGAAAAGGCTTTGGAAGAGGAAAAGGCCAAGTATGCCGAACTGAACGACAAATACTTGCGACTGTTCTCGGAGTTCGACAACCACCGCAAGCGCACGGCCAAGGAAAAATTGGACCTGATGGCCACAGCTTCGGAAAACGTCATCAAGGACATTTTGCCCGTGCTTGACGACTTCGAGCGTGCCTTGCAAAACATGGAAAAGAACGGCAACGAGGCCGACCTGCAAGGCGTCACATTGATTTTCAACAAGTTGAGAGACACCTTGAAGAAGAAAGGCTTGGAGGAAATCGAGGCGATGAACGCCGAGTTCAACACCGACGAGCATGAAGCCCTCACTATGATTCCTGCCCCCGAAGAAGACAAGAAGGGCAAGGTTTTGGATGTCATTCAGAAAGGCTACAAGCTGAATGGCAAGGTGATACGATTTGCGAGAGTGGTCGTCGGTAACTGATACGATAGCAGACTGGGCTTTGCCAACAACGGGGCCTGCCGGACGAAAAAAGAAAGATAGTAAATGAAGAAAGGAAACTAATATAATGGCAGACAAACAAAAAAGAGATTACTACGAGGTGCTTGGGGTGAACAAAAACTCCACGCCCGACGAGATAAAGAGCGCGTACCGTAAGGCCGCGCTCAAATGGCATCCCGACAAGTGGGTGAACGGCACCGACGCCGAGAAAAAGACCGCCGAGGAGAACTTCAAGGAAGCCTCGGAGGCCTATTCCGTGTTAAGCGATGCCAACAAGAAGGCGCGTTACGACCAATTCGGCTTCGCTGGCATGGACGGCGGCTCGGCAGGCGGCGGCTTCGGCGGTTTTGCCGACTTCGACCTGAACGACATCCTGAACAGCGTATTTGGGCGCGGCTTCGACTTCGGTGGAGGTCGCGGCGGCTTCAGCTTCAGCAGTTTTGGTGGAGGTGGCGGTCGTGGCGGCACGGTCAAGCAGCGCGGCTCCAACCTGCGCGTGAAGGTGAAACTCAACCTGTCAGAGATTGCCCACGGCGCAAAGAAAAAAATAAAGGTCAGCAAGTATGTGACCTGCACGCATTGCCACGGCAGCGGCTCCGAGGACGGCTCCACCGAAACCTGTCCAACCTGCCACGGTCGCGGTCAGGTGGTGCAAACCGTCAACTCCTTCTTTGGCCAAATGCAGACCGCCTCGGTATGCCCCACTTGCGGCGGACAAGGTACCGTCATCAAGAAGAAATGCACCCACTGCGGCGGTGAAGGCATTATGAAAGGCGAGGAAATCATCGACATCGACATCCCTGCCGGCGTGGGTGAAGGAATGCAACTCACCGTGCGAGGCAAGGGCAACGCCGGTCCGCACAACGGCATCAACGGCGACTTGCTCGTACTCATCGAGGAGGAAGCCCATCCCGACTTCGAGCGAGATGAAAGCACCTTGATTTACAACCTGTTCATCACCATCCCCGAAGCCATCATGGGAACACAGGCCGAAGTGCCCACCGTCGATGGTAAGGTGAGGGTGAAAATCGCCCCCGGCACTCAAAGTGGCAAGGTGTTGAGGCTGAGAGGCAAAGGCCTGCCCGTGGTCAATGGTTACGGCATGGGCGACATGCTCGTCAACGTGAACGTTTGGATTCCGAAGAAGTTCAACAAGAAAGAGGAGGAACTGTTGCAGCAACTCTCCCAATCGGAGAACTTCAGGCCCAACCCCACCGCCGAGGAGAAGAGTTTTTTCAGTAAGATCAAGGATTACTTTAACTAAACATGACCAAAATATCCGTCAACGAGGTCACAAAGCGATACGCCGACCACACCGCCTTAGACCGTATGTGCATCGAGATTCCAGAGCGTTGCATATACGGCCTTTTGGGTCCTAACGGCGCGGGCAAGACCACCCTCATCCGCATCCTCAACCAAATCACCGCCCCCGACTCGGGTCAAGTGCTAATTAACGGCGAGAAACTTTGCCAAAAGCACATCGCCCGCATCGGCTACCTGCCCGAAGAGCGCGGCCTTTACAAGAAAATGAAAGTCGGCGAGCAGGCCATCTATTTGGCTGAACTTAAAGGCATAAAGAAAGCCGAGGCGCAAAAACGCCTGAAAATGTGGTTCGACAAGTTTGAAATCGGAGGCTGGTGGGACAAGAAAGTCGAGGAACTCTCGAAAGGTATGCAGCAGAAAATCCAGTTCGTCACCACCATCATCCACGAGCCGGAAATCCTCATCTTCGACGAGCCTTTCAGTGGCTTCGACCCCATCAATGCCAACCTCTTGAAGGAAGCCATCCTCGAACTGCGCGACAAGGGCGCAACCATACTGCTTTCCACCCACAACATGGCCTCCGTCGAGGAACTTTGCGACAGCATCACCTTAATCAATCACGGAAAAAGCATCCTGCAAGGCAAGGTCGGCGACATCAAGCGGCAACACGACACCCACGAAAGGGAAATCATCGTGCGCTGCGACGACTTCAACAAGGTGATGGCCGTCGCCGACACCTATAATAATATAAAGGTGGAACACACCGACCTTCACGACGAAACCAAACTGACCCTTTTCAGCGAATCGCCCAATGAATTGCTCGGGCAGTTGCTGCAAGTCGGGCAACTCGTTTCGTTCAAGGAAGTGCTGCCCTCGATGAACGACATTTTCATCCAAGAAGTGCAATCCAAAAACCAAGCCGCATGAACAAGATCGGACTCATCATCAAGCGCGAGTATTTGACGCGCGTGCGCAAACGCAGTTTCCTCATACTGACCTTCTTAGGGCCTATTTTGATGGCCGCCATCTACATCATCCCCATCATGCTCGCCCTCAACTCGAGCACCGACCACCTGCGCGTGGCCATCGTCGACGAGAGCCACTGGTTTGAGGACCGTTTCACCAATAACAAGGACCACACCTTTATCCTCATGCCTGGACAACCGATTGACTCTGTGAAGGATATGGTGAAAAACGGCGTGTTCGACATGGCGCTCTATGTGCCGCCCACCCAACTCAACATCCCTTCCAATGCAGTGGTTTACAGCATCCGACAAGTGCCGATGGAAGTGGAAACCTACATCAGCGGCGTGATGCAAAAGGAAATCGAGGACCAAAAACTGATGGCCAAAGGCGTTGACCCTGAAATCGTCAGCGCGGTCAAAACCGATGTCAACCTGCAAGTCATGCGCATGGACGAAAACGGCAACGAAAAGGAAACCTTCACAAAAGTGCAGTTCTCGCTCGGCATGATTCTCGCCATGCTCATCTACTTCTTCATCATGATTTTCGGCGGCCAAGTGATGCAGGGCGTGATTGAGGAAAAAACCAACCGCATCATCGAGGTCATCATCAGTTCGGTGAAGCCCTTCCAACTGATGATGGGCAAAGTCATCGGCGTTTCTTTGGTCGCGCTCACCCAGTTTGTGATGTGGATTCTGCTGACGGGCGTGCTGTATGTGGGCTTTTCCGCCTACATTGGCCTGAGCAACCCGGAAATGTTGTCGCAAGGCACGGTGATGGCGCAGGAAATCACTTCCAACGATATCATGAGCAACGAAACGGTGCAAAACATCGTGCAAATCGCCCATTCCATCGACTTCGGCACCATCATCACCACTTTCCTCATTTTCTTCATTTTGGGCTACCTGCTTTATGCCACCTTGTATGCCGCCGTTGGCTCGTTGGTCGATAACAATACTGATTCACAGCAATTTACATTACCCATCACCGTTCCGCTCATTGTTGCCATCATTAGTTCGTTCTACATCGTCAACAACCCCGACAGCAGCCTATCTGTTTGGTTATCAATGATTCCATTCACATCCCCTATCTCGATGATGGTCAGGATTCCGTTTGGCGTTCCCATTTGGCAAATCGTGGTTTCGGTGGTGCTGTTGGCCGTCACTTTCGTGCTGATGACATGGATTGCGGCCAAAATCTATCGGACAGGCATTTTGATGTACGGAAAAAAACTCACTTATAAGGAAATTTTCAAGTGGTTGAAATATAAATAGAAATATTCCTTATCTTTGCAGGCTCAAAATAGGGTAAAAATTATATTGTTGGAAATTTAACAAATTAAAAGTCAAATAATTAAATTAGTTTTACAATGCAAAACAAAGGAGCAATTAGGACGATAGCCATTATCTTCGCGCTCATCTTTCTCTACCAGCTCTCGTTCACTTTGGTGACGAAGAGAGTCGAAAAGAAGGCAGAGAAGTTTGCTGAGGCAGAGGCTACGAAACTTGCAAACGGAAACGAGTCACAGTTCAATCTTCTCAAAGACGAGAAGGAAACTTATTTTTTGGACTCGGTCAGCAACACGAATGTGTACAACTTGTTATTCAAGAAGTTCACCTATCGCGATGCGAAAGAAAGAGAAATCAATTTAGGTCTTGACTTGAAGGGCGGCATGAACGTCACCCTTGAAGTCTCGGTGAAAGACATCGTAAAGGCCCTGTCAGGCGACTCTCAAGACCCCACCTTCTTGCAGGCTATGGAATTGGCCACCAAGAGGCAGGAAGAGAGCAAGGGCGACTTCGTCACCCTGTTCGGTCAAGCCTACGAAGAAGTGGACCCCAACGCCCGTCTTGCTTCCATTTTCCTTTATGAATTCAAGGACAAAGGCATCACCGTCAACTCTTCCAACAGCGACGTGCTGAAGGTTTTGAAGAGCGAAAGCGACGGTGCCATCGACCGTTCCTACCAAATCCTCGGCACCCGTATCGACCGTTTCGGCGTGGCCCAGCCCAACATCCAGAAGATGGAGAACTCGGGCCGTATCCTCGTCGAACTGCCCGGTATCAAAGACCCGAAGCGTGTGCGCAAACTCCTCCAAGGAACCGCACAACTCGAGTTCTGGGAGACCTACAACCTTTCTGAGGTGCAACAATTCTTCATCGAGGCCGACAACAAGGTTGCCCAAACCCGCAAAGCCAAGAACTCTTTGGGTGAAACCAAGGCTGAAGAGCCTGCCGTGACCGAAAACGCTGAAGGCGAAGCCGTTGCCGAAGCCACTGACGCTGTTGTGGCCGACAGTGCCGCCCAAGCAGGCGACCTCCTCAACGAACTCGCCGAAAGCCAAACCGAAGAAGAAGTGGCCGAGCCTGAAGACGAAAACCAATTTGCTGCCCTTCACCCCTTGATTTACAAGCTCAACATGGGTGGCCTCTATGGTTCATCGGCCCGTGTGGGTATGGCCCAAGTGAAAGACACCGCCGACATCAACCAAATGTTAGCCGAGGCCAAGGGTATTTTCCCGCGCAACCTCAAGTTGGCATGGTCGGTGAAGCCTGAAACATACGACGGACAAAATGGCGAAAAGGTCGAAATGCTTGACCTCGTTGCCCTGAAGATGTCGCGCGACAACAAGTGCGCCCTCGGTGGCGAAGTCATTACCGACGCCCGTCAGGACTACGGCCAAGGCAACCAAGTGGAAGTCACCATCCAAATGAACCCCGAAGGTGCCAAGGCTTGGAAGCGACTCACCGGCGAGAACATCGGCAAGCAAATTGCCATCGTCCTCGACGATTATGTGTATTCCTTCCCCGTGGTCAATGGCGAGATTCCGAATGGCCGTTCCTCCATCAGCGGTGGCGGCATGACCATCGAAGAGGCACAAGACTTGGCCAACATTTTGAAGGCCGGTAAGCTGCCCGCTCCTGCAAGAATCCTTGAGGAACAAGTTGTTGGTCCTTCACTCGGTAAGGAAGCCGTGCAAAAAGGTATGTGGTCGATGGTGTTCGCCTTCATCCTCGTGCTGGTCTACATGGTGTTTTTCTACAAGAAGGCCGGTACCGTGGCCGACATCGCCTTGTTGGTCAATGTGTTCTTCCTGTTCGGTGTGTTGGCTTGCCTCGGCTCCGTGCTGACCCTGCCTGGCATCGCTGGTATCGTGTTGACCTTGGGTATGGCTGTTGACTCCAACGTGATTATCTTCGAGCGTATCAAGGAAGAAGTGAAGGCTGGCAAGGGCATCAAGCTCGCCATCGCCGACGGTTACAAAAACGCCTATTCGGCCATCATCGACGGTAACGTCACCACCTTGATTACGGGTATCATCCTCATCGTTTTGGGTACGGGTCCTGTCCACAGTTTCGCCGTCACCCTCTGCATCGGTATCCTCACCTCCTTGTTCACCTCCATCTTCATCAGCCGCCTGATCTTCGACCGTATGCTGAGCAAGGACAAAGAAATCAGCTTCTCCACCGAATGGACTCGCAACTTCTTGCAAGACAAGCACTACGACTTCATCGGCATCCGCAAGACTTCGTTCATCATCTGCATCTGCTTCATGGTGGTCAGTTTGGGTTCTCTCGCCATCCGTGGTTTGAACCTCGGCATCGACTTCAAGGGTGGTCGTAACTATGTTGTGCAATTCGACGACCCGAGCATGAAGGTTGAAACCGTGCGTGAAGCCTTGGCTGATGTCAACATCAACAAGAACGCCATCCACAGTGCCCTCGAAATGAGAGAAGACCAAGAAGTGGAAGACTGGTCGACGCCTGAAGTGAAGACCTACGGCACCAACGGCCAAGTGAAAATCACGACCAAGTTCTTGATCAACAACGACAGCCCCGCTGTTGACTCTGTCATCCAAGTCATTCTTTACGACAACCTGAAAGGCCTTTACGGCAACAACCTGACGATGAATCAGTTCTCATCTGAAGACGAAACCGTTGGCATCTTGAGCACGCAGAAAGTGGGTGCCACCATCGCCAGCGACGTGACCCGCAAGTCCATCATCGCCATCATCGTGGCCTTGGCCTTGATGTTCTGCTACATCGCCATCCGATTCAAAAAATGGCAATACGGTGTGGCCTCCATCATGGCATTGGCACAAGACACCATTATCGTGTTGGGTTTGTATTCCTTGTTCTACAATGTGCTGCCCTTCACTATGGAAGTCGATCAGAGCTTCATCGCCGCCGTGCTGACCGTCATCGGTTACTCCATCAACGCTACGGTGGTTATCTTCGACCGTATCCGTGAGAACGTCAACCTGCACCCGAAGTCCTCGTGGAAGGAGAACATGGTCAATGCCGTGAACAGCACCTTGACCCGCTCGTTCAACACCTCCGGTTCTACCTTGGTCGTGTTGCTCGCTATCTTCATCTTCGGCGGCGATACCATCCGTGGCTTCATCTTCGCCCTGTTGGTCGGTGTGTTGGCTGGTACGTTCTCGTCAGTGTTCCTGTCGTCGCCGTTTGCCTACGCGCTGATGAAAGGCGACAAGAAAGACAAGGAGATTGCCCAAGACAACACTTCAAAGAAGAAATGATTTAACATCATATTAACCTTCTAAACTGCTTGCAAAGAATCCCGCTGGTGACGGCGGGATTTTTTTGTTTTTCCTTTGGTTTTTTCTGTATTCTCCTTATTTTTGCCCTGTATAAATTCTGAACAAAAATGACTCAACAGACAGCTATAAAACTCTTTGACGAGAAAAAAGTCCGCATCGTTTGGGACGAGGAACAGGAAAAGTATTATTTCGCAGTAGTGGATATAGTGCAAGTATTAACCGATAGTGCCGACTATCAAACAGCACGAAAATATTGGAAAGTGCTGAAAGGTAGACTGATAAAAGAGGGTAACGAAACGGTAACAAATTGTTACCAGTTGAAATTGCCCGCAGCCGATGGCAAGCAACGCATGACCGACGTGGCTGATTTAGAGCAGATTTTCCGTCTCATCCAATCTATCCCGTCCAAAAAAGCCGAGCCTGTGAAACGATGGCTTGCTGAGGTGGGTGCCCAGCGTGTAGACCAGATGATTGACCCCGAACTGACCTTCCAGATGGCCGTTGAGGACTATCGACGCCAAGGTTATAGCGACCGCTGGATTAATGAACGAATGAGGTCTATAGAAATGCGCAAGGAACTGACCGACGAGTGGTATCGCTCAGGCATTCACGAGCCCAATGACTTCGCCATCCTAACCAACGTGCTCACCAAGGCGTGGAGCGGCATGACCACTGGAGAGTACAAACGATATAAAGGCCTGACCAAAGAGAACCTGCGCGACAATATGACCAACGTGGAGTTGGCTTTGAACACCCTTGCCGAAGTTACCACCACAGAATTGTCGCGTCAACGTAACCCAAAAGGGATGGCGCAAACCAGCAATACCGCGCAAGAAGGAGGCGAAGTGGCTCGCAATGCAAGGGCTGACATTGAAAGCCGCCTCGGTCGCTCCGTAGTTTCGCCGGAGCGTGCCTCCGACTACATCAAACCGATAGAGACACAAGATGCTGATGTACAGATGTTGCCGGATTCGGATGGAGCGGAAAAGGAACAATCCTGATTATTAGAACAAAATCCCGCTGGTGACGGCGGAATTTTTTTGTTGCCATTATTGCTATCGTTCAGAAATATGCCTATCTTTGCACTTGTAATCATTAAGGTTGCTATGCCAAGCATTACATAAGTGTTATGCCAATGTATAGGATTGTAAAAGCGGAATATGCAGGTGACTACAAGGTATTGATCACCTTTGACGACGGCCAATTGCGGCTGGCCGATTTCTATAGTTTTATCTCAAAAAGCCCGCATCCTTCCATCCACAAATACATTGACAAAACGCTGTTCCAGCAGTTTGAGATAGACACCTACGAAATCCATTGGGGTACGCAGTTTGACATTGACCCTTACGATATTTATTGTGGTGAGTTTGAGGCTACTGATAGTCCTTATTTTACTGAAATAGAGGCATTGAAAGGGCAATTTGAGTTGGTGGAATGATAACCAAATAAGACAAACATATAATAGACACTCAACAATACAGAAATTATGACAATAGAAGAAATCATCAAAAAGATTGAACAATCAAACAACGAACCTTCAATAATGGTTGACACAAAAGGCAACATAAGAACTATCGTCATCAAAAAGATTGATGAAACGAAAGAGAAAATCGAGTTCTATGAATTCAACCGTTTAACCATAGACTACCAAGAATGGATAGAAGAGCAAAGGGATGAAGCAGCATTAGAAAACATTCATGTAAATGACATCTTCTCTTACTATAGCAGCAAAGAATTAATTGAATTAATAAAGGATTTCGCCGTTTATCAAAAGAAAAATATCGAAGAAGACGAGGCCATTGCCAAAGCGGCCAAAATCAATTGCGTTGAGATGTCAATATTTGTCCCAAAGGATAAGACCTTTTAAAAATCAATATTATGGAAAACATTCCCAGCATAGACAACTTTTTCAATTTGGAGAAGGCCTTTAGGGTGTATGGTTTTATAATAGACGAGAAAGATTTAGGTGTTTGCATTGCACACGGCTTTTTCCATGAAAACTACGGTGAAATTTGGATAGAGTTCTATCAGGCATTCTTGAACAATTATCCAATTGACATGCGAGTTCTTTGCATCAATAGTCAAGAAACACTTTATAAAGGTGTCGCTCCTACCAACCAACACGACTTCGACATGCTTATGCAACTGCTGTTTCCATCAGAAGAATTTGTCCGTAAGATTGAAACCAATATTAACGAGCGACAAATGTTAGTTGCATTAGAATAAAAATTCTGTTTTTTAACAAAGATGAAATAAACCATATAAAAAAAACACTATCTTTGCACCAATTCTAAACGAAATAAATATGTAGAAAAAGAGGCACATAAAGAGCACATTGACTGATTTCTTTTTCTTGGAAAGATTTGGCGATTTAGTACTACGAAAAGTCAGGTTACGCTCACGCTTGCGTGAGTTTAACTGATTTCGTGTAGTACGGGTACGCCAAATCACCTCCAAGAAGCGGAACGGTTAGGTTCACGCTTTTTTTGTGTAAATAACCAAACATTAAACACATACAAAAATGAAACGTAACTTATTATCTATCTTGATTTTGGCCATGAGCCTGCCCTTATTAGGCAACCCCGTTGACGAAACCACAGCCAAACAACTTGCCCAAAACTTCTGGAAAGAGAACAACATTATGGGCGTGAGAGGCGACAAAATATTCAAGAAGAAAATGGGGAATGCCCGTTTCGTGAATGTTGCCCCGCAATGCGGCTATTCCGAGTTTTACATTTTCAATAACGAAGACGGCAAAGGATTTGTCATCATTGCAGCGGATGACTGCGTTACACCTATTTTGGGTTATTCCTACGACAACAACTTTGCCGCCGAAAATCTTCCGCCCAATCTGAAAGGCTGGCTTGATGGATATGCTGAACAGATACAAGCAGCAGTTGAAACGAGAGTGATTGCCACCGAAGAGATTCGTACTGAATGGGGATGTTTGAGGCAGAGCCAAAATTTGCCAATTAGGTCTGAAACACAAGTGTATCCTTTAATTGCAACAACATGGGGTCAAAGTCCTTATTATAACGCACTATGTCCGTTCGACTACTATTATAACCAAAGAACTGTGACAGGTTGTGTAGCCACAGCAATGGCTCAGATTATGAAATACTGGTCATATCCCGAGCATGGTTTTGGTTCTCATTCTTACGTTCCAGAAAATCATCCCGAATATGGAACACAATATGCAGATTTTAGTAGCACTACATATCAATGGTCTTCAATGCCAAACAATGTAACTAGCAATAATACAGCCGTGGCCACATTGATGTACCATTGTGGAGTTAGTGTTGAAATGAACTATGACGTATCAAGTAATGGAGGTAGTGGAGCTTATGTCCTTGATTTTGGCC
>CAMVCZ010000035.1 GCA_947166105.1 uncultured Bacteroidales bacterium
GATGTTTCACATTAATTCAATATATTTGCAGTCTCAATTATTGGGTACATTATATTTAACAGTGGCAATGGAAACACTTATTCGGTGGACGGCATGTTTGCCTATTCAACAGATGGAGTGAATTGGTCGGAATTCTATGATGATGTAATGACAGGCAACTTCTCTGTAATAGACGGAGGAACGGTTTATTTCGATGTCATTTCCTACTTTGAGGGTAACATTGGTACTTATTTGTTAAGTGTCGGCATAACTCGAACCCAACACACTAATAACTACACTATTTCAGTTTCGGCCAATCCTAGCAACGGCGGCATCGTTTCAGGCGGAGGCACCTACAATCAAGGTCAGTCTTGCACTGTTAGTGCCACGGCAAATTCGGGCTACACTTTTGTCAATTGGACGGAAAACGGGACACAAGTTTCGACCAATGCCAATTACACCTTTACGGTAACTGGAAACAGAAATTTGGTCGCCAATTTCCAAGCCCAACCGCAGCAATACACAATCAGTGTATCTGCCAGTCCAAACAACGGCGGCAATGTCACAGGCAGTGGCACATATCAACAAGGCCAAACATGCACAGTAAGTGCCACAGCCAACAGCGGTTACACTTTCGTCAATTGGACGGAAAACGGGACGCAAGTCTCTACCAATCCCAATTACACCTTTACCGTCACAAATAGCAGAAATCTCGTCGCCCATTTCACAACGCAAGGCTATGTTATTACCGCCATTGCAGACCCAACTAACGGAGGTGTAGTAACCGGCAGTGGTGGTTATAATTATGGAGAAACATGCACGCTAACTGCTACAGCAAACACAGGTTACACTTTCCAAAGATGGACCAAAAACGGCACACAGGTTTCTACCAATCCTACCCATAGTTTCACGGTTACTGAGTCCGCCACTTATACAGCACACTTTAACGCACAAAACTATACCGTTACAGTGGCTGCCAATCCAAGCAACGCCGGAAGTATTTCGGGCGGAGGTAGTTATACCTATGGACAAACTTGTACCGTAACCGCTTCAGCCAACAATGGTTATGCGTTTACGAATTGGACGGAAAACGGGTCGCAGGTTTCCACAAACGCCAGTTATAGTTTCACGGTAACAGGCAATCGGAATTTGTTGGCCAACTTTGCCCAAAACACACATACCATTCATGCAACCGCAGGCGCCAATGGTATCATTACACCTTCGGGAACAATTACAGTGGCACATGGAGCCAACCAATCCTTCTCCATGATACCTGATTCGGATTACGAAGTTCAAGAGGTTTATATCGACGGCAATCCTGTCGGTGCAATGGCTTCCTACACTTTTACCAATGTGACGGCTGACCACTATATTCATGTCACTTTCACTAATCTGGTCGGCATAAAAGAAAACAACGACTTCGCGACTGTTATTTATCCAAACCCAACCACAGGAATTGTGAACATCAAATGTAACGAGGCAGCACAAGTCAATGTCTTCAATGCCTTTGGCCAATTGCTATTAACCCAAAGCACCAATGGCAATGACCAAGAAACCATCGACATAAGCAACCTACCCAATGGAATTTATCTGATTCAGATGATTGGAGAAAGCGTGACCTCCACGAAACAAATCATCAAGATTCAATAATTGAAGTCTGAATCCTTGGCAAAGACTCCCGAAATCTTCACTATTTTGGGAGTTTTTGTCTATTATCTGCCCGTTTTTTGTATCTTTGCAGCATGACAACGCGAGAAAAATACATAGCCGACCATGCTGCCTTGTTTTGGTACACACCCGAAGCCAAAAAGAAAGATATTAGCGACAGCCTTTTGGTGGAAACAATACTGAACTATGGCACAATGGACGATGTGAAAGCCTTATTCAACCTGATGGGTATGGATAAAGTAGCCGATGTTTTCTTTGCAGCAAAAGGCAGACAAAAACTGAACTACTTCCCGCAGATTTACAATTTTTTCACCTTGGTATTCAACCGTTATGTTCCACAAAGAAGTCCTGAACGGCAAGCAAACTGAACTCTTGCCTCTCATCGGAGAGTTCAAGCGAGAATATTACCTTGTGGGAGGCACCGCCATAGCCCTTTATCTCGGACATCGGCGTTCCATCGACTTCGACTTGTTCAAGTTCGCTCCGCTCAACAGAAAAAAGAATCTTGAAAAAGTTCAATCATCGGGGTTTCCTTCCATTGTCACATGGAACGTCACTGACCAAATGAACTTGGTAGTCAACGAAGTAAAAGTCACTTTCTTCCAATATCCTTTCCAAATCAAGGCTAACAATAGCTTTGACAACATTATTAAGTTGCCTGAATTGTTGAACCTTGCTGCAATGAAAGCTTACGCATTAGGAAGAAGGTCGAAATGGAAAGACTATGTGGATTTGTATTTTCTTTTGAAAGAGAAGTTTTCAATTGACGAAATCAGCCAAAGAGCAATTGAAATCTATGGTGATTTGTTTTCGGACAAACTATTCCGCTCACAATTGTCCTATTTTGAAGATGTTGACTACTCGGAAGAAGTCGATTATATTATTGTTAATCCTCCAACTGATGGTGAAATCAAACAGTATTTGATTGAAATTTCGACCGCCATTGGCTAAACATCATTTTTCTTTCTGATGGCACTATTTGTTTCCCCGAATTATTGTACCTTTGCCCAATAATAAAAACGCCCTTTCCGCGTTTGCAAAAAGAGAATTTACGTCTATGAAAAGATACCTCCTAATCATCATGTCGGCCCTGTTCATTTTTATGAGCAGCGACCTTTACGCACAAAGAAGAAATCCGGCCAAGAACGCCGACTTAGCCTTCGGGCGGAAACAATACACCGAGGCCGCCGACCGCTACAAGAAAGCCTACCGCAAGGTGCGCCGCAACAAGGACGAGCGCAACCGCATCAGTTTCCAAATGGGTGAGTGCTACCGACTTATCGGCCTCACCAAACGCGCCGAGCCTTTCTACAAACGGCTGCTGAAAACGGAGTACCCCAACACCCACCCCGAAGTGTATCTCTATTTGGCTGAAACCTACAAGATGAACGAAAAGTTCAATGATGCCATCGAAATGTATGAGACCTACGCCGAAAAGGTGCCCGAAGACCCGCGTGGACTTCTCGGTGCGGAAACCACGCGGACGATTCAAGAATGGATGGAGAACCCGTCGAAATATGAACTCACGCCATTGAAGAAAATCAACTCCACAAAGGACTCCGACTATTGTGCCACTTGGCTCAACAACAACTACAACGAGATCATCTTCACCTCCACTCGCGACGCGGCCACGGGCAAAGAAAAAGACGGCATCACCGGACAGGAGTTTGCCGATTTCTTCACCTCGAAGCAAGACCGCAAAGGCGACTGGAGCACGCCCGTACTCGCCGACGAGAGCGAAAATGTGAACACCACAGCCAGCGAAGGCACACCGTTTATGAACGAGAGATGCACCAAAATGTACTTCACCCGTTGCCAAAACGGTGCCCACAAAAAGAACGGCTGCCAAATCATGGTGGCTGGCAAGAGCGGCGGCAGTTTCTCTGAGGCGCGTCCCGTGGAAATCGCTGGTGTCGACACATTAGACATCATTGGTCACCCCACGCTGACGAATGACGAATTGGTCATCTATTTCGCCGCAGAGCGCAAAGGCGGTTTTGGCGGCAACGACATTTGGGTGGCCATGCGCGACAACGCTTCTGAGCCTTTCAAGCACCCGTTCAACCTCGGCGAGCGCATCAATACCGCTGGGAATGAGGTGTTTCCGTTCCTGAGATACGACACCGTCCTCTATTTTGCCTCCGACGGTCATGGCGGCATGGGCGGTTTGGACATTTTCGTCAGTTCGATGGACACAGCAGGCGAATGGGGCGAGCCGCGCAACCTGAAATACCCTATCAATTCGACTGGAGACGACTTCGGCATAGTGTTTCACCCCACCGAGGAACGCGGTTTCATCTCATCAAGTCGTGGCAACAACCGTGGCTTGGACAACATCTATTATTTTGAGGAGCCTCCCATCCTGTTCACCTTCTCTGGCACGGTGAAGGATGCCAAAACCAAGCAATTGGTCAGCAATGCAACCGTCAGATTAGTCGGCAGCGACGGCTCCAATCTTTCTACCCGCACCAACGACAAGGGCTACTTCAACTTCAGCGACAGTCAAATCAACAAGAACACGACTTACGACATCACCATCGACAAGGACAACTACTTCACATTCACCGCTCAAGAAACGACCATCGGCTTGGAATTCAGCAAGGACATCGAGAAGGATTTCGACATCGAACCCATCCCGCAAGAGCCTATCATGCTGCCCGACATCCTTTATGATTTGGGCAAATGGGACCTGAAGCCGCAGTTTGAGGACTCGCTGCAAGGCCTGATTGAAACGCTTCAAGTCAACCCGACCATCACGATTGAGTTGGCTTCGCACACCGATGCCCGCGACACTGACGAGCGCAACGACATTTTGTCGCAAAAACGTGCCCAAAGCGTGGTTGACTATCTGATTATCAGAGGCATTGACCCGTTGCGCTTGACCGCAAAAGGCTATGGTGAACGTGTGCCGCGCACTATCCAGAACGACATCACCGTGAAGGGCTATACCTTCAAATCGGGCACGAGGCTGACCGAGGATTTCATCAACTCGCTACCTAACACCGAAGTAAAGGAAGCCGCTCACCAGATGAACCGCCGCACCGAGTTCCGCATTTTGAGCAAGGACTATGTGCCTCGCGAACAAATCAAGGAAGGCGGCACGGTCAACATCGCCATCAACCCGCAAGAAGATCAAACCGAGCATTTCACCGTGACTCAGAAAGGCTATTTCACCTTCTTCGCCAACGTTGACGGCTACAACGAGCCTTTCACCTACAGCCAAAACGCCGACTTCTGCGTGTCGGAAAGCCGCGCCTTGGAAATGCTGAAGAACGGCCGCATCTCCGCCGACGACTTCAAGGGCGAAGTAGACAAAATCCTCACCACTGGCGGCATTGCCAACGACGCTGTCTTTGTTATCAAAGAGGTGAGAATTGCAGGCCGCTCCCTCTACAACGTGGAGTGTAAGGTGGTCAAACGGATGGTCGAGCAATGGGTCATTGGACAGAAGAACATGAAGCAACTCGGCAACTTCGAGTTTGACACTAAAGACAAGAAACTGAAATTCAAATAACCAACGGCCCTTCGACAAGCTCAGGGACCTTAGGTTTCACGAAAAACAAGGGTCCCTGAGCCTGTCGAAGGGCCCGACCCAAAGAAAAACCAACTCATGGACAATCGCTACAGTCAACGCGGCGTTTCAGCCGAAAAGGAAGACATCCACAACGCCATCAAGAACCTCGACAAGGGCTTGTATCCCAACGCTTTCTGCAAAATCATCCCCGACATCCTCGGCCATGACCCGCTTTATTGCAACATCATGCACGCCGACGGCGCGGGAACCAAATCCTCATTGGCCTACCTCTATTGGAAAGAGACCGGCGACATGAGCGTGTGGGAAGGCGTGGCGCAAGACGCCGTGGTGATGAACACCGACGACCTCATCTGCGTGGGCGCGACCGACAACATGCTCCTCTCCTCCACCATCGGGCGCAACAAGAGCCTCATTCCGGGCGAGGTGATTTCAGCCTTGATTAACGGAACGGAGCATTTCTTGGAGATGTTGCGCAAACTCGGCATCGGCATCTACCTCACCGGTGGCGAAACCGCCGATGTGGGCGACTTGGTGCGTACAGTCATCGTCGACAGCACCGTGACGACACGCATCCGTCGTGACGAAGTGATTGAGAACAACATACAGCCGAATGATGTCATCGTGGCCTTCGCCTCCTACGGACAAGCCACCTACGAGGACAGCTACAACGGCGGCATGGGCAGCAACGGCCTCACCTCGGCCCGCCACGACATGCTGAACCATTATCTGGCTGAGAAATACGATGAAAGCTACGACCACAGCATCCCTGAGAACTTGGTCTATTCCGGTCCGCACAAACTCACCGACGCGACCGAAGTCCCAGGCGTTGACGTGGGCAAGCTCATCCTCTCGCCCACCCGCACCTACGCCCCGCTGATGATTCCGATTTTGAAGGAGTTCCGCAAACAGATCCACGGAATCATCCATTGCAGTGGTGGTGCGCAGACCAAAGTGCTGCATTTTGTTGACAAGCTGCACATTGTGAAAGACAATATGTTGGCCTTGCCGCCCTTGTTCCGAATGATTCAAGCAGCCTCGGGCACCGACTGGCACGAGATGTACAAGGTCTTCAACATGGGCCACCGCTTGGAGATTTACACCAACGAAAAGGCCGCCAATGAGATGATTTCTATTGCCAAGCAGTTCAATATCGATAGCCAGATTATTGGTCATGTGGAGGCATCGCAAACTAAGAGATTGACTATCAAGAGCGGGTTGGGAACATTTGAGTATTAAAGACCTACAAATCATAAACATCATGAACAAATCGAAGTTTTTAGCCTTAATGAGTATTTTGCTCATTTTCGGATTCACAAGTTGCAACAAAAACGGTGAAAAAGTCACCATCAAAACAAATCAGCCGGAAATTGTTAATGCACATCATGCAAAAATTACAGGCACCATCAAATCGCTTGACAAAAGCATTAATGAGCTTTGGGCTTACGGTTATTGCTTAGGAGAAGAACCCAATCCTGACATGTCACAAATGGTCTCTTGCGTTTATGCAACGGACTATGACCATCCTGATGTATCACTACCGAGACCGTTTGAGTATACGCTTGTTGGTCTGGAGCAAGAAACAGAATACCATTTCAGGGCTTTTGCTTTTCTCAATGAAAATTCGGTTGTTTTTGGAAAGGATATTAGTTTTACAACCCCTGCTGAATAAGTTAAGCTGACATAAGTCAAGAACAATTATTGGCGAAAATTGGCAAAACACCGATTTTCGCCAATAATTTTGTACCTTTGCCCAACAATTCTAAAACCGTGGACATCACCGAAAAATTAGAAACAATAAAGCACCGCTGGGAGGAAATGGGCGAACAGCTCGCCGACCCTGCCGTGGCTTCCGACATGAAAAAGTTCGTGAAGCTCAACAAGGACTACAAGGACTTGGAGCCAATCGTCATGGCCTTCAAGGAATACAAGACACTGAAAACCAACGTGGAAGAAGCCCGCGAAATTCTTGCCACTGAGAAGGACGAGGAGATGCGCAAGATGGCCCAAGAGGAGTTGGACACCGCCCAAACGCGCATCGAACATTTGGAGCAGGACATCCGCGTGATGATGATTCCCAAAGACCCGCAAGACAGCAAGAACGCCACCATGGAAATCCGTGCGGGCACGGGCGGCGACGAAGCCTGCCTTTTCGCTGGAGACCTGTTCCGAATGTACAGCAAATTCTGCGAAAACCGTGGCTGGAAGGTCGAAGTGACCAGCGTGAGCGAAGGCGCGAGCGGCGGCTACAAAGAAATCGACTTCACCGTGACGGGCAATGGCTGTTATGGCATTTTGAAATTCGAGTCGGGTGTTCACCGCGTGCAGCGTGTGCCCAAGACCGAGACCCAAGGCCGCATCCACACCTCCGCCGCCTCGGTGGCCGTGTTGCCCGAAGCCGAGGAGTTCGACGTGGAAATCAACGAGGGCGAAATTAAGTGGGACACCTTCCGCTCAAGCGGGGCTGGCGGACAGAATGTGAACAAAGTGGAGTCGGGCGTGCGCCTGCGTTATATGTGGAAGAACCCCAACACGGGCGAAATGCAGGAAATCCTCATCGAGTGTACCGAAACCCGCGACCAACCCAAGAACCGTGAACGGGCCTTGGCGCGACTACGCACACGCATCTACGACATGGAATACCAGAAATACATCAGCGACATCTCCGCCAAGCGCAAGACCATGGTCTCCACCGGCGACCGCTCGGCGAAAATTCGCACCTATAACTACCCCCAAGGCCGCGTCACTGACCACCGCGTGGAAGGTTTGACGGTCTATAACCTCTCCGCCGTCATGGATGGCGACTTGGATGAAATCATCAACAAGTTGATGATGGCGGAAAACGCTGAAAGACTGAAAGAAGAAATAATGTAAATCAAGCCATTATGACTTACAAATCCATAAACACTTTACAAAAAGCATTGAGCGAGAAAGTGTTTGCCCACACCAAAGATTCAAAAAAAGCCGCTGGAAGGGCTTTGGGAACGCTTATCGAAATCATAACTTACTATCTTTTAAGGGAATGGGATTTGGCCGACTGCATTTCCATCGAGAGGAAACTTGCCGAATATGGCAATTCATCCATTACTCATAATGTTGAATTCACCTTACATCCCATCGTCAAGAGAAGCACCCTCACGCAAAAAAACACAGATAGAATAAGCGCAAAAAGCGTCGCGAAATCACTGAATTTGAGCGATGACTTTGTCACAAAAAACAATATGCTCATTGATAAGGATTTGACTTTGAAAAACTCATGCGTGATTGCAGAAAACAACTCTTTGGTCATCATTGCCAACATTGAGCAACTAACTGAAAACGGAATTACTATCACGACAAATTGGCAAATAGCAAATCCCTACGCGATGGTGGAATGTAAGCGCGTCGGGGTTGAGGAAGGCAACAAAAAAGGCCCGCAAACCATCGAGAAAGCCAAGCAAGGCGCGTATGTTGCCCAAACGACTTCCTCGCTTCAGAAAATCAGGAACGACAAAGGAGAGAAATTTGGAATAATTTACAAAAACGGGAAAGCCCTCATCAAACCTTACGCTGACCTTTTGGAAGAAATCATCAATAGTGACGACATCAAACTTTTGGAGAATTTCACCCTGTCCGTCGGAGTGGTCAGCAACCATGGAAACTGGTTCACTTCCGAAGACCAAAACAAGGAGCTGAAGGTTTTGGCACAATCATACGACTGGCTTTTGTTCTTGACTGATGAAGGTTTGGCGCAATTCATAACCGACTTGCTATTAGAGCCTTGCACAGAATACAAAGCTGTTCAGAACGCATTTTTGAACAGTTATAAGGAAGGCAAAAAAGCCAATACTTTCACTAAAACCAAGATAAATCATGCTGCTCATCAGGCATTGTGCAACTATTTTTCTGACCACATCGACGAAATTGAGCGTTGGTTCAACATCATTTCACCAGAAGGCAAATCCTTGCAAGTATTGAAAGACACCTTGTCGAAACTGGCTAACAAAAAATGGGAGGATTTGCTATGACCGCAGGCAGACATGTCAATACACAAAGCCAAAGTTGGTGTACCCCGCCAAAATATGTGAACGCCATCAAGCGTTTTTGGAACGGGATTATTCACCTTGACCCTTGTTCAAACGAACACTCCATTGTCCATGCGGAAACAGAGTTTCGCCTTCCCGAACATGACGGTTTGAAGGAAGAATGGAACTTCGAAACCATCTATGTCAATCCGCCATACGGTTCGGACAAAGAAAGGGGAACGACCATAAAGAACTGGTTGGCAAAGTGTTGCCTCTCACACAATATATATGGCTCGGAGGTTATAGCATTAGTTCCTGTTGCAACGAACACCGGACATTGGAAACAATATGTTTTTGGCAAGGCTACCGCCATCTGTTTCCTTTACGACACGAGATTGCGTTTCCTCGTTGACGGACTTGACGGCGGCAAAGGTGCCCCGATGGCTTGTTGCTTGATCTATTGGGGCAACCAACTGGACAGATTTCGCGCCACATTCATGGAATATGGGGCCGTGGTGGATATAACCGACCTGAAATCAAGGAAAATTGGCAACGAAGCCCTTGAATTATCCATTTTTGACAATCAAAAGATAGCAATATGAACAAACACCAATTATTTGAGCAAATCAAGAAAAAGCAGTCCTTCCTTTGCGTCGGGTTGGACACCGACATTAACAAGATTCCACAGGAATTGTTGGCTTTGGAAGACCCTGTTTTTGAGTTCAACAAACAGATTATCAACAAGACCGCCGAATTTGCAGTGGCCTACAAACCCAACACGGCATTCTACGAGGTGTATGGTGCCAAAGGCTGGCAAAGTCTGGAACGCACCGTTCAATACATCAAGAACAACCACCCCGACATTTTCATTATCGCGGACGCCAAGCGCGGCGACATCGGGAACACCTCTGCCAACTACGCCAAGGCTTTCTTCAACACCTTGAACGCCGACGCCTTGACCGTGGCACCTTATATGGGCAAAGACTCCGTCGAACCTTTCCTCAACTTCGAGGAAAAATGGGTAATTTTGTTGGCCTTGACCTCCAACAAAGGCTCACAGGATTTCCAATACTTGAATGTCGGGGAGCGGATGTTGCACCAACAAGTGCTGCAAACCGCCACCACTTGGGCCTCTTCGGAACAGATGATGTTTGTGGTCGGCGCGACGCATCCTGAAGAATTGGGAGAAATCCGCAAGATGTTGCCCGACTATTTCTTCCTCGTTCCCGGTGTGGGTGCGCAAGGCGGCGACTTGCAGGCCGTGGCACACAACGGCTTGAACGACGAATGTGGCCTGTTGGTCAATTCGTCGAGAGGGATTATCTATGCTTCGAATGGCAGTGATTTTGCTGTTCGGGCGGGCGAGGAAGCACAGAAGTTGCGGCAACAAATGGCCGAATTGCTGAAGGAGAAAGGATTGGTTTAATCCCCACCCTACCCATGCTAAAACTGAAAAAGCCACCTCGATTGAGATGGCTTTTTCAGTTTCAGTCAGTCGGCTTGATTAACGGGCGACTGAGAATGTGCGGTTCAGCACGGAGCCGTCGTTGGCAAGAATACGGATGAAATACATGCCGTTGTTCAAAGACTCAGTGTTGACCTGAGCCTTGTTGCCATTGACTTCCTGAGCCATAATACGCTGGCCAACAGTATTGTAAACCTCAACACTCGTCAATCCTTCGCCTTCGATGTTCAGCACATTGGCGGTCGGGTTGGGATAGAGTTTCAGGCTGTTTTCAAGTTCACCAACGCCTACCGTTTCGGTTTGGAACGTGGTTTCGCTGCCGTAGAAGGTCTGACCATTGACGATGGCGTAAGCTCTCACCATATAAATGCTCGAAGGTTCAAGCTCGTCAGTCATGCCGAGAATCTTCTTGAATTCGTTGAGAATGCCATGCACGATAATCGGATCGGGACTCGTCACCTTTTGGCAGACAAAGCCGACCTCATCAGGATAGCCATCATAGGTCAATGACGACATGAATTCCGCATGGTTGTAATCGACATTGAACACTTCGGTTTCGCCGACTTCGACATTCGTCTGCTGGCCTTTGACCGAAATCAAATGGGAGGCCGTCGCACCAAATTCACCATCATCCTCATCACCAAAAATCACATTGCCGTGGCTATCCTTGACAAGGTAATAGCCGTGGCCGTATGAACAGCAGATACCGTTGCCCATCTGGTCGTTGATGGTGAACTTGACACATTCGTTGACGGGAACCGTGACATACTCAATGTGGAGTTGGGTACCTGAACCCGCTGCAAGCATGTTATAAGGGCCGCCTGAGCCAAGCAAAGTGCCATCAGAAGCGGTGACTTCCCAAGTAATATGGTTGCCAAACTTATCTTGCATCAAATCAATTCTCAGTTCTTCCTCATCGCCTTCAATCTCAAGGTCTTCCCATTCAAGGCAAGTGATACTGCCTGTACCGCTATGGGATTGTGACACTCCGTTAGCCTCAGTAACCGTAACAACAACAGGATAGGTGCCAAAAGGAACTTCCATAGGCATCACAAGTTTCTGCACACCGAAAGTCGGCAACTCCCCTTCCCATTCAGTGGTATAGGTCTCGCCATTCAGTTCAGCAACAACTGTCATCGAATTAAGAGTTTCAGTACCAATATTTTGGATACTCACCTCAACATCTTTGGTGTGTGTGCAGGTTGTCCCATTTTGGGTAATACTCGTAACCGAGGGATAAATAGGTTCGTTTGAGCCTTGCACCATGTCGAGTTCGCAACCCGTCAGGATGGGACGGGTGGGTGTGCCTTGGAAACGCTCCGAAACCCATGCGAGGAAGAAAATGTTGTCAATGTCAACCTCAACTCCGTTGGGATTGCCGATGCTTTCAGGAATCGCATACTCAAAGGTGCGTGTAATCAAAGTACCCTGTGTGGTGGGAGAAATAGGATCTCCCCAAACACTCGTGTTGATGATGTCGCGAAGGACGTGCATGTGACAGTATTGGTTACCAATCACTTGCGCTGGATTGTCGTTCATGCCCGTTTGTGAACCGAGGATGCTGTCTTGCAACATAGCAACAGTCAGGTAGTTCTCGTCGACTGCGCTGTTGCCCGTGTAATACACCTCAACGGTAATCGTGGCAATACGGGTATCAGGATTGATGATTGCCATTCCTGCAATGTTACATTCAGACGCTTGGTTCAACTGGTTGTTTGCTTGGTTTGTCCATTGGTCACGACCGATGGCAGAAGCCGTCGAGCGATTCACCACGCCCGTTGGGAAACTGCTCACGCCAAATCCCGAGCAAATCGCTTGACTGGCGGGATTATTCAGATTGGGAAAAGTGGTAGGTGAAAAACCACCAGCATGAACGTTGATTGCCCAAGCACGGCCTGGGTTGTTAGCCATGATTTGGTTGGCAATCACATGGCCCGAAGGGCACCAAGTGCAATTTCGTCCTGTAAACTCTTCGAGGATGACGTTCCTGTTGGAAGGCACCGTCGACACATACTGCTGAGCCTTCAGTGAAAAAGAGAAAGCCAGCAAAGCCATCAAGGCAAAAGTAATTTTTTTCATTGTTGTAGTTGTTTGATGATTAATACATTTTCCGCCACAAAATTACACATAAATAAAAAATGCGCCACTTTGTGACGCATTTTTTTCTTGTTTGGGAAAAACTTTCTCGATTAGATGCCTTCAATGACGGTCGTCCAGCCAAATTCGTCAGGCTCTGTGCCGTATTGGATGCCACGGAGCTTGTTGTAAAGTTTCTCGCTCCACGGTCCGGGTTTGCCGTTGCCGAAGGTGTACGACTTGCCCGTTTCGGGGTCGTCGATGCGCGAGATGGGGCTGATGACGGCAGCGGTGCCGCAAGCGCCAGCCTCTTCGAAAGTGGCCAATTCTTCCTCAGCGATGGGACGACGTTCCACCTTCATGCCCAAGCTCTCTGCAATTTGGATGAGGCTCTTGTTGGTGATGGAAGGCAGAATTGATGTGCTCTGAGGCGTGATGTAGGTGTTGTCCTTGATACCGAAAAAGTTGGCAGCGCCAGCCTCATCGATGTACTTCTTTTCCTTGGCGTCGAGATAGAACTCGCAGGCGTATTCACCGCCGTGGCAAGCCTCAACGTGGGCACGCATGGAAGCGGCATAGTTGCCACCCACCTTGTAGATACCCGTGCCGAGCGGGGCCGAACGGTCGTACTTGCGCGTGATGACATAGGGGTTGGCCATGAAGCCGCCCTTGAAGTAAGGGCCGACGGGGGTCACGAAGACCACGAAGAGATACTCGCTGGCGGGCTTCACACCCACTTGGGCGCCCATACCGATGAGCAGCGGACGGATGTACAAGGAAGCACCAGTCTCGTAAGGCGGGATGAACTCGCTGTTGAGCTTCACGACCTTGATGATAGCCTCTTCAAACTTCTCCATGGGGAGTTTGGCCATCATGATGCCATCGCAAGAGCTTTGCAAACGCTTGCCGTTCTCGTCGAGGCGGAAAACGCGCACCTTGCCGTCCTTGCCACGGAAAGCCTTCAGGCCTTCAAAAGCCTCCTGACCATAGTGCAGGCAGGTAGCGGCCATGTGGATGTTGATGGTGGTTTCGGAACTGATTTCCAATTCGCCCCATTGACCGTTGCGATAGTAGCAGCGGACATTGTAATTCGTTGGATAATAACCAAATGACAAATTTGCCCAATCAATGTTTTGCATGATTTTTTATTTTTTAGATGATTAAACTCTGTCGATTTTTAAAAGTATGCGAAAATACGGAATTTTCTTGATATGGCGACAGTTTTTTGGAGAAAAATAGAAGTTTAGGCAAACGAGGACCTCAAAACCATGATTCTCAATACGATAACTCTTTCAATTTATCCTCACCCGTCGCAAATCCAACAGATTCGTAGGATTGCTGCCCATATTTTGCACTCTTTTGTTCACGAAACGAAGCACCTCGTCATAGAACAAAACCACCACGGGCGCATCCTGCATCATCAGACTATCCATCTCGGTATAATAATGGGCGCGTTGCTGCAAGTCGTTGCAAAGCAAGGCTTTGTCGTAGAGTTTATCATACTTTGGATTGGTGTAATGCGTGTAATTTGGTCCCGCTGGAGCGAAATTGGTGGTAATGAACAACGAAAGATAATTCTCCGCATCGGGATAGTCGGCCACCCACGAGGAGCGGAAAAACTGCAAACTGCCGTTGCTTCTCATACTGCGCATTGTGGCGGGTGGCATCACCTCCATCTTGCATTGCAGCCCGATTTGCTCCACTTGGCTTTGCACAAACTTCCCGATGTCGGCATAGTCGGCAACGGTGGAGAGTTGCAGCAGATAGCCTTCCAAATGGTTTTCAGCCACCAAACGTTGGGCGCGTTTCAGGTCGTAACCATAGCCGATGGTCGGGCTGTGACCGGGCAAACCTGCGGGAATCATACCGCCCGTGCCGGGTTCGCCGATGCCGTTGCGCAAGTAACGCAACATTTTCTCGCGGTCGATGCAAAGACTGACAGCCTGACGCAAAGCACGAGCGCGGTCGGGACCAAGCGGGTCGTTGGGGTCGATGAAGAAGGAGAAATATTCGGTGTTCAGATAAGGCTCGGTTATCAGCTCGATCTTGTCCTCGTATTTCTGGCGCAGTTGGCCGTCGTAGGTCAAAAGTTCGTCTTTGTAACGCGCATCTATGCCCGACATAAAGTCGAACTTGCCTTTGATGAACTCCAAAAAGGCTACTTGCTTGTCTATCAGGAAGCTGACGGAAACGGCATCGATGTAAGGCAGCCTCTCCCCTGCCTCGTCGCGCTCAAAATAGTTGGGATTCTTGCGGAAAACCAACTTCACGCCTTCCTTCCAATACTTGAAATGGAACGGTCCCGTCCCCACCGGATGGCTGCGGAAGTTATCTCCGTAATAATCAACGGCTTCCTTCGGCACGACCGAGGCGTAAGTCATAGACAAAATGCCCAAAAACGGCGGAAACGGTTTCGACAATTCGATTTGGAAAGTCGAGTCGTCCAAAGCCGTGAAAGCATATTGGTCGTTCTCGTGCTTGACGGACGAAAAAATCCACATTCCGGGCGAACTCAACTGCTTGTCCACCACGCGGTTGAAGGAATAGACAAAGTCTTCTGCGGTCACAAAACGAGAAGTCGGCGTTTCGACTGGCTCAACGGCCTTGTCCTCACCGTTTTTTGAAGGTCCCTGAGCTTGTCGAAGGGCCGCCCCTTCAAAACATTCATCCTCGTGGAATTGAACATCATTCCGAAGATGAAAAGTGTAAACCAATCCATCCTCGCTGATGTCCCACGACTTGGCCACCATCGGGACGAGGCTCATCTTGTCGTCGAAGGCTACAAGGCTGTTAAACACTTGGTTACAGGCCCATATATGCGGCAAGTCCTTGGCATAAATCGGGTCGAGGGTGAGGATACCTGCACTTTCATTATACTTGAAAATGGACAATCCGTCCTCTGAATCTTGGCGTTTGCCGCAAGATGCCATCAACAACACGGATAATATGCCGATTAACAACTTTCGCATAATACTTTTAACTACGGATTTCACAGATGAAACGGATTGGGGTTACATCATACAGCAAACAATCTGTAAAATCAGTGCAATCCGTAGTTTATAATCACTTGACTTTGAATCCGATAACTTCAGGATGCAGATTATTCAAATACTTGTTGAAGTCGAGGTCGTTCTTGTCTTGTTCCTTCTCCAAGGCGAGGTCAAGCACCTGCATCATATTCTCCACATAATGGAAATTCAATCCGCTGATGTAATCCTCCTTGATGTCCTTGATATCGTGTTCGTTATCAATGGAAAGGATGAGGTCGGTCACGCCGTTGCGTTTGGCGGCCAGAATCTTTTCCTTCACGCCGCCCACGGGCAAAACGCGACCACGCAACGTGATTTCGCCTGTCATTGCCAACTGGCCTTTCACCTTGCGTTGGGTGAAAGCGGAAGTCAAAGCAGTGAGCATAGTGATACCCGCCGAGGGGCCATCCTTGGGCGTTGCTCCTTCGGGAATGTGGACGTGGACATTCCAAGCATCGAACACATCGGGATTGATGTTGAGTTGCGAAGCGTGCGCCTTGATGAACTCGTAGGCGATGGTTGCCGATTCTTTCATCACCTCGCCAAGGTTGCCGGTCAAAGAAAGATGTCCGCCGCCGCGACTCAAACTGACCTCGATGGACAGGATTTCGCCGCCCACTTGCGTCCAAGCCAAACCCGTGGCCACGCCGGGAATGGTGTGTTTCACCTCGTCCTCGTCGTGGTGCATTGGAACGCCCAGCACCTTCCTCAGTTCTTCCTTTGTGATTTTCTTGTCAAATTCCTCACCTACAACGACTTGCTTGGCGCGATAACGCATCAAATCACCGATACGGCGTTCCAAATTACGAACACCTGCCTCGCGGGTGTAGTCCTCAATAATGTGCATCACAATCTCCTTTGAAATAGTGATTTGCTTGCTGTCGAGGCCGTGTTCCTTCATCTGCTTGGGAATCAGGTGGCGTTTGGCGATTTCGTATTTTTCCTCGCGCAAGTAGCCGCTCAAGTCGATGATTTCCATACGGTCGCGCAGGGCGGGATGGATGGCCGCAAGGTTGTTGGCCGTGGCGATGAAAAGGATTTTCGAGAGGTCGTAATCCAGCTCGATAAAGTTGTCGTAGAAGGTATTATTCTGCTCAGGGTCAAGGATTTCCAGAAGCGCAGCTTGCGGGTCGCCACTGATGTTGTTACCGCTCACCTTGTCGATTTCATCGAGAACAAAAACTGGATTTCCCGACTTCACCTTGCGCAAATTCTGGATGATACGGCCTGGCATAGCGCCGATGTAAGTTTTTCTGTGGCCGCGCAGTTCCGACTCGTCGCGCACGCCACCGAGTGACATTCTGACATATTTTCGGTTCAATGCCCTCGCGATGGACTTGCCCAAGGAAGTTTTGCCTACACCAGGAGGCCCGACGAGACACAAAATCGGGGCTTTCATATCCTGACGCAGTTTCAGCACGGCCAAATGCTCAATGATTCTGTCTTTCACCTTGTCAAGCCCGAAATGGTCGGCATCGAGGATGCGCTGGGCGTGTTTCAGGTCGAAATTGTCTTTCGTGAACTCCTCCCAAGGCAGGTCAACCAAATACTGCAAATAGTTCAATTGTATGCCATACTCCGACGATTGCGGATGGGTACGCTCCAACTTTTTCAGTTCCCGATCGAAGACTTCAGCCACTTCTTTCGACCACTTTTTCTTCTCGGCTTTCTCTTTCAACTCCTTGACATCCTGTTCGTTAGGATTGCCTCCTAATTCCTCTTGAATGGTCCGCAACTGCTGGTTAAGGTAATATTCGCGTTGCTGCTTGTCCATATCGTCGCGCACCTTGCTCTGGATTTGCTGCTTCAGCTCAAGCATCTGTTTGGCCTCGGTCAGCACCGAAAGAAGCCCTTTGGCCATTTCGTTGAGGTTGCGCGACTCCAAAATCCCTTGACGCACAGGTAGTTCGGCCTCGATGTTGCTGGCCACGAAATTGAGCAAAAACACAGGGTCTTCAATGCTCTTGATGGCGAAGCCTGCCTCTTGCGACAAATTGCGTGAGCGAGGAATGACCTGAATGGCCAAGTCCCTGACCGACTGCAACAAAGCATCGAACTTGCGCGATGCAGGCACATCTTCCGAAGCCGCGTAAGGTATCACGGCGGCCTTCATATAAGGCTCATTTTGAATGGGTTCCACCACCTCAAAACGTCGGATTCCTTGAATGATGACCGTAACACTACCATCGGGCATCTCAAACGACTTGAGAATTTGGGCCGACACGCCGACCTTGTACAAATCGTCGAGAACTGGCTCATCGACATTCGACTCCTTTTGCGCGATAACGCCAATGGGCTTGCGTTTGCGGTTGTATTCCTTCACCAACTGGATTGATTTTTCGCGCCCCACGGTGATGGGAATGACCGTGCCCGGATAAAGCACCGAATTGCGCAAGGGCATAATGGGCAATTCTTCTGGAACGGATTCATTATGACCGAGTTGACCCTGCTCTATGGTCAGGACGGGAATAAACTCGGCATCCGTGTCAATCATATCTGAAAACAATACGGGTTCAACTTTATAACTCATAAAACACTTTCGTTTATGGCGACAAATTGTCAGTCTGCCGCCGTTTCACACCTTATTATATATGTGGCGCAAAGATACGACAATAATAATGCCAAGGCACAAAAAAAGCCCTCGCGATTGGCAAGGGCTTCCCTTTTTCGGTTGCGTCCAACTTACTTGGCTTCCTTCTTCTCGAAGAACTTCTTGTACTTGTTGTTGAACTTATCCACACGACCGGCGCTGTCGACGAGTTTCATCTTGCCGGTGTAGAAGGGATGTGACGCGCTGGAGATTTCCAATTTCACCAACGGATATTCGTTGCCGTCTTCCCATTTGATGGTTTCCTTGGTGTTGATGGTCGAGCGCGACAAGAAGGTCACGTCGTTTGACATATCTTTGAAAACAACCAGTCTGTAATTCTTAGGGTGAATGTCTTTTTTCATCGCTTACTTTCCTTTTGATTTTGAGCCGCAAAAGTACGACATTTTCTTGGAATGGCAATCGGTTTCGGGAATTTTTTTTACACAATAATTTAAAAATTTGAAATTCAACAATTTAATCGACTTATCACTTTTCTTTATGAGTTCTTGGGGTGCAAGTAATTGGTTAGGATTTCACGCCTTGTGTCGTAATCCATCTCTACGGCAAGCACTTTTTCGGGGTCGACACCAAAATCGGCAAGTGTGCGCGTCACCAATGCTTTGAAACTGCTGTCCAAACCGGCCATCAGTATGTAATCGTAGTCGGCATCGACGATGGACTCCACTGGGTCGACGTTCATACCCACCCGACGGTACTCCCAATAATACGGGTCAATCCATCCCGTGATTTCCACCTTGCCCGTGGCATCCAAGCGGCGATACATCTGCTGCCCGAAAGTGCCCGCGCCGCCGATGACGACCTTCTTCCCTTCGATATTCCTATTAAAAATGCTGTTCAATACCATATCGTTGGCAATATTGGTAATGCCTCCGCAACGCACGATATAGACCGCCAACATCACATCATCAACCTGCTTTTTCAATTGATATTCAGCGGGATAGTCATTTACGGCATTTTGCAGGAAATAGTAAACGGATTTCAATCTTTCCGCTTCAATGGCCAAACTCGTCATCGACTTCAACATTGAGTCGCTGCGTTGGCGATAATGGTAAGCGAAATTGTTGGTCAGCACGACCTTCTTTGCCGCCAGCATAGCGGGATAGGTAGTAGCGCCGTCTTCCATCACCGTGAAACCATTCTCCACCGCCATTTGGAACGGGATGATGGCCTCGCGGCGAAAGAGTTTGTTCCAATGGTAGGTGGTCACGCCGAAGCGGAAAAATCTGCCGAAAGAGATCATATTCTTGTGGAAATACTCCATCGACTCACCTTCGTAAACGCCTAAAGGCAAGGCATTTTCCATAGTGATGGTCTTGCGGTACAGGTCGCGGCTGCAACCCGCCACGGCAATATCGGCATCGCAAGCCATAATCGTGTTGAGCATCGACTGGTAGAAGCCCACGCCCACCCAATCGTCGCCATCCACGAATCCGATGTATTCACCGTTAGCGACCTGCACTCCAGCCTTTCTTGCCGTAACGAGGCCACCATTCTCTTTGTGTATCACCTTGATTCTTTTGTCTTTGGAGGCATAAAGGTCGCAAAACTGCGGGCAGTGGTCGGGCGAGCCGTCGTCGACCAAAATGATTTCAAGGTTCTGATACGTCTGTTGCATAAGGCTCTGGATGCAGTGTCCAACGTATCTCTCAATCCCGTAAATCGGGACAATAACGCTGATTAGAGGTTGGCTCATTGTGATTTTGTATTTTCAGACTGCTCTTTTGAGGCGCAAAGTTAGCAAATTTCCAAATAGCAGAAAGCAACTAATTCTTAGGCTTTCCTGTTTCAGAAAACGAAATTTGCTCCAAATATTTTCATAAAGCCAAATTCACCAACAAAAATCGGCCAAATTTACCAATGAAATCCGTCCAAATTTACCAATAAAAATCGTCCAAATTTACCAATTTGATATTATTTTTGTATTTTTGCAGCCGATAAACAACTGATTTCAAATGAAAAAAAACTACAAACCAAGAATTGCGGATGAGATGTTGCAGAAGATGCTGCGACGCATCGGCGCGGTGCTTGTGCAAGGCCCAAAATGGTGCGGCAAAACGACCACTTCCGAACAAGTCGCCAAAAGTGTTCTATATATGGCTGACCCAAGCAAGCAAAAAGCCTATCTGCAAACCGCAGAGGTCAATACCAGTATGCTATTGGTTGGTGAAACGCCCCGACTTATCGACGAATGGCAATTAGCCCCGAAAATCTGGGATGCCGTGCGATTTGAAGTTGATCATCGCGGCGAGGAAGGGCAATTCATCCTTACGGGTTCAGCGGTTCCGGCTTCCACTGACAACATCAATCATACCGGCACGGGGAGAATTTCACGACTCACCATGCGCCCCATGTCGCTGTTCGAATCGGGCGAATCTAACGGAAGTGTCAGCCTCAAATGGCTGTTTTCACAACCAGAAAGCCAACCTTCGGGCATGGCAAATATAGACATCAACGATTTGGCTTTCCTGATATGCCGTGGCG
Organism: uncultured Bacteroidales bacterium; assembly: GCA_947166105.1. Taxonomy (GTDB): domain Bacteria; phylum Bacteroidota; class Bacteroidia; order Bacteroidales; family F082; genus Limimorpha. The sequence continues at coordinate 20,846 of CAMVCZ010000035.1, forward strand.
GTTGGCCCAATTCGGTCGGCAAACAAAAGGATGATGCATTGGCTTTGGCATTTGACTATTTCGATGCCGTGACCGAATCTGACATTTCTCGTGTCGATGGAGTGAAGCGGATTCCCGAAAAAGTCAGGCGGTTCATGCGCTCGTATGCCCGCCATCAAGGCACACAGACTTCGGTGGATGTCATCAAACAGGACATGCTCTCCAACGAAGACAACACCATCAGCGAAAACTCCATAATCAATTACATTGATGCCTTGAAAATGATTTTCGTGATTGAGGACATGGCCGCATGGAACCCTAACCTCCGCTCAAAAACGGCCATCCGAACCTCCGACACGCGCTATTTTGTGGACCCTTCGATAGCCACTGCCGCATTGGGCCTTGGTCCCTCCGACCTATTGAATGACTTGAACACGATGGGGCTGCTGTTTGAAACCCTCGCCGTGCGCGATTTAAGGGTATATGCCGATGCTTTGGACGGGAAAGTCTATCACTACCGCGACAAGACAGGACTCGAATGTGATGCCGTGATGCACCTGCGCAATGGCTCTTACGGCCTGATTGAGATTAAATTAGGTGGCGACACCCTAATAGCCGAAGGCGTTGAGACTTTGACCGATTTAAGCAAGAAAATTGACACAACGAAAATGCCCGTCCCTTCTTTCCTAATGGTGCTGACAGGCATTGGTGACTATGCCTACCGACGCAATGACGGCGTTTATGTAGTGCCTATCGGGTGCTTGAGGGAGTAACAAGGATTCGTCCTAACGCGAAGCACACACCGGACGAACAGAGTAGCCGGCGCACCTGCTAAAATCGTCGTAGATGTCGCAGTCATCAAAATCGATGATGAACTGGAAACCCTTCGCATAGATAGGCATGCCCGTGTTGAGCGAACTCGACCAATAATTGCCCATACCGTCCTCGATACTCGACTTGTCGTTCCCGATTCTACCCCTAACGGGCAGGAAGATACTGTTGCCGTTCCGGGCGGTGAACAGACAACCATTCACCCCGTTTCTTGTAGTAAAAGTATAGCTGCACTTGGTCAACAGTTCCACCCATTCATTAATAGTCGGAGTGCGCCAGCCCTCACCCCAGTTGACCGTGGCGGCATCATCGCTCGGCTGCAGGGTCTTCAAGTTGTCGGTGAAGCCATTGTAGCCAAACTCAGGTTTTGTGCAATACTTTGTGAAATCGTCATAACCACCGAGGCTGTAAACATAGTTGCTGTCGGTGTAGACGGCTTTGGGTTGGGTCTCGCCCCAAGCGAAGTAATCGCCGTAACTTTCGGGATTCTCGGCTCCCACATTGCAAGTCGCCCACATCGTGCCGCTCGGCAAGCCGAGGTCGATGTAATCGTGGCCGTTGTAAGAGCCGTTACCGCTATTGTGTTTTTTGCATCCTGCGGTGCAAAGTAATGCTATTGTAAGCGTTATGGCTGCTATGGATTTTGTGAGTTTTTGCATAATGCTTGATTTATTCTCCTTTCATTTGTTTGATTTCTTTGTCAAAATTGGCAAAATGCTTAATTATATGATTGCACCATTATCATCAAGTTAAATTTACAATTTGAACGCTTCTGAATTAGTAATGAAAAACAATCTTTTTAAAGTATCTTGTGGCCAATCACTTTCATTTTGGAACCCTAATTTCATCATAAAATCAATTCTATTCTCTCTTTCTATCCTACCAAGTAATTGCCTTCTCGTTGGACTTAAAGCATTAGGAACGAATAAATGTCGAATTACACACAAATTATTTCTCTTTTTAAATTGTTCTCCTATTAATCTCCACCAACGCGCGTCCGTTTTTCCCATCGACGCTCCATATAAAACTATCAGTTGAGCATCTGAAATAAGATTTTCACAAGTAATATGGCGAGTATACTTCATAGCAAGATTAGATTGTTCCTTCACAAGAATATCTTTAACATCTTCATTATTACTCAGTTTCTTATTCCTAATTTGTTCCTCATTATCAACCCCGATGATAATAGCATTATCAAGAACACCATGTACGTGTATTATTTGACGCAAATAATCATTATTACCATAGTTCCTACTCGTCCCGTCCTTAAGCAACAGTAGCCGCTCCAAAGTATCAGTATAATTAAAGGACATTACACTAATATCTTTCCCTTTTGTCATCCTATTTACGAATTCTGAATATCTGTCTTTATCCGTTGCCCCTAAAAACTTTCCAGGGAATAAAAAATCATTTAGGAACTTTTTTTGAAGTTGATCACTAGGGACAAAAGCCTTTTCTTCTTCTTTCAAATATGATTGCAAACAATCACTTAATTCAAAATATAGTTTTTCTAAATCAGTATTAGTTTCAACTTTGGTAGTAAACTGGCCAAAAGCCTCTTCCATATCAGACCACAACTCATTATTTGCATCAATATCCTTTTTAAGTTGTTGCAACAAGCTACTACCATTATCCGTATTTGCCATCAAATATTGATAAAACTCAGGATAACTTGTTTTCATTCCTTGCGCCTTATCAAAACCGTTTCCTAAAATGTAAAGTACATTCATAGTTAATGTCAATTATTATTTCTCATACTATTCAAATAAAGACTATTATTCGGTTAATTTCACGTTTTCTTTTGTTTTATATAGTTAATCTGAAAAAACAGGTCGCACAGAAAAACCTTGATAACGGCCTTGTGATAAGGTTTGAAAAGAATATGAAACACCATTATGATGAAAAGTGTACGCCTTTGCGCCATCATGCCAGTATACATCTAATGAACTCGACCAATAATAGCCTCTCCAACCTTCATCGCATAAACCGAATTCGCATAGATCACCAGCAGCAGGAAGGACGATGGTACAACCATTGGGTCCCCTGAGGCGTTCAACTCTTCTTCCATTTTGAACAACAACTCCATGTGTCGTGTATGTCCGCAGTTCCTCCAACTCATCTATAGTTGGCATACGCCATCCTGAACCCCAATTCGCAGTAGCGGCATCAGCACTTGCTGACAAAGTTGCTGGATTACCATGATACGTATAATTATCTGTAGTATAGGCATGATTGAAAACATCGGGTTTCGTATCAATTTCTCCCCAAGCGAAGTAATCACCATAACCTTCAGGGGTATCAGACCCAATATTAGTTAAAGCCCACTTCGTACCACTTGGAAGACCAAGGTCAATATAATAATGACCACCGTGCTGACCTGTTGCTTCAATCCATTGAGCCCACAAAACAATGTTTTCTTCCAGAGTTATTTCCTGTGTGTCAGAATATGCTGTACCTGAACCATCCCATTCGGTATTCCAGCCTATGAACACATGGTTTTCCCATGTGAAAGTATTGGCCGACAATGCCTGCATTTCGCCTGCATTGAAGATTTGAGGTTGCATGTCTCCTGTACCTCCATTAGAAACAAATTGCACTGTATATGTCGTTCTTTCCCATTGTGCGTACAATGTCATGTTTTCGAAAACCACAATCTTCTGCAAATCTCTGTATGATGTACCACTACCATCGGCAACGGTATTCCAACTAACAAAATAGTAATACTCTCTAGTAAAAGCATTAGACATTAGAGCCTGCTGTTTCCCTTCAGTGAAAGTTTGTGATTGCATATCTCCCAAACCACCATTGGCATTAAAAGTGACAATATAGGTTTTTGCTTGTGCCTCACTATCATCACTACTAGAATCTTTCTTGCAACCAATTGCACAAACAACCATAAACACAAATAACAATAGCACTTCTGCTTTCATACTTCTTCCTATAATAATTCGATTTGATGATTTCATTCCGCAAAAGTAGCGATTATTTCCAAATAGCACATTCCTTTTCATCTTTTTTATGCTAAATTTACAGCGGAGATTGCAAAATTCGGCATAAAATTTCACTTGCAACACACAAAGCCACAACTTTCACTATATTTGCACCCAAAATCAATCATCTTCAACTATGGCTCTACTCGCCGACATCAATGATTTGCTCAAGAAGCGCAAAGTTGAATCCGACCGCATCGAGTTCAAGAAAGGCTGGAACCCGACCGCCATCTATCGCTCTATTTGTGCGTTTGCCAACGATATTGAGGACTTTGGTGGAGGCTTTGGCCACCATCGAAACCGACGAGGAACGTTCCTTCTTCCTTATCGATTTGCCCTGCCGTGCAGATATGGTGGAGAATATGGCTATTGATAAAATCATCCGCTATAATGATTCCTATGGAGCCGTTGATTTCACCAAAGATTTCACTAAAGATTTCACTAAAGAATTCATAAAAGAAAACGAAGCGGAACTAACTGAAAGACAGAAAAAAACACTCATCCTTTTGGCGGACGATTCCACCTTGACTTCCCAAAAGATTTCCCAAAAGATTTCCCAAAAGAAACCCGTTTCCAGCCGAACAATAAAAACGGATTTATTCGACCTCCAAAAAAAGGTATCATTAGTCGTGAAGGCGGTCGTAAAAACGGTTACTGGCAACTGCTTTTCTTGCCAATGAAATGACTCATTGGTGCTCTCAAACCCCTTCTATTCCATAGAAAAACCTAAATATTTCAAAAAAGGTTCAACAGATGGTTTTATTTACTATCTTTGCAGCAAAATACGAGCAACAAACTTAATCAACAAATTATAAACCAATAAATTAAACAACAATCAGTAATGAAACAGGCTTTTAATTTCAACGCAGGTCCCTGCGTACTGCCCAAACAGGCTATCGAAAGCACCGTCAAGGCGCTCTATGATTTCGACAACACCGGCATCGGTATCGCCGAGATTTCTCACCGCACTCCGGGTTGGGAGCGCATCATGGCTGAGACCCGTCAGCTGTGGCGCGACCTCCTCAACATCCCCGAGGAGTACGAAATCCTCTTCCTCGGTGGTGGTGCCAGCACCCAATTCTTCACCGTGCCCGCCAACCTGATGAAGACCAAGGCCGCCTATCTGCAAACCGGCGTCTGGGCCAAGAAGGCCGCCAAGGAAGCCAAGTTGTTCGGTAAGGTCGACATCGTCGCCAGCAGCGAAGACAAGACCTACACCTACATCCCGAAAGACTACACCATCCCGACGGATGCCGACTACTTCCACATCACAACCAACAACACCATCTACGGTACTGAAATCAAGTACGACATGGACTGCCCCATCATGCTCGTCGCTGACATGAGCTCCGACATCATGAGCCGTCCCGTCGACGTGAAGAAGTACGGCCTTATCTACGGTGGCGCCCAGAAGAACGTCGGCCCCGCAGGCGTGACCTTCGTCATCGTGAAGAAGGACATCCTCGGCAACATCGGCGACCGCGCCTACATGAACCCGCTGCCGACGATGGTCGACTTCCGCACCCATGCCGCTGAGGAAGCCAAGAACATCAGCATGTTCAACACCCCGCCCGTACTGCCTATCTTCATGATGCACGAGACCCTCGTGTGGCTGAAGGACACCATCGGTGGCGTCGAGGCTATGAACAAGATCAACACCAAGAAGTCACAAATGCTCTACGAAGAGATCGACCGCAACAGCATGTTCGTCGGCACTGCTGAGAAGGAAGACCGTTCCATCATGAACCACTGCTGGGTGATGGCCCCCGGTTACGAGGACAAGCAAGACGCTTTCATGGCCTTCGCCAAGGAGCGCGGCATGGTCGGCATCAAGGGTCACCGCAGCGTCGGTGGTTTCCGCGCCAGCCTCTACAACGCCTGCCCGATTGAGGCCGTCGAAGCCCTCGTCCAGTGCATGCAAGATTTCGAAAAAGCCAACAAATAATAAGGAGAAACGAAATGAAAGTATTAGTTGCAACTGAGAAGCCTTTTGCCAAGATCGCCGTTGACGGCATCCGCGAAGTCGTTGAGAAGAACGGCTATGAACTGGCTCTTTTGGAAAAATATACCGATGTCAATGACCTCTACAAGGCCGTTGCCGATGCTGACGCTCTTATCGTGCGCAGCGACAAGGTGACGAAGGAAGTCATCGACCACGCCAAGAACCTGAAGATCGTCGTCCGCGCCGGTGCCGGTTACGACAACCTCGACCTCGAGGCTTGCACCGCCCGTGGCATCGTCGCCATGAACACCCCCGGCCAAAACAGCAACGCCGTTGCCGAATTGGTGATGGGTATGCTGGTCTACGCCGTCCGTAATTTCTACAACGGCAAGAGCGGCAGCGAACTGATGGGCAAGAAACTCGGTTTGTTGGCCTTCGGTAACGTGGGTCGCAACGTGGCCCGCATCGCCAAAGGCTTCGGCATGGAAGTCTATGCTTTCGACGAATTCGTCCCCGCCGAGAAGATTGAAGAAGCTGGCGTTCACGCCGTCGCCAACCGCGACGCTCTCTTCGAGACCTGCGACGTGGTCAGCCTGCACATCCCGGCCACTGCCGAGACCAAGCAGAGCATCAACTACGCTGTGGTGAACAAGATGCACAAAGGTGGCATCCTCGTCAACACCGCCCGTAAGGAAGTCATCAACGAGCCTGAACTGCTCAAGCTGATGGCCGAGCGCACCGACCTCAAGTACATCACCGACATCATGCCCGATGCCGACGCCGAGTTCAAAGCCTTCGAAGGTCGCTACTTCGCCACGCCCAAGAAGATGGGTGCCCAAACAGAAGAAGCCAACATCAACGCGGGTTTGGCCGCTGCCAACCAGATTGCCGATTTCTTCAAGACCGGCAACAAGCGCTTCCAAGTGAACAAATAATTTTATGAATTGCGAAAGACACCGCAAGCCTGTCTTGTGGTGTCTTTTCCTTAATTGTCTGATAATGATTCCGGAAACCACAAAACCCACCAATTTCTTCAAATTCGAGGGACTCCGCATTTACCATAAGTCCGTCGACTTCACCAATGCCATCCTTTCCCTCAACAACAACGCCCTAACAGCCGCCCAAACATTACTCGCCAATCGATTCTTCGACGAAGCGGGACAGATTTCGACCAACATCATCGAAGGTGCCGCGCTCTCAAAAACTGAATTCACCGATTGTTTGCAGAAAGCCAAACAGAACATCGGCAAATGCGTGATGTTCTGCTCTTTAGCCTCGAAGCAACACCTCATCGACGATACACAAGAGAACGACATCCGCAACGAACTGATGGAACTCACCAAGATGATCGGCGCTCTGATTATCTCTTTTCAGAAACATGAATCAGTCAATAACCCTGAAGTCTGACTGTCAACAACAAACAAAAGAATCAACATCTAAAACCTAATACAATGTCAGTTATCAAACCGTTCAAAGGATGGCGTCCTGGCGTGGACATCGTCCAAAAACTGGCCTCCCGCCCTTACGACGTGCTGAACACCGAAGAAGCCCGCAAGGAATGTGAAGGCAACCCCTACAGCCTGCTCCACGTGACCAAGGCCGAAATCGACCTGCCCGAAGGCCACAAGGACAGCGACCTTGAAACCTATCTGAAAGTCGTTGAGAACTTCAACAGCTTCAAGGATTTCGGATGGATCAAGCAAGACCAAGAGGAAAAACTCTACATCTATGCCCAAAGCATGAATCCCACCGACGCCAACGCCCACTGGCAGTATGGCATCGTGGCCTGCGCCTACAGCGAAGACTATGTGAACAAGGTCATCAAGAAGCACGAACTGACCCGTAAGGACAAGGAAGAGGACCGCATGAAGCACGTGCGCCTCACCAACGCCAACGTCGAGCCTGTGTTCTTTGCCTACCCTGCCGTTGCCGAAATCGATGCCATCGTGAGCAAGATCACCGCTGAGAAGCCCATCTACGACTTCATCGCCAAGGAAGACGGCTTCGGTCATCGCTTCTGGATCATCGACGACAAGGCCACCATTGCCCGCTTGGTTGAACTGTTCGACAAGAAGGTCCCGGCCATGTACATCGCCGACGGTCACCACCGCAGCGCTGCTGCCGCCCTCGTCGGTCAGGAAAAAAAAGAGAAGAACCCTGCCCACACTGGCAAGGAAGAGTACAACTACTTTATGACCGTCATCTTCCCCGACAACCAGTTGAACGTCATCGACTACAACCGCGTCGTGAAAGACCTCAACGGCCTCAGCACCAAAGACTTCTTCAAAGCCCTGCAAGAGAGCTTCGAAATCGAGTGCAAGTGCAACTGCACCAAGGACGGCGGCAAGTGCAACTGCGAGTTCCCCTGCCACTGCGAGTGCGACACCGAGTACAAACCCAACAAGCTCCACAACTTCTCGATGTACATCGAGGGCGTGTGGTACAGCCTGACCGCCAAACCCGGAACCTACAACGACAGCGATCCTATCGGTGTGTTGGATGTCACCATCCTCAGCAACCTTGTCCTCGACAAGATTCTGGGCATCAAGGATCTCCGCACCGACAAGCGCATCGACTTCGTTGGCGGTATCCGTGGCCTCGGCGAGCTGAAGCGCCGTGTGGACAGCGGTGAGATGAAGGTCGCCTTCGCGCTCTATCCTGTGAGCATGAAGCAGATCATCGACATCGCCGACACCGGCAACATCATGCCTCCCAAGACCACTTGGTTTGAGCCGAAACTGCGCTCTGGCCTTGTTATCCATACTTTGGATTAATAAGGACAGGAGACAATATGACACGGGATGCGAGACATTGAGCCTCGCGTCCCGATTTGTTTTTATGCGTCAAACTAATCAGAAAAACTGCACCACCTCATCCAACGGCCTATGTTCAGGCTGGCGTGGCTCGCCCGACCTGTAGCCCAATGAGATGACCGTCATAATCGCTTCGTTTTCAGGGATGTTGAACAGCTCGCGAAGTGCATCAGAATCACGCATACCCATAATGAGCGTGTCAAAGCCTTTGGAGCGGGCCTTCAGGATGAAATAGGCATTGCTGAGGCCATTGTCGTAGGCACCCCAGCCGTCGCCCACCTCGTTGGTCTGCTCGCCACGGAAGAAGCCCGACTTGCCTTTCTCGTAAGTGGAGACAATCAAAACGGGCGCACCAGCGATGTTCTGCTTGTTGCGCTCACCCACCAGAGTGGCCACAGCCTCGACTTTTTCAGGACTCATGGCCACATAGTATTTCGATGGCTGTTGGTTGGCCCACGAAGGAGACTCTTGTGTTGCAATAAGCAACTCTCTCACCTCGGCCTCGCTAATGGTCTTGGTGGCATCATAGCTACGGACACTTCTACGGGTGGCCAACACTTCATCAAAAGAAACCGCATTGGCAACGGCTGTTTCATTGTTGTTTTCGTTTTTGTTCGAGCAGCCCGTTAGCATCAAGAATGCCACAACTGCTGCAAAAAGCAAGTTTGATTTTGAATTTTTCATGTTGTGATTAGTTTAGGGGTTAATTTTCGGGACAAATGTAGTAAAAATACATTACCACAGCGGCAAAAAAATGTACTTTTGCAAAACAAAACCATGGACAAGCAACCCGTCAATATCACCCAAAACCTCATCAAGCACTTCGCCGATTACCTACGGCTGGAACTTTCGCTGTCCGACAACAGCGTGGAAGCCTATTGCCACGATGTCCATTTGTTTTTGCAATACCTTGAAAGCCAAAACCTTTCCACCGAAACCAACGCCATCAAGCAGGACACCATCGAGAACTTCTTCGCCTATCTCTATGATTTGAACATCGGAGCCACATCGCAAGCGCGAATCCTTTCGGGACTGAAGTCGTTTTGGCGTTATCTACTCCAAGAAAACCTTGCCGAAACCGACCCAACCGTGCTCATTTCCTCCCCCTCTTTAGGCCGCCATCTGCCCGAAGTATTGACTTACGAAGAAATCCAGAAGATGCTCGACAGCATCGACTTGAGCCAGCCCAATGGTCACCGCAACAAGGCCATGATTGAGGTGATGTACGGCTGCGGCCTGCGTGTTTCGGAACTCATCGGACTGCAAATCAGCGATATATACCGAAACGACGGCTTTCTCCGCATCATCGGCAAGGGCAGCAAGGAAAGGCTTGTTCCCATCGGCGACAGCAGCCTGAAAATCCTATTCCAATACATCGAAGGCGCACGTTTGCATGTCACGCCAAAACCCAAATTCACCGACACCGTTTTCCTCAACAGCCGTGGCACGGGATTGACACGCCAGATGGTCTTCCTGATTGTCAAGGACTTGGCGGAGAAAAACGGCATCACCAAAACCATCAGTCCGCACACATTCAGGCATAGCTTTGCGACACATCTATTGGAAGGCGGCGCCAACCTGCTCGCCGTCCAGCAGATGCTCGGCCACGCCAGTGTGAGCACTACGGAAATCTATACGCACATTTCCGATGAACTGTTGCGCGACACTTTGACGACTTATCATCCGAGATTTAGGAAATAATCTTACTTTTGCAAAAAATATCCACCATGTACACCACCAACTTCAACTTCCTGAAAAACCTCCGCCCCGACCGTTTCTTCCTCATGGCCGGTCCATGCGTGATTGAGGACGAGACCTCGCCCCTCTTCATTGCCGAAACCTTGAAAAACGTCTGCCAAAAACTCGACATTCCGCTGATTTTCAAAGGTTCCTACCGCAAGGCCAATCGTTCCAGACTGGACTCGTTCACTGGAATTGGAGATGAAAAAGCCTTGAAAGTGCTACAAAAAATCGGCAAAGAGTTTGAACTTCCTGTGGTAACCGACATCCACGCTGCCGAAGAAGCATCAATGGCATCCGAATATGTTGACATTCTGCAAATTCCCGCTTTCCTCTGTCGCCAAACCGACCTCCTCGTGGCTGCCGCCAAAACGGGAAAGACAGTGAACATCAAGAAAGGACAATTCCTTTCGGGTGAAGCGATAGGTTTTGCCGTCGAAAAGGTTAGGCAGTCGGGCAACGACAAGGTCATGCTCACGGAACGTGGCTCCATGTTCGGCTATCAGGATTTGGTGGTGGATTATCGCAACATTGCCACAATGCAGAAGTTTGAAGTACCAGTCATTCTTGATGTTACGCACTCTTTGCAACAGCCCAACCAAAGTAGCGGCGTTACTGGGGGCCAACCTGAATTGATTGGCTTAATTGCCAAGGCTGGCATTGCGGCTGGTGCTGACGGCATCTTCATGGAGGTACACCCAGAGCCGAAAAAAGCCAAGTCAGACGGCGCAAACATGCTACGCTTAGACTTGGCTGAAAATCTTCTGAAACAATTGGTTAGAATCAAAGAGGCCGTCACTTCGTCCTCATGTTGACAATCTGTCCTGTTTCCGGGTCAAACACCAACTTCGTATTCGACAAAGGAGCCGTCAACAAGACACCCAACTGATTGACAATCAACCGTTCTTCCAACAAAGTGCGTCCGTCGAAAACCACCCTAACATTCGCCATCTCAGGAATGCGGTAAAACACCTTGTTTTCATAAGAAATGGATTCCACCGCCGACTGGCTCGGAGCATTGATTGCCGCAGTCGTATTCAGCGGCAAAGTCTGGACAGTAATCATATTACCTTTGCCGCCCGTGCCCACCGACAAACCTTCAGTTTCGGAAAACTTGGCCACGGTTTGCATCGCAACTTCCTTATTTGGAATTACATACACCGTCTTCACCACCTTTTTCGAGACACGCTTTCCTAACAGCAAACTCGTGTACTCCTTCTCCATTTCATCCAATTTCTGATACATGGCATTGAACGTTTCCGGATTTTGGGCCATCTCGACATCTCCAGAAATCAGATAGAATTTCGCTTTGCGGACTTCCTCAATCTTGTCAGCCACTTCCTTGGCTAACTGCACATTGGTTTTCCCAGCCGACATCAAGCCGATGAAACCCGTTTTTTCGTCAGTCTTTTCAGGGCAACATTTAGGCATCTCCATTTTGGTTGAAGGCTTTACTTCCTCATTTTCAGAAGGTTCACCAATGCCTACGCTACGGATAATGCCGTTAGGAAGCAAATCAAATTGTGCCTTGTTTCCGCCTCTCACGGTGGCAAGAGCAACAAAAAACGTCGCGCTCGGGTCAGGGCAGGCTTCTGTGGACATCTTCACATCAAGCAGTTGGAACTCAGTGGTTTCATACTCAACATAATCCTCCAATTCCAAATACTTTGAAGCATAGTCGCTGAGCGGACCTTTCACAAACTCAGTCTCCTCGATGAGGAAATCCAGTCTCAGCATGGTCTGAGGCAGGGAATAATAGAGGCCGTTCTGCTGTCCCGGGTTGACATTCTTGGCGAAAGTCGTGGTGAATTGGGCATGGAGCGAACCTCCCACAAAGGTCAAAGCCAAAAGCAAAAGTGCGGTTTTTGTAGCAATTCTATTCATTTCTGTAAGGTTTAAATTCAAACTTCAAAAATACAAATTTTTCGGCAATCCCGTCATTTTGTGGGTGTTTTTTCCTTTCTGCTGAAAACCAGCAACGACAAGAAGGTCAGCAAACCATTGATAATCAATATCTCAAACCCGATTCGATAACCTCCGAACAATTGAGGCGAATACATCTTCAGAAAATAACTGACCACTGGTGACGCAACGGCAATGTAAGGCACTGCCCTATCGATGACCCTTCTATTTTTGATGAACAGGCCGAAAGTGTACAAACCTAACAACGGCCCGTAAGTGTAACCTGCAATGTCGAACACCTTATCTATTAATGATTCGTTGTGGAACGGGCGGAATGCAATGATTACCAACAAGTAAAGCAGGGCAAACGCCACATGAATCCACTTGCGGTATTTGGTGATTTGCGCTTCGGTCAACTGTTTCTTGTCGAAGTGCATAAAGTCGAAACAAAACGTTGTGGTCAAGGCGGTTAAGGTACCATCTGCACTGGAATAGCCCGCCGCCACCAAGCCAATGACAAACACTATCGCCGTGAACTTGCTCAATGAGAAGGCCACCGATGGGAAAATCTTGTCGTTGATCACCACACCTGCTTCATTCACAGGCAGTTGGAATCCCGTTGCCTGAGCGTAACAAATCAACGAAGCACCGAGGCAAAGGAACAGCGCATTGACCACCACAAACAATAGGCTCGAGGTCATCACATTCTTTTGTGCATCACGCAAGTTCTTGCAAGTCAGGTTTTTCTGCATCATGTCTTGGTCGAGTCCCGTCATGGTAATGGTGATGAACATCCCACTCAGCAACTGCTTGACCCAAAACTTGTTATGCGTCCAATCGGTTTCAAACATCTTGGTATACCCCTTTTCCGAGGCCGACTTCAGCAGGTCGCCCAACGAAATGTTGAGGTTTTTCAGGATGAACCATACCGTCAAGAAAGCCGCCAACAAAAGGAAAGTCGTCTGCAAGGTGTCCGTCCAAACCACCGTTTTAATGCCGCCTTTGAAGGTGTAGAGCAAAATAATGGCGATGAAAATGACCGCTGGCACCCAAAATGGCACGCCCCAATCCTTGAAAACGAACTCATACAGCACAAAGACAACGAGATACATCCGCAACGCCGAACCCAACAACCGCGACAAAATGAAAAACGCCGCGCCCGTCTTCTCCGACCTCGGCCCGAAGCGCATATTTAAATAGGTATAAATCGAAGTCAGGTTAAGCCGATAATACAAGGGTAGTAAAATCAACGCAATCACCGCATAACCAAGCACATAGCCAAAAACCAAAGGCATATAGGTAAACTGCCCCGTATAGACCCCTCCCGGCACTGACATGAACGTCACGCCTGACAAAGAGGCACCAATCATGCCGTAGGCCACCACAAACCAAGGCGAGTTTTTGTTGCCACGGAAAAACGCGGCATTGTCGGATTTCCGCGCCGTGAAGTGCGAAATCACAAAGAGAAGAACCGTATAGGCGACAAAAACGAAAAGGATGATGGTCGGTGTCATAGGATTTGCGTTTGAGTGTGCAAAAATAGGAATTATTGCAGCCGCCGCGCCGAAAAAAACGCTATTTTTGCCGCCCAAAACAAACTATTTCCCATGAAAGGCATTTACACCATCCTTTTGTTGATCGTTTCCAACATCTTCATGACTTTTGCGTGGTACGGCCAACTCAAACTGCTCGAAATCGTCCCTTCGTCAAAGGATTGGCCGCTCTTTTTGGTCATCCTCATGTCGTGGGGTGTCGCCTTGTTCGAGTATTCGTTTATGATCCCTGCCAACCGCATCGGTGCCATGCAAAACGGTGGCCCATTCAACCTTATCCAGTTGAAAGTCATACAAGAAGCCGTCTCACTGACCGTGTTCACCGTCATCGTGATTACCGTCTTCAAGACCGAAACTTTCCGCTGGAACCATATCCTTTCCTTCCTCTTCATCATCCTCGCCGTGTTTTTCGCGTTCAAAAAGTAGTTTTTTGTTGCGACAAACCGAAAAATGCATGATATTTGCGGACTCGAAACGACACCAATAACTGACAAAAAGAAAGGCACAATATGAAATTCTATGACATTGATTCAGTTTTCACTTTCGGAAAATACGAGGGCAT
>CAMVCZ010000036.1 GCA_947166105.1 uncultured Bacteroidales bacterium
CCGCCCACCCACAACGGGAACCCTTCCAGAGAGACCTGGAAGGGTTCCCTGTTTTTCGTGTACCGTCTGTTTTTTTGTTTTTTTGCTTTTACTGTGCGATTTATTCCATAAATTTGCGCCGATGTTGCCGCAAGGTGACGACTAATGGTGAAATTTCAAATCCATCAAAACAACTACACTATGAAAAAGGCATTGTTTGCATTGTTGTGCCTTGCCGCGATGCTGTCGGCAGGCACGGGCCTCAAGGCCCAGGAAGTCACGATCACGCTGTATCCGGGCTGGACTTGGATCAGCTACATCGGGACGGAGCCTCAGGACTTCTCTACTGCGTTAGGCTCGTTCACCCCGGCGGTGGGCGACAGGATCAAGTCGCAGTGGGGCATCGCCACCTACAGGGGCAACGGAGAGTGGCGGGGCCAACTCTCGGAGTTCTACCCCGGGTACGGCTACATGTACTATTCGGCGCGCCTGGTGCCCGTTTCGGTCACGATGGGCGAGCCGCTTCCCTTCGAGGCGGTTTCGACGGCTGAGCCTACCGGCGTCACCGCCACGGGCGCGACCGTGGGCGGCACGGTGAGCGTCGGCGAGGGCAACCATGTCTTCGTCCGGGGCGTGTGCTGGGGCACGGAGAGGACGCCCGACGTGGACGGCAGCCACGCGACCGGCGCCGCCGAGGCGGGCAGCCAGGCCATCATCTTGGACGGGCTGACCCCGAACACCACCTACCATGTGCGGGCCTACATGGTGACCGACCACGGCCTTTCCTACGGCGAGGCGGTGAGCTTCACCACGCTTGAAGGCGATGGTGGAAGCAGCACTGCCCCCATAGGAGCCATTGACGGCAAGTTCACCATTAACGAAGATGGAGGCCAAATTTATTTCTCGCAAGGCAATCTGCAATATCAGGCTTCCACCAACACATGGAAGTTTGCCGAGAGCCAATACGACTACATTGGCGATGCCAATAGTAACATCTCCTCGACTTATGATGGATGGATTGACTTGTTCGGCTGGGGAACGAGCGGATACCATGATACAAACGATCCTTATAATGTGAACTTTCAGCCGTGGTCAAGCTCAGATTCGGAACTGAGCAATGATTATAATGTGTATGGTTACGGTCCTTCAACGAACATGCCTGACATGAACCTAACGGGCACCTGTGCTAATTATGACTGGGGCGTTAACAACCCAATCAGCAATGGCGGCAACAACGCTAATCAGTGGCGCACCCTAACCCGACTTGAATGGAAGTATATCTTAGATTCAAGAAATACCACCTCTGGCATCCGTTTCGCAAAAGCTCAGGTGAACGAAATCAATGGTGTGATCTTGTTGCCAGATGATTGGACAACTGACACATATAATTTAAATAATACCAATAGTATTGGAGCTTCTTATAGTAGCAATGTGATAAATGCATTCCAATGGGCTACAATTGAAAGTGTTGGTGGCATATTTCTTCCAGCTGCTGGTGGGCGTTTCGGTACCACGGTCGCTAGTGTTGGTGACACAGGGTTTTATTGGTTATCTTCTAGCAATTCCAGTTGCTGTGCGTATTATGTTTATTTTTACGATGCTGGCATTTATTTAGTCAACTATAGGCGCTATCTTGGCCGTTCTGTTCGCCTTGTCTGTGATGTTGAGATTTGATTTCATGTGTTGACTATCGTCAGCCTCGTGCCGAAGGCACGGTATCCTATTTACCCCATACAGCTCTGCTGTGTGGGGTTTACCACACTGTAGACTATGCAGAGCGTGCTGGAGGCACGCTACATCCCCATTTGAGGTGACATATTTCCAGCACGTAGGTTGCTGTCGGCTCCCACACTATGGCATGTGGGGTTAATAGGATGTCGTGTTTTCGACACGGGGCGTTGCTGTATGGTGGGAGTCGTGTATGGTATCAGGTATGTATAGGATAGGCCAGGCCATAGGCTTGGGAGGGTATGCTGGAGATATGCCCCGTTCTTCCGAATTTGCAATTCGGAAGTCGTGAATATGAGCATTTGCAATGCGGGAATGATACCAACCTAATCAAATCCAGAAAAAGCGGCCTTTGTTTTTGAGGGTCGCCTTTTTTATCGTTTTCGTCAGGAAAGCGTGTTTTCATTCCGTTGTATGCAGGGGCTGTCGTCGCCTGCTTGTGTTCGGGTCGTCCTTTCAGGACTTTGGCGGCACGCGGGAACCCTAAAAGGGTGACGATAATGAAGGCAGGCGGTTTCAACCCCTGCCTATATGTCGGTGCGCGTCTGCCCCAGTGTGGCAGCCTTACAGGTTTTGGGTTGTGGGGTTGTCGCATTACGGCTGCCGTGTTTTCATTCCGTTGCGAGCAGGGACTGTCGTCGCCTGCTTGAGTTCGGGTCGCCCTTTCAGGACTTTGGCGGCACGAGGGAACCCTGAAAGGGTGACGATAATGAAGGCAGGCGGTTTCTAACCCTGCCGATAATGTAGATGTGAATCCTTGCCGATGTTGGCTCCGGCTGACGCGAAAACTTTTGGAAAAAGCATTGCGTTAGGCATGTCACAAATCGAAAAACTCCTCCTTGAAATTCACGAAACACACGCGCTCTTGGGCACGGGTCAGGGCGGTGTAGAGCCAGCGCAGGTCTTCCACTTCGAGGGTTTCCTTGAGGTTGAGCGAGGAATCGATGAAAACGGTGTTCCATTGGCCGCCTTGGGTTTTGTGGCAGGTGAGAGCGTATGCAAACTTCACCTGCAAGGCATTGAACCACGGGTTTTTGCGCATTTCCTTGTAGCGGTCGCGGCGGTTAGGGATGTCCATGTAGTCTTCCTCGATGGCGGCAAACAGCCGGCGGTTTTCGTCTTCCGTCAGCGAGGCACTGTTGCTGTTGAGCGTGTCGAGCAGCATCTTAGCTTCCACATTGGGCGCGTCGGGATAATCGGTGAACGCCAGCTCCACATCGGCAAAACGGAAACCGTACATCTCCTCGAAGCGATTGATTTTGCGCAGTTCGGCCATGTCGCCGTTGGCGATGAAACTGATGGCATCGTTGCCATCGGCCCAATGATAGTTGTTCTTCACCACCATTAGTTTGTCGCCCGTGGCGATTTCGCCATCGATGTTGAGGATGCGCCCGCGAATGGCTTGGTTGAACATGTTGGCCCTTTTGTTCGACTTGCAGATGATGACGGCTTCGTTGTCGGAACTGTCGGCGAAAGCGTTGTGAAGCATCTCCTCAAAGGTCTCAGGCTCAATCTTTTCGATGTCGCTGAAGCCTTGAAGGTGGAAGATGGGCAGGTGGTATTCGTAGAGGTTTTGGCTGAGCAATTGCCTGATGTCGGTGGCGTTGTAAAGGATGCCCGATGCCAAGGCCTGACGTTTCACTTCGGTCAGTTCGTATGTTGCGGCGGTGATGGGGAACTCCGATTTCAGGTAGTCGCAATTGAGGGCGGGGCTTTCCGAACTCTCCACGGGCGGCAATTGCGCTGTGTCGCCGATGAGCAGCAAGCGGCAATTCTCGCCACTGAAAACATAACTGAGCAGGTCATCGAGCAGGCTTGTGCCACCAAACTCTTTCTGGTCGCCAATCATCGAGGCCTCGTCGACGATGAAAAGCGCGTTCTTGAACTTGTTTTCGGCTCTCGACATGCGGATGCTGCCGTCGGGGAAGGTCTTGGCTTGGTAAATCCTTCTGTGTATGGTGCTTGCTTTCTGTTGCGTGTAGTTGCTGAGCACCTTGGCGGCGCGTCCCGTGGGTGCCATCAGCACATATCTCATCCCGATTGAGGGCAATGTCCTCACCAAGGTTTTCACCAACGAGGTCTTTCCCGTGCCGGCGTAACCTCTCAGGATATAAGTCGGGTTCTCCTTTTGCGAGAGCAGGAAAGCGGCTAAATGATACAATACAATCGATTGACCTTCAGTAGGTTCAAACCCGAAGGACTGTGTGAGGCGGTTGAATAACTCTTGTCTGCCCATTGCCAAAAAGGATTAGAAGGGGTAGCCGATGCCCATTTGCATTCTGAGGTTGCCTAACTGGTTGAAACGCCAGTAGTTGCCGATTTCGTCGGGGTAGGGGTTGCGCATGGCGTAGGCGAAATCGAGACGAATGATCAAGAAGGAAACGTCCAATCTGATGCCAAAGCCCGCATCTAAGGCGATTTGCTTGTAGAAGGAATCGAACCTGAACTCGGCATCGGGCATGGATTCGTTGGGATAGTAGGCCCACACGTTGCCCGCATCGACGAAAACGGCGCCGTTGATGATGTTGTAGAGCGGGAAACGGTATTCGGCGTTCAACTCCAATTGGAGGTCGCCTGTCTTTTCAATGAATTCGTTGGTAGGCACATAGCCACCCGGACCTACGGAGCGGTAGAGCCAGCCGCGCAAACCGTTGGAGCCGCCGCCATAGAAGCTGCGCTCGAAAGGCAGGTCTTTTGAGTTGCCGTAGGGCAATCCTAACCCCACAAACTGGCGAAACACGAGCCACGACTCGTTTCCGAGGTCGAGGTGCTGGCGGAAATCGAAGCTGCCTCTCACATATTGCGCGTAACGTATGCCAAACAGATCATGGTGGCCGTCGTCTTCGGTGATGAGTTTCGTATTGTTGAACAGCGAAAGCAAGGCACCGCTCGATTCGAGGTCGGCTCGCAAGTAGATGAAGCTGCCTTCCTTGTTGAGGCCTTGGTTGGTGTAGACGAATGAATAGCGGGGACCAAAAAGCAAGTGGCTTGTGTATTGGTCTTTTTTCCTTTGGCTTGTTTCGGCATCGAGATAGTATTGGAATTCGGGCTTGATATTGGCGATTTTCACGCTGTTGAGGTAGATGGGTGATAAAGTGTGCCCGATGCGGTTGCGGCCTTTCCAGTCGTAGCTGAACGAAGCCATGGTATTATAACGCGAGTAGTAGTACCTGATTTGCGCATTGAAGCCCATGGAAACAGTAGTCGTCGGCATGTAGTCTCTCGCGAGGTTGTTGAAAGTGAACGGGACAAAGAATTTCGGGAAGAGAATACTTGCGGTAATGCCTAATTCTTTGGTGTTGAACACTTTGGTTTCGCTTTCGGGGGCGTTGATGTCGATCACTTTTTGTCCTTCCAAACCACCTTTTAGGCTGAGTTGGAAGGTTTCGGCATTGCGGAAGATGTTCTTGTTGGAGTAGGACAAACTGCCCTTGATGCCCAAGTCGCCGTCGGAGTTGGTGCCTTCGCCCTGTAGGGTGAACGAATGGGTGTTGTTCTGTTGCATGGTGATTCGGCAGTCGAGGCGGTTGAGCGAGTCGTTGGGCACGCTGTCGAACTGAATGTTCACATTGCTGAACAGCCTGAAGTTGCTCAAGGCCTTGTAGGTGCTTGTGACGCTTCTCAGGTTGTAGGGCAATCCCTGAACGAGGTTGATGGAGCGCGAGAAAGCTTGCGGATTCACTTGCGGCTTGCCGAAATAGTAGAAATCGATTTTGTTGTTGATTTTCCTCCTTCGGCCCACTTCCATGACGAGCGAGGCCGTGTCGGAGGGCGTTTCGTTCATGCGGAAAATGGAGTAGTTGGGGTAGACGCTGATGTTGCGGATGCGGTATTGTTTGTATGCCAAATCGCTCTTTTTCAGCCGCATGGTGATTTCCATGGTGTGGTTGAGGAAATTGCTGTCCACCTCATAGTAGATGTGGTCGTGGTTGAAATAGTAATAGCCTGAGTTTTTAAGCCTTTCGGTGATGATGTCGCGTTGGTCGTCCAACGAAAAAGCGTTGTAGATGTCGCCTTCCTTGATGGGGAACTTGGCACTGTCGCGCATGACGAGACTCCTCACCAAGCTGTCCTCAATGACATAGCTGATTTTCCTGACGATATACGGCTGTGTTGGGTAGACATGATAGGTGACTTTGGCGGTTTTTCTTCGCTCTTTCGTTTTTATCGTGTGGGTTACGTTGGAATTGAAATAGCCCACATTGTTCAAATAGCGCATCATCTGGTCGGATGAATTGTTGGCTTCCGCGAGTTCGTAGTAGATGGGTTGTTTGCCGAAATTCTTGTTCATCCATTTCCAAAACGCGCTTTTCTGGTGTCGGTCCCAATGGTAGTAAATCCAAGTGGGGAAGTTGGTCTGGAAGGTGCTTTTGTAGGGCTTCAGGGAGATGTATTTCGATATGCCCGACTTGCTGATCTGGGTGTCCTTTTCCTCGATGACGACCTTGTTGCTCTGTACCAGATACTTGCCTTCAGGCACGAAACGCCGGATGGAACACGACGACATCAAGACGGCCACCAAAAGGGCAATGACGATATGGAACCTTTTGCCTGACATGAGGAATACGGATAGGCTGCAAAGGTAAGAAATAATCCTTTATACGACCTCGGCCACGGTGAAATTGCTGCCGCCGATGAAGACCACATCGCCGAAACGCGCGTTGTTGACGGCGGAACGGTAGGCATGGCTCACCGATTCGAACACTTGTCCGCGAAGGCCCATGTCGAAGGCTTTTTCGGCCAAGATGTTGGCATCCAAGCCGCGTGGGATGTCGGCCTTGCAGAAATAGTATTCGGCGCCACGAGGAAGGAGTTGCAAAACGCTGTCGATATCCTTGTCATTCACCATGCCGAGGACGAAATGCAACTTACCATAGTGCATTTCAGCCAATTGTCGCACCACTTCAGTAATGCCCGCCACATTGTGGCCTGTGTCGGCAATGGTGAGCGGGTCTTTGCAGAGGATTTGCCACCGGCCCATCAAGTGGGTGTTTCTGATGACCTTTCCGATACCGTCGCGGATGTCGTCGTCCGAGAGGTTGAACTTGTTGCGGAGCAGGTCAATGGCGCACATTACGGTGGTGAGGTTCTTCTGCTGGTAGTTGCCCATCAGCGGGATTTCGATGGCTTCCATGTAGAGTTCGCTGTTTTTCCAAACGTCAAACTTCTGCTCGGTGAAGGACTCGAAATAAATCTTGTCGCAGTCAAAGATTTGGTCGGCAAAGTAAATCGGACTGCCACATTCCTTGGCCTTGTCGATGAAAACCTGCTCGGTTTCGGGATTGGTTTCGCCAATCACCACAGGGATGCCGGGCTTGATGATGCCCGCCTTTTCGTAAGCGATTTTCGCCCGCGTGTCGCCCAAGAATTTGGTATGGTCGAAATCGATGTTCGTGATGATGCTCAACTCGGGCGTGATAAGGTTGGTGGAGTCCAACCTGCCGCCCATGCCCACCTCAACGATGGCAATGTCGACTTTCTCGTTTCGGAAATAATCGAAGGCCATGCCCACGGTCATCTCAAAGAAGGAAAGTTCCATCGCCTCAAACTTATCCTTGTAAGTGTCAATGAATTGCACCACGTTTTCTTCTGGAATCATCTCCCCGTTGATGCGGATGCGCTCGCGGAAGTCGCGCAGGTGGGGCGAGGTGTAAAGGCCTGTTTTGTAGCCCGCTTCCTGAAAAACGGAGGCCAAAGTGTGCGAAACGGAGCCTTTGCCGTTGGTGCCAGCCACATGCACCGACTTGAAACTGTGGTGTGGGTTGTCCAAAAGGTCTAAAAGTTGGATGGTGTTGTTGAGGTCGGCCTTGTAAGCGGCGGCTCCAATGCGTTGATACATTGGGAGTTTGTTGAACATCCATTCGAGGGTTTCGGAATAATTCATAGGCGATTGTTTAAATTCGGGGCCTTCGATAGGCTCAGTCACCCTTGGTTAATGTGAAAGCAAAGGTCCCAGAGCTTGTCGAAGGGCCGTTTCGTTATTTGTTGATGACAAAAGTATAAGTGATGGTGCCATGTTGTTCTTCGGGCGCGTTGGGGTCGGAGGCGAAGGCGGAGCGCAAGGCGGCTTGTTTGGCTTTCTCGCGCATGGATTGGTTGATGATGGTTGTGCCTTTGGTGGCAACTTCCGCTCTGGTTACCTTGCCTTCGCGGTTCACCCAAATATCGACAACGACGATGCCTTCTTCGGGGAAGTCGTCGTTGGGGCGGTGCAATGATTTCGCGCCGCGACCGCCGAGGTCGTAGCCCGTTCCGTTGCCTTTTCCGCCTTGACCGTCATATTTCTTGATACCCGCCAAACCATTCGGATTGCCTTGGTCGCCAGGTTGTCCGGTGATACCTTCCGAGCCGCCTGCCTGCGGGTTGTTGCTGCCTTTGAACAAGGCTTTCTTGTTCACCTGTGGCTTAGGCTCTTCGGCAGGTTTTTCTTGTTTTGGCTTGGTGTTTTTGGGTTTTTCCAAGGCGGGAGCTTCTTCGTCGTTGCTGGTGGCGATGTCTTCCTTGTTCTTGCTTGGCTGTTGCTCAGGTTGTGAAGCCACGGGGATAGCTGGCTTTTCGGGTTGGATGTTGCCCATGCCTTGG
Source organism: uncultured Bacteroidales bacterium (assembly GCA_947166105.1). Classification (GTDB taxonomy): domain Bacteria; phylum Bacteroidota; class Bacteroidia; order Bacteroidales; family F082; genus Limimorpha. The sequence goes on from CAMVCZ010000036.1 coordinate 8,290, forward strand.
TTCATCATGCCCAAGTCGACCTCTACGCCTTCCTCGCCCGGTAGCGGCAAAGGCGTCCTGAAGGCCATCAGAAACAAGATGAGCAAGGCCAAAGCGTGTACCACGATGGTGCCCGCTGCTGCTATGCCTTTGTCTTTCTTTTCGTTGCTGTTCATAATGCCTCCTATTTCTTCGGTGCGGTGGCCAAAATCACCTTGTGGTTGTTGCCAGTGGCGTTGTTGATGTCGTTGACGGCATCAATCACATTCACAACATATTGCACGGGAACGCTCTTGTCTGAACGCAATACCACCGTAGCTTGGCTGTCGTTGCCTATTTTATTGTTAATGAGGTCGGTAAGTTGGGTTTCGTCAGCGGGCGTTTCGTCCACGAAATACTGGAATTGTTCGTTGACGTAGACCGTGACGGTCTGCTTGGCCATGGTTTTGCTGTTGCTCGAAGGCAACATCAATTTGATGGCGTTGGGGGCGACCAAGGTCGATGTCAGCATGAAGAAAATCAACAGCAGAAACACCAAGTCCGACATGGAGGAGGAGTTAAACGTTGGTTCGACCTTATTTCTTGATTTGATGGCCATAATACGCTGGTTTTAAGCGGGTTCGTTCAAAACATCCATAAATTCAGTCGCCTTGGCTTCAAGCAGGTTGACCACTTTTTGGATTTTCGTTGAGATGATGGCGTGGAAGAAATAGGCGAAAATGCCGACAATCAGACCGCCGACGGTGGTCACCATAGCCTCATAAATGCCCGACGAAAGCAGTTCAATGTTAATGTTGTTGCCCGCCATCGACATATTATAGAACGCGCGAATCATGCCCGTCACCGTGCCGAGGAAACCAATCATCGGGGCGGCACTGGCAATCATGGCGAGGATGCTCACGCCACGTTCTAACTGTGCAACTTCCAAATTACCAACGTTTTCTATGGCCGAGTTGATGTCGCCCAATGGTCGCCCAATGCGCGAAATGCCTTTCTCAATCATCCTTGAAATTGGGGTGGAATTGCCTCTGCATAAGGCTTTTGCGGAGTCGAGTTTGCCGTCTTTCATGTATTCACGGATGCGGTCCATGAAACCGCTGTCATACTTCGTGGCACGCGAAACGGCAATGTACCTTTCAATGAAAATGTAGACCGCGATGATGGACAAAACGGCCAACAAAACCATGATCCAGCCGCCTTTTGTGGCAAGGTTGAGGATGGAGAGTTTGATTTCCGTAGGCTGCGCTACGGTTTCGGCAGTGGCTGTACCCAATTCATTGACAGCCTGTTGGATTTGAAGAAGGTTCATTTGTTGAAATGTTGATTGTTGAACTGTTTAATTGTTTGGAAACAATACGGTTGTGGATGGGGTTTTATTGTGTCAGCGCATGTCAATCACATCCACTTTGGGGTGTTTCTTCGTGTCGAAAGTGAAGAATTTGTCGCCCAATTCTTGGTCGAATTTCATCTCTTCGATGGTTATCACAGCCTTGCTACCGTCTTCCATATAGATGTCCGCGCTCTTGAGTTCGGTCTTTTTTATGTTGATTTTCAGGGTGACGCGCTTGTATTGGCCTTTGGGATTGGCCAATTCAACCGTTGCAGTGCCGCTTTGCGGATCCATGCCGCTGAGCGTGGCCACATAACTCTCGTCCAAAGAGGTGAGGAGTTTCAAGGGCGTGTTGTCGACGCCATCGGTGGCATTGCTAATCATTACTTCCTCATCTCCAATGAGATAGGTCCAAATGGTCTTGCCGTCGCTGATGGTGTGTTGGTCGGCAAGTTCCACCTTGTAGGCTTCGCCTTGCAGCCATGCGTGGCCTTTTTGTCCCTCAATCACGGTTTTTTCATCGGGACTGATTTGATAGTTGAAAGCCATTTCCACATTCTTGTGGCTTTTCAGTTGATTGACCAAGAGACGAATGAAAGTCTCAGCATTGTTTTGTGCGCTAACTGCCTGTGCTGCAAATAAAAAAGCGATGCAGGCGATGATGTTTTTCTTGTTCATTTTTAAATTCCGTTGTCTTTGTTGTAAATGTCCCGCAAAATCTGTTCCAAAGCGAATTCGTCCTTCACTTTCACCTCGCGCGACTTGCTTCCCGAGAACGCCCCGACGATGCCGGCGGCCTCCAATTGGTCGATGATGCGGCCTGCGCGGTTGTAGCCGAGCTTCAGTTTGCGCTGAATCATCGAGGTGGAGCCTTGCTGGGTTTGTACCACGATGCGGGCGGCTTCCTCAAAGAGGCTGTCGCGCTCGCCATCGTCCTCAATGTCAACACCTTCACCATCTTCGTCGGGCACTTCAGGCAGGAGGAACGGCTCCGCGAAGCCGCGTTGGTTTCCAATAAATTCGGTGACGGTTTCCACTTCGGGCGTGTCGATGAAGGCGCATTGCAGGCGCACAAGGTCGTTGCCCGTGGAGAGCAGCATGTCGCCGCGACCGATGAGTTGGTTGGCGCCGCTTTGGTCGAGGATGGTCTTCGAGTCGACTTGGGAAATGACGCGGAACGCGATTCGCGCCGGGAAGTTGGCCTTGATGCTGCCCGTAATGATGTTGACGGACGGCCTTTGCGTAGCGATAATCAGGTGGATGCCAATGGCGCGGGCCAATTGTGCCAAACGCGCGATGGGCGACTCCACTTCGCGGCCAGCGGTCATGATAAGGTCGGCAAATTCGTCCACAACCAACACAATATAAGGCAGATAGCGATGGCCTTCGGTGGGCAGCAACTTACGCGCCTTGAACTTTTCGTTGTACTCGATGATGTTGCGGCACTCGGCGGCTTTCAGTAGGTCGTAGCGTTGGTCCATCTCAATACAAAGCGAGTTGAGCGTGCGCACCACTTTCTTTACATCGGTAATGATAGCGTCCTCTGAATCAGGGAGTTTAGCCAAATAATGGCGTTCAATGCGGTTGTAGAGGGTCAATTCCACCTTTTTCGGGTCGACCATGACGAATTTTAGTTCCGAGGGGTGCTTGCAGTAGAGCAGTGAAGCTACTATCGCATTGAGTCCCACAGATTTACCTTGACCTGTTGCACCTGCCATAAGAATATGAGGCATTTTGGCCAAGTCGAAGACGTAGGTCTCGTTGGAAATGGTTTTGCCGATGGCGCAAGGCAGTGCGTATTTCGATTTTTGGAACTTTTCGGAAGCCAAAACGCTGCGCATCGAAACGGTTTCGGGCTTGCTGTTCGGCACTTCGATGCCGATGGTGCCCTTGCCCGGAATCGGGGCGATGATACGGATGCCCAAAGCGGCCAAACTCAGCGCAATATCGTCCTCCAAGTTCTTGATTTTCGAGATTCTAATGCCTGCGGCTGGGACGATTTCATACAGCGTGACTGTCGGGCCAATGGTCGCCTTGATTTTGTCGATGCCGATGCCGAATTTGCCCAAGGTTTCCACAATCTTGTTCTTGTTGGCTTCCAATTCCTCATTGTTGATTTCCGACTTCTTTCCGCCGTAGTCGTTCAGCATGTCGAGGGTCGGGAACTTGAAATCGCGGAGTTCGTAGCGCGGGTCGAAAGGCGTGTCGATGGTATGGTGTTCCATGTTTTTGCCTTTTTCCATGGTTTCCTCGGTCGGTGTTTTCTCGATTTCCAACTCCACCTTTTCTGCTTCGTTTTCAGGCTTTTGAGGAACAGCCTCCGTGGTTTTTGTGTCGTTGATAGGCTCAACAATGTCTTCCACGGTGAAGGTCGGGTTTTGAATGACGGAATTATCTATGTTGTCACTTTGGTTTTGTTCCTCTTTGGGATAAACGAGGATGTTTTCCTTGTGGCTATGTTGCTCAGTGTCAGGGTTTACAATCTCAAAAGTCGGGTCTTTGGTGAATGAAGTGACAGGTGGCAAAGAACTTTCTTCTTCCTCATCATCGATGAAATCAGGATCGATGTCCTCGCCTTTGTTGGTTTCGTTATTTTGTTGGTTTTCAAATTCTTCCTTGATGCGTTGTTCAGCAAGAATGGCCGCTTGATGGCGGCGTTCCTCTTCGCGTTTTTCGCGCAACTCCTTGAAATAGTTGAGTGTAAGGTTGAATTGGTAGACCGCGAAGACCAAAAACAGGAACGCAAGGATGATGATAACGCCCGCCTTGCCCACATAATTGGTCAGCAAAGTGTTGAGCCACAGGCCCACAGCCCCGCCGAAGATGGCGCATTTTGGGGCATAGCCGGCAATATAGGCGAAAAACAGCGGCAGCCAAAGCAAACACAAAAGGGCGTATTTCCACACGCTCCACATCTTGATTTTGGCGGTGTCGGTGAGGCGTAAACCAATGAGTGTCAAGAGATAAACGAAGAAAAACGACCCGATGCCAAACGACTCCTTGAGGAGCGTTTGCGCCAAGAAAACGCCCAAACTACCTGTGCGGCTCTCGATTTCGATTTTCTTGCTGAAAATCTGGTAGCCGTACTCCTGATGGTGCCCGCTGAAAAAGTTGACCAAGTAAGAAATCAGGGCGAGACCGAGAAACACGGCAAGGCAGATGAACAGGATGCCGATGATTTTCCTCACGCGGCCATCCGATTCTTGCTTCTCTTTGGTTTTCTGAGGTTTGGGTGCCTTGCTTTTGGTCGATTTCTCACTCTTTTTCGGGCTTTCCTTTTTGGTTTTCTCCTCTTTTATATTCTCCTCGGTATCAATCAGTTGTTCTTCCAAAGGCTCAGCCTCGGGCAACCCTTTCGTCCTAAATGTGTTCTCTTTGCGTTTGTTTCCGGCAGTCATTTTCAATCTTCGTTAATGGGGTGCAAAAATACGCAAAAAACTCGGTTAATGGCGGCTTTTTGGAGCAAAAAAACAGGCCACCTGAATTGGCAGCCTATTCGGTTGTGTTTCGTCTGTTTCTGAGCCTCAAAAAGCAAATCCCACTCCAAGTGAAATGCCCGAAGTGTGGGTTTTGGCCACTGCGTCTTTGTCTATGTCGAGCAGGCCATAGCGGTAACTGCCATAAAGATTGAGGCGCTTGTAACTGAAAGCCACTCCCGCAATCGCTGAAAGGTCAAGGTGTTTGAAGTCGTGTTTGCTGAAATTGGAATCGCCGTAGTCGCCGTACCAAGGATGGACTTCGGCGTTGCTGTGGTATTTGTTGCAGATTTTGATGGTGCCGCCGAGGCCGTAAGTCAGCATCGGGCCGATGAAGGGACCGACTTTCCAATTGTCGCTGATTTTGCAACTGTAATTCAGCATCACGGGGACATCAACATAAAAGACATTGGAGATATACCTGATTGGCATAGGCCCCAAAATGGATTTGGATAGGTGAAGATGATTCCATCTGAATTGTCCGCCTACTGAGATGCCAAATTCTTCGGAAAGTCGGAAATTGTAGTTTGCCCCTAACGAAAGGCCACTGTAACCTTCTGAATATAAGGAATTGATGCTAATAGAAGGGGCATCTCCTGTCGGGGTGCCTCCTGTAGAGACTCTCTCTGTGATAAAGTTGTGTGATAGGCCAAAATTGACGCTAAACTGTGCCTGCACTTTTTCAGCAACGAACATTGTGGCAACAAGAGCCACGGCTGTGATTAACTTTTTCATTTTTTCAAATTTAGGGTTAAAAACAAATCTGAACCTTACGAAAATGTGCCGAAACGTCACTTCGGTATCCTAAACATCCGCTTCAAGCGAATGCCTCCATTCTCCTTGTCCAAAGAGAGCCAAACGAGTACGGGCTTGCCAACGATGTGGTTTTCAGGCACAAAGCCCCAATAGCGCGAGTCGGCGGAGTTGTGGCGGTTGTCGCCCATCATCCAGTAGTAGTCCATCTCGAAGGTGTAGCTGTCGGCGGGCTGGCCGTCGATGTAGATTTGGTTGCCCTGCACTTTCAGGTCGTGGAGTTCGTAGGCGTGGATGATGCGCTCGTAAAGCGGCAAAGTGTTGACATTCAGCGGAACGGTAACGCCCTTCTTAGGGATGTAGAGCGGCCCGAAGTTATCGACATTCCACGGATAAAGGTCGGGGCGGTTGGGGAAGAGGCTGGTCGAAGTGCCCTCGCCCGGGGCTTGGATGTTGCGCATCACGGAGGTGACGAAAGGCAGTTTAATGAGTTCGTCGGCCACTTTTGCGCTGATGTTGAGGACGAAAATGTTCGGGTCGGCGGTGCGGTAGCCCTCGGTGATGTCGTACTTGTCCAATGTCTGCTTGTTGATGCCGCCCGAAGTGGTCACCACAGTGTAGTTATGTTGCATGTTTTCAGGCTCGTAGGCCTTCTCGCCGTTGATAAACACCACGCCGTCAACGATTTTCAAGGTGTCGCCCGGCATACCGATAAGGCGTTTCACATAGTTTTCGCGCTTGTCAACAGGGTGACTTATGACATTGCCGAAGTTGGCGTGGTCGTTCCAAACCTTCTTGCGGCCATATTCGCGCACGAGGTCATAATAGTTGACGCTGCTTTGGAAGATGTCGCAAACCGTGTCGCCGGCGGGATAGTTGAACACGATGGGGTCGTAACGCTTCATCGTCGTAACGCCCGGATAGCGGTGATACGGCAACTTAATCCATTCTAAATACGACTTTGCGGTTTTGCTTCCCGGCAAGGTGTTGTGTACAAAGGGGAACGAAAGCGGCGTGTTGGGTCGTTTTGGTCCATAATGTATCTTGCTGACAATCAGATAATCGCCAACGCAAAGCGACTTCTCCATACTCGAAGTGGGGATGGTGAAGGCCTCGAAGACGTAAGTCCTTATTATTAATGCGGCGACCACGGCAAAAACGATGGCATCGAACCACTCGCGGGCAGTGGATTTTTTGGGTCTCGTGGCCGTGGCGGGGTCTTGGTAAGCATCGTTTTTGGCGACGACGGGGAAGAAAACGAAGGGCAAAATGGCCGCCATGCCTTCCTCCCAAACCTTGAAACGCCCAAAGCATTTGCCCAACTCGACGAGCATGAGCAGCAGCATAAAGACGTTGATGTAAGGGAAGACGATGAAAAACCACCACCAGAATTTATTCTCTTTGCCGATGATTTTCAGCATGATATAGATGTTGAAATAGGGGATGAGGCTGTAGTAGCCCTTTTGTCCGGCCTTTTCGAACTGCTTCCAGCAGAACGCAATTGGGATGGTGAAGAGCGCCGGAACGATGAGGATGAAAAGTAATAATGACATTTTATTGAATTGGTTTTACTTGCTAACGCGAATCCGTGTGAATTAGTATAAGGTAAGGTCAATTTCTCATGCAATATCTTCCATCATTTTGTTTTCCTCGCTCAAATTGGGGACGAGCCTTTGGATGACCTTGTATTTGTAGAAGAACCTGATGGCGATGACACGCACCACAGTATAGGCGGGGATGGCAACGAGCATCCCGAGGGTGCCTCCGATGTGTCCGGCCATGAGCAGAACGACGAAGATTTCCAAGGGGTGCGCCTTGATGCTGGTGGAGTAGATGAGGGGTTGATAAACGAAGTTGTCGATGAATTGGGCGGTCAGCATGATGGCCAGGATGATGAGGGCGAAAACCCAAAGGTTGACATCCAATCCGGCACCTGTGCCTAATTTCAGCACAATGCCGAAAACCACGCCGAGACCTTCTCCTATGAGCGGACCGACGTAGGGAATCACATTGAGCAAGCCCGCAATGAAGGCGATGCCGATGGCATAGCTGAAATCGAGGCGGGCGATGAGCCACAGACCGAGGAAGTCGATCAAGGCCACACCGAGCATCTCTACGAGCAATCCCACGAAATAGCGCGAGAGCAATTCCTCGATTTCGGTGAGGGTTTTCGTCACGGTAAGTTCGTGCTTGTCGGGCACGAAAGCGATGACAATCTTTTCGAAAAGCCCTTCCTCCTTCAGGAAAAAGAATGAAATGAACACGACCGCAAACAAGGCAACGAAAAGGCTCGACACCGCCGAAGCCACCGAGCCGACGATGCCGCTCACTCTGCCAAAGTCGACCAACTCCTTGATTTTGTCCATGATGACCACTGTAATGTCGAAATCGCGCTCCAAGCTGGGGAAAGTCGCAATCAGCCAGTCGTTCAGATTGTCGATGGGATTGGATTCAAAATAGGCACGGCTTTCGATGGCGGAAGCATCCCTTACGATGTTTGATACCAAAGGAATCATTTGGGTGACAATCAGCAACATAAACAGGATGATGACCAAGATGGTGAGTAGGGCCAACAGCCAGTCGGGTGCCTGATGGCCTTTGATTTTGATTTTTCTCAACAGCCGCATCACGGGACGGCCAAGTAGCGCAATCACTCCGGCGGCAATGATATAAATGAGTACGTTCTTGAAATACCAACATATAGCCAAAATGATGGCCAAACCGCCTAATTTGATGATGTAACCCGCTAATCTATCGGTGTTTCGCTCGTTTTCCATTTCCGTTTTCCCTTTCGTTGAGGTCACAAAAATAGTTTTTTTTCACCTTTTGTATATGATTTTGGATAATTTTGCGTTCACAAGAATAAAGTCTCACCAAATAATCATAGAACAAATCCGATGAAATACACACACCTTGTATTATTATTGCTTTTCCCGTTTGTCACCCTTCATGCCCAAACCAACAAACCTGTTTTGCAGGAACCTGACAGTCTTGAGCTTGAATTGAACGACCAGCAAATCAACGACTTGAACTCAGGCAAGGCCGTGGTCGATGAGTCGGCGGTGATGGAAATGCTTGACTTGGTGAGCAACATCAGCTATTTCAAGGATGTGTACCTCGACATTGATACCAGTGTGCTGAACATTTACGATTACGGCAAGGACGAAGTGCCCATGTTTGACGACACCATCTACCAACATCGCATTGAAGCCTTGGCGCGGGAGACCACCATCCCCCTGATATTCAACAGTCATGTGAAATCGTTCATTAATTTGTATGCGGTCAGACGCCGCCAGCAATCGAGTCGCATGTTGGGCCTTTCATACGTCTATTTCCCGATGTTTGAGGAATATCTTGCCAAGTACAATCTCCCTTTGGAACTGAAATATCTCGCTATGGTGGAATCAGCCTTGAATCCCACCGCTGGCTCAAAAGCAGGAGCCAAAGGCTTGTGGCAGTTTATGTTAGGTACAGGCAAGAACTATGGCTTGCGCGTCACTACTTTGGTTGATGAGCGTTACGACCCGATGAAGGAAACTGTGGCTGCCTGCCAGTATCTGCAAAGCCTTTACGCCCGCTACGAGGATTGGTTCCTCGTTTTGGCGGCCTACAATTCGGGTCCGGGCACGGTCAACAAGGCCATCATTCGCGCTGGCGGCGTGAGGAACTATTGGGCGATTTGGCCTTACTTGCCCAAGGAAACCCGTGGCTATGTGCCGGCTTTCATCGCCGTGACTTACCTGATGAACTATGCCACGGAGCACAACATCTATCCCATCAATCCGGGCTTGCTGCTGCACGGCACCGATACGGTGATGGTGCGCGACCGTGTCAGGTTCGACCAAATCAACGAGTGTATCGGCGTGCCTATGCAAGACATCGTATTTTTCAATCCGCAATACACCAAGCGTATCATTCCTGCATCGAAGGACAATCCTTGCGCATTGCGCCTTCCCATGAAATACAGCCTGCGGTTTGTGCAGCTTGAGGACAGCATCTACGCTTACAAGAGCAAGTACGAATTGGCTCAAGAGCAGCTTGAGGAGAAAGTGGAAGAGGTGAGCGACAGTTTCATTCATGTGGTGAAAAAAGGCGAGACTATAGCCAGCATTGCAAGGAAACACCATGTCACGGTGGCGAACATCAAAAGCTGGAACCACCTGAAACGCGAGACCATCCATGTCGGGCAGAAGCTGACCATCTATCGATCCGGCTCGCCGATGGCTAAAGTAAGTAAAACCACGAACAAGAGCACGAAGAGCGGCACAAAGGCTCCGACCACAAGAACCCATGTGGTGAAGAAAGGGGAAACTCTCAGCTCGATTGCAAGGAAATATGGCTGCACGGTGGCCGACATCAAAAAGTGGAACGGCTTGAGGGGCAATACGGTTGTGGTTGGCAAGAAATTGAAAATCAAGAAATAAAAACAAATACTATGAAAAACAGCATCAAAATAGCCTTCCTTCTCGTCTTTGCGGTTGTGATGGCCTCTTGTGGCGACAAGCCACGCACAGCAAAGAAAGACCGCTCGGTGGGTGGCACTTCCGAAATCATGGTCGTCACCCAAAACGATGAACAATGGAACGGTCGCATCGGCGATTCGCTTCGCCATTTCTTCTTGGACTACCAATATGGATTGCCGCAGCCTGAGTCGCGCAATGAGTTGGCTCACATCAATTTGGCGGGTTTTTCCGACATGTTCAAAAAGCACAAGAACATCATCGAGGTTGAAATCAAGCCGAGCCTTGAGAAGGCCGTGGCCGAGACCGCAGAAGACCTTTGGGCCGCGCCGCAACGCTATATCAAAATCAGTGCGCCCGACCTCACCTCGTGGGTGGAACTCTTTGACAAGCAGAAAGAAGTTTATCAACAGTGGTTTGACAAGGTGGAGCGCGAGCGCATTATGAATGTGTTCCGACCCACGAAAGACGAGGACATCGCCAATGCCATCGCAAAGAAGTTCGGCTTCACGTTGACGGTTCCCAAGGGCTTTTTCATTGCCAAGGACGAGCCTGATTTCATGTGGATTCGCAAGGAGCAAGAACGCTCAAGCGCCTGCCTTATCATTTATCAGACTCCTTACAAGGACACGCTTCAGTTTGGCACCAACAGCCTCGTGGCCATGCGCGACATGATGCTTCAGCAATACATCCCCGGCCCGTTGGAAGGCTCCTATATGGCCACCGAAACCGAGTTTGTCCCTCCAATGGTGACCAATGTCAAGGATTTTCCCGCAGGCTATACGATGGAGATGCGTGGCATGTGGCGTGTGGTGAACGATTTCATGGGAGGCCCGTTTGTTTCCTATACCTTTGCCGACAGTCGCACGGGCAACCTCGTCACGGTGGAAGGTTACTATTACGAACCTAACCAAAAGAAACGCAATCAGTTGCTTCAGTTGGAGGCGATTGCCTATAGCTTGAATTTCGTGGAGGAATGATTTATTTCTTCCGATAGGTCACCACAATTTCTCCGAGCGGTGAATTGGTCCGCGTGACGATGTTTTCTCCTTTCCAAATCCCGAAAAAGTTGCCGTTGCAGCTCAAAGTCCCGTCTTTTGAAAGGGTGAGTTTCCCCTTGGTTTCACCTTCCAAACTATTGAAAATTAGCATGGAATCTGGGCTGATGAGGATGACATTCTGCTTTTCCATCTCGCCGATTTGTTTCACCAATTCTGGGGTGCTGCGCTGCTCATCGAATTGGACATTCACCTTGTCGACCGACCAAGTGCCGATGAGTGAATTTGGCTTTTGCGTGCAAGCGCAAAGCATTGTGACAAAGCCCAAAAGGGAAAGGATGCTTTTTTTCATGGCTCAGAATTTCATGCAAAGGTAAGATTTTTTACTTTTGTTCGCTCAAAACAAATGATTTTCATGGATGGCAATCGACTGACTTGGTTCAAGACGGAGGAACGCGAGGGGAAAAGGTGCGTTTACGACCCCTTGCGCCGACGCTTTGTAGCACTTACTCCTGAAGAGGCAGTGAGGCAAAGGGTGTTGTGCCTGCTTGTGGAGCATTTGCATGTGCCTGCGGGATTGGTGGCGGTGGAGTATTCGGTGAAAGTGAATGGTTTGGATAAGCGTGCCGATGCTGTCGTTTTCGGCACGGATGGCCGTCCGATGCTGGTTGTGGAGTGCAAAGCCGAAAGCGTGACGCTCACCCAAGCCGTTTTGGAGCAAGCGGTGCGCTATCATTCCGCATTACGGCCCCGTTTCCTGTTGCTGACCAATGGGAAAGTCACATATTGCTATCAGGTTGAAGGCCAGTCATTACGACCTCTTGACCATTTGCCTGACTTCGTTGAAATGAAGGGTGAGTGAAACTATTCCTCAAACAAATTCCTCGCTTTCAGATAGGTTCTCCACTTCTCCAACACTTGCGTCATGTCGTCGGGGAGTTCGGAGGTGAACATCATTTGCTCGCCCGTGGTGGGATGCACGAAGCCCAACTCTTTGGCGTGCAGCGCATGGCGCGGCATGATTTTGAAGCAGTTGTCGATGAATTGCTTGTATTTGGTGAAGGTGGTGCCTTTCAGGATGACATCGCCGCCATACAGGGCATCGTTGAAAAGCGGGTGTCCGATGAATTGCGAATGGGCGCGTATCTGGTGGGTACGACCTGTTTCCAATCGGTATTCGTTAAGTGTCACGTAACCAAAGCGTTCCAATACTTTCCAATGGGTGATGGCTTCCTTGCCCTGCTCGCCGAAGGGATAAACGGTCATGCGGCGGCGGTTGCTCTGGCTGCGCCCAATGTTGCCCACAATGGTGCCTTCGTCCTCGTCAAAATCGCCCCAAACCAAGGCATAATAGCGGCGGTGGATGGTGTGGTCGAAGAATTGCTTGGCGAGTGTGGCTTGTGCGGTCTCGTTCTTGGTGACGACCATCAGGCCGGTGGTGTCCTTGTCGATGCGGTGTACGAGATAGCCGATGCGGTTTTCGATGTTTTGTTGCGTCTGCTCAAAATGGTAGGCCAAACCGTGCAGCAAAGTGCCGGTGAAATTGCCGTGGGCCGGGTGTACCACCAAGCCCGCCTGTTTGTTGATGACGATGAGGTCGTCGTCTTCATAAACGATGTTCAACGGGATAGGCTCTGGCTTGATGTCGGTTTCGCGGGGCGGATAACTGAACACAATGGAAATCACATCGTTAGGCTTCACTTTGTAGTTCGACTTCACTGGTTTGTCGTTCACCAAAATATTGCCCGCCTTGGCTGCGTTTTGTATGCGATTGCGCGAAATGCTATGGATGCGTGAAGTCAGAAACGTGTCGATGCGCACCATGTCCTGACCGCCGTCGACGGTAATGCGCATGTGCTCAAACAGTTCGCCGTTTTCATTGGTGGTTTCTGAAGTTTCGATGAAATCGTCGTTTTCCTCGATGAGTTCATCGTCCAATTCGGTGAGTTCGTCGTTTTCCTCAACGAGTTCTTCGTTCATTTCAATAAGGTCGTCGTTCATTTCTCGATGATGAATTTTTGGTTGATGACTTGGCCTTCCTCGGTGATGATGTTCAGGAAATACATGCCGTTGTTGAGGTTGCCGACCGATATTTCATGCTGATAATCACCTTGATACACCTTTCTTCCAGTGAGGTCGAAAATGCTCACTTGTCCGTTCCCGAAATCGCCTTCCAAATGCAACGTGTTGCTGGCCGGGTTGGGATAGACCACAAAGGCCCCTGCGCCTGTCGAAGGGCCGTTCTCTTCCACACCAATGTAATACGAAGCGCCCACCACGGGACGAATCATCAGCGAACCATGCTTGCTGCTTGGTTGCCACGAGCCATTGGTGTTGATGAAGTTGTATTGGATGTTGTCGGTGGAGGTGTCCAAACCGATGTTGATGAGGGCGTCGTTGCGTTGCTCGATGCCGATGTAGAACGCGCCGGAGTGTATCACGTTTCGGTCGAATTTATAGTAGTAGAACCGATAAGGCTGCTCATGCCATTGCGGATGCTGGTTTTGCAAACGGTAGATTTCCTCGCCGGGCTTGCCGTTTTCGTCCCTCCAAATCACGATGTCGAAATACTTGTCGTTGGCGTTGTTAAGTGTTTGGTTGAAAAGTAGTTGCACGCCTTGGATGGTGTCGTATTCGGCCAAATCGAAGCGCACGGCGAACTTGCCACCGGCAGGCCTCACACCGAAGCCCAACTCTGGAATACCATCGTCGTAAGCGTAGTAATTGTACATTCCCACGCGGTAAATCATCGAGTCGGCCAAAGGCGGAGTGGCTGTTGAATCGTAAACGTAATGGCTGATTTGGTAGGAAATCGAGTCTTGCCACATGCTGAGCGCAAACAACTCGCCCACATACGGGCAGGCTGGCGATTCGCCATATCCGGGGCAAAGCAGGTAGCCGTTGGCCTTGTATGGAAGAATGGTGACCGGCTCCAAAACGCGCTGATAATGCTGGCCGCCACCGATTTGTTGCACCTTATAATAATAGTGTAGCTCATGGTCGATGCCGTCGAGGTTGGCGATGTCGATTTCAAGGTTTTCGCGGATGGCGGAATTGGGATTGGCGCGGTATTGGCGGTAGGGGATGGCCTGATAGCGGTTGAAGAACGAAGGCCGTTGACCCGAGAAAGTCAGCATGGGATAGTCGGTGTCGTCAATGCTGCGGTTGATGTTCAGGTAGACGAAATCGATGTTCCAGTTGTCCTCGTTGCTTCGGTTGCTGGGCAGCGACGAGTTGACGATGCTTGCGTAGTTGTAGAAGCGGAAATAAAAGTTGTCCTGAAAGAACTTCACGTCGCGAATGGGTATCATCACCAGCTTGAAAAACTGGCCGTTGTTTTGCACCATGAAACTGTCCAACCGTTGGCCGGGCACGCTCCAGATGTGGTACCAAGTGGTGTCGGCAACTGTGATGAAAACCGAATCGCAGGGTACGGCAATTTCGCCTTCAGTGAGGGGTGTCAGCGTGTCGGTGACGATGGTGTACATTCCTGATTGGCAACCTACCGAAGCCCAAACCGTGTCGCCCGGAAACAGCGTGTCGACCTGCATTTCGGCAAAGATGTCGGCAATGCTATAGTTTTGGTAATCAAGGAATACGAACTCCTGATGTTCGGTGGTGGTGCCAAATTGCAGCACCAACGAATCTTGTGTTTCGGGCGGATTTCCGTTGCCTTGGGGCTGATAGTAGAAACTCAGATAGACCGAATCGGCTGGGGAGAGGGCACGCGGCTCAGGCTCCATGATGGAGTCCAAACGAATCCTTACGGAAGTCAGGTATTCCGCCACAAAGGCATTGCTGATGGCGTAGTTGTAAACCTTCCCGTTGGCATCCAAAACATCAAAAGTGGCACCGTTGCGGTTGGGCGGACTGAGCGGAAAACCGTCATTCACCAGCACATTATTGTCGGTCCATTTCGTCGAGTCGGGATAGAGTCCGCAATGGCTGAAATCGTCGAAAAAGGGGAGGAAACGCGCCTCGGCAACGCCTCTTCTTGCGGGGGCTTGCTCTATCGTGGTCCTGAAGTTGGTCAATATCTCTTGCGCCGTGGCTTGGATGGCGAAAAATCCGAGAGCCATAGCCAAGGCGAAAGCCTTAAAATTCGTCTTCATATTCATAGTCGGTGGTTTCAATCGTTTCTGTAATTGTGTCAATAACAATCGTTTGCGGTACATTCTTCAAAGAATCCTCGTGCAGCAGTTCCTTCATCTCCTTCTTGAAATCCATAGTCTTGCTGGAACGGTACCAAACGTTGATGTTGGTTCCGGCATCGACTGAGCCTGAACTGGGGCCGGGGCTCATCAGCCTGATGCACATGTATTGGAGGCTGTCGCTGTCCTCAAAGACCTCATCGCCGAGGTTGAGTCCAGCCAAGTTGAGCAAACGTTTGGCTTCTGTGGCGGGTTTGCCGATGAGGTTGGGCACTTTTATTCTTGATTTGTCGTCGCCAATGCCGACGCGGAGCATGATTTTGCTGCCTTTCACCAATTCGGTGCCTTCCATGATGGGCTGCCCTTTGTAATATTGGTCGACGATGTTGTTTTTGTAGGAATATTCCACAAAATCAAGATAATCAACGCTTAAGCCACTCGATTCGAGCCTGCCGATGGCCTCGCGAAGGGAGATGCCTTTCAGGTTGGGCATGACGGTTTTTTCGGGCGTTTCGGCCACGATGATGGCGTAAACATTGCGCCCTTTCTTGATTTTCGAGCCAGGCAAAGGGTCTTGCTGATAGATGCTGCCGGGTTGCTGTCCCTTGGGATAAACGCTGTCGATGAGGATGAAATTGAAGTCTTTCGAGTAGTCGTGCTTCACCTGACGGAAGTCCTGACCCACAAAATCAGGCATGGAAAACACCTCGTCGTGGCGGGTGTATTTGTCTAATATCCTGAATGTTAGCCATAGCAAGACAACGCATAACAGCAGTATGATGAGCAGGTTGAGGTAAAATTTCTTTTCCTTGAAAAAGTGAAGGCGTCCCATAATTTACTAATTTAGCCGTGATTTTACAACTCGATTTTGGGTGTTTTATTGTTATGAAGTTTAAACCGACAAAATTACAAAAAATATGAAAAACGTGGCAATTATTTGTGGCGGAGATTCGGGTGAGTTTGAAATTTCCGTCAAAAGCGCTCAGGTGGTGAAGCAAAACCTGAACCCTGAACTGTATAATTCTAAGATCATTGTGGTGTCGAAAAAGGGATGGTACGGACTGTTGAAAGACGGTACGCGGATTGACGTTGACAAGAATGATTTTTCCATTTCAGTTGGCGGACATAGGACGAAATTCGATGTGGCTTTCAATGCGGTACACGGCGATCCGGGCGAAAACGGGCCACTGTCGGGTTATTTGGATTTGTTGGGTATACCTTGCACATCTTCCCCTTTGACCACTTGCGCCCTCACGTTCCACAAGGATTTTTGCAAGCGCGTGGTGGCTTCCTACGGCGTGAAGGTGGCGCCTTCCATCTTGATTAACGAAGGCGAGAAATACAATGCCGACGAAATCATCAAGCAATTGGGATTGCCTTTGTTTGTCAAGCCAACTTGCAATGGCTCCAGCGTGGGCGTGACCAAGGTGAAAACAGCAGAAGAACTTGTTCCTGCGATATTTACTGCAAGGGCGGCAGGCCGTCAGGTGATGTGCGAAAAGTTCGTCAATGGACGCGAATTTGGCTGTGGCGCAATGAATTTCAAAGGCAAGATGATGGTGTTCCCGCTTACCGAGATTTGCAGCAAGAACGAGTTTTTCGACTACGAGGCCAAATACACCGTTGGCAAATGCGACGAAATCACCCCCGCCCAAGTGGATGAAGCCATCGCAACCGAAATCAAAGGAACGACGGCGATGCTGTATGAGAAATTAGAGTGCAAAGGCTTTGTCCGCATGGACTATATCGTCAGCGACGAGGGTGTGTTTTTCATCGAGGCGAACATTGTCCCGGGCATGTCGGAAGCCAGCATCATCCCCGCGCAGGCGCGATGCTTCGGCCTGACCTTGGGGCAGTTGTTTGAAATGGCGATTGAAAATGTATTGCCTTGAGGCTAAGCCTTTTGTGCTGACAATTGTTCCATAGCAAAAGCATACGCTCCGATGGCCACTGCTGAGGTGGTGCCGAGTTTGGTGACACCTACACCAACGCGCTTGGTCGGGTTGTACCACACTTCTTGGTCGCTGAAAGGCACTTTGACCATTTTGCCCGTCTTTTCGGTGAAGCGGATCATGTCTTGGGCATCCATCAGGTTGTAGGCTTCGGTTTCCATACGGCTGAAGGGGCTGCCGTTGAGTCCCTTGAAAGGCTCGTTCATCTTCTTGATGAGTATGGGCATGAAGACAGGCCACGCGCCCGAGAGTCCGCCGCCGATGACAACGATGCCGTCGACGAGCGAAATGGCATTGGCTAAAACATCGGCCAAAGCCGTGGCCAATTCCTCCCACGATTTCAAGGCGGCTTCCTTGTTGCCGGGTTGATGACCCATGGCGATTTTGTAGATGTCGTAGGGGTGGGGCGTTTTGTCGAAGTCGATGCCCGCCTCGCGGCCATACACGCGGCGCACGGCGCGGATGCTGATGCTGTCTTCGGCACTGGTTTGTGGATAAAGCGGGTTGCGGTGGCGGTTGATTTCGCCGCCGGCAGAGTTGTCGCCGTTCACCAACACCTTATTAATAACTATTCCTCCGCCAAAGCCTGTGCCGATGGTCACGCCGAGCAAGTTCTTGTAGCGTTTCGGGTTGCGTTGCTGCTCCAGCAATTTGTTCACCTCGGGCAGCAGGCCGTTGAGGGCTTCGCCGTAGGCAAATAGGTCGCCGTCGTTGTTGATGAAAACGGGGATGTGAAATTCGTTCTCCAACATGGCCTTCAGAGGCACGCCGCCGCGAAAATGGGGCAGGTTCTCCAAGTCGCCGATGATGCCGTTAGGATAGTCGGCGGGGCCGGGGAAGCAGAAACTGATGGCCGCAGCCTTTGCGCCACAGAGCTTTTCGCACTCATGGAAACCGGTGATGATTTTTTGCAGCACTTCCTCAAGGTTGGGTGCCGCTGAGGGGATGGTGAAAGGTTCGATGATTTCACGCGAGTCTTGTACAGCAGAGAATTTGAAACCTGTGCCGCCTGCGTCGAGGATGAAGATGATAGGGTTGTTATTCATTTTGTTTCGATTTTAAATGTGTCGGATTAAAGAATTTCTCCACCCAAAGCATCCACATGAGGAAAATGACGAAGTAGAAGAAAAACTTGAAAATATAATCATGGGCGAGGTGGAAAGTGTTGATGTCCTGACCCATAAGATGGATGTTGATATTGGGCCAAGCGATTTGCATCAGCAATATGCCGCAAATGCGAATGACATTGGTCCACTCGATGATGACCAATCCGGCGGGGATGTACCACAACTTGTGCTTCCACGGGCCGGGGAAGAGAATCATCAGGAAAAGCCAGTGCATCCATTGCTTCAGGCTGGCACATTCGGGCGCGATGATGACCCGTGCCCAACCGTCGTCACTGTTGAGGGCAGAAATGAGCCTGACGCGGCTGACGGTGGTGATGTCGACGCGAAAAACATGGTCGAGCACCCAGCAGGATTGGCTGTAAACCAAATTGACCGACCAAACCATCAGCTTGTGGATGAGCCTCCCGACGGGCCAATAGCCAAGGGCTTGCCACCCCAAATAGAGGAAGTGGAAGCTGATAATCAACAAGATAAAAAGACCGACATTCACGGTGCTTTGGTTCTTCGGGTCTTTGCAGTAGGCTTTAATGTCGTTGATGCTCATCGAAAAGAAATTTGGGTGCTAAAATACGGAATAAAGAAATATCCTTACCTTTGCACGCCAAAAATTTTCGCAATCATGGAAAACGATACTTTAGTTGAACAAGTCACTGAAACCCTTCAGGACACCTCAATGGTCAATACGATGGTGGGTAGCGTGAAGAAATTGGCCACCACACCCGTGTCTGATTGGCTGCCCGATTTGGTGAAAGATTATCTTGTCCCGTTTGGAATCAAGTTGGTGGCGGCCATCGTGGTGCTTATTTTGGGCCGTTGGATCATCAATCTGATCAAGAAAGGTTTAGCCAAAATGTTGTTGCGCCGCAATGCCGATCCGTCGCTCAACTCTTTCGTTATGAGTCTTATCTCGGTTGTGTTGACTTTCTTCCTCATCATGGCCATCGTGGGCATTTTGGGCATCAACACGAGTTCGTTGGTCGCGTTGTTGGCTTCGGCGGGATTGGCTATCGGCATGGCCTTGAGCGGCACCTTGCAGAATTTCGCGGGCGGGGTGATGATTATGTTGTTCAAGCCGTTCAAGGTGGACGATTTCATCACGGCGCAGGGCTACGACGGCAGAGTGAAGGAAATCCAGATTTTCAGCACACACATCCTGACGCCCGACAATAAGACGGTTATCCTGCCCAATGGGGCACTTTCGACTGGGCCGGTGACCAACTACAACAAGCAAACCGACCGCCGTGTCGACTGGGTGTTCTCCATCTCCTACGGTGACGACTATGACAAGGCCAAGGCAGTGTTGCAACGCCTTTGCGATGCCGACCCGCGCATCCTGAAAGAGCCGAAGGTCGTCATCGAATTGCTGAAAATGAGCGACAGCTCGATCGACATCACAGTAAGGGCGAGAGTAAAGCCCGAAGATTATTGGTCAGTGTATTTCAGAATGAACGAGCTGGTTTACAAGACTTTCCCGCAAGAAGGCTTGAGTTTCCCGTTCCCGCAAATGGATGTTCACATGAAATGATTGGCAAATTTTTTTTCTCCATTGCGTTCCAATCCAATTTTTTTCCGTTTCTTTGTCTCGCCATGCACCGAAAATGCATGTGGCGGACATTTTGAATAATTGAAGCGCTATTGCTTCCTTGAATGTGAGAATCCGCAAAATTCTTACCTAAAAACAATAAAAGGAGGTTGGATAGCAGCCAAAACGCTTATGCGTGGGCTGTTTTCTCATCCTTTTATTCAGGTTATTTGCGGAACCTTCACATTCGATGCGAAAAACAATGCAGCACACGCTTCTTTTGTTTGATTTGGCAAACTTTAACTTTTTAAATATCAACTAACTAAATTAAAAATCAAATGAAAGAGTATCTTGAGAAGGTCCTGAAAAGGCAAGGCTATGAGGCTCCACGAGTGGAGGTCATAGTGATGGAAACACAAGGCATCCTGTGCGCCTCGGCAGAGGACGGCACGAGAGGCGGTACTGAGAGTATGAACCTGACCGATGTCAATTGGCCATAAAACCGTAACCCTATGAGAAAGTGTATACTTCTTATTGCACTGGCAGGCCTGATGACAATGGCTGCGTGCAAAAAAGACAAGGAAAGTCAGGGTGAGGCTCAGTTCACCGCTACCATCGAGCATCAAGGAGGCAGAACCAGCCTCGACCCCAACAACGGACAAATCAACTGGACGGCAGGCGACCAGATTGTCATCGCCAACGACAACAACGAGACTGCGGTCTTCACATTGCAGTCGGGCGAAGGCACTACGGAAGGCGGCTTCGGCACCTCGGGTGAGTTCAACACGGTTGGACCTTTCATTGCGGCTTATCCTTCAACAGCTGAGATTGAGGGCGATGTGGTAACCTTTAACCTTCCCGCTACACAATCTATTGGCGAGACGGGCACTTTCGCCAATGGAGCCAATCCGATGGTGACTTGCTCCGATGACAAGAACCTGCAATTCAAGAACCTGTGCGGAGGCTTGGGCATCCGCTTGAAGGGTGTGGGTGCTCATGTGACGGCAGTCCGCATCACATCAAAAAACACCACGGAAAAGTTGTGGGGTGCTTACGAAGTGAGCAACTGCGCCTCCGATGAGCCCTCGCTGACCGTGGCCTCGGGCAACCAAGGCTCGAACGTCATCACCTTGACCTGCGACGTGACCTTGACCACGGCGGCCAAGACCTTCTTCGTGATGCTGCCGCCCGGTACTTTGGCCAACGGCTTTGAGATGGAAGTGCTTGACGGTGACGAGGTATTGGCCTCCAAGGAAACCAACTCTGACATCGCCATCGTGGAGCGCAACAACGTGAAGTGCTTCAACGAAATCCTGATTGACGTGGAGTTTGACGGCAATGTGGAGATTCCTACGGGCATGAGCAACACGGACATCATTGTGACGAATCTTGGTGAGGATGCCATGCCCGACGAGAACGGCGATTTCTTCATCGGTTACAGTAAGATGCTGACCGCGAAAAACGCGACAAACAATGAAATCATCTACATGTCCGTCCTTTCGGTTGACTATGACATTGCCAAAGGGGAAAACCAGTTGCAGAGCTATGTCTTGAACGCAAAGGAGACCGCGCTGTATTATGCCCTCACCATGATTCCGTTTGGATTGAACCAAGCCAAGGATGAAACATTCCAATCCATCAAGAATGTCCTTTATGACCTCGACTGCGTACAAGCATTGGAGAACGCCATTGAGCAGTCGGTCAATCAGAACGGGTATTTGCGGGCTGAAGACATCGGGGAGGAGCTGAATGCGGTATGGAATTATTTGGAGGCCGAATTGTTGGCGCCGTTCCTTGAAATGCAATCCTTGAATTCGGGTAGCAACTTAGGTCACATCGTGCTGAAAAAGGACGGGACTTCGCGTCTCGAACAGCCTCAAATCCAAAACAACGGCAAATACAGAGGCATCCGACTCGACATTGAAAGTGCGAACTTTAATGAGTCTACAAATACTTGGACTTTGAACCTTACCGGATACAGCGACAACGGCGTTTTCATTGGGATGAACAAAGGTAGCATCGTAGATGGACAGGCCTATCCCACGGGCGGACGTACCCCATACTTTATCCCGCCCATGAATGTGGGCAAGTTCATGGGAACATTCACGTCACTTGGCGGGCTGAAGGATTATTTCGTTGACACATGGCATCTGTTCTTTGAGGAAGGTTTCGGGTTTGACGATATGACTTGGGACAAGGCGAAACTACATGACATATCCTTTGAGTTAGGCAGCAACGAGAATGCCTTGCTTATGTATTCGCCGAAAGACGACCGTCCGACGGCTGCCGTAAACGTCGTGTATGCCATCATGCAGCCAGTGGGCATAGCACTTGATGCCATCTTGACACAAAGAGGTTATTCTGAGTTCTTCACGAGCCTGTTCGCCGACCAGGAACTGTGCGCTACCGTTGCTGGAGTGGTTGGACATCCCGAGAACTTCACGACGGCGGCGATTGCCTTGCTTAGTTGGGCAGCAGACTTGTTCGCTACTGAAGCTTTTCGGCAATACATCAACCCAAAGTACAATGTGGACAAAATTTTGGAAGAAATTGTTTCCAGTGCACGAAGGGCTCTAATTACGTATGTTGGCAACGGTTTGGGGACGCTTGCCTCTTGGTATTTGTTTGATTCTTTTGCATTTACCGTAGATGCGGAATACAACAGCGAACCTGTAGTCTTGCCTGCATTGACCACCGACTCCTACGAAGTCCTTTCGAGCACGCAGGCCACGGTGACAGGAACGTTGGTCAATGCAGGAACATATAGTATTGCAGAGCGCGGCATCTGCTACGGCACCTCGTACAACCCCACATTAAACGACTTTTATGTGCCTGCCGAAGGCACGGGCACAGGCGCGTTTACTTGCACTTTAGACCTGCAGCCTAACACTGTATACTATGCACGGGCTTATGCAAAGAACTGGTTGGAGATGGTGGGTTATGGCCATACTGTAAGTTTTAATATGGGCAACCGTCCCACCGTGACCACCCATGAGGTATTACCAGCCAACATCGGTAGGACAACGGCCACGGTGACGGGTTCCGTCGTCTTCCCAGACCCAATTCAGCCTGTCGAATTTGGGCGCGGTTTCGTGCTTGGCGAGTCACCGAATGGTTTGACCGTGAACAGTGAAAACGAGGTTGTTCAGTATAATGGCACGGAATTGCTCAACTATAGTTACACCTTTACCGACCTTTTGCCGGAAACCCCCTATTATGTCAGGGCCTATTCGTATGCTGAAGGGAATGAAGTGGTTTACGGTGAAGTGGTGAGCTTCACCACACTGCCCAACAGCTCAACCTTCACCATCACAACCATGACTTATCCTGTTAATAGTGGCTTGACATCGGGGGACGGCACTTACAACCAAGGCCAATCCTGCACGGTGACGGCCACGGCCATCACTGGCTACACCTTTGTCTGCTGGATGGAAGGCAGCGATGTCGTTTCCACAGATGCCAGCTATACCTTTACGGTGAACAGTAATAGGACTTTGGTGGCGAATTTCACTGCAAATGGTGGCGGTGGCGGAGGAGGCTCCTACAACGGCCACGAGTATGTTGACCTCGGCCTGCCGAGCGGCCTGCTGTGGGCCACCTGCAACGTGGGTGCAGACACGCCCGAGGGCTACGGCGACTACTTAACATGGGACGATGCTGCCTCAGCCACTGCCAACTGGGGCGATGGCTGGTGCGTGCCCACCAAAGAAGAATTGGAAGAACTGTTAAATAATACGACCAATACATGGGTAACCCAAAATGGCGTGAACGGCCGATTATTCACTGCCAGCAACGGCAACAGCATGTTCCTGCCCGCTGCTGGCTGGGGCCACAGTGGCTATGTCTACAACGCTGGCAGCACCGGCTACTACTGGTCGAGTTCGATTGCCCATGGCGGCCCGTACAGCAGGTGGCGCCTCACCTTCGATTCGGACGGTTACTCCGTGTGGACCGCCCTCAGCAGCATCAGTCAATCTGTGCGTCCAGTGCGCTCCTTGCGTCAGAATTAACCTTTGTTCCGTTGCCCACGGGCGAGACGGGCAAGGGTGTTGTCCGTTTGGTTCGCAATGCACAATAAACCAATGAGATAAAGGTTTGTGTGTAGAGACGTGCCATGGCGCGTCTCTACCAGCCAGACGAACGAAGAAAGCCACCCGAAGGCTCCGAAAGAATGGGGCTGGTGGGTGGCTTATTTCATCTTTGCCTTTTGCATAGATTTCCGCTTCCGTTCTTCCTTGCGTTGCTCTTCGGTTGTCTTTATGCCTGTAATGGATTTAATGAGGTGCTGTACTGTGGTCACGGATTCTTGTGTCTCTTGGTTGTGTTTTTGCTTTAGTGTATACAATCTACAAGCTCTATCGTATGCTATTTGTAACGATGCCAACATAATTTCAAACATCACGTCAGAAACATGTTTGGATTTGGCATCGTAATAGACCCCGTACTTTAGAAGCTGCTCGTTGATGATTCCAGCATAAGCACTGCGTTGCATAGCTCCCCCTTGATGGTCTTGGAAATGGAGGACAAACCAATATTCAAACGCTTGGTTGGAGTAAGCTACTTTGTAATTCTTGGATTTCGCCAAGTGTATGGCCTCGTCAAAATCGGAATTGTCATCCTTGTCGAAAACCACCCAAACCTCATCAAACCTTATCTTCTTGCGTTTTTCCAACTCCATGCGTTTTTTCTCTGTTTCCTTGACGAGTTTTGTGGTGCTCATTCCGATTCCGATGGGCATTATGGTCACATTTGCTATGCGGAATTGTTTGAAATAATCCACCTCGGTGTTTTCCCCTTCACAAACAATCAGGATAAGCTTGCGTGGCTGCTTGGTTCCCGCTGGCTTTTCCAGCATGGGCTCTGCGTTGATAAATGGATTCTTCTTTACGGCCATAATTATCACTTGTTAAGGTTTCGACCTAAATCCTCCAAATAAGGCACACCTCCGAAACGGCCCTCACGATATAGTTTTCCGACTTTTGCTGATTCTCTCAAACTGAAATCCGACACGGGAATCAATAAGGCTTCCCCATAACGGTTTTTCTCGATGATGAAAACTTGGTCGCGCCTGAACAAAACAGCATCGTCTATAAGGCTGATGTTGTGCGTGTTGATGATGAGTTGTGCATCGTGAATGTTGGTTTCGTCAGATTGGAATAAAGCAACAAGGGTTTTCACCAAATCATAGTGCAGGCCGTTGTCAATCTCGTCTATCCAAAGCACAGAACCTGTTTCCAAAGCATTAATAATAGGCTCTGCCAAAGAGAAGAAACGGTAGGTGCCGTACGACTCGTCCGATTCTAAACGGAACTTTACATATCCTATGGGAAGGTGTTGGTCATCATATTTGCGGTGTACCACATTGAAACCCAAATTGATAAGCTTGCCAATAGCATCGTTGGGCATCATCTCCCTCATCTCGCCTGTCAAAATCTCTTCAAGGGGTACTTCATTGGGAGTGACATCAGAAATGCCCAAATCAGCCGAACGCAAGAAGTCTATTATTTTTGTTTTCATTGTGGGACTGTTCAAAGCGGTTCTGAGGTTTGGGGTCATTGTGTTTAAAGAGGTGGAAATGACGCTGTTGTGTTTGAACCAATCCAGAATGTTTTTTGAAAGTTCATCGTTCCACATCGACAATGCTGAAATGATTAAGGAGTTCTCCCTAAACATCTTTGCGGATGACAAGTTGCTGAAGATTTTTGTGTTGATGTAGTGCTCATTATAGTAGGTGTCATGTCCATCAAACTCTAAAATTCGGATTTCCTTGCTTTTCTTGCGGAACAGCCATTCAGCCAAAATGTGGTTGCTGTTCAATTCAAATCCGTATCGGTATTGGATGCCGTCTTTGAGAAAAACCACTTCGAATGTGCTTGAAGCGTTTTCGCTATTGTTATCGAGTAGGAAAGGCGAATAGTTTTTCTGCCAAGTGTTGGTCTGGTTGTCGGCTGAAGTAAGTACAACTTCTCTCATAAAGTAAAAAGCTTGGAACAGCTTGGTCTTGCCGCTTGCATTGGCACCATAAACAGCCGCTGTACGCAATAAAGAGTATTGTGGTGTCTGAATCAAGTTCTCCGACTTATCCTTGTAATATTTGGAAGCGACAACATTGAAAACAGTTTCGTCTTTAAAACATTTGTAATTGTTGAATTTGAATTGGACCAGCATAATGTTGCTTTTTAGGATTTCGACTGCAAAGATAAGCAAAAAGCAGTACAAAAAACGTAATTTTTGCAAAAAACTTGCAAAAATTCTCCTGTTTTCCGCGATTTTCAGTTGGGATTTTATAAGTGCTTAAATTCCAGTAGA
>CAMVCZ010000037.1 GCA_947166105.1 uncultured Bacteroidales bacterium
TGGAAGCGCAATTCGCCTGACCCCAGCATCAGCTGCGACCACTTCCAAGCGCATTGGCAAGGCTCGTTCTCCTGCTTGGCCGACACCTATACCTTTGAAATCCAGACGGATGACAAAGCCAAATTGGTCATTGACGGCAAAACCGTAATTGAAAACACTCAGGTATCGAAATATGGCAAAATGAAACTCGAAGCCGGTCAGCACAACATCGAAGTTTTCTACGAAGAATACGACATGGAAGCCGCCATCAGTCTGTATTGGTCGTCGAAGAAGATGGAAAAGCAGGTGATGCAAGGCTTTAAGATGGGAGCCATGCTACCCACGGAAGGCCTAAAGGCCACTTACACCTGCGAGCAACCCAGCGTTTGCTACACGCAAGGCAAGGATGCACTTTACGCCATCGCATTGGAATATCCTGAAGACCAGTTGGTTTTGAACATCGAAAAACCCGAAAAGGACACGAAAGTCACACTCTTGGGTTGCCCGAAAACCTTGCCATGGCGATACGAAAACGGCCAACTCGTCATCGACACAAGCGGCCTGAAATACAGCGACTTGAAAAGCACAGCGGCTTGGGTGTTCAAAATGAAATGAAAAAAGCGTCTTAGGCCGCTTTTCTTTTAGTCTGTCAGTTCCTTAAGACCTTGATAGCCAAGGATTCGATTTGTTCCTTTTGGTATCCGCTTGATGTAGAAACGCTCGTCCTCCTGCACAAACTTGAAATGCAACAGGTCGCCTTTCGGAAAACAATCAATGAAACCAAAACGCTTGGGGCCGACATTTGTCTGATAGGAAAAATCGGAGGTTTTAACGAAGTTCATACGTTTGCCCGATTTCAATATGCTCGGCGTGAAACCGTCGAAATAATTGCGATTAGCCCATTTGCCAGCAAACTGCTGCGGATTCTTCAGGTCATACACCTTCACCATGAAAATTTTGCTGTTCTTCGGTGTCACTTCAAGCACCTTCTGCAAAACCACCTGCTTGTCCATCACGACCTCCAAATAAAGCCATTGGAAACGGTTTCCCAAATTTTCCCAAATCGGCGTAAAATGCACCATCGCTGTGGTCGAGTCGTTCACTTGCATGACATAATCGCCCTGCATGGTGCGATAAAACTGTTTGGCATCCTCTTCCGTAAATGCGTCTTGCTTTTGCGCGAAACCGCTAATTGTCAAAAATATAGCGGTCAATAACAATGCTATTTTTTTCATATCAATGTCTCTCTTTCATTGGTTTGAGCTTGCAAAATTAGAAAAACTTTCCATCTACTTTCCACAATCAGATTATTTCCCAAACATTCGCCTCACTCTTTCATCCAAATACCGCTCTGGCGACGGTGCAGGTGCTTCGCCGATTTTGTTGCCCTTGCGGATGAGGATGTACTCGGGGAAGGTGCGCACGTTGTAGGCTTCCAAAAGAAGGATGTTATCGCCGAGGTCCAAAAGCGGCCAGTCCATCCGTTTTTCGGTGAATTGTTGTTTGAAAATGTCCATCTTGTCGTGAGTGGCGATGGTGAGGATTTGCACCGTGTCCTGCCATTGGTGGTGAAGGCTGCACAATTCCGCAAACTGCCGCTCGCTGACGGGCGACATACCGTCCACAAATTGAAGCAGCACCAAACCATCCTTGAAATCCGATAAGCTAACCACATTGCCGTTGCCGTCTTTTAGCGTGAATACAGGAGCATCCGTGCCAGCGGCCAACCGATTGAATTTCTCGAAGAAATCGCTGATGATGGCCTTGTGCTCGGCGTATTTCGTCTGGCTCTTTATATAATTAAGGTGGTCTTTAGCAATGCGGCTCGTGTTGCGGTCGCCGTAGCAAAGTTTCTGCAAATTATAAATGGTGATGAGTTCGGCAAGTCGCGGATTGTTGGCAATGAGCGGGTCGGTGTCCAAATAATTTTTGAACGCCGCCGGACCTTCCATGAAAGCATCGTTAAGAAGGTGGCTGTCGTAGGAGGCACTGTTGAAATAGCCGCCAAACAATTCCTTGAACAAGTCGATGTAGGCACTTTGAGTGTAAAGCACGGGCTGCCCGTCAAAATAGTCCTTGATGATTTTCTTGCCACCATCGGCACTGATACCCAGACGGATAGCGGCAATCTTATAACGGTTGTAGTTCTTCACATATTCCGACTTGATGTCGGGCACTTCGCGACTGATGGCGTTTTGGATGGAGTCGATGTAGCGCATTTGGCGGCCCCGGTAAATCTGGTTGAAATGCTCCATCATGTAGCCGTTGACGATTTCCTCGGAATAAACGATTTGCCGGTAAATTCCCTTGTCGGAGGCTCGTTTCACACGGATGGTAGGCGTTTCTTTTTCAAAATACGATACATCTTCTTGCTGTTCGGGAACAATGATTTCGATGTCGTAAATAGCATTGGGTGAAAGAATTAGATCGACATGCTCCAACCCGATATAGATTCGGGCGGGGAGAATCTGCTTCACCGCGCCTTCAAGGATGAAATGGCCTTGGGCGTCGGTTTTACCTTGGTCAAGCAAGATGCCGGTTTCGTTGACGAGGTCTTCGTAAGCAAAAAGCCTAATCAAGACGTTGGTTTGGTTGCTTCGTCCGGTAATCGTCACATTTTGGGCGGTTGCCGTGAGGAAAAGCAGGGCAAAAAAAAGTGTAGTAATCCTTCGTTTCATGCTGTGAAAACGAGGAAAAGTCGTGTTTATTGCTTTTCGGGCAACTTCACTTCGATTGGCAAAAACTTGGAAGTGTCGCCGCCATTCTTGTAGATGTCGCGGACAACGCTCGACGACACACCAACCAACTCACTTTCAGTGAGCAAGAAGATGGTTTCCAACTCGGGATGAAGGCGCTTGTTGGCGTGCCCAATCATGTTTTCGTACTCAAAATCGCTGCCGCAACGTAGGCCACGGATGATGGTGCGTGCGCCTACTTTCTTGCAGAAGTCGGCAGTGAGGCCTTGGTAGCTCTCCACTTTCACTTGCGGATAGTCCTTGAAAACGGCCTCGCACCACGCGATGCGGTCTTGCAAATCAAAAGTGGAACGCTTTTCCATATTGATGCCGACTGCGACATAAATCTCGTCGAAGATGGGCAAGGCCCTCAAAACGATGCTGCGGTGTCCCAAGGTGATGGGGTCGAAGGAACCGGGGAAAACGGCTATTCTTTTCATTGTGTTGTATTTACAATATTAAATCGTGCCCTTCAACAGGCTCAGGAACCTTAAACACCTATCTCATTAAGGACGTTGAGCTTGTCGAAACGCCGCCACAAAAGTATTACTTTGTAACGACTTGGTGCAAATCTTTTCCAAGAATTTCGCTTATTGAGCGGAATGTTCCTTTCAAAAACGCCTCAATATCTTCATTTCCAATGAGTTTTATCTCCGTAATGCCTTCCTCGGTTTGCGGTTTGGGCTGGATGGCTTCTCCGCTTTCCATCAAGTACCAATAGGTGCGTTTCAGTCGCCATTCTTCACCAACTTGATAGCAATGCCAAGAGGACGGCAATGCTTTGACAATCTGTAAATTGCCTATTCCTGTTTCCTCTGTCACTTCGCGCAAGGCGGCGTTTTCGGACGATTCACCTTTTTCTATATGTCCCTTGGGCAGGTCGGGAATCCCGTTGCGCACAATGCTGACGATTTTCCCATCCTTGACCACGATTCCACCCGCTGCAGGTGCCATTCGGAAGGTTGTTTTCAAGGCTTCCACCACGGCATTTTCGCCCACTTCGTGGACAAAAGTGTCGGTTTGCTCCTTGTCGGCAAGCCATTCCTGCAAAAAATCACAGAGGATGTCGATTTCGTATCTGTCAGATTCTGGGAACATTGCGTCGAATTTCAATGCATTGCCATCAATTTTTGGAAAAATCAATGCTTTGTTTTCTTGAAAAATCTTGTACATTTGCAGTCGATTTTGATTGTTTTCAAGCGACAAAGATACACAAATTCGTTTCGACAAAGTTCAATTACTATGAAATACGATGACTCAGCATTGACTTTGGCCTTGCACCTGCTACAGATTAAGGCCGTGAAACTCAGCCCGAAAGCCCCGTTCACTTGGGCTTCTGGACTGAAAAGCCCCATTTATTGCGACAACCGCGTCACGCTTTCCTATCCCGCCGTACGGACCTACATTCGCCAGCAGTTTGTGGAGAAAATCGTGCAATACTACGGCAAGCCCGATGTGATTGCAGGCGTGGCCACGGGTGGCATCGCCCAAGGCGCGTTGGTGGCGCAGGAATTGGGGTTGCCTTTCGTTTATGTGCGTTCCGAGAAAAAATCGCACGGGATGCAAAACCAGATTGAGGGTGTCATCAATGCGGGGCAGTCGGTGGTGGTCGTCGAGGACTTGGTTTCCACGGGCAAGTCGAGCCTCTTGGCCGTTGATGCCTTGCGCGAAGCAGGTGCCGAAGTGAAGGGTATGGTGGCCATTTTCACCTACCAGATGGAGCTTGCCAAACAAAACTTTGAGGCGAAAAACTGCCAGTTAGTCACTTTGTCGAACTACGAAACCTTGATTCACAAGGCTGTCGAGGAAGCCTACATCACCGAAGAGGATGTGGAATCCCTGAAGGAATGGCGCAAAGACCAGCAGGCTTGGAGCGACCGCTGGAATTGACCTCATTCGAAGGCGTTTTGACCAAAAAAGTCCAAGAAAAAGTCCAAGTTGGACATTTCTTGGACTTTTTTTGGATCTTTTTTGGACTTTTAGTTGGAAATAATGAATCTAATTTCCTTAATATCAAAACAATACGGCTTGTTTTCCGTGTCCAAAAGTTGCAGTCTTCCAAATGAATCAATCCCTGTCATAAACAGCCGCAAAACCTTCCCTTCGACTTCATAATCCGCCCAAGTGCGGTAGCGGAAAAGCCGTTTCAAGTAATCTTTCTCAATGGAGGTAGGGGTGGATTGCAATTGCTGCACCTTTATTAATATACGCTCCGCGATTTGTTCCAACAAAGGCTTCAAGTCATATTCCTTTCCCGTGACCATTTTCAGCGAAATCGGGTGAGTGGGCCAGTCTTGGAATTGCATTTGGTTGACATTCAGCCCAATACCAATGATGGAAACATCCATCATGTTGGCTTTGATGGTGCTGTTGATGAGGATTCCGGCGAGTTTTCTGTTTTCAAAATAGATGTCGTTGGGCCATTTGATGGACAACTTTTCAGAGGGCAAAAGGGTGTCCAAAACTTCAATGATACCCAAGGGCACGGCCTCGGAGAGCAAAAACTGCCGCTCGGCGGGCAAGAAACCCATGTCCAAAGCCAAAGAGAAAGTGAGGTTCTTTCCAACCTCACTTTCCCATCCGTTGCTCCCCATGCCTTTGCCTGCGGTTTGTTCGTCGGTACTTACCACCCAATTGTGGGTGTCGTGTTCCGATTGTTGGCGTTGCAGGTAGGCGTTGGTGGAGTCAATCTGCTCTAAATGAATGTATTTGAGCATTATTTTACCACGATTCTTTGTGTCTCCTCACCGACTTGGACGGCATAGACTCCTGCGCCGAAACGCTTCATGTCAATTTGGAGCCAACCGTCGCATTGGCCTTCAAAGACACGCTGTCCGGCCATGCTATAAATGGTGACATTTTGCACACCCTCGCCAACGATGTTCACCAAACCTGTAGTCGGATTGGGATAGATGCTTGTGCTCGTGCCAAAATTTTCATCCACATCGGCAGTCACCTCGTAAGAGAACTCGTTGCTCTCGCTGAAGCCGAATGTGCCGCCCGAGAAAAGCGTTGTGCCACCAGCTTTCAAACCATACACGCCTCCAACAAGTCCATTGCCGCCTGCATCGTAAATGGTGAAATCGTAGCAACCGTCGCTTGTGATGTCGAGGATTTCGGTGTGCATGGTGTTGGCCTGCTCGTAGGGACCACCTTCAAGGACAACCTCACCCGTCAAAAGATTGGTCACTTTCCAAGTGGTTTCCTGTGGGTTGGCATCGGTGCGGATGCTGAGTTTCATCTCTTTGGCCACATTTTGGCGTGCAGCCTTGAAATCGTAATCAGCGATGTCGTTGGTCGGGACCTCGTCGAGGCCGCCGTTAATGTTCACAATCGCCACCTCCAAGGTGTTTTCGTCTTCAAGGTCGAAACTAATCTCGCCCAAATCGACAGTCGTCTTTCCAAAAGTCGGCAAGTTGCCCGTCCATTCCACCGTCTTGACAGGTTTCTCGTTGACGAGCACTTCCATCTCGACGGAGGTCAATGCGTTGCTGCCGTTGTTGGTCAGGAGGACTTCAGGCTTGGCCTCGCCGCTGCAATTGGTGCCCTTCATGTTGCTGATGTCGCTCAGCATGGCTTCGTTGGCATAAAAAGGCTCCATGTTTTCGCTCGACTTGCAGGCTTGCACCACCTCTTTAGAAACCGAATTCTGCACCCAAGCAATGGCATCCAACTGGCTCATATCGTATATGTTGGCCAATTCCCAAGTGTAGGTGTAAGCGAAATAGCTGTCAATGCTGTTAAGACTGCCAAGGGCTTGTCCACCCGAGCCGGGCAAAAGTTTCTTCATCACGCTGTAAAAATCGCGCTCGCCGTTTGGGCCAGGGGCTGAGTTAAAGTGGATTTCCCTCTCAATGACACCCACATAGAGCTTGAAATTGCCCTCAACAGCCGTAGAAGTGCGGCCCATCACATGAACCGTGATGGTGTTTTCGGCCTCGTTCACCTCATACGAAAGGCGCATCTCCATTGGCGACTCCAAAGTTTGCAACTGATTGAGAATGTTTTGGTTCAGTTGGACAGGATTGCTCGAATAGCGGTTGCCGTCAATCACCACATGCGGAACGGAATTGACACCATAGTAGCTCGTTCTTGCCCCGTTTTCGGCGGTGTTGTGGAGATACATCGGGTCGGCGGCGGAAGGCCAGTTCACATGGTACTTGATGGCCGCCACTTTGTCAGGATTGGCTGCGATGAGAGCGTCCATTGCGGGATTATAGGCCGCACAAGGACCGCAACCTGTGTTGGTGAAACTTTCGAGGAGCAACATGCGCTCGTTTTGCGCATTGGCTTTCAGAGAAAAAAGCATCAGTAAAGATGCCACAATCAAAGTAGTTTTTTTCATTTGGCAATGATTTTAATGTGTTTTTCAGCACAAAAGTAGGCATTTTTCAAAAAATGGCAATATTTTTGTTGCAAGATTGGGAAAAGTTTCGCACTTTTGCACGTTGAAATAAGGACACATTAACAATTAAAAAACGTAATCTATGATTAGAAAGTCTATTTTTACTCTGATGTTTTTGACTGTAATAGGCTGGGTTTCAGCGCAATCATTACAGTTTGAATTGAATGGTACCGTCTATACTGAAGGCGAATCCATCGTATGCAACACCCAATCCGAATGGGGTGAGTTCATTCAGGACATGCAGCTCAGGAACCTTACAGGCCAAGACATGAACATTTTGGTTGAAAAAGAGGTCTTGGATGACATTGAAGGCTGCATGAACTATTTCTGCTGGGGCATGTGCTTCAGCCCTGATATCATCGTCAGCCCGAATCCTGTTGCCGTGGCTGCCAATAGTGTCACCGAAGAAGGCGCACTTTCGTTCCACGCCATGTTTGACGAAACCATCTTTGGCAAGGTGCAAGTGAAGTATTACGCCTATGATGAGCGTCATCCCGAAGAGAAAGTTTCTATCGTTGTCGTTTTCCACAAGTCGGGTGCCGGTGTCGACGAGCAAGTGCGCTACAACTTGGGTCATGCCTACCCCAACCCCGCCTCAACGGAGGTTCGTTTCGACTATGAACTTTCGGGAAGCGAAAACGCCTCTGTTTCCGTGTACAACCTGCTGGGTCAGGAAGTGCTTCGTGAAGAATTGAATGTCGCTCAAGGTCAGGTTTCGTTCTCGGTGGCCGACCTCAACGAAGGCATCTATTTCTGCAACCTGAAGGTGAACGGCCAAGCCGTGAGCACCGAAAAGTTCATCGTAAAGAAATAAGAGTTTTTTGTTTTTATAGCAATAGTTTTGTTTTTTCATGGTCATTGGAGAAAGCCGCTCTTCGGGGCGGCTTTCTCATGCGATTCATAGAGTTGCAAGGTTACAACCCAAAGAAAAGCCTATGTTTTTCGCAAAAAAATACGACTTTTGCACGCTATTTGATAAAGAAGCGGAGAATCAACCATTTAAACAAAACAACTATGAACAAAAAACTTGAAAGAGACGCGCAAAACAAAGTGATTGGCGGCGTGTGCGCAGGATTGGCCAACTATTTCGACATGGATGTCGCCCTCGTCAGGGTGATTTTCGCTTTAGCACTGCTGGGGTTCGGTGCTGGATTCTGGCTCTATGTGATTCTTTGGATCGTGTTGCCCGCCGGCAACGGAGTGACCATTGAGACGACGCTCGACGAAAACGGAAATTATGTCATGTCCGAACCGTCAGCCGAGCAAAAGAAAAACAAAGGCAGCCTCACAGCAGGACTCATCCTCATCGGCATTGGCGCATTAGGCCTTATCAATCAGTACATTCCAGAAATCAATTGGCAAACGGCCTGGCCGATACTGCTCATCGTGCTTGGCCTGCTGCTCATCATCCCCTTCAAAAGCAAAAAGCCATGAAAAGCAGGAACTTGTTTTTGGGCATCATCTTCCTCTTTGTCGGGGTGGTGACCCTTTTGGCTACGCTTGATGTCATTGAATTCAGTTGGGGTGTGGCTTGGCGGTTGTGGCCCATGCTGCTCATTCTCATCGGCATTGCCATTCTGCCGCTTCGCGACGGAATAAAAGCCTTGCTTTTGATTGCAGCTTTGACTATTGGGGTGCTCTTGTATCGCCATGAGGCTGAAAACCATTCGCAGCTTTGGTTTTTCTCCCAAAACATGACCGAAGTGCAAGTGAATCAACCATGCTCATAAGGCTTTTTGGCTTCTTGAAGTGACTTTTTTTGAGTTTTAGAGAATTTTTTGAAATTTTTGTGCTTTGTTTCATGATAATTTGTTTACTTTGCACCTTCTTATAAAGTAATACAAATTTTCAGAATTGATTGCACTATGAAGAATCTCCATTTTACTAAACTGATTTTCACGAGTTTATTCTTGTTTGTTGCTGTTGTTGCGGCAAAAGCCCAAGACAACAGCATCAAAGGCTTTGTATATCAGGAATCCAATGGCGAGCCGATGATGTTCACCAACGTTTACCTGAAAGGCACCAACTACGGCGGATCGACCAACGAGAACGGTTATTTCAACATCAACCGGATTCCCGACGGCAAGTACACCTTATTGATAACCAGCGTGGGCTATGACACGATTTCGGAAACTTTCACGCTTGCGAACAACCAAAGCATCAGCCGCAAGTATTACCTGAAAGAAGCCAGCCAACAGTTGGAAACGGTGACCATCACCGCCGACAAGATTGAGGCCCGCACCGAAACCAAGACTTCTGTCATTACGGTGACACCCAAGACGATAACCAAGATTCCGAGCGTGGGCGGTCAGGCCGACTTTGCCCAATACCTGCAAGTGGTGCCAGGTGTCATCTTCACCGGCGACCAAGGCGGACAGCTCTACATCCGTGGCGGCTCGCCCATACAAAACAAGGTGCTTTTGGACGGCATGGTGGTCTACAATCCCTTCCATTCCATCGGTTTGTTCTCGGTGTTCGATACCGACATCATTCGCAATGCCGACGTCTACACTGGCGGCTTCGGTGCCGAATACAGCGGACGCATTTCGTCCATCATGGACATCTCCACCCGCGACGGCAACAAGAAACGCATTTCGGGAAAAATCGGCGGCAACACCTTCGGTGCCAAGGTGATGATTGAAGGCCCGCTGAAAAAAGCCAAAAAACCAGACGATGCCACGGCTTCGTTCATCATTTCAGCAAAGAACTCCTATTTAGAGCAGACGAGCAAGGCCATATATCCCTACGCATCGGAAAACGGCCTGCCTTTCAACTTCCAAGACATTTACGGAAAAGTGTCGCTCAATGCGCCCAACGGCAGCAAGGTCAATCTGTTCGGTTTTTCGTTCAACGACCAAGTGAACAACTACATGTCGCTCTCCAACTTCGGTTGGAAGTCATTCGGAGCAGGCACCAACTTCCTCGTCATTCCGGGCAAGGCTCCCGTGATGATTGAAGGTAACATTGCCTATTCGAGCTACACATCAACGATGAAAGAGACGGACAACCCCGACCGCTACAGCAACATCAACGGCTTCAACATGGGCTTCGACTTCAGCCAGTTCATGGGCAAAAATACCCTGAAATACGGTATTGAAATGTTGGGCTACACCACCGATTATGTCACCTATAGCGTGTATGGACACAACAGAATCGGTGCGAAACTGAACTCGACCGAAATTGGCATCTATGCCAAATACAAGGCCGTGTTGGGCAAGTTCTTGCTTGAGCCGAGCTTCCGATTGCAGTGGTACGCTTCGCTGCCCGACCTTTCGCCCGAGCCGCGTATTGCCGTCAAGTACAATGCCACCGACCGTTTCCGCCTGAAGGCCGCAGCGGGCATGTACTCACAGAATTTTGTGGCCGCCACCAGCGACCGCGATGTGGTGAACCTGTTCTACGGTTTCCTCTCTGGCATCGACAACCTCCCCGACACCTACAACGGCAAACCCATCACCAGCTACCTGCAAAAAGCCAACCACTTCATTCTCGGCGGTGAGTTTGACCTGACCAACAACATGACGGTCAATTTGGAGGGTTATTGGAAAGATTTCAACCAGTTGACCAACATCAACCGCAATAAGATTTACGCCGACACGCAGCAAAACTCCGACATTCCCGACCTGCTGAAGAAGGACTTCACCAAGGAAACAGGCGATGCCTACGGTTTTGATGTTTCCCTGAAGTATGAGGACAAGCACTGGTATGTATGGGCCGTGTATGCTTTGGGCTTCGTGACGAGAGAATACGAGAAGGCAGTTGAGAGCGGCGTGGAGCTGACACAATACGCGCCCCACTTCGACCGCCGCCACAACATCAATTTGATTTTGACCTACACAGCGGGTGCCAAACGCGAATGGGAGTTCAGCGGACGTTGGAACTTCGGCAGCGGATTCCCCTTTACACAGGTGCAGGGCTTCTATGAGTATTATTCTTTCCAAGACGGCATCAACTTCGACTACACCACCACCAATGGCCAATTGGGTGTGCTTTACGGCAATCTGAACGAGGGCCGTTTGCCCACCTATCACCGCTTCGACATTGATGTGAAACGCAAGTTCTTCTTCACTGAGAACATCAACTTGGAGGTTGACCTCAGCGTGACCAACATCTACAACCGCGAGAACGTGTTTTATGTGAATTTGGTTTCCGGCCAAACAGCCCGTCAGTTGCCCATCCTCCCGACCTTGGGTTTAACCTTTTCGTTCTGATTTAGGGAATTGTATCGGACGCATAACGTAAACCTTTCAAAACGGCAGCCGAGGTATGGCAGCCGAATGGTTCATTTCACCACGGGGCTGTAGGGCTGTCACACCGTGGCAGCCGCATATTATTCACCGTTTTTTATAAAACCGATCCAATTCCCATTTCATTGGATTGTTTTGGATATAATTGGCAATATGGTTCATTTCGATTTGGTTGCGAATGATATGGTCATGGAAACGGGGTTGCCATGCAAACGGAATGTCGTGTTCATTGGCGTATTTGGTGACTGCGGATTTGATACCACGCACCACGGATGCCAAATTCCCCGATTGCGGTCCAAACCGTAGGGACGCACCGCGTGCGTCCGCTGAAACATTGTCTGGCACATTATCTGCGGACACATTCGATGTGTCCCTACACGCGGACGCATTCGATGCGTCCCTACAGGGGACAACGCGGTTATATACAACAATTAGATGAACATGGTTGGGCATAACCACGAACATTGGGATTTCCACATCATTTTGGCGAATAACCGCCGTTTGTTCGATTTGTTTCGCCGTCCATTTCCCAATTTCCGACAATTCCACCCGACCATCAACCACATCGCCAAAATACAAATCATGGTTTTTCGTGCAAAAGATCACGAAATACCTTCCGCCATTGTAATCGTGCCATGTGGCACGCGGTGATTTCCGTTGTGGCAGATTGTATGGCATTGTCAATCAATTTGGTGCAAAGATATGGTTTTTTCGGTACAAAACAAAGGCCGTAGCGTGAAAATCTGATATTTTGCGGCTGCCGTGATACGACAAAACATTTTTCATCGCGGCTGCCGTGGTACGACAGCCCTACAACCCAACGGGACAATTTCACCCTGGGCTGTAGGGCTGTCACACTGTGGCAGCCGAAAAAAACAGCGCATCTATTTTTGTATAATAAATTAGTAGTCTAAAAATTCGTCTGGATAAAATAAACCATAGAATTCCTCTGGAAGATTGTTAAAAGATACTATTGCATCGCATACAAACTGCCGAATTCTTTTCTCATTCAAAAAGTACCCCTCAAGATGTTCATATCCCTCGTCATCGCATCCACATTTCTCTTCTATGAATTCATCTACATCCATTGAAAAGATGCCTTCCGATGGTTGAGTTTCAATGCATCTTTCTTCGTAGTCATATTCATTATTGTAAAAACATTTCTGTACTTTTCCTCTCTTTATATCCCATACAATTTGAGCATAATGTCTGTTATTGTATTCATATGCCTCAACAATATCTTGTGCATAAGAATTCAATTTGAGGTATACAGCGTTTGCTCGGTCTCTTTGGGATAGTAATATCTCTATGTTTTCAACAAACTCATCTATATTCTGATCAATAATACATCTGTTGAAAATATATTTAGGTTTATTGTCTTCGACTTCAACTATCCATCCGTCAGTCTCATCGCCATATTGGTTGTAACTATGGTAATATTTAAATTCTGCACCACTAGCCTCCCATTTATTAACATCAATTACAATATAGTCGTAGTGATAATCATCTTCCTGCTTTTTTAGTCTCAACAGCGAATCCTTCAATTTGTTTTTATCATTTCTTTGTTGGGGCTCAAATTTATACAATATATTTATACCCATCGTTATTGCAAATTGAGAATGTCCATCTTGATCATCCTTTGAAAACTCACAATTTTCCAAAAAACACTTTTTTTCTTCGTCATCAGTACATAACTTAAACTTGTTAGCCACACGACGGCTCATTACAGCATAGTCTTCTGTAAGACCTTCATATGTAATCGCTTTTTCAAATAAAAGAAATAAAATCTTTTCATTAGTTTTGATACCATCTTCGTCATGGTAAACTTTATCATTAGATTCACACACTTCAAAAGCATGTGCGACCATTATTTCTTTAAGCTTCATATGATATTTTTTAGAATAAAAGTTGTGGAGGCCTTTCGACCTCCACAACTTTGGGCTTTATTGGGTTTATTTCCCTTCGCTCAGTTTCTTATACCCTTCATAACGCAGCTGTGCGAACTGTTGGGTCTTGGCGAAGAGTTCCTTGGCCTCCTCGGGGAAGGTCTTCACCAAGCTGTTGTAACGGACCTCGCCCATGATGAAGTCTTGGAACTTGTTCCAGTCGGGCTCCTTCGAGTCGAGGTGGAAGCCGTTCTCGCCAGCGTCTTCCTCGGCGGGGTTGAAGCGCCAGAGGTGCCAGTAACCGCAGTCGACGGCGAGCTTCTCTTCCTTCTGTGAGTGACCCATACCAATCTTGATGCCGTGGTTGATGCAAGGTGCATAGCAGATCACCAACGACGGGCCAGGATAAGCCTCAGCTTCCTTGATGGCCTTGAAATATTGGGCTTGCGAAGCACCCATGGCCACCTGAGCCACATAGACGTAGCCGTAGCTCTTGGCAATCATGCCGAGGTCTTTCTTGCGGACCTTCTTACCCGAAGCGGCAAACTTGGCCACAGCACCGGCAGGTGTAGCCTTCGACGACTGACCGCCCGTGTTGGAGTAAACCTCGGTGTCGAGGACGAGGACGTTGACGTCTTCGCCGCTGGCCAACACATGGTCGAGGCCACCGAAACCGATGTCGTAGGCCCAACCATCACCACCGAAGATCCACTGGCTACGCTTGGCTAAGAAGTCCTTCTGGGCGAGCAGCTCGCTCTCGAGTGCGCAACCGTGGCTGGGGCAAATCTTGCTACCGGCAGCCTTGGCGTCCTTGGCTTCTTGCAACTTCTGGGCAGCCACTTCGGCGCCGTAGAGTTCCTTGCCTTGTCCGTTCCAGAAGTCGATGCAGGGATCGATAGGCATGATGGCCTTTTCGAGGGCGGCAACGAATTCGTCAGTAGCCTTGCGGTTGGCGGCAGTGTCGTTATAGGTGTCGAGCCACTTCTGCGTGGCTTCCTTCATCCAATCGAACACGGTGGTGTTCAGCAGCTCCTCAGCCTTCTTGCGGAGGCCTTCGCGGATCTTGCGGTAACCCGTGGCCATACCGAGACCAAACTCAGCGTTGTCTTCGAACAACGAGTTGGCCCATGCCACACCCTTGCCCGAACGGTTGTTCTTGCAGTAAGGCGTTGCGGGAGCCGAACCGCCGTAGATCGACGAGCAACCCGTGGCGTTGGCCACCATCATGCTCTCACCAAAGAGTTGGGTGATGGTCTTGATGTAAGGCGTCTCGCCGCAACCGGCGCAGGCACCCGAGAACTCGAACAGCGGCTGTGCAAACTGGCTGTTCTTCACGTTGGCGAACTTGTCGATGAGT
This sequence comes from uncultured Bacteroidales bacterium, assembly GCA_947166105.1. Lineage (GTDB taxonomy): Bacteria > Bacteroidota > Bacteroidia > Bacteroidales > F082 > Limimorpha. Next base: position 14,610 of record CAMVCZ010000037.1, read on the forward strand.
TCGTCCTTGTAGGTAACCTTCTTCTGGCCGTACTCCCAGTTTTCGGCTTCGCCGAGCTGGCTTTCGAACGGTTTCATCACGAGGGCCTTCTCCTTGGCGGGGCACACGTCGGCGCAGTTGCCGCAACCCGTGCAGTCCATCACGGAGACTTGCATACGGAAGTTCATGCCGGCCATCTCCTTGGGCATCTTCATGACGATGCTGTTCATTGAGGCGGGGGCGTTCTTCTTCTCCTCTTCGGTCATCACGACGGGACGGATGGCGGCGTGAGGGCAGACCAGCGAGCACTGGTTGCACTGGATGCAGTTGGCGGGATTCCATTCCGGGACGAAGGTGGCCACGCCGCGCTTCTCGTAGGCGGTGGTACCGGCCGGGAAGGTGCCGTCGATGATGTCCTTGAAGGCGCTCACGGGCAGGTCGTTGCCGCATTGGGCCACCATCGGGCGCATCACCTTATTAATAAACTCGGGATCGTTGTCGTTGTGCTCGAAAGCGAAGTCGGTCGTACACGGCAGGTCGGCCCACTCGGCGGGGATTTCCACCTTGGTGATCTCTCCACCCCGGTCGACAGCGGCATAGTTCATGTTGACCACATCCTCACCCTTCTTGCCGTAGCTCTTCACGATGAACTTCTTCATCTGCTCGACGGCGAGGTCGTAAGGAATGACGCCCGAAATCTTGAAGAAAGCGCTTTGGAGGATGGTGTTGGTGCGGTTGCCCAAGCCAATCTCGGCGGCGATCTTCGTGGCGTCGATGATGTACATATTAATATGGTGCAGGGCCAGATACTTCTTCACGAAGTCAGGCAGATGGTGCTTGGTCTCTTCCACATCCCAAGGCGAGTTGTAGAGGAAGGTGCCATTGTCCTTCAGGCCGCGCAGGCAGTCGTACTTGCGGAGGTAGCTCGGCACGTGGACAGCCACGAAGTCGGGCGTACCGACGAGGTAAGGAGCTAAGATGGGCTGGTCGCCGAAGCGCAGGTGCGAGCAGGTGTAGCCGCCCGATTTCTTCGAGTCGTAGTCGAAGTAGGCTTGGCTGTATTTGTTGGTGTTGTCGCCAATGATCTTGATGCTGTTCTTGTTGGCACCCACCGTACCGTCGGCACCGAGGCCATAGAACTTGGCTTCGAAGGTGCCCTTCGGCAGGATGGAGATCTCAGGCAGCAGCGGCAACGAACGGTGCGTCACGTCGTCGTTGATGCCGACGGTGAACTGGTTCATGGGCTTCTCGCTGGCCATGTTGTTGAACACGCTCAGGATATGGGCGGGCGTGGTGTCCTTTGAAGACAGACCGTAGCGGCCACCGATAATCATCGGGCGATACGGGCAGTCCTTGAAAGCTTCGACGACGTCTAAGTAGAGCGGGTCGCCATTGGCGCCGGGTTCCTTGGTGCGGTCGAGGACGGTGATGTGCTTCACGTGCTCCATCAGGCTCTTGGGCATGGCCTCCATGAGGTACTTCACGCTGAAGGGGCGATAGAGGTGCACGCTGACCAGGCCGAGCTTCTTGCCGTTGGCGTTCTCGCGGTCGATGACGGTCTTGATGACGTCGGTGATGGAGCCCATGGCGATGATGACGTCGGTGGCGTCGGGAGCGCCATAGTAGCAGAACGGGGCGTAGTTGCGGCCCGTGATCTTGCTCATCTCCTTCATGTACTTGGCCACGATGTCGGGCAGGGCGTCATAGTACTTGTTCTGCGCCTCGCGGGTCTGGAAGTAGATGTCGGGGTTCTGGGCGGTGCCACGGGTTACGGGGTGTTCGGGGTTCAAAGCTCTGTCGCGATATTCCTTCAGGGCTTCCCAGTTGACCAACGGGCGAAGGGCTTCCATATCGGCAGCCTCAACCTTCTGGATTTCGTGGGAGGTGCGGAAACCGTCGAAGAAGTGCAGGAAAGGCACGCGGCCTTCGATGGCGGCCAAATGGGCCACGGGAGCGAGGTCCATAATTTCTTGCACCGAACCGGTGGCAAGCATAGCGAAGCCCGTCTGACGGGCACTCATCACGTCGGCGTGGTCGCCGAAAATGGACAAGGCTTGGGCGGCGAGGGCACGGGCCGAGACGTGGAACACGCCCGGAAGCAACTCACCGGCAATCTTGTACATATTGGGAATCATCAGCAAGAGGCCTTGCGAGGCGGTGTAGGTGGTGGTGAGGGCGCCAGCCTGCAGCGAGCCGTGGACGGCACCAGCGGCACCGGCTTCGGATTGCATCTCAACCACTTTGACGGTCTCGCCAAAGATGTTCTTCTGACCTTTGGCAGCCCATTCATCGATATACTCGGCCATCGGCGACGACGGAGTGATAGGATAAATGGCGGCCACTTCACTGAACATGTAGGCAACATGGGCCGCAGCCTGGTTACCGTCACATGTCAAAAATTTCTTTTCTGCCATAATACTTTTTTAAATGTTTAATGGATTAGTTTTGATTTGTTTGACTTTAATTATCGTTTATTATGTATTTCGTTCTTTCATCAGTTTTCTATTCAATATTTCATTCTGCCCAATTAAAAACGAACCTCCCTTTCGAAACTCAAGCCCACCCCATTATTTGACAACGCAAACATAAGCATCATATTTTGTTCCAACGCTGACACACGAGGGAATTTTTCCGACACAATAATATGGCAAATCACATTCACCGCATTAATAAAATCTATTGCCACTTTTTCATCTTTGAGTTTATCAGAAAACAGATTTAATGCCGCTGATAATTGGCTTGCTGCTTTTGTGTATGTTCCTTCTATGGCTTCAGACGTGTGGCCTTGTGCTTGGTCTTTAAACTCCAAAAAAGCGAATTTGTTTTCGTCAAATGCGGCTCCGTCTGCCATTCCGCCCTGTCGTTGCTTTATGAGTTTCTTGTCAAGAGACAAAACCACAATTTCTTTTCGATTCGGATTAATACAAAGACAACAACGTGCAGCATCTTCTGTAGCAGTCGAAATATGGGTACATTCCTCATCATCCACTACCATGATTAGGTCATTGCGCGATATTTCGATGCAATCAAGGGCTCCTGGATTGTACCCCTTGAAGGCACTGACCAGTTTAAGCCTCTTCACAGCGTTTGGTATGTATCCTAATGTTGTCATTTCTTGAGCGTTTTCAGGTAAAGCTGATACAACTTGTTGAAATCAGAACCAATGGCATCCGATACCACATCAAGATAATTGACGGATACTATTCCCGTCTTGTCGTCTTTAATAGACTCACAATAGTTCTCGCCACCAAGTGAAAACACTGAAACATCAGCACTATCTACACGGAATTGTGGCGGGACAATACTATCAACTTCCTCTTTGTAATCATTTACTTTTGCCAATTCTGCAGCCAGCAAGCTTACGTTCAACGCAGAAAGCAAATACGGGCTGTGTGTATTGATGATAATAGTACAATCCTTTTTGTGCTGTGACAGTCTGATAATCCTATTCAAGACCTCTCGTTGGTTGGTCGGGAACAAGTTTTGCTCGGGTTCTTCTATTACAAAAGATTCAAAACCACTATCTTCCCTTGCATAATCAAGAACCATCAACAAAGGTAATGCAGATTGAATCCCCGACGAACAGGCCTCCAATGGAAGATGTTTCTCGGAATTCTCCAAAAGGGATATACATTCATTGCCAAAATCCCTGATGTATTTCACTCCCAAAAACGAGGCATCATAAGTCGCGTAATAATTCCTTGCCCTTTCAAAAAAAGACATGAACTCAATTAGCGTATTGGGCAGTGGCACTTTTGAAACAAGTATGTTTGCCAAAGACGAAGCAACAGCCCCAGTCAAATTCCGCTCAGCAGGAATATAACAGGCAAGTCGCATATATGCCCTCAAATAGTTGCGGTTTTTTGCCAACAGTCTGTCTCCCTGAATATTATCTATCGCTCCAAGTTTTTCCAGTTCCTTCTTCGCCGCATTACCGATTAATGCCTTGCAGTATTTGCGTGTATCTTCCGGCTTCACGTCTTTGACAGATAAAAAAAAGCCCCCCTTGTCAAATGTGATATGAACTTCATCCCTCCAATAGTTGATAATTGTATCCGATTGTAAACAACTCTCAATACCGATTCTCCGAAACTCTTCCAATGGATTATCATTTTCGCATACCTTGATCCACCAGTACACATCGGAAAGCACCGTCAACAGTTTTGCAATGGTGCTTTTCCCCGACCCTTGGGGGCCGATGAATACCATAAGTTTCGACAATTCTATGTCAACATCCTTTACCGGACCAAAGTTATGTATTTTAATACAATCCATTTACCCTTTGTTTTTCGTTTCTACATCTATTTCAACTTGTCATCCGAATGGAATTGGACATCACAATCTGTGATTTCCAAATTTCCTTCTCATCTTCGGTCGTTTTGCTTATGGTAATTGCCTCAGTCATCTTATTTCACCAATTAGCATTTTCACTGGCATCTCCATCCTCGAAAAAGCAAACAATTTCTTCCCAAGGTCTTTCATAGACGCTCCAAGATGAACAACACCTTCCACCCCTCTCTTGGCAAGCATCAGTAACACCGATCTGTCAATAAGCGTGGTTGTTGCATTTTTTGCAACTGCCATATCTTGCCGCAACTCCCCACAATCAAAGATGTTTTTGATGTAGCGCGAAATGGTTGACTTATTGCGCTGGAACAATTCCGCCATCTGGTCTAATGTCAACCAAACCGTTTCATCCGATACCTGCACGTCCAATTGCACGATGCCGTCGTTGCTCTTGTAAACAACGATGGACTCGTCCGACGGCTGATATAGGCTCAAGTTGCTATTCATTGATATACATCAAAATACCTTTTTTGTGGTCAAATTTTTCGACCGCAAAATTAGGCCGCAAAATTAGACATTCCGCCACAAATAAACAACCTTATATAAAAAAAGATTTTTTTGGCGAAAAAACACATTTTTTCAAAGGCTATTGAAATAATTTGTACTTTTGCGCGCTCAAACAAAGAAATCAACAACAAACAACAAATTAAACTTATTAAAAATGAAGAAATTAGTTCTTACTCTCGGATTGGCCTGCCTCTTCATGGTGGCCTGCAACAACACCCCCAAGCAACCTGAACAAGCTGCCGCGCCCGTTGAGGAAAAGACCGAAGTGGTCGAAGAAAAGCACGAATGTCCCATGGGCCAACTCAAGGCCGAGTATGCCAACTGGGAAACCATGACCGACGAAGCCAAGGCTGAACTGAACAAGAAAGCCTGCGAAATGTTTGCCCAAATGGACGCCAAGATGGCCGAAATGGAAGCCGAAGGCAAAGCCTGCTGCAAGGAAGGCAAAGAGGAATGTGAGAAGAAGATGGCCGAAATGACCGAAGAGCAAAAGGCTGAATGTGAAAAGAAGTGCGCCGAAATGAAAGCCCAGTGCGAGCAAATGAAGGCCGCTTGGGAAAACTTCGCCAACATGACCGTTGACGAGCAGAAAGACCTCGTCCTGAAGCGTCTTGAAGGCTGCGGCGGCGAAAAGAAATGCTGCAAAGGCGAAGAAGGCCACCAGTGCCAACATGCCGAATAAGCAACTTGAACAACAAACCACAAAAGAAAGAGAGGGCCGAAAAGCCCTCTTTTTTTGTTTTGTTTTATCCCCTATCCCATTTTTTCCTATTTTTGCAGTTTCATAAAACTGCGCCCAAATGTACGCCTATATCACCGGCAAGATAGCCGAAAAATCGCCTACTTTCGTCGTTCTCGACAATCAAGGCATCGGCTATTTCATCAACATCACGCTCAACACCTTCACCGCCATCGGCGAGAAGGAGGAAGCGAAGTTGTTCGTCCACGAGCAAATCCTTGAGGACGCGCACAACCTCTTCGGCTTCTATTCGGCCAAGGAGCGCGACCTCTTCGAGCTGCTCATCAGCGTTTCGGGCGTGGGCTGCAACACGGCACGACTCATCCTCAGTTCGCTGACCGTCAACGAATTGAGCAACGCCATCGCCAACGACGACGTAAAAACCATCCAAGCCGTGAAAGGCATCGGCGCAAAGACCGCCCAGCGCATCGTCATCGACCTGAAGGACAAACTGAAGAAAAACGACTTCCCGATGGAAATTTTCGCCGCGCCAAACAATACAATCAAAACCGAAGCGTTATCAGCATTGACGATATTGGGCTTCAGCAAAGCGGCGGTCGACAAAGCTTTGGACAAGCTGCTCAAGCAAATGCCCGAAGCCACCGTCGAAACCTTGATTAAAGAAGCACTCAAAGTATTGTAGAACAAGATGAAACGACATATACTCTTTATTTGTTTCCTGATGATGTCAGCACTGCTATTCGCACGAGCCATTCCAGCGGACTTTGCCGACATTTTCTATCCCAACCCTTACACCGTTGAGCCTGACTCGACCAAAGTGATTTTCCCCATCCCCATCAACACGGGCAATCCACTGCAAGACCTCAACAACCAATCGCCGCTCTACCTCAGCGACCCCGACAACTTCCAGACCGAAATCATCTACGACCCGCTTACGGGACAATACACCTTCAAGCGTCGCATCGGCGATTTCTATTACGACACACCCACTACCCTATCGCAAAGCGAATACTTTGAGTATCAAAACCGTAAAGGCATTCAGGAATACTGGAAGGAACGCCGTAGCCAAAACTCGCGCTCGACCACCAACGGCTCGTCCATCATCCCGCCCATGTTCATCGGCGGCAAGGCCTTCGAAACCATCTTCGGCAGCAACACCATCGACATCCGCCCGCAAGGCTCCGTCGACCTCACCTTCGGCCTCAAGCACAACTACCGCGACGACCCTTCAATGAGTGAACGCCGCAAACGCAACCTCAACTTCGAGTTCGACCAAGACATCCAGCTCAATGTGTTGGCCAAAATCGGTGACAAAATCAATTTCAACATCAACAAGAACACCAAGGCGACTTTCAACTTTCAGGACAAATTAGCCCTGAAATACGAAGGCAAGGAGGACGAAATCATCCAACTGCTTGAGGCTGGCAACGTCAGTTTCCCGCTCAACAGCACCCTCATCACCGGCACGCAGCAACTGTTCGGTATCAAGAGCAAGCTGAAGTTTGGCAACACCACCATTTCATCCATCGTTTCCTATCAGGAAAGCGAGTCGCAAAACATCACCGTGCAAGGCGGCGCGCAAACCAACGAATTCGACCTCAGTTGCTTGGACTATGAGGAAAACCGCCACTTCTTCCTGAGCCAATTCTTCAGGGACCAATACGAAACCGCCCTTTCCACCCTGCCTACTGTCACTTCGAGCGTTAATATCACCAAAATCGAGGTTTGGATCACAAACACCAACTCATCTACGCAGAACACACGTAACATTCTTGCTCTCAACGACTTGGCAGAAGGAAAAGACGATTGGATCTACAACCCCGAAATCACTCCGACCAGCAACAAGCTCTTCCCGAGCAACGCCGCCAACAATTTGGTGAGCCGCATGGACACCACCCAAATCCGAAGCATCAGCACCGTGACCAACTACATGAGCAACGACCCCATGCGCATCGGCAGGTCGGGATACATGACCTCGGGCCGCGACTTTGAAAAAGTGGAAAACGCCCGCCGGTTGAGCAACACAGAATTTTCGCTCAACTCAAAGTTAGGCTTCATCTCATTGAATGTCAGCCTCAACGCCAACCAAACCTTGGCTGTAGCATACCAATACACCATCGTAGGATCGGATGAAGTCTACCAAGTGGGTGAATTTTCCGACCAAGGCATCAACACACCCAACGTTTTGGTAACCAAACTGTTGAAAGGCACGACAGTAAACACAAAGATGCCCATCTGGAACCTGATGATGAAAAACGTCTACAACATCAGAGCCTACCAGATAAGCTCCAGCGATTTCATGCTGAACATTTTCTACAACGGCAACTCGAACAGCACGCCTTACGGCTACTTCACCGAAGGCTCAGTGAAAGGCATTGCCCTGCTCAACCTGATGGGATTGGACAACCTGACCACGCAAAACAACCCCATCGCGGGCGGTGATGGCGCTTTCGACTTCTTAGACAACGCAGCCACACAAGGCGGTACCATCAACTCGTCGAACGGACGCATTTTCTTCCCTGTGCTGGAGCCTTTCGGCAAGCATATCCGCAACAAAATCTTCCCCAACGAACCCGAATTAGCCAACAAATACGCCTTCGACTCGCTCTACACGATGACCAAGACCTCGGCAGAGCAATATTCCGAAAAGAACAAGTTCAGCCTGAAGGGTTACTACTCCTCGCAGTCGGGCAGCGAAATCAGCCTCAATGCCATGAATGTGGCGCAAGGTTCGGTGACCGTCACGGCAGGCGGCGTGCAATTGGTTGAAAACGTTGACTATACCGTTGACTACACCTTGGGTCGCGTGACCATCCTGAACGAAGGCATCCTCAATTCAGGCACGCCCATCAACATTGCTTTGGAATCCAACTCAGGCTTCAGTGCCATTAGGAAGACGTTCCTCGGCACCCGCGTCGAGCACGAGTTCAACCGCGATTTCCACTTGGGCGGAACGGTGCTTTACTTGGGCGAGAAATCGTACACCCAAAAAATCAACTACGGCGAGGAAGCCATCTCCAACACCATTTACGGTGCCGACATTAGCTACAACACCGAGGCCCGTTGGCTGACGAGCTTCATCAACGCCCTGCCCGGCATCAGCACCAAAGCCCCGTCGCGCGTCAGGGTGGATGGCGAGTTTGCCCGTTTCATCCCCGGCCTTTCCAAGTCGGCAGCCGAGCCTGGCACTTCCTACATCGACGACTTTGAAGGCGCCAAATCGACCATCGACTTGCGTCTTCCTACCTTGTGGAACCTTGCCAGCACGCCCCAAAACCAAACCGACCTCTTCCCCGAAGCCGCCGCAGGAACGGGACTCAACTACGGCAAGAACCGCGCTAAACTGTCGTGGTACGTCATCGACAATTCTGTGTTCTACGACACCTATTCCAATTACCGTCCGAGTAATGTCACCAACGAGGAACTATCGAAAAACAGTGTCCGTCAGGTGCTTGAAACCGAGATTTTCCCCATGAAAGACATCGCAACGGGCACACAAACCAATGTTTCGGTGCTCAACTTGGCCTATTATCCCGAAGAAAGAGGCCCCTACAACTACGATGTCGACCCCACCCAATACTCCGCCGGTATCAACGAGGAAGGCAAACTCAACGACCCGAGCAGCCGTTGGGCAGGCATCATGCGCAAGATGGAATCGATTGACTTTGAAGCCACAAACATCGAGTACATCGAATTCTGGCTGATGGACCCCTTCGCCGATGAGGAATTCCAAAACAACCCTGGAAAACTCTACATCAACCTCGGCGACATTTCCGAAGACATCCTCCGCGACGGGCGCAAATTCTACGAAAATGGTATGCCCACCTCTGAAGTGGTGGAGAATGTGGACACCACCATTTGGGGACGTGTGCCCACCTTGCAAGACCTCGTCGGCACCTTCAGCAACGATGCCAACGCCCGTCAGTATCAGGATATTGGCTACGACGGTCTCCGCGATGTGGACGAGCGTAGTTTCTTTGAAACCAACTATTTAGCAGCCATCAGAAACCGCTTTGGCGAAGGTTCGGGAGCTTACAGCAAAGCCAACAACGACCCTTCGAGCGACAATTACCATTATTTCCGCTCCACGGAATGGGACTCCGACGAAATACACTCCAGTATCCTTGAAAGGTACAAGGACTACACCGGACCCGATGGCAACTCCCCTTCCGACGTGCAGCAAACCGAGGTTTATACGAACAGCAACTCCACCTTGCCCAATGCCGAAGACATCAACGGCGACAACACCTTGAGCGAAACCGAGCGTTATTACCAATATGTTATCGACCTCGACCCCGCCAAGATGATAGTGGGCCACAACCACATTGCCGACATCCATGAGGCCACCCAAATCGCGCTGCCTAACGGCACCTTCGGCACCACCACTTGGTACCAATTCCGCATCCCCATCAAGCAGCCCGACAGGGTCATCGGCCACATCGACGACTATTCGTCCATCCGCTTTATGCGTATGTTCGTCAACGGTTTCCAGCGTCCCATCGTGTTGCGTTTCGCCACCCTCGACCTCGTGAAGGGCGAATGGCGCACCTATTCGCAAAGCATCCAAGCCCCCGGCGAATACGAACCAAACGACATCAGCAACGAGACCACTTTTGACGTTTCGGCGGTCAGCATCGACGAAAACTACCATCGCCAGCCCGTGCCCTACATCATCCCGCCCGGCATCCAGCAAGAAAGGGTTATCGGCATGACCCAAACCACCCGCATCAATGAGCAAGCGTTGCAAATGACCGTGCAAAACCTTGTTGACGGTGACGGCAGGGCCATCTACAAGACCACCGACTTCGACCTGCGTCAATACAAATACCTAAAGATGTTCGTCCACGCCGAAGCAGCCCAAGAGGACAGCCCGCTCGACGACCAAGACCTTTGCGTCTTCATGCGTATCGGTACCGACTTCACCGAAAACTACTATGAATACGAAATACCGCTGAAGATGACCCCATGGGGAACGGCACGCACCAATGTGCAAGCCATCTGGCCTGAAATCAACAACTTGGACATCCGATTGGAAGACCTTGTGGAAGTGAAACAAAGGCGCAACGAAGCCATGAACAAGCCCAACAGCAATGTCAGGCTCAATTACATCTATTCCGAAAAGGTGAGAAAAGGCACTGTCGACAACAAGGACTACTACCACACCATCAAGGTGATAGGCAACCCCACCATCAGCGATGTGGAAGCCATGATGATTGGTATTCGCAACCCCAAGCGGCAAAACCTCGCCGATACCGACGACGGCCAACCAAAGAGTGCCGTGGTGTGGATCAATGAGTTGCGCCTCACCGAACTCAGCAGCAAGGGCGGCATAGCAGCCACTGGCCGATTTGAAGCAACCTTGGCCGACTTGGGCCGCGTGAGCGTGAACGGCTCCTATCAGTCGGCCGGTTTCGGCAGCTTGGACAGCCGCATCGCCAACAACACCTTCGAGGCCAACTCTGCCTTCAACGTTTCCACCGACCTTGAATTAGGCAAGTTCCTCGAAAACACCGGATTGAAGATTCCGTTGCACTTCGACTACGGCGAGAACAAAATCACCCCGCTCTACAACCCTTACGACCCCGACATCATGCTGAAGGACGCCTTGGCCGCCATGAACAGCGACGAAGAGCGGAAGGAATTCACCTCCTCCATCCACGACTTCACGCGGCAGAAGAACATCAACTTCATGAATGTCAGGAAAGAACGTGTCAACAAGAAGCGGAATAAAGACGAGGGAAGCGAAAAGCCCAAGGAAAACCCGAGAGACCCCAACAAGGGCTTGGGCGGCGGACGAGGCAACATGCCCAAAGTACACTTCTACGACATTGAGAACTTCAACCTGTCCTTCTCCTATAACGAGACCTTCCAAGAGAACACCGACATCAAGTATTACATGGTGAAGGCCTATCGTGGCTCGTTGGGCTACAACTTCGCGGGCAATCCCAAACCCGTAGAGCCTTTCGCCAAGGCCAAGTGGGCCGCAAAACCCGCGTTCCAAATCATCAAGGACATCAATTTCTATTACGCGCCCAAGAGCATCACCTTCAACACGGAGATGTACCGCTACTTCTCCGAAAGGGAATTGCGCAACAAGAGCGGCGGTGAAATCATCATCACCCCCACATTCTCGCGCCAATGGGACTGGACCCGCAACTATCAGCTTCGCTATGACCTCACCAAAGGCCTGAACTTCGACTATTCGGCCCAAGCCCAAGCCTACATCTACGAGCCTGCGGGCTACGTCGACAAGAGCGTCGACCCCGAAACTTGGCAGAAGAACCAAGACACCATCAAGAACGAATTGAAGCACTTGGGTTCCATGTCGCGATTCCAGCAGAACTTCAACGCCAGCTACACCTTGCCCATCAACAAGATTCCGATTTTCAACTGGATTTCGGCCACCGCCAACTACCAAGGCACCTACACCTGGATTGCCTCGGCACAGTCCATCCAAGCACGCTTGGGCAACACCATCGAGAACTCGAACAACATCCAAGGCAACGCCACCCTCGATTTCACCAAGTTATATAATAAGGTGCCTTACCTGAAGAACCTCAACACCCCACAACGGCGCAACAACAGCGGCAAGGGCAACCGAAACAACCAAAGCAAAGGAAAAGGCGAAGAAGAAGGCGAGCAGCCAGCCGACTCGACCAAGACCAAGCCAAAAGTCAATGTCGGAAAGATTGTCCTCGACAACAGCTTGCGCATCCTCACCCTCGTCAAGAAAGTTTCGGGCACCTATTCGTTAGCCAACGGGCAATCGCTACCCGGATTCCTACCCAAGGCACAATACTTCGGCATGAGCAGCAGCACAGGTTGGGCTCCCGGCGTGGGCTTCGTGTTGGGCAGCTCTTTCGGCGAAGACGACAACATCTTCAACAAGGCCGTCGCCCACAGCATTGATGTAGACGACGTCAAACGTTGGCTCACCACCGACTCCATTTTGAGCAACCCCTACACGCGCCACATGACTGAGACGATGAACTACCGTGTGAACACAGAACCCCTACCCGGCTTCAAGGTCGACTTCACCGGCAACCGCACTTTCGCCGAAAACCGCCAACACTACTTCCGCTACAACAACTTGACCAACCAGTTTGACATTTTCACGCCCACCAACAGCGGCAATTTCAGCATGAGTTTCTTCATGCTAAAAACTTCTTTTGCGGCTTCCGATTCCACATCCTCTAAACTCTTCGACAACCTGTTGAGCTACCGCAAGACCATCGCCGAGCGCATCGCCCGCAACAATCCGCAATGGATTGAGCAAGTGAACGAATATGTCTACGACAGTGTGGCTGGCGACTATTTCCCGAAAGGCTACACCTCTGGCTCGATGGACGTGCTGCTTTATTCCTTCATCGCGGCTTATACCGGAAAAGACCCCAACACCCTCAGCCTCAATCCATTCCCGCGAATCCCGTTGCCCAACTGGAACTTCTCCTACAGCGGTCTGACCAACATTCCCGCCATCGGAAAGGTTTTCAAGACATTGAACATCACCCATAGCTACAAGTCGAACTATGCCATCAACGCATGGGCCAGCAATGTTTATTACGACGAAAACAACACCATCCAGACCTACGAGAATTCCGACCTTATCGTCCCGAAATACGACATCGCACAAATTGTCATCAGTGAGCAATTCGCCCCCCTGATTGGTATCGATATTGGCCTGCAAAACTCCATGACCACCAACTTCCAGTTCAAGAAGTCGAGGACTATGACCTTGAGTTTCGCCAACAACCAACTCACCGAAGTGAGTGGGCGGGAAATCGTCATCGGCGCGGGCTATCGCCTCAAGAACCTCAGCTTCTCCTTCACTCCCCTCGGTGGCAGCGGCAAGTCGCAAACCATCAAGAACGACCTCGTGCTGAAGCTCGACATCGGCTTCAAGAAAGACATCACCATCCTACGCCGCATCGACGAGCGCAACAACCAAGTTTCGGCAGGCCAAAACAAAATCAACATCTACCTCACCGCCGACTACACCTTCAGCAAACGCCTGAGTGCCCAAGCCTTCTTCAAGCGCGACGTGTCGGATCCGTTTGTGGCCAACACCTTCCGCAACTCCACCACTTTTGCCGGCGTGACCATCCGATTCAGCCTCGCACAATAAAATTTTCAACAAAATGCGGAGTGAGCCATTAAAATATGTATTTTCGCAGCCAAATTTAAACAACTTTAAAACATACAGAAAATGAATATTCCAGCAAATCTGAAGTACACCAACGACGACGAATGGATCCGCTTAGAAGGCGAAACCGCTTACGTCGGCATTACCGATTACGCACAACACGAGCTTGGCGACATCACTTTCGTTGATGTTGACCCCGACCTCGTTGGCGAAACCTTAGACGCCCAAGAAGAATTTGGCGCCATCGAAGCCGTGAAGACCACCGCCGAGCTGCTCATGCCCGTTGGCGGCGAAATCCTCGAAGTCAACGAAGCCCTCGCTGACGAAGAGAACGCCAAACTCGTCAATACCGACCCCTACGGCGAGGCTTGGATCATCAAAATCAAGGTGAACGACGCCTCCGAGGTCGACGGCCTCTTGGATGCCGCCGCCTATGAAGCCAAGATCGGTTAATCCCTTGGAACGACTGACCAGAAATAGTTACCCGGGAATCTTGTGCGGAATCGTCATCCTGATTCTGACAGGAATCCCGGGTTCTGCTTTTCCACGGGTCAAGCCCATCGTGGGTGTTGACAAAGTGGTGCATGTCTTCATGTATGCCACTTTCGCCTTCCTCTGTCTTTGGGGCTACCGCAAACAGTTCATTGACAACGGCATGGCCTATCGTAAACGGGCTTTGCTCCTTGCCATCATCATCAGCATTGCTTACGGCGGCATCACCGAACTGATGCAGGAACATCTCGTGCCAAGCCGCACCGGCGACTGGTTCGACTTTGCCTCCGACAGCATAGGAACCTTCATCGGAGTAGGCGTTTTTCATCTTTTTTACCGCCACAAAAAATAAAATTTGCCCTATTTGCGTTTCATAAACAAATAATTCCTATTTTCGCACCCAAAATAGGAAGTAAAATCTAAAAACACATAACCAATGGAAGAGAAGAAATCACCTAAAGCCAATCTTGAGAACAAGAAAGTGATGTTCACGCAGATAGGTCTGATTATCAGCTTGCTTATCGCGTGGATGGCCTTCGAACACAAGAGCTACGACAAGCGCGAAATCGACCCGAGCTTGCTCCGCCAGACCGAAGTCGTCGAGGAAGAAATGGTGGAAATCACCAAGCAGGAAGAGCCAAAGCCCCAGCCTGTGGAGGTGCCCAAGCAGACCACGCAACTTGAAATCGTGGAAGACGACGTTGAAGTGGAAGACATCGAAATCAACGCCGAAGTGGACCAAGCCGAAGTCATTGAGGAGTATGTCCCTGTCGAGGTTGAGGAAGAGGAAGTCGTTGAACAGGAAATCTTCCAAATCGTGGAAGAGATGCCTGCCTACCCTGGTGGCGACCAGAAACTGATGGAGTTCATCGCCAAAGGCATCAAGTATCCCCAGATTGCCCGCGAAACTGGTATTCAAGGCCGTGTGTTCGTCGGTTTCGTTGTCGAGCCTGACGGCAGCGTCTCCAATGTGAAGGTGCTCCGTGGCATTGGTGGCGGTTGCGACGAGGAAGCCATGCGCGTCGTCAAATCGATGCCGAAATGGAAGCCGGGCAAGCAGCGTGGTAAGGCCGTGCGTGTGAGCTACATGTTGCCCGTCAACTTCAAGTTGCAATAAGCACTGCTATCCCAAAATGAAAAAAGCCAGCGTTTTGCTGGCTTTTTTCATTTGAAATGGTCATAAACGACCTTGGCCTTCGCAGGCCCGACAATCTCGGAAAGTCGCTCCAACGAGGCCTCCTTGATACCTTTCACTGATTTCAGTTCGAGCAAAAGTTTTTCAGCAGTCTTCTTCCCCACCCCCTTGATGTCGGCCAACTCGGAATGGATGAAACCTTTCTCGAATTTCTTTCGGTGGAACGTGATGGCGAAACGGTGTACCTCATCCTGAATGTGCGTCAACAGGCGAAACACCTCCGAATTGGGTTTCAAACCCACAATGCGCGGCGGGAAACCAAACAGCAATTCATTGGTGCGGTGACGGTCGTCCTTGGCCAAACCCGCAATGGGAATGTTGACATGAAGTTCATCCTCAATCACTTGCCTCACCACTTCCATTTGGCCTTTGCCGCCGTCGGTGATGATGAGGTTGGGCAAGGGTTTCTGTTCCTCAATCAGCCTTGAATAGCGTCGGCGCACCACCTCTTTCATTGAGGCATAATCGTCGGGGCCTTCTACCGTCTTGATGTTGAAATGGCGGTAGCCCGCCTTGTTGGGCTTGCCCTTCACGAACTGCACCATGCCCGCCACGGCGTAGTCGCCTTGGAAGTTGGAGTTGTCGAAACACTCAATCACTTCGGGCATTTCCTCCAATTGCAAGGCCTCTTTCAGTTGGTTGAGCACACGTTTCTGGTGTCGTTCCGGGTCGACCAAGGAGCGTTGTTTTTCGAGGTCGATGCGGTATTGCATGGCATTGCGGCGCGAGAGGTCTAAGAGTTTCAACTTGTCGCCGCGTTGCGGGATGGTCACTTGCACCTCGCCGAGGGCGTAATCCAATTTCATCGGGACGATGATTTCGGGCGCATGGTTGCCCATCTGTTGGCGCAAGTCGGCCACAGCCAAGAGCAGCAATTCCTCCACCGTTTCCTCAAGTCGGCGTTTCATCTCAAAGGAATGGCTCTGCACCACAGCGCCGTCCTTCACCTTCATATAATTGACATAAAACAGTTCGCCGTCATCGACGTATGAGAACACCTCCACATCGTGAATCGACTGGCTGACCACTGTCGAGCGGCTACGATAGTTCTCCAACAGGTCATATTTCACCTTAATTTCCTGCGCCTGCTCAAACTCCATCCGCGAGGCGTAGTCCATCATCTGCGCCTTCAGGTCACGCATCACCCCACTCATGTTGCCCTTGATGATTTCGCGGATTTCAGCAATCATGGCGTTGTAATCCGCCTTGGAAATCAGGCCTTCGCAAGGGCCGTTGCACTTGTGGATGTGGTAATCAAGGCAGACTTTGTACTTCTTTTTCTCCACGCCGATTTCCGTCAACGGCGTGCGGCACGAGCGCACCTTATATACTTGTGTAAGCAAGTCAAGCAAGATATGCGCCGTGCGCACCGAGGGATACGGCCCGAAGTATTCCGAGCCGTCGTTGACCTTCCTTCGCGTCAGGAAAACACGTGGAAAAGCCTCCTTCTTGATGCAAATCCACGGGTAGGTTTTATCGTCCTTGAGCATGATGTTGTAGCGCGGCTTGTACTGCTTGATCATCGTGTTTTCGAGTAGCAAAGCCTCTGATTCCGAATCAACTATGCTATATTCAAGGTCGGCGATCTTGCTGACGAGGACGCGCGTCTTGCCGAATTGTTCTTTGTTGAAATAACTGCTGACGCGGCGTTTGAGGTTCTTGGCCTTGCCCACATAAATCAGTTCGCCCTTTTTGTCGAAATAGCGGTAGACGCCGGGCTTGTTGGGCAGCGCGGCGAGTTTTTGTTTCACTATTTCGGGAAGGTCATTCATGTTTCCTCATGTGATCCCAGCCCTGCGCCTTGATGGGAATGACATGGTTATCAGGCGTAATCATTTCGGCAATGCCAACATTGTCAGTCATATAACCGATGACGGTCACATCCGCCGAAAGGGTCTTTATCTTCTCATAATCCTTCTGATCGATGGTGAAGAGCAATTCGTAGTCCTCGCCACCGCTCAGGGCTGCCACCGAGGGCACAATTTGGAACTCCTTGGCCATTTTATCTGTCGTCGGGTCGATGGGGATTCTTTCTTCATACAGTTGGCAGCCCACTTTTGACTCCTTGCAGAGGTGAAGGATTTCGGAGGCCAGACCATCGGAAATGTCGATCATCGAAGTGGGTTTGATGCCCAAATTCTTCAATTGCTCCACAATGTCCTTGCGGGCTTCGGGCTTCAGTTGGCGTTCAAGCACATAGTCCATGCCTTTCAGTTGGGGCTGC
The DNA here is from genome assembly GCA_947166105.1 of uncultured Bacteroidales bacterium. Lineage (GTDB taxonomy): Bacteria > Bacteroidota > Bacteroidia > Bacteroidales > F082 > Limimorpha. The sequence continues at coordinate 32,197 of CAMVCZ010000037.1, forward strand.
ATGTTGGGGTTGGAGAGGAACTCAACCTTCTCACGCTCAAGGATGAGCAGTCCGATATAAGCACCGCCCAAGTCACCGCTCACGCAAAGCAGGTCGTTCTTCTTCGCGCCGCTGCGATAGACGATGTCCTCCTCCTTGGCCATGCCGATGACCGTGATGGAGATGACGAGGCCCGTCTTGCTACTTGTGGTGTCGCCGCCCACCATATCCACATGGTAACGCTCGCAAGCCAAACGGATGCCCGCATAAAGTTCGTCCAAAGCCTCGACAGAAAAACGGCTCGACACGCCGAGCCCAACCACAATCTGCGTGGGAGTGCCGTTCATGGCGTATATATCAGAGAAATTGCTGATGGCTGCCTTGTATCCGAGGTGCTTCAAAGGGCAGTAAGTCAGGTCGAAATGTATGCCTTCGATAAGCATGTCGACCGAAACGAGGGTGCGATAGCCCTCGTGGTTAATGACGGCAGCATCGTCGCCCACGCCTTTCAATGAAGAGGCATTGCGCAAAGGAAAATCGGCGGTCAGTTGGTCGATGAGGCCAAATTCGCCGAGTTCGTCCAAATCAGTTAAAGTCTTAGGAGTATTTTCTTGTTCCATTTTTTGTCAAATTATGGGATGCAAAGGTAGAAAAATCCCCCATTTGCCGACCTTTCAAAGGCGGATTTTTTCTAATTTTGCGCCATGAAAACCATCAAAGACATTTACAAGATTGGTGTAGGCCCTTCGAGCAGCCACACCATGGGGCCGCAAAAAGCCGCCCATCTTTTCAACAGCCGTTTTCCCGACGCTGCCTCGTTTGAGGTGACACTTTACGGCAGCCTCGCCGCCACGGGCAAAGGCCACATGACCGACTTGGCCATCCTCAGCACCCTTCAGGCACCCACGGAAATCGTTTGGAAACCCGAAATCATGTTGCCGTTCCATCCTAACGGCATGTTATTCAAGGCTTTCGACGCACAGAAAAACCTTCTCGGCGAGTGGCAGGTGTTCAGTATCGGGGGCGGCAACTTGGCCGAAGAAGGCCAAACGGATGAGTCGCATGAGATTTATCCCCTCTCGAAAATGACCGACATCCTCAACTGGTGCGAGCAACGCGGACGAACTTATTGGGAATATGTGTACGAATACGAAAACCAGAAGGAGATTGAGGATTACATGCAAGAGATTTGGCGGGTGATGCAGGCGGCAGTGGAACGAGGTTTGCAGGCCGAAGGCGTCCTGCCCGGACCACTCAACCTGAGCCGCAAGGCTGCCACCTACCATATCAAGGCCTCGGGCTACACCCACACGCTGAAAAGCCGTGGTTTGGTATATTCATACGCCTTGGCCGTTTCGGAAGAAAACGCCTCTGGCGGGGTTATCGTCACCGCGCCAACCTGTGGTTCGTGCGGCGTGATGCCTGCGGTATTATACCATCTATCAAAGAGTTACGACTTCACCGAACAGCGCATCGTCCGCGCCTTGGTGACAGCGGGATTGGTGGGCAACATCGTGCGCACCAACGCATCCATCTCAGGTGCCGAGGTAGGCTGCCAAGGCGAAGTGGGCGTGGCCTGCGCCATGGCCGCCGCAGCCGCCAACCAACTGTTTGGCGGGAGTCCGGCCCAAATCGAATATGCTGCCGAAATGGCACTTGAACACCACTTGGGCATGACGTGCGACCCAGTTTGCGGCCTTGTGCAGATTCCCTGCATCGAGCGCAACGCCTACGCCGCCGCACGCGCCTTGGACTCGAACATTTATTCCACCTTCTCAGATGGTCACCATCGTGTTTCGTTCGACAAAGTAGTGGAAACGATGAAAGAAACCGGAAAAGACCTGCCTTCGCTTTACAAGGAAACCTCGCAAGGCGGATTGGCAAGGGATTACACCCAAATGGCTTGAAATCAAGCGTTTCACAGGTCTTTTGTAGTGCAAAAAGAAAACCCCTATCTTGAAACTCATCAAGTTAGGGGTTTGTTTTGTGGTCCCACTAGGGCTTGAACCTAGGACCTACTGATTATGAGTCAGTTGCTCTAACCAACTGCGCTATGGGACCGC
>CAMVCZ010000038.1 GCA_947166105.1 uncultured Bacteroidales bacterium
CCCCGACCATCGACATATCCAACGGGATTGTCGGCCAAAGCGTGACCACAACGCTTATTCAGGTGGGGTGTCAGGAGGTGACGATTGGTGAGACTCACACCGATTCAATCAATTTCACCAAGCGGCGTTTCCGCGATGTGATTGATACAATGCAGATGCTTCAGGAATCGCTGTTGGAGTTCTCGGAGGGCATTAACCCAATAACGGTGCAGACCATGCAAGCGTTGATTGGCGATGCAAGCCTTCAGTTCGTGTTCACGGACGATAATGATGATATATGGCCTCCATATTCGGTGTTCGTTATGGATAACTCCACGAAGCGTTTGAACGTGGTAAACCCAAGCCAAAGCGAGCCGCAATCGCCCTTGTTATTGAAGCATTCAGAGTTGGCAAGTATCATTCACCCTGACCCGCCGCAATATATGAAATGGGTAATGACTACGAATAGCTTCAATGTGGCCGCTAACCCTGACCAAGGATATTATCTATATGCAAAATGCAGTAGTATTGATGGCGTTGGCACGGGTGAGTTTGTTTTGTCGGCCACGGCAATAGCGATGGAATCGGTGACGGGCTACTATCATTTCCTCGTTGGCATCCTTGGCAAGGAATATGATGGGGAACGGAGCTTCGTGACGTTGTTCGGTTTTACCGAGTTGCTGCCTGGCCGTGTGACTACCGACCTGATTATAAGCAGTGACGGGTTGAATTACTTCGATCTTGTTCAAGGCCATATTCAGGCCAATAGCGCATATATCCGTGGAACATTCAGAAGCCCGTTCCATGAAGTAAACGGCGAGCTGACCGCTTATCAAAAATATGATAATTTGATTGCTGCTGATAGAATTAGCTATAATGTCCGGCTGACTTGGGATACGACACAATCAGGGCGCAGGGTTACGATTGTAGGCGGTGGTAACTTGATGACCCCTCCAAGTGGTATGTATTACTTCAAAGACGGAATCAATATGACGAGCGGGTTTTCGTTTGGCACCGTTACGTTGCGAGGATATGGTACTGAACAAAACTTTTATGGATGGATTGTCGAGAATTACACACCGTTTGGCATTGATGTAGTTGGTACGAATGAGTATTACGGAAGTCCATTCAGGGTGATGGCTATTGGTGCCTATTTAGATAACGGCGGCGGCGGCGGTGCCATTGTTCGTCCCCATGTAAGGACCTTTGACAAATCAACCGCCAATGTTACAAGAAATGGGGTTGGTGATTATACCATATCCGTTTCAGGTAATTGGTTTGCCCATACTGACACATTCCCACAAAACATCATAGTGAATGCGTTAGCCGCTGAATGCCTTGCGATATGTACGGGAATGGCCTACAATTCAACCAACGACACTATGGATTTCAGTATAGCAGTATCACAAAAAGGTTCTGCCTTTGATGCAAGTTTCAACTTTTTGATATACGCATATTACCAGCTATAAAAATATGTTATTTGAAAATAGGTACTTATTAGATACTTTTTATACCTTTGCGGCAAAATTCAGAGTTATGAATGTCATTGCATTGAAAGAAATGGCCGTGGTGGCCGGAATTGCCTGCATCATCGTATTCTTCGCCATGATGATAGACTTGGCAAGCGGACTTTACAAGGCGAAGCAACGGCATGAGTTCCGCAGCTCATGGGGGTTGAAACGCACCCTGACCAAGTTCATCACCTACGAGGGCGGCATGATGATAGCCTACGGGGTGGATTTGCTAATCTATTTCAGCAGGCTGTTTGAGTTGTTCCACCTTGCACCCATCGTGGGGATTCCCGTGGTGTCGTGTTTGGTGGGCATTTTCCTTTTGGTGGTGGAGTTCTTGAGCATACGCGAGAAGTCCGACAAAAAGACAAAGAAGGACTTTTCGGAGGCTGGGGAACTGATTACGAAGCTGCTGGAGAGCAAGACTTTCAAGGATGCGTTTATGAAGGCCATTGAGGTACAGCAGGCGCAGAGCCAGCCGCTAGCGGAGCCGGTGAATGATGAGTACGAACCAACAATTGAATGACTATGGCAAAAGTAGAGTTATTGCTGCCGAAAATCCTGAAATGGGAAGGCGGCTTCGTGAACGACCCCGCCGACAGCGGAGGCGCGACCAACAAGGGCGTTACCCTTGCGACCTACAAGGCATACCGCAAGGCTCACAAGATGAAGACCCCGACCGTTGAAGACCTGAAACGGATTACTGACGCGGAGGTGATGGCCATTCTCAAAGAGTTCTTTTGGGATAAGATGCAGGCCGACCAAATCAATAGCCAATCCATCGCCAACCTTTGCGTCAACACCCTTTGGGGGTCAGGCAAGGGTTATATCAAGAACATTCAGGGCGTGTTGGGTGTTCGTCAGGATGGCGTTGTCGGACCCGTGACGCTGGCCAAGATTAACGGCTGGATGCCTCAAAAGGACTTGTTTGACCGCCTTTGGGCGCGGCGTAAGAAGTTCTTTGAGGATATTGTGGCCTCCAGCGTGAGAGCCTACGAGCGCAAGATTGGCCGCAAGGCCACGGAGCGCGAACTGCTGAAATATACCAAGAAACGTTTTTTGAAGGGCTGGCTTAACCGCCTGAATGACTTTCGCTATGAGGACTAATTTACCCAAACCATATATTTTCCTCTTGTTGGCCTTCGCCACGGCATTCCTCACGGGGTGCCGTGGTTGGAGGCTGGTAAGGTCGGAAAGTGAGCGGAGTAAGGATTCGGTCGTCATCAGGACGGAGTACATCCAGCGAATCGACACGGCCTACATTACCATCGAAAAGTGGTTTCAGCAGGTGTTGGTCGATACCACCTCCACCTTGGAGAACAAGTATTGCATTTCCCGTGCCGAAATCACGGCGATGGGGATGCTTTACCATACCCTTGAAACGAAGCCCCAGCTGCTCCCCGTACCCGTGACCACAACGGAAAGGGCAAGGGACAGCGTTATATATAAGGAAAAGGAGGTGAAGGTGCGTGAGCCTTACCCCGTTGAAAAGGAATTGACCCGCTGGCAGCAGGTCAGGCTTCAGGGGTTTTGGTATATGCTGGCGGCATTGGTTTTGGCCGTGCTGTGGATGTGCCGAAAGCCCCTGATAAAAATTTTCTTGCGGATTGTCGGGAAATGAGTACCTTTGCACCGCTGATGATTACATCATCGGTTGCGTTGAAAAACCCGCTCGATGCGTCAGCTTCAGGGCGGGTTTTCTTATGTTTTGTTGTCGGTTTGTTACTTGAAATAGAAATGATTGTCACAACACATTGTAAATCAACGGAGTTTTGCGGGGTCGGTAGATTCTGCGTCGGAAAGTAGAGCCAATTTTCAGGATGATTCCAAAGAGTATTCCAACGGTATTGCATAAGTATTTGGATAGTATGCAATAACTTTATTAAGCCAATAACCATTTTTTTTGACCCAATACTTTTCCACTACCAAATTAATACTAATTTTGCGTTGCTATTTTGTTACCCGACCCTATGAAGTAACAATTTGGAAACAAATTTCAACGCATTATGGCCAAGGAAAAGAGAATCAAAGAGCCTATCAAGTTAAGGCAGAAGAAAATCGCTGACGGCAATGTCAGCCTATATCTCGACATATATAGGAACGGAAAACGGACATACGAGTTCCTGAAGCTGTACCTGATTCCCGAGCGGACAAAGGAGGATAAGGATAAGAACCGTCAGACCCTTCAACTCGCCAATGCCGTGAAAGCACAACGGATTGTGGAATTGCAGAACGGGGAATTTGGCTTCAAGGCAGAGTTCGCCACTGATACCTTATTCTTCGACTATTATAGGGCGATGTGCCAAAAGAGGCTCGGGGCTGAAAGCCGAAGTAATTGGGGCAATTGGTTTTCGTGCCTCCACCACCTGAAAAAGTATGAGAAAAACGAGAGAATCACCTTTGCGGGAATCACCACTGAATGGGTTGAGGGATTCAGGAAATATCTTGATGACGATGCACGGGCATGGGAGCACGACAAGCGCAAGCGGAACAAGGAAAAGCCGCTGGCGCGAAATTCCAAGCTGTCGTACTTCAACAAGCTGCGGGCTTGCCTCAACCAAGCCTTCGAGGATAGGATTATCCCCTTCAACCCCTGCCGTGGGGTCGAGAACTTCAAGGCCGAGGAAGGAACGAGGATGTATCTTACCATTGACGAAGTGAGGAAATTAGCCCAAACGGATTGCGAGTACCCACGAATAAAAGACGCTTTTCTTTTCAGTTGCCTTACGGGTTTGAGGCGGAGCGACATCGAGCGGCTGCGCTGGGGCGATGTGTTCCAGCAAGGCGACTACACCCGCATCATATTCAGGCAGAAAAAGACCAAAGGCCAGGAATACCTCGACATCACCGACCAAGCTGCCGCCCTGATGGGTAAGCGTGGCGACCCTGCGGATTTGGTTTTTGAGGACATCCACTCCCCTACCTGCACCAATAGGGCGGTTCAGGAATGGGTATTGAGGGCTGGCATCAATAAGAAAATCACTTTCCATTGCGGCCGTCATACCTTCGCCACTATGATGCTTGACATCGGGACGGACATTTACACGGTGTCGAAGCTGCTTGGCCACAAGGAGCTTTCCACCACGCAGATCTATGCGAAGGTGATGGATAAGAACAAGCAGGCCGCAGTGTCGAAGATTCCCGATGTGCTGGGTGACGAAGGCGAAACGGTTTGGCGGCTCGATTAGCCGAACATCTGACCCTTGCCCGTCATAAGCCAATAGGCCGACACATGGCACCTTTCTACCAATCCCAGCATCCAGCCGACCTCAAAGAAACCCCTATTGCGGTCTTTTCGCTGCATATAGAAATGTGGCTTCTCGATGCCGTTGTCCTTGCAGTAGTCGGAAATCTTGATTAGTTTTTCATCCTTGCAAGCCTCCACTGCCTGAAAGAACCTTTCCATGATGGCGAGCGTTGCCTCGCTGTAAACCCGCCTCTTGCTCATTGTTCAATCTCCCCTTTGAGCCACAAGGCCGTTTCGTAGAGGTATTCAAGTTCGGCGGTGGGTTGGTTGGCCACCTTGGCACGGTCGATGGCCGTGCCGATTTGGAGGACTATTTCGGAAGACTTTTCCGAAAGCAAGTCCTCCTTTTTTATATAGGACTTCATCAGGTCGATGAGGTAGTAAGATAGTTGGTTTGCGGTCGTTTCCATAGTACAATCTTTTTTCCGTTGCAATAAGAAATCATTTTGCGGCAAAGGTAGGAAAAAAGTATCTAACAAGTAAGGAATGGAGCTATCAAAAATAGTTTTTCGTGAGGAAAAATGTATTTTTTTTGAAAAAAATCACTTTTTTTCTTGCATGGTAATATACAATTGACAGCATTTATCGAAGTGGGCAACGACGGCCTGTTTGCCGTATGCACCGACACCAATCCCATCGGCATGATTTCGGGATATGGCGACAGCGTGAAGGAAGCGATGGAAAACTTCAACGAGTGCTACGAGGAAATGAAGGAGCTTTGGGCGCAAGACGGCAAGGAAGCTCCTGAACTTGAATTCACATTCCGTTACGACACGGTTAGTTTCCTGCAATACTACAGCAAGATCATCAGCCTTGCGGGACTGCAAAGGCTGACGGGAATAGACCGCCACCAACTCAGCCACTACGTGACAGGCCAAAGCCGCCCATCGGCAAAGACCGTGGCCCGCATCCAGGAAGGAGTCACCTCCCTCGGACGAGAACTGAGCAGCGTCTGTTTGTTTTGACGAGCAAAAAAAGACTTTGCTCCGAAGCCCGTGCCTTCACAGGTGCGGGCTTTTGTCGTTTTCGTGGCCTCACGGAAACGATGGGACTTTTTTTGCAAGCCCACCGTTGGCAAAAACCTGAAAAACAAACGCCAACCAACGCCAACCAACGGGACGGGTTACAGTAGGTTATTGTAACCCGTTTTTCTTTCCATTTGTTATCAATAAGCAAGAGTGATTACCATTTCATTTTTATTACCTATTCTATAGTCATCATCCCATACAATTGTTATCGTTTGATGTATGGATTCAATTGTTTCTTTTACATACTTCAACTTAACCGATTGACCTGCAAGTATTTTAGGGTATGGAAATATCTCATTAATATCAGGATTCGTGACTAATTCCTCCGAGCATGAGAATCGAATATTCCTTGCTTCATTTTCACCTCTATTTTCAATGTAAATGTATGAATTGTCTGAACGGACCCGCAATTCGGCCTTCAATAGATCCTCATTTTCCCTTAATAGTTGCTTAATTCTTAGCTTTTTCTCCTTCTTTTCACTAAAAAAAACTATTAACGATAACACTAAAGCCCCAACAGCAACAACACTATTAATTACCTGCCAAATCATTTCGAGAACTTATTACTATTGCGATTACGGTGATTTATTCTTTCTATGATAGAAATAAGCCTTAGGTTTATTCCTTGTTGATTCTCTCATAAATTGCCACCATATCTTTCATAATGGCTTGATATTGTTCCTGATTTTTCAAAAAACGGAACAATATGTTCATAAGACTTCCGAAGTCGCCCTCATTTTGCTTGTTTGGATTGATTCTAAATCTCTCATCCGACAGCAATCCTTCGTGGTTTTCATACAACATAGAGCCTCTTCCGAGCAAAAGCCAGTCAAAATTCAAATCGGGGAAGTTTTGAGCAATGCTCATCATTTTATCGGGCTGCATACTGTTTCTCATATTGGCGACAAAACTTGTTGCAAGCCCACATCTCTTTTCGAATGAATGAGGATTAATTCCTTTATATTCAATAAATTGAATCAGTCTATCCTTTACCGTTTCCATACTTTATAATTTAGAATGAGTTTAAATTTTGATTTTTATGAGATTTTTTCATTGTACTATGAGAATTATTCATACTTTTGCACCGCAAAACAAAAAGTTATTGACGCAAAAATAGCAAAAAGGTATCTAACAAGTGAAAAACTAACCAATAAAAATAAAAAAGGTATGAGAACAATGCACAAAACATCGAAAGTAAACAAGGCGAGAGCGATAGAGATTGCCGCCAACCACAACTGCGTATCGAAGGAGATTGCGCAAAACTACACCGACAGCGAACTTCGCGAAGTGCTTCGCGCACTCGGACTTAAAGCGGGATTCTGACATGATATCGTATTCGAAAGTGAGGATTGTGCGCGACAACCCATCCGCAGGCGAAGTAATAGTGTGCAAACAGTGTGGAAGCACTGCGATTGAGGACGGACGATGCACATATTGCGGAACAAGATACGGTGTGGTATCAGGCATCAAAGCAGCATCTCAAGAAGCCGTTGACAATCTTAATTCTATGATAACAGAAATTCAATCAAAAATTTATAATCAATGAACAAAACATTTATTGAACTCTACAATGAGAGTAAAAGCAAGCCCACACCTGCACAAGAGTTTGTTGCGGAGGTGGCAAGGATTACCCACCGCTCCGAAACGACCGTGAGGATGTGGCTGGCAGGCAACCAAGTACCCGATTCGCTCGTCCAAAGCGTCATCGCCGACCACTTCAATGTGGATATGGCCGGACTGTTCCCCGATGCTGAACCCAACGAGGAAGGAGGCCGGCAATGAAAAACAACGCAACCAAGACGCAATCATCAGCCAACGCAACCAAGAAGCAACCATCGGCCAGCATCGCCGAGGCCACGGTGTCGCAGGGCTATTTGCCAGGGGTTTCAAACCGACTGAAATTCACGGCAAAGTGCGGCACCGTGGAGCGGTCGCTGACCTTTCCAATCAACGCCGAAATCGAGGATTGGATTTGGGCGGTGTATTCGCTTTACGGCGAGCCTGAAGTGGAACCCGAGGACACCTTCGAGCTGGAGGGCAGCGGCAAGATGAAAATCACATTGAGCATCGTGAACTTCAAAAAGACTTTCTGACCATGAAGACATTAGTAGTATTCAGAGACTGCCACGCCAAGCACAACATCGTTTGGCCTGACTGCAACCCCACGGACGAGGATTTCGTGCGCCGCTATGCCGCCAAGCGGGGCTGGTTGGTGGCCGTTAGAAAGAGAGGCGCAAAATGAGCATCGAGGAAAGGCTGGAGCGGATTGAGCGGATTTTGGTGATTGGCAGCAAGGAAGCCTTGAACACCAGCGAAGTCGCCCTGATGCTCGATGTGGCCGTGCAGACCGTGCGAAACCTGATGCACGACAAGGCCATCCCCTACTACAAGCGCGGGGGCAAGGCCTATTTCAGGAAATCCGAAATCGAGGATTGGATGCTGAAAGGGCAAAGGATAGTGAGCAACGAGGAAATCGCCTCCAAGGCATCCACCTACATAGCAATCAAGAGAATGAACACCAAATCAATGCAACAATGAAAAAAGTAATCATCAAGAAACTTTCCCTTTTGAATTTCAAGGGAATCAGGGAGTTGGAAATCAACTTCAACGAGTCGGTCACGAGCATTTCAGGCAGGAATGGCTCGGGCAAAACCACCGTTTTCGATGCCTTCACATGGTTGATGTTCGGCAAGGATAGCGAAGACCGCAAGGCTTTCAACATCAAGACGCTGGATGCCAGCGGCAAGGCCATCGATAAAATCCCGCATGAGGTGACGGCCATTATTGAGGTGAACGGCGAGGCCGTGACCCTTTGCCGCCGCTTCAAAGAGAAATGGGTGCGCAAGCGTGGCTCCGTCAAGGATGAATTCACGGGGCATGAGGAGGAACGCCTTTACAATGACGTGCCTATGTCGGTGAAGGATTGGACGGAGAAAATCAACGCCATCTGCACCGAGGAAACATTCAAGTTCATCACCAACCCGAACTACTTTCCAATGCAGAAGGCCGATGTCCAGCGTGCAATGCTGATGCGTATGGCCGGAAATGTGAGCGATGAGGAAATCGCCTTCGGGAACGATGATTTCCAGCGTTTGCTGGGTCAGTTGTCGGGTAAGACGATGGAGGAATACAAACGCGAGATTGCCGCCAAGAAACGCACCATCAAGGCCGAAATCGAGACCATACCAGCCCGTATCGAGGAATGCAAGAGGATGATGCCTGAATCGGAGAATTGGAGCGAGCTGGAGGCCGAACTTGAAGGCAGGCAGATACTCCTTGCCAAGGTCGAAGGCCAAATCAGCGACAAGGCGACTGCCTTCAATGAGGCCAACAACGAGAGGATGAAGAAGTCGAAGCGTGTCGGCGAGCTGAAGTCCGAGAGGATGGATTTGGAGTTCAAGATTAAGGAAAGAGTTCAAGCCGACTACAACGAGCAAAGAAACAAGCAGCTTGACCTTCAAAGGCAGGTGGCCAATGACGAAAGGGAGTTGGCGGACACGAAAAAGGCGTTGGCTGGCTACGAAAGCGACCTTGAACGCATGAAGACCAAAAAAGAAGCCCTTATCAAAGAGTGGCGCGAAATCAACGCAAGGGTGTTGCGGTTCGATGAAAACGCCTTCGTGTGCCCCACCTGTGGCCGTCAGTTGGAGATTGACGACATCGAACGCAAGCAGGGCGAAATGACAGCCAAATTCAACACGAGGAAAGCCGCCGACCTCGATGAAAACAACCGCAAGGGGAAGGAAATGAAGGAGCGAATGACGGCGATTGAGGCGTTGATTGGCGGCGCAAAGAAGCTCATTGGCGATTTGGATGAAAAGATTGCCAAGGAAAAGGCAAATGAACTCTATGCCGCCACCCTGACCGCCCCCGATGCGACCCCAGCGATTGAGGCCGATGCCGAGTACCAGCGACTGACCTCCGAGATTGCGGCTTTGGAAAAGGAATTGGCAGAGCCAATCCAATCTCCTGAAACGGCGGAGTTGTCGGAGCGCAAAAGGCAGTACACCGCCGATATTGACGAAATGAAGGCCAAGCTGGCCAAGCGCGACACCATCAACCGCACCAACCAGCGAATCAGCGAGTTGGAAACCCAGCTTCGCAACCAAAGCGATGAATTGAGCGGCCTTGAAGGAATCGAGTTCACGATGGCCGCATTCTCAAAGGCAAGGATTGAGGCCGTGGAAAGCCGTATCAACCACCTTTTCAGCATTGTGAGGTTCAAGATGTTTGAGACCCAAATCAACGGCGGCGAGGTGGAGACCTGCGAGGCCACGGTGGACGGTGTGCCTTACAGCGACCTGAACAATGCCATGAAGATAAACGCCGGTCTCGACATCATCAACGCAATATGCAAGTCGGAAGGCGTGACCGCACCCATATTCATCGACAATGCGGAGAGCATCAATGAGTTGATGCCGACCGAATCGCAGATGATTAGGCTGGTCGTGACCGAGGACGATACACTTATAGTTCAATAACCAATCAAATTTTCAACACAATGGAAAACAACAAACAAACCCAAGCGGTTGCCCAGCAGCAACCAAAGCCCGTTGACCTACTTAAATCGGTCATCAGGGCTGAAAGCGTACAACAGCAGTTCCAAAACGCCCTTGGCAAACACAAGGACGAATTCGTGGCCTCCCTGATTGATCTCTACACGGGCGACCCTCAACTTCAAAGATGCAAGCCTCAGGCGGTGGTGGCCGAGGCATTGAGAGCCGCCACCATGCGCCTTGCCCTGAACAAGGCATTGGGCTTTGCCTACATCATCGTTTTCAACAACTCGGTAAAAGACCCCGCCACGGGTCAGTGGACGAAGGTGCCGACCCCTACCTTCGTGCCTGGTTACAAGGGCTACATCCAACTTGCCATGAGGACGGGGCAGTACCGCACCATCAACGCCGATATGGTGTACGAGGGCGAGCTTCGCAACGTGGATAAGCTGTCGGGTACCATCGCCTTTGACGGCGAAAAGAAGTCGGATAAGGTGGTCGGCTACTTTTGCTATTTCGAGCTGTTGAACGGCTTTTCCAAGGTGCTTTACATGAGCGTTGAGGATATGGCCAAATACGCCCTGCGTTACAGCCCATCGTTCAAGGGTAAGGAAAAGCCTACCTTTGACGCTCTTGTCAAGCAGGCGCAGTCGGGTCAGGTGTCAAGTGAAGTCGGTTGGAAAGGCAATTTCAACGACATGGCCTTGAAGACCGTAATCCGCCGCCTCTTGTCGAAGTACGGCTACCTTTCAATCGAAATGATGAACGTGATTGCCAAGGATGACGATGAGGCCATGAGCGACCGCAACGGCCTGATTGCCGAGAACGCCAATGCCGAGGTGCTGCCAGCCGATACCGCTACCTATGAGGAAATCGACCCAGCCACGGGCGAAATCAAGGAAAGTGCCGCCGATGGTGGCGAGACCAAACAACCCGATTGGGCGTAATGATGGAGGGGCTTGGAATGAGAATGACGTGCTTGGGTTCGGGTTCATCGGGTAATTGCTACCTTTTGGAGGCCGCTGACGGGGTTTTGATGCTGGAGGCGGGTGTTCGCTTCAATGAAGTGAAAAAAGCCCTCAGATTCAAGATTTCGGGCATCGTGGGCTGTTTGGTCACACATGAGCATAAAGACCATTCCAAGTCCCTAAAAGATGTCATCGGGTGCGGAATCAGGGTGCTTGCCTTGGATGAGGTGTTCCAAAGCCAAGGCATCGCAAACCGCGCCTTCTGCAAGTCGATTGAGCCGATGCACGGCTACAAGGTGGGTGGCTTCAAGGTGTTTGCCTTCCCCGTTGCCCACGATGTGCCGTGTGTCGGCTTTATGATTGAGCATGAGGAAATGGGCAAGCTGCTGTTTGTGACCGACACAATGATGCTGGAGTACCGAATCCCCAGCCTAAACCATGTCATGCTGGAGGCCAACTACGCCGATGACATCTTGCAGTACAACATCGACCACGGCATTGTCCCCAATGCGATGCGTGACCGCCTCCTTCACTCACACATGGAGCTGCAGACGGCGAAGGGCGTTATAAGAGCCAATGACATGGCCGGTGTGAACGAAGTGATATTGATACACCTTTCAGGCAACAATAGCGATGCAGGGCGGTTTGAGCGCGAAATCAGCGAGGTTTCGGGCAAGCCGACCTACATCGCCATGGCCGGAATGACAATCGACCTATCAAAGACCCCCTTTTGACATGAGGAAAGTGCCTAACGATATGGTTACAACGCTGCTTCGGTGCCTTCCCGTCATCCTTGAAAACGTGGATGCCAGCAAAGGCAGCACGAAGCTACTGAACGCAATTAGACTGACCAAAAAAGAGATTACCAAACTTCAAAAAATCGAACAAGATGGAAAACAACAACAAAGAACTGAAAATCAGTGCGGAGAACGCCCTGAAAGCCTATAACGCCACCGATGACAACGGCAAGGAATTGCTGGAGCATCTTTTTGGTAGAGAGGTATTTGCGCCCAAAAACATCATGGAGAAGGTGAAAACCTTTGAGGATGCCGTTGATGTGATTGGAACGGAACATCCGTACATCAAAGCCTTGAAGAATCATCAGAATATGTTTGACGGAGCGGATGGAAACGAGGATGTGGATGCCTTCCTGAAGCTGCGTATCGTTACCGCCGCCCTCAATGAGGGTTGGAAACCCAAGTTTGACGGCGATGAACGCCGCTGGTACCCGTACTTCTACATCTATACCAAAGAGGAATACGACCGCCTCGATGAGGATGACAAAAAGGAGTGCCGTGTTGTCGGTCGTGCGGGCGGCAGCGCCTACGTGAGCGGCGGTGTCGTTTATGCGAATGCGGCCTATGCGTGGTCGTGCTCGGGTACGTATCTCGGTTCCCGTCTTGCCTTCAGGACGGAGGAATTGGCGGAGTATTGTGGAAAACAATTCATTGACCTTTGGATTGACTTCTTGTTGTTATAATGGCTGGCTGGATAAAAATAAGTCGTGACATTGTCAACCATTGGCTTTGGCAGGATAAGCCATTTTCCCGCGGGCAGGCATGGATTGACCTTTTGCTGATGGCAGCATGGAAAGAGCGCATTTTCTTTGTGCGTGGCATCCGTGTTGAACAGCATCGGGGCGATGTGTGCCTGTCCGTCAGGGAAATGTGTGAAAGATGGCATTGGTCAAATGGTAAGGTAATCCGATTCTTGAATGAACTTGAAACAGCACAGCAGATAACACAACAAAAATCGAATGTAATTAACACAATATCAATAGTTAATTACGACAAGTACCAAATGGATAACACAACAGATGAAACAACAAACCAAACAGCAGATGACACAACAAACGACACAACAAACGGCACAACCATAGAAGAATTAATGAATAATAAAGAAGGAAAGAATAATAGTGAGCAATCAGAGATTGCTTCATCGGGGTGCGTTGCACCGCCGACCCCGCAAGAGGTTGTCAACTATGAAAAACTCATTGTTTTCTTTAATGAAAAAACGAAGGGGTGTTTTGGTTTGTTGCGTTCGCCACTTGGAGAGACCCGCAAGAAACAAGTGAGGGCGAGGGTGGCCGCTTACGGCAAAAAAGCCCTTGAAGAAGTGATTGAAAAAGCCGCCGCCTCCGATTTCCTCCGTGGAAACAACAAGCGTGGTTTCATTGCCTCCTTCGATTGGATTATCAAGCCCAGCAACTTCGAGAAAATCCTATCGGGGAATTATGACAACAAAGATGGTCAGGCACGGACATCTTCAGGCCGTGACCTGATTGGTACAAACTTCATAGATAGAGATTGATATGGAAATTATTGACAATCCGAATTGGAACAAATTGGACTTCATCAATAAGCGTGAACGCTTTTGCCTCCCGATGTCCGAGAATGACCTAATCAACGCCCTGACCCGTGCCTATAATACGGAGGTGGTCGCAAGGGGTAATAAGCTGGAGGCCATACCGAGAACCGCCATTGAAAAATGCGCTCAATGGCTGGCCTCAAAGGATGGCCGTGTCGGCTTGCTGCTTTATGGCACGGTCGGGACGGGTAAGACTACCATGCTGAATGCTATTTGCCGCGTCATCAACACCTTCGCCAAGCCATCGTATTCCGATGTCACCCTGAATGAGGATAAGACAGCGGCCGTGAAGGTAATCAGGGCAAAGGATGTGGTTTTGGCTTGGCAGGATAACAAAGTGCTTTACAAACAAATGTGTGGCACGGAGTTGCTTGGGATTGATGAGTTCGGTGTCGAGGCCATTGATGTCAATACCTATGGCAATACCAATGAGCCAATCATCGACCTTCTTTCCACCCGATATGACAAACAAAAGTGTACCCTGATATCATCGAACCTTGACATTGAGACCATTGGCGACCGCTACGGCGCGAGGCTTCAGGATAGGTTTGTGGAAATGTTCAAGACCATTGCCTTCACCGGAAAATCCTACCGAAAATGAGAATCAACGACACAAAAGAGTATTTCGGAAAGTCCTACACGGCGGTTGAGTACACCGAGCCGTTGGACTTCCAACCGACTGACGATGACCCGCAATGCAAGATTTGCGCGGTCGAGCCTAACTACTGCAAGATGCAAGCCGAATGCCATTCCAAGGAAAACCCATTCGTGTTTGTGAAGTCAGACTACGCCAAGGCCATGAGTATCGTGGCAATGTTATACCAATGAATCAAAACAAAAGGAAAACAACGCAACCATGATGAAAAAAGAAGAAATCAGATTGATGTATGTGGATTTGTTCTGCGGTGCTGGCGGGACATCAACGGGGGTTGAGAAAGCGACATGGCACGGCCATAAGTGCGCCCGTGTGGTCGCTTGTGTCAACCATGACCCGATGGCCATTGCCAGCCATGCGGCAAACCACCCTGACACTATGCACTTTACCGAGGACATCAGGACACTGAACCTCGACCCGCTAATCCGCCACCTTGACGGGTGCCGCAAAAAGTACCCTGACGCTTTGGTGGTGCTGTGGGCATCGTTGGAGTGTACCAATTTCAGCAAGGCCAAAGGTGGCCAGCCCCGTGACGGCGACAGCCGCACCCTTGCGGAGCATCTTTTCCGCTACATCGATGCAATCAAGCCCTCTTACATTCAGATTGAGAATGTGGAGGAATTTATGAGCTGGGGCGACCTTGACGCTAACGGCCACCCCGTGAGCAAGGACAAAGGCCGTTGCTATGTGAAATGGTGCAACGAGGTGATGCGCCGTGGCTACCACTACGATTTCAGGCTGTTGAACGCCGCCGATTTCGGGGCATATACGAGCCGTAAGCGGTTTTTCGGGCAGTTTGCGGCCAATGGCCTTCCCATCAACTTCCCCATGCAGACCTACTCGAAAAACGGGGATGATGATGGCGGGCTTTTCCATCTTTACAAGAAATGGAAACCCGTGCGCGAGGTGCTGGATTTGGAGGATGAGGGCGTGAGTATTTTCACCCGTGAAAAGCCCCTTTGCGAAAAGACCCTTGAACGGATTTTCGCTGGCCTGATTAAGTTCGTGGCAGGTGGCAAACAGCAATATGACGCATGGATTTTGAAATACAACTCGGTGAATAAGGACGGCCACCACAACGCCCCTTCGATTGATGAACCCTGCCCCACCGTGGCCACACAAAACCGAATCGGCCTGGTTAAGGTGCAGTACCTATCGAAGCAGTTCGGGGGCGACCCAGCGGGAAAGAACATCCCGATTGACCGTCCCGCTGGCACCCTGACCACCATCGACCACCACGCTTTGGTGTCGGCGCAATTCATTGATTCCTACTACGGGAACGGCAACAACCATTCCATCGACAAGGCCGCGCCGACCGTGACCACGAAGGATAGGCTGGCCTTGGTCACGCCCAAGTTCCTCGATATGCAGTACGGCAACGGAACGCCGATGTCGGTGGATGTGCCGGCTGGGGCTGTGACCACCAACCCGAAACACATACTCGTTTCCCCGCAATGGATTATGAGTACCAACTTCAACAACGTGGGCAGCTCGTTGGATGAGCCATCGCCCACGGTGACGGCCAACCACAAGTGGCATTACCTGATGAACCCGCAATTCCAATCGGCTGGCGGCAGCGTTGACAGCCCCGCCTTCACGCTGATTGCCCGCATGGATAAGATGCCGCCTTACCTGATTACCGCCGAGGGCGGGGCATTGGGGATTGAGGTGTACGACACCGACAGCCCAATGACCGTGAAGATTAAGGAGTTCATGGCGGCTTACGGCATCATCGACATCAAGATGCGGATGCTGAACATTCAGGAGCTGAAGCGGATAATGGGCTTCCCTGACGACTATATCCTGAAAGGTAGCCAAGCCGACCAAAAGAAGTTCATCGGGAACGCCGTGGAGGTGAATATGTCGAGGGTGTTATGTGAGGCACTTTGCAGCGGATTAAAGAATGAAAGGGCTACGGCATGACTGACAATGAAATGAGAGAATACAACGACCTCTTGGAGGCTAAAAAGACCAAAAAGATAGAGAGCGGTTTCGATGTCGAGGAAAGCGGTCTTAATCCCCGCCTCTTCGATTTCCAAAAGTACTGCGTGAAGCGGATGGTGAAAGAAGGCCGTGGTGCCGTGTTCGCTGGCTGTGGCAACGGTAAGACCCTGATTAGCCTTGAATGGGCTACCAAGGTGGCGGAACACGAAGGAAAGCCAATCCTGATACTTGCCCCGCTGTCGGTGAGTAGGCAGACCATCAAGGAGGGCGCGAAATTCGGCTATAAGGTGGATTTGTACCGCGATATGGATGAGGCCACGACAATAGCCATCACCAACTACGAGCAGATTGAAAACGTGGATATTTCCCGCTTTGTTGGTGTGGTGCTGGATGAGAGTTCAATCCTCAAGAACTTCACGGGGTATTACCGCAATCTCCTGACGGAGAAGTTCAAGGGTATGCCTTACAAGTTGTGTTGCACGGCCACACCAAGCCCCAACGACCTGAACGAGATTGGCAACCATTCCGAATTCCTTGAAATCCTCGATTCCCAAGACATGAGGTCGAAGTGGTTTGTGCGTGAGGAAGGCATGAACAACTATCGACTGAAAGGCCATGCCAAGGGCGACTTCTACGGCTGGATTGCATCGTGGGCTATCATGTTTGAGAACCCTGCAGATATCGGATTCGTTGAGACGGGCAAGTTGTTCAAGCTGCCCGAGCTGACGGTGACCGACCACCTCATTGAGACCAAGCCCGAGGATGGGTTGCTGTTTTCAACGGGGATAGTCAATGCCACCAACTTCAACATGGAGTTGCGCAAAACCATGAACGAGAGGCTTGAGCTTGCGGCCAAAATCGCAAGGAAAAGCAGTGGTCAGGTGCTGATTTGGATTAAGCAGAACCAAGAGGGCGATATATTGGGCAAGCTGATTCCTGAAGCTGTCGAGGTGAGGGGGTCGGATTCCGATGCCGACAAAGAACAAAGGTTGCTGGATTTCGCCGAAGGCAAGTTCCGCATCCTGATTAGCAAGGCCAAGATTTGCGGCTATGGTATGAACTTTCAGAATTGCGGCACGCAGATCTTCGCTTCCCCTGATTTTTCCTTTGAGGATTACTACCAGCAAGTTAGACGCTCGTATAGGTTCGGGCGCAAGGGTAATGTAAACATTCACTTAATAATCACAGATACAATGACAAACGCAAGGGCAATCGTTGAAAAGAAGCAACAAGCCTTCGAGGAAATGGTTCGTGAAATGAACCGCAACGTGAACGAGAACCGATACGGCCTCCTCGACCATTACGAGTATCGGGAATACAAGGACGATGACGTGTTTTTGATGAAGGGTGACACCACCATCGAAATCAAGCGCATCCCCGACAATTCAGTTGACCTGATTATATTCTCCCCGCCGTTCAGTTCCCTTTTCACCTACTCGAACTACATCAACGACATGGGGAACAATGAGAGCCATGAGGAATTTTTCAAGCAGTACGCCTTTTTGCTGAAAGAGCTGTACCGCATACTGAAGCCTGGCCGCTTGATGTGCTGCCATACCAAAGACCTTGGCGTTTACAAGAATTCGTCAGGCTATACGGGAATGTATGACTTCACGGGTGAGCATACGAGGGCGGTGCTGGCCGAGGGCTTCAAGCTGCATTCCAAGGTGACAATTTGGACTGACCCCGTGCTGGAAATGCAGCGCACCAAGACCCAGCGCCTCCTTTACAAGCAGGTGACTTCCGATTCATCAAAGACGGGGATTGGCATGGCCGAATACATCACCATCTTCAAGAAATGGGAAGGTGACGAAGCGGATTGGGAACCCATCGTGAACCTGAACCGCGACAATTTCCCGCTGGAGACTTGGCAGAAATGGGCTTCGCCCGTGTGGATGGATATTAGGCGTACCGATGTGCTGACCGCCAGCGAAGGCACGGCTATGGGTGACGAAAAGCACATTTGCCCCCTGCAGCTCGGCGTGATTGAGCGTTTGGTGAACCTTTGGAGCAACGAGGGCGAAACGGTTTTCACCCCGTTCCTTGGGATTGGCTCGGAAGTGCATGAGGCAGTCAGGAATAACCGCAAGGGCATCGGCTGCGAGTTGAAGGACAGTTATTTCGACACGGCCGTCAAGAATATCAAGATTGCCGAATCGAAGAAATACCAAAGAACCCTATTCGATTGAGCCATGAACACGAAGCCGAACAAAAAGACTTGTTACAGCCGCGCCGTGGTGGGGACGAACCTCACCACGGGCGAGCGGCGCAAGTGGCCGAGCGTGAAGACCGCCGCCGAGGGTTGCGGGATGCAGGCATCATGGTTCACCCACCTATTGAGAGGCCACCAGCCCGCAAACGGATGGCTTTGCGCCTATGCCGATGAGCAAGATTGGGTTGCCGAGAGGCTCGACTACTTCAAGCGGTCGGGCAAGTTCAAGAGAACCGACCTCAGCAAGGACAAATCCATGAAGGGCAAGGTCGCCCTGCGGATTGACAGCCGGACGGTGATTTACGTGACCCCCGACAAGGCCACACCCGAATACGCACAACATTATATCAACAAACTGAAAGGAATAAAAGATGAACAAGACTAAAATCGCGTGGACTGAACGCACATGGAATCCCGTCACGGGATGCACCAAGATTTCCGAGGGTTGCCGCCATTGCTATGCCGAGGTCATGGCAAAAAGGTTGCAAGGCATGGGGCAAAAGCGGTATAAGAACGGCTTCACCCTGACCCTTCACCCCGAAGCCCTGAATGAGCCAAAGAAGGTCAAAGAGCCTTCGATGTTTTTCGTTTGTAGTATGGCCGACCTTTTCCACAAGGACGTGCCGTTTGAGTTTGTGGATAGGGTCATGGAGACGATTGCGGATTGCCCGCAACACACTTTCCAAATCCTGACCAAAAGGATTGACAATTTGTATTGCTACCTTATCGAATGGCTGGATTACCCGTTTCAGTCTATCCCTGAAAACTGCTGGATTGGAACAACGGTTGAAAACGCCAGCGCGAAGGAAAGAATAAAGACCTTGGCGGAGTTGAAGGATTCACCCGTCAGGTTTCTTTCGTGTGAGCCTCTTTTGGGCGATTTGGGGGCGTTAGACCTTGCGGGCATTGATTGGGTCATCGTGGGTGGCGAAAGCGGCCAGCAAGCCCGAAAAATGAGCAAGGAATGGGTTTTGAACATTCAACGCCAATGCGCCGCGCAGGGTGTTCCCTTTTTCTTCAAGCAATGGGGCACCTGGGGCGAGGATGGTGTGAAGCGAAACAAAAAGGAAAACGGATGCCTGATTGACGGCAAGGTGTGTCAGGAATGGCCGAAGATCCTATATGACAACCCAATCTGCACGGAATTGATTAAACACCTTGCAAAGATTGATTCAATGCCGAAAAACACTTATTACAAGTTGAAAGGAGGTCAGCAATGATTACCGTTACTGATTTCAAAGAGGCAGAGGCCTTAATTGGTGAATGCGACCAATGTATTGCTGAAGGCCGTGTCGATAACTTCGCAAGTTACGAAGAAGGCGTAAGGGACGCGTTGAATTTGGTTTTATATGGACATGACAAACCAATAGTCGGAAGGGAGGTATGAAATGATTAAGGTCATAGTTGAGCGCAAAAGCACGGGCGACACCAAGGAATACCGCCGCCACAAGCTGATTGAAATCGTCATCATGTATGTGGCCGCTGCCGTTTATGCTGCCCTGATGATTGCCGTTGTCCTTTGGAGGGAATACATGCTTGCTTTGTGTTTCCTTTGCTACTCCTACATCTTTTTCGCGAAAGGCCGCGAATGGGATAGGCAAAACTTGTTGATTGAGTTTGTGGTGGACTTGTCGCAAGCCCTGACCGAAAAGACCGAGGAAGGAGGCGATGATGATTTGAATAAACCATTTACTAATAACATTAACTAATTAAAAATTAAATTATTATGATTCAAAAAGAGTATGGCAAGGATTATTCCTTGGAAGAAAGAGAACAATTCCTCCGCAACACCTGCGATGGCATGGAGGAAATCAGCTATTCCCGCGTGTTCACGCCTGAAGAATTGGCCAAACAGCGTGAGGTGCTTACCGAGGCCAGCATTGCCTTGGCTGACATTGAAAAAGCCAAAAAGGAGGCGATGGATGGTTTCAAAGAGCAGGCCAAGCCTTACATCGAGGAAAAGACAAAGGCCATTGAGAACCTAAAAAACAAGGCTGAAACGGTCTTTGAAACTTGCTTCAAGTACATCGATGAGGAAACAAAGATGGTAGGCTTCTACAATGCCGAGGGTAATCTTGTGAGTAGTCGCCCAGCGTTCCCAAATGAATTGCAAAAAACGGTTTTTGCTGAAATCAGGAAAACCGGAACGGATAACTAATTTATTAACTATCAAAAAGATTTAATTATGAATCAAAATGAAATGCATTCGGAAGG
Organism: uncultured Bacteroidales bacterium; assembly: GCA_947166105.1. Classification (GTDB taxonomy): domain Bacteria; phylum Bacteroidota; class Bacteroidia; order Bacteroidales; family F082; genus Limimorpha. The sequence continues at coordinate 20,622 of CAMVCZ010000038.1, forward strand.
AAATCCGACAATTATCATGCACCTGAAAGAAGGTGAAAACACCGCAAAGGCAATGATTCTTCATGGCCAAGCACCCAAGCAATTGGATAATCTCGCGCCTGTCAAAGTGGAAATCTCCGGCACCATCAATGCACCTTTGGAGTTTTTGAAAAAGCGTGTCGGCGACATAGACCAGCACAAGGCTCATATACTTGTTTGCCGTGACGACCTGCGCATCCATCTCGTATTTGATGAATCCGATGCGTACAACATTGGCAATGTCGTTGGTGAGCTGAAATTATCGAAGATTTTCCAGCAATTAGGCATCAACACCAATAAGGAATGGGAACCCGAACAGCTCGGTCAATTCCTGAAGCTGAATCGCACCTACTTTGCCAGCCGTGAGGAAAATATGAATGTGGTGAATGCTCTGAAAACCTTGGAGGCCAAGGTGAATCAGACCGTTCAAAGAGAGACCAAAGAGAACGGAAACAAGGCGTTCACGTTCCGTCAGGCTGTTGATTCCAACATCCCTGAATCGTTCAAGTTGAGGATTCCCGTATTGAAAGGCAACGACCCCGTGGAAATCGATGTTGAGACCTATGCCAGCATTGACGGTTCCCATATCGTCATCGCCCTTCAATCGCCTGGGGCTAATGACATTGTGGAGGATGCCCGCAATAACTCCATCGACAATGTCGTGGATGAATTGCGTCAGGTGGCTCCCGAAATCGTAATCATAGAGCAATAACCAAATCAGTTTGAGCCGTGTGGCTAACGCTGCACGGCTCAAAACTTTATCAAAAAAAAGGAAATGAATTATAGAGTAGATTTAGTATCGCATTACACGGTAGTAGTGAATGCGAGCAGCGAAGAAAAAGCCATTGAATTGGCAGAGAGATATGTCAATGAAAGCCCAGCCGTTAGACCTTACTTTGAGTTTGAGGATGGTGGCATTGAGGAAACTGAAGATAACGCCGAAATAGAGGAGGAACTGATATGAAAAGAAACACATATCCCCTGACCCTCTCAAAAGTATTCCCAGCCAAGCATCCAAGGCACGGACAACCGACCGACTTCAGGACGAAGTTTGAGGAACGCGCCAAAATCCACACCATACGGGCTAACTTCCCGCTGTGGAAAGATAGGTTTGCAAGAATCTTCGTTGGGGATGCCGTTTTGAGTATTCGCCAATGGTCGGACAAACCCTACTACAGCAAACAAGAGTTGGTCGCCGACCTTGGCATCAGGGACGCGATTGGCATTGAGGAATTGGTGTTTGTGGATGGCGACATCAACAAGCCCCATATTGTCAAATACCCTGACCAACTCGTACCCGTGACCATCTACGACCTTGCCACCAATGACGGCCTTTCCGTTGAGGATTGGCTGGATTGGTTCAAGGGCTACGACCTGACCAAACCGCTTGCGGTTTTGCATTTCACTTCATTCAGATACACATAAATTCCAGCATTATGAGTGACGCGAAATTGGAACGAGAGTTCACAACCCAAGAAAAGGAATACATGCGCAGCTTGGGCGGCTGCATTTGGACTTTTGTTGCCATTGTGGCCGGATTGGCCGTTGGTATAGTATTGAGTATCGTATTATAATTATAAACCCCTAAATCAAAGTATTATGGCAAAAGAAAAAGAAATGACACTCGGCGAATTGATTGAGTCCGAGAAATTCCAATCGCTCCTTGCGGAGCAGGTGAAAAAGGTCTTCAAGGAATACGATGAGGCCGTTGCAAAGATTACCAAGCAAAAGCGTGAGGTGAAGCGAAACGCAATGATGCGCCTGCGTGAAATGGGTGCCGAGAAACCACAAAAGATGATTGAGCTGTATATCGGCATCATCGACCACAACAGCGACCTGCCAGCGACCTTGCGCGAGTATGTGACCAAGATTTGCGAGCCGGTACTTAACAAATGCCTCGTTAGCCTCTACAAGGAAATGAAGGCGAAGGAAAAGGAGGGCAAAGATGGCAACGAAGCATGACCCCGATTCCATCGTGACCGAAAGCCGAATGGAGGTGTTGATGGACGGTTGGACGATATTGGTCATCTCCACCTTCAGGGACGGCAAGAACGCTGGGATAACGATTTATAAAGCAAAGCATAACCTTAAAGAATTGAAACAATGGCTTCAGTAAACATGGCAATAGTGGTGGGGTTTGTCGGCGACACCCCACGAATCAACACCCTGCAATCAGGGCGAAAGGTGGCATCGTTCTCGATGGCCACGACCGAAAAGGGCTACACTACCCAAAGCGGCCAGCAGATACCCGACAAAACCGAGTGGCACAACATAGTGTGCTGGGGTAAGACGGCGGAGGTGGTCGAGAGGTTTGTGCATAAGGGGAGCCAGCTCTACATTCAGGGCAAGATGAGGACCCGCACCTACGAAAAGGACGGCCAAACCCGCTATTCCTTCGAAGTGGAGTGTGAGACCCTGCAATTGCTCGACCGCCGCAATGACGGGCAAGGCCAGCAGCCGCAACCCCAATACCAGCCTCAACAGCAGTACCAGCCTCAACCCCAACCGCAAAAAAACAGTTGGGATGAACCCATCGACCCAATCGGCGACTTGCCCTTTTGATTATGAGACACCGAGAGAGCGAGATACAACGTAATTGCGTTGCATGGTTCAGGCTGCAATATCCAAGGCTTGCGTTGCTATTGTTCGCCGTGCCGAATGGCGGTGCGAGGTGGCGGACGGAGGCCGCGATAATGAAGGCCGAAGGCGTGACGGCTGGGGTGGCTGATTTGCTATTCCTCTACCCTGCCAAGGGCTACCACGGCCTTTGCATCGAAATGAAGACCCCTGACGGGAAACAGCAGGCCACACAAAAGGCGTGGCAGAAGGCCGTTGAGGATGCGGGCTACAAATATGCCCTATGCCGTTCCTTCGAGGGCTTCATGGATGAGATAAACGCTTATTTGCGTTGATTTTCCTTTTTTTTGAGCGAAAAGGGTACTTATTAAGCACCCTTTTCGTATTTTTGCCGCGTATATCAACTAATTAAATCTCACAATTATGAAAAGAAATGATTTGCGACTTGGCGGATTGGTGAGGCTTGCCGCCTTGATGGTCGCGCTGACCCTTTGCATTGCGGGGTCGGCACAAAAGCCCTACAAGTACGATTCATCCCACAAGTATTCCCTGATGTCGAATTGGACGCTTGGCGTGGCAGGGCAATACTCCAACAACCACGGCGTTTCGGGTGGCGGCATCACGGCATTGGCCACCAAGCGCGTGGGCGACTATTGGCGTTTGCGCTTCGAGGCCACCATGAACGGCCTGCGCAATGTGGACGGCTTCGACCGCTACGGGACGGCGATGGCCGGTGCCTCCCTCGATTTCCTGAATTGGATGTACCTCTTTGCCGATGCTGGCGCTGTGGTCAATCCAACGATGGCCACCAAATGCGGCCTTGCGGGTGACGCTGGCCTTGGCCTGAATGTGAATTTCGGCAAGCACTCGATGCTTTGGCTGGAGGGCGGCTCGGACTTGGTTCAGAACAATGCAGCCTGGGATAATACATTCTTCGCCCGCCTTGGCTATGCCGCAAGGCTGGGAATCACGGAGCGTGACCGCGTGGCCATCGACATCGACAACCACATGCGAAGCACCTACGGCGAAATGAAGGAGGAAAACCAGCTATTGAAGTCGGAGGCCAAAAAGAAGGATGAGGACAATGCGAGGCTGACGGACTTGCTGGAGCGTTCCACCGCCGCGCTGGAGCTGGCCACGGAGCGTTTGAGCAACTGCCAAAAGGAGGTGAAGCAGGTGACGGAGGATTGCGGCACGGCCGGCATTGAGCTGATGCCCATCTTCTTCGACTATGCAAGTTGCGAGATTACCCCGATTGAGGATGCCAAGGTCGAGCGCATTGCCGACTACATCCTGACCCACGGGGGCGAGTACCGCATTGAGGGCTACAGCTCGCCCGATGGCAATTCATACAACAACCAAAAGCTATCGGGTGAACGCGCCTTTGTCGTATATCAGGCATTGATGGGCTATGGTGTCCCGCAAGATAGGCTTATCCCGATGGCCAACGGCGTGACATCGCAGTTCGGCGAGGAATCGACCCTTAATCGCATGGTGATTGTGAGGAAATCGGAGTATGGCCAACAGTAAGGACATAGAGTCAAGGTTCGTGACGATTGCCCTTGGCCTCTTGGAGCCGATGAATTTTTGAACGATCTATGAAAATTGGCCTCGTTGATATTGACAGTCATGCCAAGGTGAAGAAATGGGGAGCGACAATCTACCCAAATCTCGCACTTTGCAAGATAGCCGCCTATCACAAGAAATGCGGCGATGAAGTGGAATGGGCTATGCCGTTGTTTGGAGAATATGACATAATCTATCGTTCAAAGATTTTCAACTTTTCCAAAGAGGATGATCGGCATTACAACGCAAAGTTGGTGATATATGGCGGCACGGGCTACTCGATAGCATCGAAATTGCCGCCATATATTGACGACTGCCAGCCTGACTACTCAATCTACCCGACAGTTCCGCAAGGTGTGTCATTCGGATTCCTGACTCGCGGCTGCCCAAACAAATGCAACTGGTGCGTCGTACCGCGCAAGGAAGGCGCAATCAGGCCGTATTGGGACATTGAAAGAGTGGCCAACGGAAACAAGAAACTCGTCCTGATGGACAACAATATCCTTGCCGCTGGCGACTACGCTCACGAACAACTTGAAAAGGCTATATTACTCAATTATCGGATTGACTTCAACCAAGCCCTTGACGCAAGGCTCGTTGATGATGATTTCGCAAAACAACTTGCAAAAGTCAAGTGGCTGAATAATCGCATCCGCTTCGGCTGTGACACGCAAGGGCAGATTGGCGAGTGTGAAAAGGCAATCAGCCTCATCAACTCGTATGGCTATCGTGGCGAGTATTTTTTGTACACGATGCTGAATGATGATTTTGTCGAATGCTACAACCGACTGCATTATTGGTGGGAGCGAAATCACCAATGCCGCGAGAACCATACGCCGAACATCTATCCGTATGCACAACCGTACCGTGACCCTGACAACCCGAAACGGCCAATCCCTGACTGGCAGTTGGACATGGCGAGGTGGGTAAACAAGCATCAAGTGTTCCAAGTGACCGATTTCGATGACTTTGAGCCTCGAAAATCATTCAAGTGTATATACTACAAAAACAAATATATAACAGCATAAAACTCATAAAATATGGCTATGGAAATCAAAGTGAAAACCGTCCAAGACCACAACGGCAGCGATGTCCGCAACACCTCCGTTTTCTACGATGTGGATGCCGCACTCTATCATGTACGCAAGTGCCTTATGGATAACAACTACAAGAAAGTAGTATTGGAATATAGTAAATAACAATAACAATAATGTTATATTATGAAAAACATCTATCCCGACATGAAAAGACTGTTTGAGGAAACGGGCAACCGTGGACGCAAACTTTCATACACTCCAAGGCAAATCATCGAGGAGTTCGGGGAATATGTGAAGTCGCTTGAAGAAAGCCCGATTGAGCTGGTGACCGAGTACAAAGGCGGCAAAAACCCTGGCACCAAGACGGAACGTTTCAGCCGACCGCCAAAGGTGACCGACTTCGTTGTCAGGTGGCTCGGGAAAAGCATGTCATGGTGGGCTAACATTGAGCAGTCAAAACGTAACGGGAATGAATTTTTAAACATCAAAGATAAAATAACGCAGTACTGCTACGACTGCAAGATGGACGGCGCGATTGTGGGCATTTACAATGCCAACATCATCGCCCGCGACCTCGGACTTCAGGAGAAGGTGGCCGTGGAAAAGAGACCCCCCGACCCCATCGAGAACATGACCCTTGAGGAAGTCAACGCGGAGATTGAGCGGCTTGGCATGAAGCCGAAAGGAATCGATGAAACTGACTGAATCGGAAGAACGGAAATATTTGGCGAGGCTTGGGCGAATGCAGCACAAACTGCTGGCACCCGCCTCGTTCCCTCACTTCATCAAGTATATCAACCCGAAATACAGTGAGGAATGGTTTCACCATGTCATTTCCAATCATTGCCAAATGCTTTTGGAGGGCAAAATCAAGAATTTGATGGTGTTTGTCCCACCTCAACATGGAAAAAGTGAGATAATTTCCCGAAACTTCCCCGCATGGGCGTTGGGAGTGAACCCTGATTTGAAGATTGCGGGTTGCTCCTACTCTGCCGACCTTTCGGGGCAGTTCAGCCGCTCCATCCAGCGCATCATCGACAGCAAGGAATACCAGGCCATCTTCCCCGAGACCTACCTGAACGGCTCGAACATCAGGACGAGCGCGAGGGGCTACTTACGCAACGTGGACTTGTTCGAGACCGTCAACCACCGTGGATTCTACAAGGCCGTTGGCGTTGGCGGGCCATTGACGGGAACGCCCGTTGACATCGCCATCATTGACGACCCCGTGAAGGATGCAACGGAGGCCTATTCGCCCGTGTATCGCGAAAGGGTGTGGAATTGGTACAACACCGTACTGACCACCCGTTTGCACAACAATTCCAAGCAGCTCTTCATTATGACCCGATGGCATGAGGATGACCTGGCCGGGCGCATATTGAAGACGGAGCCTGACGAATGGACGGTGCTTTCGATTCCCGCCATCTGCGAAAAGGAGAATGACGGCGGATTGAGCCACCGCCACGTTGGGGATGCGCTTTGGCCTGACCGTCATTCCTTGGCGAAGCTGGAAAAGCAAAAGAACCGTTCCCCGCGCGAGTTCTCGGCATTGTACCAGCAGCGTCCCGTGATTGAGGGCGGCAACATCGTCAAGCGTGATTGGTTCGGCAAGATTAGCCCCGCCGACTTCAAGGCGTTGCGATTCAACGAGCCAATCCACTTCTACCTTGACACCGCATACGAGGAAAAGAAGGTGAAGACCGACAACGACCCATCGGGCATCCTTGCGGCCTGCCGCATCGGGACGCTGGTTTACCTGACCCATGCGATGAAGGTTTACAAGGAAATGCCCGACCTATTGCGATTCCTCCCTGAATACATTGCGGCTCAGGGTGGCAACAACGAGAGCAAGCTCCATGTTGAGCCGAAGGCCAACGGCAAGAGCGTGGTGCAGATGTTGAAGGCCACCTCATTCCTGAATGTGAAGGAAACCGAGTCGCCGACCGACAGCAAGGAAACCCGTTTGAAGGTGGTTTCGCCCCGTATCGAGTGCGGCCGTGTGGTGCTGGTCGAAGGGACATGGAACGATGACTTCTTGGATGAGGTTTGCGGCTTCCCAGCCTTGGAGCATGACGAATTCGTTGACATTCTCGGGTACGCCATAAACGACCTCTACGAGGATGACGATGATATAGACTACGACAATATCAATGTAATCTAAAACCTTAATACTATGCCATTATTTGATTTATTCCGCAATTACCTGAACGCCCTGATTGGCAGAAATCAGGAGTTCGAGCAGCTATTGGCCGCTGGCGACATCACGGCGGTCAAGGAGAAAATGACTTCAAGGGTGAACGATGTGATTGACGCTTTGAAGGAATACACCACCTCCGAGCATAAAATCACCAAGCGGCCTGACAAAACCATCACCGACAAAAAGGGGAATTTCGTCAAGTTTGAACCCACTTGGAAACTGCCCATCCCCTATCCCGTTTACATCAACGAGATTGCGCTGGTATTCATTTACGGGCGACCCGTGAAGTGGACGCAGCTTTCGGATGGGACGGACAACGGCTTCAAGGCTTACCTTGACTTCATCAAGGATTCCCACTTCAACAGCAAGATTCGCCAATGCAAGCGGCTGGCCGGTGCAGAGACGGAATCGGCCATGCTGTTCAGGTGCTATCGGGATGAGGACGGGTCTTCGGCCTGCCAAATCCGTGTGCTTGCCCGCAGCAAGGGCGATGAGATTTACACCATGTTTGACCAATACGAGAACCTGATTGCCTTCGCATGGGGCTATTACCTCAAGGACGACAAGGAGGGTGCCGTGTACCACTTCGATGTGTTCACAAAAAAGGTCATCTACCATTGCACAAAGAAGGCGATTGGCTGGGATGTGGTGGAGGAAACCAACTTCGTGGGTAAAATCCCCGTGATTTATTTCCGTCAGGAAAAGGAATGGGATGGCGTTGAGGCGTTGATTGACCGTGAGGAAAACATCGCTTCAGGCACCGCCGACACCAACGACTACTTCGCCGACCCGATTTCCATCATGTCGGCTGAAATCATCAAGAATCTGCCCGAAAAGAGGGAAAAGGGCAAGATGTTGGTGACGAACGACAAGGACGGCGTGGATAAGGCGGCGAAGTACCTGACATGGGACAGCGCACCCGAAAGCAAGAAACAAGAAATGGAGTGGCTGCAGATGAACATCCTGCAAAAGTCGTTCACCCCGAACATCACCACCGACAGCCTGAAAGCCCTTTCCCAGCTTTCGGCCAAGGCTCTGAAAACCGTGATGATGCTGGCCGACATCAAGGCATCGAAGCGCAAGGAAAGCCACGATGAGCTGTTGGATAGGACGGCCTCCCTGATTGCGGCCATCATCGGCAATGTGCTGGATGTGTCGCTGGCCGGTGAGTGCAATAACTTGGTCGTTGGCCATGAGTACCAGGAGCCTTTCGGTGACGATGTGGCCGATGACCTGAACAATATCATCAGTGCCGTGGATGCCGGCATTCTCTCCACAGAGACGGGCGTGGAAATGAACCCGCTTGTCAAGGATTCGATGCGCGAGATGAGCAGGCTGGCCGAGGAAAAGGAGGAACGCGCCAAAGAGCAGCAGTCCATTTTCGGCAACGGCAATGAGGATGGCGGCGCGGCCTCGTTTGGTGACGGCGGCAATGAGGATGACGACAACAAGAAAAAGTAAGTGAATCATGGCAAAGAACCAAGGCATCGACCCCAAAGCCTCCACCGCCGCAAGGATTAGGCGGACGGAGGCATACGCCGAGAAAGTGAGGCTCTTGTTCGCGCAGACGGTGAACGAGATCCTCGCGCTTAACAAGACCATGCCGAAACTCGATGACGGCGTGATGTTTTCCTTTGATGGGGAAAGCATGAAAAAGCAAAAGGAGGTCGAGGCCTTGCTTCGCCGCCTGCATTCGGCGGTGACGATGGCCATTCGTGAGGGCGTGAACCTTGAATGGGCGCAGGCCAACGCCGAGGCCGACAAACTCATCAAGTCGGTGTTCGGTCAGCAGGTTTTGGATAGCCCTGAATTTACGGCATGGACGCAACGGAACACCGCCGCCCGTGACGCTTTCCTTGCGAGGTCGGAAAAGGGCTTGAACCTATCCGATAGGGTTTGGAAATCGGTCAGGCAGTTGCGGGATGAGCTGGAGGTGGCCGTGACCGTCTCGATGGGTGAAGGCAAGTCGGCCAGCGCGATGTCGAGGGAGGTGCGCCAATACCTGAACGACCCTGATTTGATGTTCAGGCGTTTCCGCTATAAGAAGGGCGAGGATAAGGACGGCAATCCCGTGTACGGCCGCAAGTGGAAAAAGCGGGTGAAGGATGAGGCCACGGGCAAATACAAGTGGATTGACTACGACCGCGATTCATACAAGACGGGCGCGGGTGTCTATAAGTCGTCCGCAAAGAACGCCATGCGCCTGACCCGTACCGAGACCAACATCGCCTACCGCCGTGCCGACCATGAGCGGTGGATGCAGGAGGATTTCGTCGTCGGGCAGCGCATCCGGCTCTCCAACAACCATCCCGAAAAGGACATCTGCGACAAGCTGCAAGGCGACTACCCAAAAGAGTTCGTTTTCGATGGCTGGCACCCTCAATGCTTTTGCTACGCCACGCCCATATTGTTGCCTGACGCGGAGACTGACTTCATGGAGGACTGGTTCCTTGAGGGCAAGGATTGGGAGGGCGAGCTGAAGCGGCGGGCGGAGGCGCGTATGGTTAGGGATTATCCCGAAGGCTTCAAGGACTGGGTGGCCGGACACGCGGAGGACATCAAGGCGGCGCGGCGGCGCGGCACGGAGCCGTACTTCATCCGCGAGAACGCCGCCATCGTTGACCGGTTCATGGGGAATGAAAAGGGCGGCACAAAGAGTGGTGCTGGCGGTATGAAAATGGCACAGTCGAAACAAGATGGACAAACAAGCCTCATTGAAGGTCTTTTCACAACGAGGAAAACATTTGAAAACGGCGGCTCCGTGAAGGTTATGGAAGGCGTAGATAAGGACAAGTCAGATTACAAGGACATCCTCACCATATCTACATTGTTCGCAAAAGAAGGAAAGCAGGTAAAGATATTAGCGAAGGCTCATTTCAAAAGTCCTACATACGGCCTTGTGTATGGTTCTCTTATTGGGACGAAATATGAGCGCAAATGCCCTGACATCCTCATTGGTGAAGACTTCTATGAGTATGAAGGATATGAAAGGCCGTGGAACAAAAGGAAGGTTGGCAACATGCTTTCCCACGGACTGCGCCAATCGAACCGCGTCATCATTGACAATAACAAAGGGGCTTCAGATAGGTATATCAGGAAGGCCATAATCGCCCGCTTGAAGATTAATAGCGACATTAAGGAGGTTTGGATATATGAGAAAGGCCGTGTAAGGCTGTTTTACAAGGATGGGAAGTTCATAAAAAACAACGGGGGGAAATGATTCCCCCCGCGATGCTCGCGCCGTAGCGTTGGCTAATTTTTTGGGGCAGTAAAAGCCTTTTCAGGCTCGAACTACGCCGCAAAATTACACAATAATCGGCATAGCCGATACAAAAAACGAAAAAAATTCAGAAAAAATGGAAAAAAACCTGAAAAAGGACTACGAGGACGCCGTTTCGGCATACGTCAGGGCGTTCTCCAAACAGATGAACATGCGCTTCGGCGGGTGGATCGGGGACGAGGTGGGCGGCATGGCCGACTTCGACGACTACTATTCCCTTGACTTCGCCGATGTGAAGCGGTGCGTTGACGAGGGGGTCGACTACGGCACCCTCGCGGAGTGGTACAGGTACTGCGTTGAGGTGGGCGAGCTTGAGATTAACGCCACCATCCCCAACCTCAAGTCGTGGCTGATGGGCTTCCGTGGGCTTGAAAAGGCCGACATGGAGCGTTTCAGGCAAATGAAGAGGGATTTGCTTGCCGAGGCCGAGAAACTCGCGGAGAAGTCAAGGAAAGGCGGATTTTGAGCCTTTTCTTTCTTTCCGCGCAACCTTTCTTTCCGTGGCCTCCCTTGGGGGGCTGCGGATTGTTTTTTCCAAATTCAAAAATTCAAAAAAATAAAAAAATCGCATTCTTATTTCTTTACTTCTTTATTTCTTTAAATATAATATTAATGATTAATGGTAGAATATTACCTCGCGCGAGGGCTGCGTTTCCGTTTGCCGTGCCGTTTGGTGTGCCGTTTGGTGTGCTTTCTGTTGTGTTACTTTTCTGAAACCGCCTTTGCAACACCCTAAAATCCAAAGCGTTACGAGCCAATTTTGTTGTGTTATCTGTTTTGTCGTTTGGTGTTCCGTTTTGGTTTCGGTCTGCGTATTGTTAAATTTTATGGTATAAAGTAGGGCATAAAGCAGGGTATAAAACGACCTCAGCCAAAAGACCTGCCAATGCGTTGCGTTTCAGAGGTTTGTGGTGCGGATTAGGGTATAAAGCCGCCCATAGGCAGCCTGTAAACCAGCCTATAAAACGCGGCTTCGGCTTTATACCCTAATGTTGCTGAAAACCAATGCGTTGAGTGCCGAATTAGGGTATAAGGTTTATAGGCAAGCCGCGTGGACGGAAAGGGCGCGGGCAGGGGAACGCGCCCCTGCCCTGCCCCGCCGATGGTTGGTTGCGTTGGAAAACCCGCCTTCAATATGTGAGGTATTCAGACCACTCCCGCCAAAACGTGACTGCGCAATACTTTGCCAGCTCGCGCGAGCGGAAGGCAAGGTGGATGTCGCAGTAGGTGGGGTTGAAGGCGAACGACGGAAGGACGGTGCAGAAGTCCGCGACACGCCTCGGTACTGCGTCGAAGCCTCTGAAGCGGTTCCTGACCTTCGCCGTCTCCGGCGCGTCGGCTTTCCTGAAGGTGAACACGGGATAGTAGCGCGTCTCGCCATCCTCGAGCGTTGGCTTCCAGCCGTAGTTGAGGGCTTCGGCTATGATGCAGAGCCGCATATACGCCTGCACGTTGGAAGGCAGTCCCTTGTGGTCTTCGTCCCACTTGTGGAGGTCGATGCCCTGCTTGCGGCAGGCCTCGCCGAAGTTGGCGGGCTTGTCGGCAAGGTTGGCGGGGTTGAAGTGCTCCTCGCCGAACAGGAACTCCATCATCTCGCGGGTTTCCTTGCCCGCTTTCTTGTAGGCTTTCAGCACAACGCTTGAGTTGGCGTTCATCATTATGTCTTTGCTCATTGCTCGTCCCTTTCCTCGTTTTTGGGGTTGAGTATGGCCATACGGAGGAACCGCGTGACATCGCTGAAGTAGTCCTCTATATCCGGGCGTAGCAGCCGCCAGTTGTCCTTGTCCTGGTAGTTGCGCTCGGCGCAGTCGATGGCGTTCTCGAAGGCGGCCTCGAGGTTGGCGTAGGCCACCCACGCCTTGTTGCTCATCTCGCACTGTGTCATCTCGCACCTCCTTCCTCGATGATGACGGCCTCGGATGGCCTCCAGTCGGGGTCTATCCGATAGACGGGTTCGGGCTTGGCTGGTCGGGCGGCTTGGGCGGCGGCGCGCTGCTTCCAGCGGCGCAGGGCTTCGTGGAGCATGGCGCG
>CAMVCZ010000039.1 GCA_947166105.1 uncultured Bacteroidales bacterium
AAAACTACTCATTTTTCACCTTAACTCATGCTCTCAATTCTGGGGTACATTATATACTTCCAATTCTAATGTCCACTATGAAGAGGTTTTTGAAAAGTTGCATTGTGTTTGTACTGCCGATAGTGTTGACTGTTGCAGCACTCGAGTTACTATTGCGTTCTCTCCCTAATACATACAAGTACAAATATGAATGGATGAAGGCAAATGCTGAAAAAGTAGAGACAATAATTCTTGGTAATTCACACACATTTTACGGAATCAGACCTCAGTATTTATCAGGGAATGCGTTTAATATGGCTAATTCAAGCCAAGGCTTGAGAGAAGATGTTTTCTTATTGGAGTATTATAGAGAAAAATACAGACATTTAAAAACAGTAATTGTTCCAATAGCATATTATTCTTTGTTTTGGATTGAATTAGAAAATGACGTGGAATGGTATAGAGAGCGCTACTATAAGATGTATATGGATTATGATAGACATTCAGATTTGTCAATTTATAATTTTGAAATGACACATAGAACTAGTGCTTTAAATAAACTAAAAACATTATCGAAAAATGTTGGTTGTGAGCCATTGGGGAGTGGCTTGTTGTCTTATAATAGTGGCACATTATCAGATGGATTGTCGCATGTAAAGAGACATGAAGCGATGTCTAATATTGATGATTTGCATAATATGGATTATCTGAAAGAAATCATTCATTTTTGTAAATCCTATGATATAATGTTGGTATTAATAACCACACCATGCTGGCACACTTATTATGAAAATGTAAATCAGCAACAAATTACGAAAATGTATGAATTGATAAAACAAATACAGATGGACTATAATGTGCCATATTTGGATTACCTGAAAGATAACAGATTTGTTTCTGAAGATTTTGCAGATCCGCAACATCTATCTGATAACGGTGCAGAAAAATTTACCAAAATATTGCAGCAAACTATAGATTCACTTGGCATTCTTCAAAACTGAAGAAATCCCCCATTTTCAAGCGGATTTCCTCAGAGTTAAATTTCTAATATATTAAAACAAGCAATTGTCTTACAATTATTTACAGCGTTTTATTCCGTCGCATTTCTGAACAAATCCTCCATCGTCACTTGGTTTTGGATGTCGTCGGAATAGTTGTCTGGGGTGAGGCCGTAGGTGGTAATCAGGGTGAGTTGTTTAATAAAAACATTGGATTATATTCCAAAAAAGTTACAACTTTTAAGGATTACATTCCAAAAAAGTTATATCTTTGCGGCGCAAAATGAAATGAGTTATGATCAAAAGATGGCTTGAAGAAGTATTCAAGGACAAACTGTTTTCGGGCAAGGCTCTGATACTGTTGGGAGCAAGGCAAGTGGGGAAGACAACACTATTGAATGATTTGGTGGATGGGCAAGCGGATTGCCTTTGGCTGAATGGCGACGAATTGGATGTCCAGAAAATGTTTGAGAACACCTCGGCGGACAGGCTGAAAGCGCAGTTTGGCAACAACAAAATCGTTGTCATCGACGAGGCGCAACGCATCAGGGACATTGGACTGAGGCTGAAACTGATTACCGACCAAATGAAAGACATCCAACTGATTGCCACGGGCAGTTCGGCTTTTGAACTGGCCAACGAGGTCAATGAGCCGCTGACGGGACGGAAATGGCAGTATCAGATGTTTCCGCTATCTTTTTCTGAAATGGTTCAGCATCACGGACTTATCAAGGAAAAGAGGCTCTTGCCTCAACGCCTCATCTATGGCTATTATCCCGAGGTGGTGACAAGCAACGGAAATGAGAAGCAAGTGCTGAAACAATTGACCGATGCCTACCTTTACAAGGACATTCTCGCGTGGGAAAACATCAAACATCCCGACAAACTGCTCATCTTGCTTAGGGCTTTGGCCTATCAGGTCGGCTCGCAAGTGTCGTTCAATGAGCTGGGAAACACTTGCTCATTGGACGCGAAAACGGTGGAAAAGTACATTATGCTTTTGGAACAATGCTTTGTCATTTTCCGTTTGCCCTCATTTGCCAGAAATCTTCGTAACGAACTGAAAACCAGTAGGAAGATATTCTTTTACGACAATGGCATTCGAAATGCGCTGATTGCAGATTTCACGCTTCCCGAGATGCGGCAGGACATCGGGCAATTATGGGAAAACTTTGTCGTTTCCGAACGGATGAAACACTTGGCATACAATGAGATTTGGGCAAAAACTTACTTCTGGCGCACCAAACAACAGCAGGAAATTGACTATTTGGAAGAATCGGATGGCAAAATCCTCGCTTGCGAAATAAAGTGGAACCCGAAAGTGAAAGCGAAAATGCCTGAAACATTCAAGAAAGCCTACCCCAACGCGGATTTTAGGGTGATTAATCAAGAGAATGTAGAAGATTTTGTCATGTGAGTTGTTTTTCCTATTTTTGCACCCGCAAAACCAAACCGATTTACTCATCTGATTGCGAAGTTTTTGTTCGCATTGCCAAGGTGAGTTTTTGGGTTCAGCAAAACATAATCATCATCACAATGAACGAAGTAAGAGTAAGATTTGCCCCCAGCCCGACGGGGCCGCTGCACATCGGGGGCGTGAGAACGGCGTTATATAACTATCTGTTTGCCAAGAAGAACGGCGGCAAGATGATTCTCCGTATCGAGGACACCGACCAGACGCGCTTCGTGTCGGGTGCCGAGGAATACATCGTACAGTCCTTGGATTGGTGCGGCATCAAGTTCGACGAAAGCGACTATGTGGGCGGCGAATATGGCCCCTACAAGCAGAGCAACCGCAAGCACCTCTACAAGCAATACAGCGACGAACTCTTGGCCAAAGGCTGCGCCTACATCGCCTTCGACACCGCCGAGGAGTTGGACAAATACCGCAAGGAGGCCGAAGCCAACAAGCAGACTTTCATCTACAACTGCCAGACGCGCAAAAACCTACGCAATAGTTTGACAATGAGCAAGGAAGATGTCGATAGGCTCATTGCTGACGGCACGCCATACACGGTGCGTTTTATGATTCCCGAAGACCGCGAAATCGTTATGCACGACCTGATTCGCGGCGAGGTGCGTGTGCAAACCAATACCTTGGACGACAAGGTTTTGTTCAAGAGCGACGGAATGCCGACCTACCACTTGGCCAACATCGTCGACGACCATTTGATGAAGATCAGCCACGTCATCCGTGGTGAGGAATGGCTGCCTTCGATGCCCTTGCACGTGATGCTTTACGAGGCTTTCGGCTGGGAAACCCCGCAATTCGCCCACCTGCCTTTGCTGCTCAAGCCCGACGGAAATGGTAAGTTGAGCAAGCGCGACGGCGACCGTCTTGGTTTCCCCGTTTTCCCTATGTTCTGGCAAGACCCGAAGACTGGCGACACGGCGATGGGTTACAAGCAGTTGGGTTACTATCCAGAGGCCTTTATTAATATGTTGGCACTTCTCGGTTGGAATCCCGGAACGGAGCAGGAAATCTTCACGATGGACGAACTCATTCAGGCCTTCTCGCTTGAGCGTTGCAGCAAGAGCGGGGCGAAGTTCAACGTGGAGAAAACGAAATGGTTCAACCACGAGTGGCTGATGCGCAAGTCGAATGAGGAAGTCGGCAAGGACTATCAGGCTTGGCTGAAAGACGAAAAAGGCATTGAAACTTCACTTGATTTTGCTGTGAAAGTGGCTGGTTTGGTGAAAGATAGGGTCAATTTTGTGAAGGAAATCTGGGACCAGAGTTTCTTCTTCTTCGAGGCTCCGACGGAGTACGACCCCGTGACCGTAAAGAAACGTTGGAAGGAAAACTCGGCTGAAACGATGCTCAAAGTGAAAGAGGTCATCAACGGCATAGAGCCTTTCAGTTTGGCCAATATCGACGAAACGCTAAACAATTGGATTACAGGCAATGAACTCAATATGGGCTTGGTGATGAACGGCCTCCGCCTGATGGTGGTCGGTGCCGGCAAAGGCCCGCACATCGGCGAAATCCTCGAACTTTTGGGCAAGGAAGAAACCCTCAAGCGCATTGATGCCGGCGTGAAAGTGTTGGGCTGAAAAACAAACTTTTATTCAATCACCAACCGCTTCATCGCGACACCATTTTCCGTGGCGAGATGAACCAAGTAAATCCCTGAAGGATAATCGTTTGTGTTGATGACACATCTGTTTTTGCCCTTCAGGGTTTTTGTTTCCATTTGCTGACCCAAAAGGTTGTAAATAGTGACTTGCTGCAAGCCTTCTTCGGCCAAAATATTGACTGACTCTCTTGCTGGATTGGGATAAACGGCCACCGCACATGCTTCGCTTTCGGTCACCGAAACATCGGTGAGTCCAGCCAAATGGGCCACCGCCGCCAAATTGATTTCGGCAAAGCGTTTTGACTGCTCCAAGTTGTTGACACTCACGCCTAAAACATCCTGTCGCGTGTGAATGTACGGCGAACTGGCATGTACATCCTCGAAGGGATGAAGTGCGGGATAGCCACTGCGGTTGAACGAGGAAAAATCGCTGTCGCCGTGGGGCATCCAGTTTTGACGCACTGGCATATCGGGAAAATAGGTGTGGCACACATCGAAAAACATATTGGCCAAGAGCGAATCCTGATTCACATAGACCACATGCATGTGAATATCAGTACCTTCCTTCAGGTAGCCGTTCATGTCCATATTGAAATAACCAACAATGTCCATGCGTTTTTCGGCACATTCTTTGGCGTAGGCCTCGCTTCCGATGAGTCCGATTTCCTCGGCACACCAATTACAATAAATGATGGTACGATGGAACTTGTATCGACTGAGCAAACGTGCTGTCTCCCAGATACCTGCAACACCAGTGGCATTGTCATCGGCACCGGGGGCGCGAACGGTATCGGGGTCGGTAGTATCGCCGTTCCACGAGTCGTAATGCGCACCGCAAATCACGTATTCTTCGGGTTTTGTCAGGCCCCATTGAATGGCGAGAATGTTGTCGGCAGTTTCTTCAGGGAAGCCCTCTTTTTCGACTTTGAAGTCGTGAAGCATCACCGTGTCGAGACCTTCAAGGCTATTGTAACGCGCTGCAAGCCAATCTTGTACATCATAAATATGGCGACTATCGCAACGGCGGTTTTGGTACGAGCAAAGATGCGAAATCGTGGCCTCGATGCTGTCGATGGAAACCGAATCCATTAAGGCGCGGATGGTTGGGTTTTCCGTTGCAATGACGGGATAGTCGTGCTCAAAAAGGTGAGGCGATTCCGAAACGCTTTTGTTTTGGGCAAAAATGCTGATTCCCGACAAGAGGAGAAGGACGAGTAAAGCATTGTGTTTCATCTTTATAACCCTTTCACATGCGGTTTTCCCGCGATAAAATCCTTCAAATAAAACGGTTCAAAATAAGCCACATCGACAAATTCTTGGGCTTTCAAAGCCTTTTCCGCCAAAGGACGCATAAAGGCGGCGGAAGGCTTGAAACCGTCAATGATGCTGATATTAGGTTGGTTTTCAAAGAGTTTGCTCAATTTTGGCGCACCATCACCAAAAAGCCAAAGGTGATGGTCTTGTCGTAAATCCTCAAACGAGTTTTCGTCGATGACCAAAGCCGCCGTGTCGTTGATTTTGTTCAGGTTGGCATCGAAAATGGCGGCATATACTTCCATTCTTCGCGCGTCAATCATAGGGATAAGCAAATCATTTTCAGCGATTTGGCTTCCAAGTTTGGCCTTCATTCCATAAGCCATTGCTTCCAATGTGTCAATGGCCATCAAAGGCAAGTCGGCGGCGTAGCAAATGCCTTTGGCCGTGCTCACGCCGATGCGCAATCCCGTGTAAGACCCCGGCCCCTTGCTGACCGCAACTGCATCCAATTGTCGATAATCTATTTTGGCCACTTCCATCACTTCACGAATGAAGTTTGTAATCTTCTCTGAATGAGCGTTTTGCCCTTCCGTTTCGCGCACGGCTATCGTGCAGCAACCATCGTTGAGCGCGACCGAACAAACCGGCGTGGCCGTTTCCAAACAAAGTATCATAGTCGTCCGTTTTTGTGCGGGCAAAATTAGGAAAAATGTCGGTTTACGATAGTTTTTATTATTAAAAACAATTACAAAGCAAAAAATTCCCTACTTTTGCAAAAATTTTATCATGCCTTATTGGGCAGTTTTTGTAAATAATTGACAAACAGTTCCTTAAACCAAATTAATGGGACTTAGAAGGCGAAGCCGTATAATGACGGAACCTAACTTTTTCATTTCGGATGCTACCCAACGCAATTGGGACAAGTTGCGGCTTGACGGCAACGACCGCCTGACGCGGCGTGCCAACAAGAGCCGCTCGCAGAAAATCATCACGCCCGAAGGCTATGTGATGGCAGCCAGTCTGCCTCGTTTTGTGGAAGACTTAAAAGAGTCGAATTATCCCATTAACGACTTGATTTTCAGCCTCTGCGCCTTGTATTTGGAACATAATCGGGTCAATGAAGCCAACAAGGCACGTTTCTTTGAAGAACACGCACAGTATCAGCGACTTGACATTGCCGTCCCGCGACAAATCCTGAAAAACCGTCAGGACGATTGGATTGGCTTTGTCTATCAATCGCTGACGGCTGAGGGTTCGCGCATTTTGAAAGGACTTTACTACACTAAGCCCGTGATTGTCAGCGACATGCTTTCCGATATTCGGGTGAGGCAAGGTGAACGCTTCCTTGACCCCTGCTGCGGTAGTGGCATTTTTTTGCTGAAAGCGGACCATGCCCAAATGGAGCAACTTTATGGCATTGACAATGACCCATTGGCCGTGATGATAGCCAAGGCCAATTTGATTGTAAAATACAATGAATCAAGCGTTTATCCTCAGATTTATCTGATGGACTTTTTGTTTCACGCCGAATCGGCCTTGGGTGATTTGAGGTTCGATTACATCCTCACCAATCCGCCTTGGGGCACCGAGAAAGGCAAACTGCACACTTCTGAAGTCATCCAATCGAAGGAAAAGGCTTCGTTGTTTTTCACAGAATCATATAAATTACTGAAAAACAATGGAATAATGCACTTTTTGCTGCCTACTTCCGTGCTGAAAATCAAGGTTCACGCCGACTTGCGCCGCTTCATCACTCGCGAAACGCGCATGGAAAGCCTGAAATGCTATCGCGAGCGTTTCAAAGGGGTGTTTACGGACTTCATTAGTCTGAAAGTCAGCAAGAAACCCGTGTTTGACAGCCAGAATTACTTGGTTTATGGCGCGAACAATGAGGTGTCAAGGAAAGAATTTGTGCCGCGCGAAGACGACTTTTGCGCCATTCCGATACTCAACGACCGCGACGAGGCCATCATCAGCATAGCTGAGCGGATGCGTCACGACGACCTTTCCCACAGCCGCTGGGCTTTGGGTATCATCACCGGCAACAATGCCAAAGTGCTGAAAGACAAGCCAAAGAAAGACTTGGAACCCATTTTTACAGGCAAGGACATTGGCAAATATAGCCTGAAACCAGCGAGCCGTTACATTAAATTCAATCGCGCTGATTTTCAGCAGTGTGCAAAAGACGAGTTCTATCGTGCCAAGGAGAAGTTGGTTTATAAGTTCGTCTCAAGTCGACTTTGTTTCACCTACGACGACACGCAAAGC
Organism: uncultured Bacteroidales bacterium; assembly: GCA_947166105.1. Classification (GTDB taxonomy): domain Bacteria; phylum Bacteroidota; class Bacteroidia; order Bacteroidales; family F082; genus Limimorpha. The sequence continues at coordinate 7,580 of CAMVCZ010000039.1, forward strand.
CTCTTCCTCAACAGCGCCAACATCCTCATTCCCGAAGTGGACGGCATGAGCATCAAAACGGTGTTGGCCTTCCTCAATTCATTGCTGTTCAACTTCCTGTATGTCAAGCGTTTCGGAGACTTGAAGATTCTGAGAGGCAACCTTTCTGCCTTGCCGTTCCCGAAAATCGATGCAGAAACAGACAGAAAATTGAGTGCTTTGGTGGATGAGGCCTTGAAGGGTAATGGAAATGCTGTCGCGGCCATAGATAAAGTGATTTTTGAATTGTATCAATTTGATACAGAAGAAATTAGAATAATACAAGAATTATGAGAATATTAGTCACAGGCGGTGCCGGTTTCATCGGATCGCATACTTTGGTGGAACTTGCTGCTGCAGGACATGAAACTGTCGTTGTTGACAATTTGAGCAATTCCAATCGCAAGTCGTTGGAGCGTGTGGCGGAACTGACGGGAAAGGAGATACCTTTCTTTGAAGTCGACATCCGCGACCGCGAAGGTCTCAACCGCGTGATGGAAGCCCATCGTTTTGATGCCTGCATCCATTTCGCCGGACTGAAGGCCGTGGGAGAAAGCGTCGAGAAGCCGTGGGAATACTACGAAAACAACATCGGCGGGACTCTAACTTTGCTTGATGTGATGCGCAAGCATGGCTGCAAGAACATCATTTTCTCTTCATCGGCGACTGTTTACGGCGACCCTGCCATCATCCCCATTACTGAGGAATGTCCGAAAGGGCATTGCACCAATCCTTACGGTCAGACCAAGAGCATGTTGGAGGAAATCATGATGGACATGCAAAAGGCAGACAACGAATGGAATATCGTGCTGCTGCGCTATTTCAATCCCATCGGTGCGCATCCGAGCGGTCGCATCGGGGAGAACCCGAATGGCATTCCGAACAACCTCATGCCATACGTCACGCAGGTGGCAGTGGGCAAGCGTCCTGAATTGGGCGTTTTTGGCAATGATTATCCCACACATGACGGCACCGGAGTTCGCGATTATATCCATGTCGTTGATTTGGCCCGAGGTCATGTGGCGGCTTTGCAGGCCATCGAAAAAAACTGTGGCTGTGCGATATACAACCTTGGCACGGGACATGGTTACTCTGTGCTGGATGTGGTGAAGACCTTCGAGAAAGTCAATGGCATCAAGATTCCGTACAGCATCAAGCCACGCCGTGCGGGCGACATTGCCACTTGTTATTCCAATCCCGCCAAGGCGGAACGCGAATTAGGATGGAAAGCACAATTCGGCCTCGAAGAAATGTGCCGCGACTCGTGGAATTGGCAAAAGAACAATCCTAACGGATATTAAAATATTGAATATGAAAGGAATAGTATTAGCTGGAGGCTCCGGCACCAGATTGTACCCGATAACCAAGGGCGTGAGCAAGCAGTTGCTCCCGATATATGACAAGCCGATGGTGTATTATCCTATTTCGGCACTGATGCTCGCCGGCATCAGGGACATCTTGATTATTTCAACCCCATACGACCTGCCCGGCTTCAATCGTCTTCTTGGCGACGGTTCCGACTATGGTGTGCATTTCGAGTATGCCGAACAACCCTCTCCCGACGGCCTCGCACAGGCTTTCATCATCGGGGAGAAGTTCATCGGCGATGATTGCGCTTGCCTTGTTTTAGGCGACAACATCTTCTACGGCAATGGCTTCACTTCCCTTTTGAGAAACGCCGTGAAGGATGCTGAAGAGAACAAAAAAGCCACAGTTTTTGGCTATTGGGTGAGCGACCCTGAGCGTTACGGAGTGGCTGAATTTGATAAAAACGGCAACTGCCTCAGTATCGAGGAAAAACCCAAACAGCCTAAGAGCAATTACGCCGTGGTGGGACTGTATTTCTATCCAAACAAGGTCGTTAAGGTGGCCAAAAATATCAAACCTTCGGCGCGTGGCGAGTTGGAAATCACAACTGTCAACCAAGAGTTCCTTAAGGATGCCGAACTGAAGGTGCAAACCCTCGGTCGCGGCTTCGCATGGTTGGATACGGGCACGCACGATTCGCTGAGTGAGGCTTCCACTTTCGTTGAGGTCATTGAGAAACGCACGGGGTTGAAGGTCGGTTGCTTGGAAGGCATTGCCTACCGTCGCGGCTGGATTTCGGAAGAAAAAATGCGCCAACTTGCCCAACCGATGATAAAGAACGAGTATGGGCAGTACCTGCTTCATGTCATTGACGAGATGAAAGAGACAGTTAACTCGGAGACATTTAAGAACTTGCACTAAAAGAAACATGAAATATAAACGCACAATCATCATCACAGGTGGCGCAGGTTTCATCGGAAACCACGTCGTGCGCCTGTTCGTGAACAAGTATCCAGAATACAAGATCATCAACCTCGACAAGCTGACCTACGCCGGCAACTTGGCCAACCTGAAAGACATCGAGGACAAGCCGAACTACAAGTTCGTGAAGGCCGACATCTGCGACTTCGAGACGATTTACAAGTTGATGCAGGACGAGCATGTGGACGGCATCATCCACCTTGCCGCTGAGAGTCATGTGGACAGGTCGATTAAAGACCCGTTCACCTTTGCGCAGACCAATGTGATGGGCACGTTGAGCCTTTTGCAAGCCGCCAAACTTTATTGGGAAAGCCTACCTGAGAAATGGGAAGGCAAACGTTTCTACCACATCTCCACCGACGAAGTCTATGGTGCCCTTGAACTGACTGACCCCGAAGGCATCATGCCGCCGTTCAGCACTAAGGCCAGCAGTAGCAAACACCATTTGGCCTACGGCAGCAAGTTCTTCACTGAGGATTTGAAATATCAGCCGCACAGCCCTTATAGTGCGGCCAAAGCGAGTAGCGACCACTTCGTGAGAGCCTTTCACGACACCTACGGCCTGCCGACGGTGGTCACCAATTGCTCAAACAACTACGGCCCGTACCAGTTCCCCGAGAAGTTGATACCTTTGTTTATTAATAACATCCGCCATCGCAAGCCGCTTCCGGTTTACGGAAAGGGCGAGAATGTCCGCGATTGGCTTTATGTGGAAGACCATGCAAGAGCGATTGACCTGATTTTCCACGAAGGCAAGGTTGCTGAAACCTACAATATCGGCGGCTTCAACGAGTGGAAGAACATCGACCTCATCAAGGTTTTGATTAACACAGTTGACCACTTGCTTGGTCGTCCCGAAGGTGCCGACATGGATTTGATTACATACGTCACAGACCGCGCTGGCCACGATTTGCGCTATGCCATCGATTCCACGAAACTCCAAAAGGAATTGGGTTGGGAACCGAGCCTCCAGTTCGAGGAGGGCATCGAGAAGACTGTCCGCTGGTATCTTGACAACCAAGAATGGATGGACAATGTGACCTCTGGTGACTACCAGAAGTATTACGACGACATGTATAAAAACAGATAAACAAATCTCATGTTCGTAGCAATTTATCCATCGGTTTTCAGGAGAATCGGCATTCGCTACGGTGTCGTGGTTAGTCCATTTCCGTAATTTCAGACTGGGACGACGGGCATAACCCGAACTCAGTCGAAACATTATTGTAAACAACTAATCTATTGAAAACTAAATAAATACCAAATTACATTAATGGATAAAGTAACTATCATTGACTATGACCGAATATATAAAAACTTCATTGACGAGAAGTATTTGCATGACGGTCACGACGAATATTATTACCGCAACCTACAGGTGAAAAAACCCGAAGGCGGCTGGCGTCATTTGCGTTCCGACGAGATTGAACGCTTGGTGAAAAACAGCAACTCTGCCACCAATTGGGATGACATTTGGGTCACCAACGAGTTTGATACCAACATGGTGCGCAACAACCATTTCTTCGGCATGGTGCGCATCGGAAGGGTGAACAACAAAGTGCTGCAATACCACGACTTGCGCGTGCCCATTGGCATCACAGACAGCAGCATCATTTCGTGCGACATTGGTGACGACGTGGCCATCCACGATGTGCATTACATGGCCAATTACATCATCGGCGACAGAAGCATCCTTTTCAATATCCACGAACTTTCCACCACTGACCACTCCAAATTCGGCAACGGCACCATCAAGGAGGGTGAGGATGAAAAAGTGCGCGTGTGGTTGGAAGTGATGAACGAAATCGGGACGCGCAAAATCATGCCTTTTGACGGCATGACTACCGCCGACGCTTACCTTTGGGCAAAATACATCGACGACACCAAATTACAGGAACGCCTTGCCGAAATCACTCAGGCCAGCGTCGACTTCCACCGTGGCTACTACGGCACCATCGGCGAGTCGTGCGTCATCAAAAACTGTTGGATTCTGAAGGATGCCAAAGTCGGACCGTACTGTTATATTAAAGGTGCGAGCAAACTGAAAAACGTCACCATCAATTCATCGGAAAAAGAGCCTTCGCAAATCGGAGAAGGTGTTATTTTGGTGAACGGCGTAACAGGCTACGGCTGCCGCATTTTCTATTCTGTTGTAGCCACGCGCTTCGTGCTGGGCGACAACTGCAACCTGAAATACGGTGCGCGCCTCATCCATTCCGTGATGGGCGACAACTCCACCATTTCATGCTGCGAGGTATTGAACAACCTGATTTTCCCGTCGCACGAGCAGCATCACAACAACTCGTTCCTGATTTCCGCATGCGTGATGGGCCAGAGCAACATGGCTGCTGGTGCGACCATAGGTTCTAACCACAACAGTCGCGCTACAGATGGTGAAATAGTGGCCTCGCGCGGTTTCTGGCCTGGACTTTGCTCCAGCGTGAAGCACTCCTCCAAGTTTGCTTCGTTCACATTGCTCTCCAAGGCCGATTATCCGAGCGAACTCAACATCATGCTGCCGTTCTGTTTGGTGAACAACAACACGGCCAAGAACGAGTTGGAAATCATGCCGGCTTATTGGTGGATGTACAACATGTACGCCATCGCCCGCAACACCTCGAAATACCAGAGTCGCGACAAGCGTTTGCGCAAGGTTCAAAACATTGAGTTTGAGACCCTTGCCCCTGATACAGTTGAGGAAATCATCGAAGGCCGCAAGTTGCTTGAGGTTTGGGTGGCCAAGGCCTATCTCCGCAAAAAAGGCGAAAATCCCGAGAAATACGAGTATTACGACCTTCGCGACTGTGGTAAGAACCTCCTTGACAATGAATCCGAAACGGTGAAAAAGTTGGAGGTTTTTGGTGAACACATGGAGAAAGGAAAGCGTAAAGTGCGTATCCTCAAGCCATTGGAGGCCTATCACGCCTACGGCGACATGATTACCTATTATGCCGTCAATACCTTGATGCGCTATTTGGAAGCCAATCCCGAATTGGATATGGAAGCCATCGTGAACTCCATGAGAGGCAAGCGACTCCGCAAATGGATTAACCTTGGCGGACAGACCATGCCAGAAGAAGATGTTGACCAACTGCGTGCTGACATCCGCGACGGCAAACTCAACACTTGGGACGAAATCCACCACCGTTACGATGAACTTTGGAAGAATTATCAGGCCGAGAAATTGCATCATGCCTACTTCGCGCTGATGTTCCTCTACAAGGACGAAACCGATGTGCTGAGCAAGGAAATGTGGCATGAGAATCTGAACAAGGCCATCCGCATCCAGCATTTCATCTGCGACCAAGTCTACGAAAGTCGCAAGAAAGACTACGAAAATGAGTTCCGCACCGCCACCTTCCGCAATGAGGATGAGAAAATCGCCGTCATCGGCAAGATTGAGGATGTGAAATTCGTCAAGCAAATCCGTGAGGAAACGGAGAAATTCGTGGCCTTAATCCAAAAATACAAAAACACGCATTAATAAATCAATTAAACAGTTAAACAATCAACACTTAAACAACATACAACTATGAGAGTAATTATCGAACAAAACTACGACGCCATGTCGCGTTGGGCAGCCAATCATATCATTGAACGCATCAATGCCTTCAAGCCAACTGCTGAAAAACCATTTATCCTCGGATTGCCTACGGGATCGACACCCATTGGCACTTATAAAGAACTGGTTCGTCTTCACAAAGAAGGCAAGATTTCCTTCCAGAATGTGGTCACTTTCAACATGGACGAATATGTGAAGATTCCGGAGAACCACCCCGAGAGTTACCACAGCTTCATGTGGAACAACTTCTTCAGCCACATCGACATCAAGAAGGAAAATGTCAACATCCTGAACGGCAACGCCGAAGACCTTGAGGCCGAGTGTGCCCGCTACGAAGCCAAAATCAAGAGCTACGGCGGCATCGACCTCTTCATGGGTGGCATTGGTCCCGATGGTCACATCGCCTTCAATGAACCTGGCAGCAGCCTCACATCGCGCACTCGCGTAAAGACCCTCACCACCGACACGATTATCGCCAACTCGCGCTTCTTCGACAACGATATTAATAAGGTACCGAAAACAGCCCTCACCGTGGGCGTGGGTACCGTCATGGACAGCCGCGAAGTGATGATTTTGGCCAACGGTCATAACAAGGCTCGCGCTTTGGCACATGCCATTGAGGGTGCAGTCAGCCAAATGTGGACCGTCAGTGTGCTGCAAATGCACCCGAAAGGCATCATCGTTTGCGACGACGCTGCCTGCGACGAGATGACCTACGGAACGGTGAAGTATTTTAAGGACATTGAGAAGAACAACTTATAATTAATGAAGAATTTTGCAATCATTGGTGTCGGGGGGTACATTGCTCCCCGGCACTTGAAAGCCATCAAGGACACGGGCAATGACCTTGTGTCGGCCTACGACAAAAGCGATAGCGTAGGCGTCATGGACAGCTATTTTCCCAAGGCTGCCTTTTTTACGGAGCAGGAGCTTTTCGATCGTCACAATACCAAACTGAAAGATGAAGGCAAACAGATTGATTTTGTGACAGTTTGCACGCCCAACTATTTTCATGATGCTCATATCCGCTATGGTTTGCGCTTGGGTGCAGATGTCATTTGCGAAAAGCCGCTTGTGCTCAATCCCTGGAACATTGATGCCTTGCAGAAAGTGGAAGAACGGCAGGGGCATAAAGCCTATAACATCCTGCAACTTCGCCTGCACGACAAGATTGTGGCACTGAAAAAGAAAGTGGATGAAGGCCCGAAGGACAAAATTTACGACATCGACCTGACCTATATCACTTCGCGTGGGAACTGGTATTATGCCTCATGGAAGGGTGATGTCAACAAAAGTGGCGGTATTGCCACCAATATTGGTGTGCATTTTTACGACATGCTGGGGTGGATTTTCGGCGATGTGCAGAAAAACATCGTTCATGTGGCCTCTCACGACCGTGTGGCCGGCTATTTGGAATTGAAACGTGCCCGCGTGCGTTATTTCCTCAGTATCAATGCAGATACATTGCCTGAAAACGCCGTGGAAGGCGAAAAACGCACTTATCGCACTATTATGATTGACGGTGAAGAATTTGAGTTCAGTCAAGGCTTCACCGAACTGCACACGAAGAGTTATGAGGAGATTTTGGCGGGTCGCGGTTTCGGTATAGAGGAAGCGCGTCGTTGCATCAACATTGTCTACGAAATCCGCAATGCGAAGCCCGTCGGCCTCATCGGCGACTACCATCCGATGGCTAAATTGCCTTTGAGTGGTCATCCCTTTGGATGGAAATAACATACTGAATAACAACACTATATAAACAATGAAAGACACGAAAATCTGTGTGATAGGCCTCGGTTATGTGGGTTTGCCCTTAGCCCGCCTTTTCTCAACGAAATTTGAAACCATAGGTTTCGACATGAACCAAGCCCGCGTGGATGCCCTGATGACGGGTCATGATGCCACCCTTGAGGTCAGTGATGAATTGCTTCAGGATGCCATCAAGAACCACGGCTTCCGTTGCACCACTAACCTTGAGGAAGTCAAAGGTTGCAATTTCTATGTTGTAGCTGTTCCTACTCCCGTTGACAGCGACAACCATCCCGACTTGCGTCCCCTTTGGGGAGCTTCTGAGACGGTCGGCAAAGTCATTTCGAAGGGTGATGTGGTGGTCTATGAGTCGACGGTTTATCCTGGCGTGACCGAGGAGGAATGTTTGCCTGTTGTTGAGCGTGTTTCGGGCTTGAAATTCAATGTGGATTTCTTTGCAGGCTATTCTCCGGAGAGAATCAACCCGGGCGACAAGCAGCATACCGTGGAAAAAATCAAGAAGGTGACTTCAGGTTCCACTCCTGAAATCGCGGACTATGTGGATGAGGTCTACAACAGCGTTCTCGTCAACGGCACGCACAAGGCATCGAGCATCAAGGTTGCAGAAGCGAGTAAAATTATTGAGAACAGCCAGCGTGACGTGAACATCGCCTTCATGAATGAATTGGCCAAGATTTTCAACGCCATGGGCATCGACACGAACGACGTCATCGAGGCAGCATCAAGCAAGTGGAATTTCATCAAGCTGAGTCCCGGTCTCGTTGGCGGCCACTGCATCTCGGTCGACCCGTATTACCTCATCCAGAAGGCACAGGTCTATGGTGTGTTGCCCCGCGTGATGAGCAACGCCCGTCGCCTCAACGACGGCATGGGAGCCTATGTGGCCAACCAGACCATCAAGTGCATGAACAAGAAAGGCGTGATGGTGAAAAACGCCCGCATACTCATCCTCGGCATTACCTTCAAGGAGAACTGCCCCGACATCCGCAACACGAAAGTCGTCGACATCTACCACACTTTGAAGGAATACACCCCGAACATCACTGTATATGACCCTTGGGCCAACGCTGAACATGTTTTCCAAGAATATGGCATTACAGTGACCAATGATGTCCCGAAAGACAAATTCGACGCTGTGATTCTCGCCGTGGCACACAATGAATTCCTCGATATGGATGTGAAATCCTTCGCAAAGGACAACAGCGTCATTTACGATGTGAAGGGCATCCTCGACAGAAACATTATTGACGGAAGATTGTAAAATGAATATCGCGGTAGCAGGCACAGGTTATGTTGGCCTGAGCATCGCCACTTTGTTGGCGCAACACCATCATGTGACCGCTGTTGATGTGATTCCCGAAAAGGTGGAGCTTATCAACCAAAGGAAATCGCCTATTCAGGACGAGTACATTGAGAAGTATTTGACGGAAAAGGAGTTAGACCTTACGGCTACTTTGGACGGCGCATCAGCCTATAAGGATGCCGAGTTTGTCGTCATCGCTGCTCCAACCAACTACGACCCGCAAAAGAACTTCTTCGATACGAGCCATGTTGAGGAAGTGATCGACTTGGTTCTCAGTGTCAATCCTGATGCGGTGATGGTCATCAAATCAACCATTCCAGTGGGTTATACCCGTGGTTTGTATGTGAAATATGCCGCCAAAGGTGTGAAGAAATTCAACTTGCTTTTCTCGCCTGAGTTTTTGCGCGAAAGCAAGGCCTTGTACGACAACCTTTATCCGAGTCGCATCATAGTGGGGTATCCTAAACCCATTGCGGGCTATGACAAGGAAAACGAGGCCATCATGTCATTAGTGCGTCCCGACATCGAGGAAAAAGCTCATCAATTTGCAGCCATGCTTCGGGAAGGTGCCATCAAGCAGGATGTGCCTACCCTTTTTATGGGCATGAAGGAAGCCGAGGCTGTGAAACTCTTTGCCAACACCTATTTGGCTCTTCGTGTGAGCTATTTCAATGAGTTGGACACTTATGCCGAAGTGAAAGGCCTTGACACCCAAGCCATTATCGACGGCATTTGCCTCGACCCAAGAATCGGTTCACATTACAACAATCCGAGTTTCGGTTACGGCGGCTATTGTCTGCCCAAGGATACCAAACAACTTTTGGCCAACTACGAAGATGTGCCGGAAGACCTTATTCGGGCTATTGTGGAGAGCAACCGCACCCGCAAAGATTTCATCGCCGACCAAGTGTTGAAGAAAGCGGGCTATTACGACTACTACGACCAAGGCCAATACAATGCCGCCAATGAGCATCGTTGCGTCATCGGTGTGTATCGCCTGACGATGAAGTCGAACAGCGACAATTTCCGCCAATCGAGCATCCAAGGCGTGATGAAGCGCATCAAGGCGAAGGGTGCCGAGGTCATCATTTACGAGCCGACTTTGCAGGACGGCACGACTTTCTTCGGCAGCCTCGTGGTCAATGACATGGCAAAGTTCAAGGCGCAAAGCCAAGCCATCATCGCCAACCGCTACGATTCTTGTTTGGATGATGTAAAAGATAAAGTCTATACCCGCGATATTTTCAAGCGGGATTGAGTTATATGTTCAACAAAACTAACCCTTCCTATTTTGACGAAGGCCCGTGGACCTTCGAAAAGACCGAACATGCGGTCATAGGCCTTTGCAAAATCCTTGACCGCTATGCCCATAAACTGACGCTTGATGACTTGCAAAACGACATCCGCTGCGCCAAGATTCCCAATTTGAGTCTCAATACCGTGCAGCATGTCATTGACGACACGGAAGCCAAACTCCGTCGCGGTATCAAGCCCATCGAAAACGAGGTCATTTACCATACCGGGCCGCACCACGACGACATCATGCTTGGCATCATGCCCTTCATCAACAGGCAGATGCGTAGCCCGTCGAACCAAGTGCATTTCGCCATTATGACTTCGGGCTACCATTCCGTGACCGACGAGTTCCTGCTCAAGGCTTTGGAAGATACATTGAAATTCTTGAAGCAAGGCCTTATCCAAATGGTCAATTATCCCGACTTTTTCGAGAAAGGCTATCGTTTCAAGCAAGAAAAGGATGTCCACCATTACCTTGACAATGTGGCCAGAAAGAATCCCACCGAAATGCGACGCGGCTTTTGCCACCGTATTTTGCGTGATGCTGTCGAGTTGTGGCAATTGAAGAGCGTGGACGAGGTTGAAAACAGATTCGAGACCGAAATAGAAAACCTTCGCAATGGTAAAGCCAACAGTCAAGAAATCAATAAGTTGAAGGGTGAAGTCCGCGAGTTTGAAGAAGAACTCGTTTGGGCCTATGGCGGAACCTCGTTGAGCCATGTACACCACTTGCGCTTGGGACTTTATAATGAAACAAAGACCCCTGAGCCAGCCGAAGGGCCAACCATCTGGACTCCAGACCATGAGCGCGATGTCATGCCTATCCTCAACCAATTGCGCGAACTGAAGCCCACCGTCATTACCGTGGCCATTGATTATGAGGGTTTGGGACCCAATACGCACTACAAAGTAATGCAATCCATCGCCGAGGCGGTCAGGCTTTGGAACGAGGAAACCAACCTCATGGATTTGAGGATTTTCGGCTACCGCAATGTTTGGTCTACATTTCATCCTGTCGAGGCCAACGTTTATGTGCCGGTGTCGCTCAATGCCATCGCGGTGTTCGAGAAGGCCTTCAACGACAGTTACTTGACCCAGGTCAAGGCCGAGTTTCCCAACCCGGACTTCGACGGGCCGTTCAGCGAATTGGCGGAGCAGATTTGGGTGAAGCAACTGAAAGACATACAATTAGTTTTGGGCAAAAACTATTTTTACGAAAACCAGCATCCGCTCATTCGCGCCACACACGGACTGCTTTTCCTGAAGCAGATGACGGCAAGCGAATTTGTGGCCTATGCAGATGCCATGAAGAGCAACATGTAACATGGATTTCCTTGCCGCCCATTGGTTAGACATTACCACGACAGCCCTCGGTTTGGCCTACATCTTATTGGAATACAAAGCCAGCGTGTGGATGTGGGTTGTGGGCTTCGTCATGCAGTCGTTAGGCATCGTATTGTACTATCAGAAAGGACTTTACGCCGACTGCGGCATGGAGTTTTACTATTTGGCCATGACCGTCTATGGTTTCATTGCATGGATGCGCCACAAGCAGAAAGCCGCCGATTTGCCTATCCGCCACATGCCCAAGAAATTGGCTTTTATGTGGATAGGTCTTGCCGTGGCGATTTGGGCGGCCATTTATTTCCTGTTGTCAAGGTTCACCAACTCCAATGTTCCCGTGGCCGATGCTTTCACCACCGCCTTGAGCATTGTCGGCATTTGGGCTTTGGCGCGTAAGTATCTGGAACAGTGGTTCGTATGGATAGTGGTCGATGTGGTCACTTGTGCGCTGTATTTCTACAAGGACATCCCCTTCAAAGCCAGTCTTTACGGCTTTTATGTCATCATCGCTGTGTTCGGCTATTTCAAGTGGAAAAAGATGATGGAAACGGCTTGACAGGCAAAGGTTTACAAAGATTCTGAAAGCGGATTTGGCATTTGCCAAATCCGCTTTTTTGTTTCGTATACGCCGTAAGTTTGCTATTTTTGCAGCAAAATTCAAGACAATGAACACCAAACGCACCTTTTTGGCCATTTCCATCCCTTCGGGGACGGAGTTTCCAGCTCTCGTCGGGCGACTGAAAAAGAACCTGCCGCACGAGAAATTCATCAACTATTGCCGACCCGAAAACATCCACCTGACGCTGAAATTCCTCGGCAGTACACCCGTGGACGACATTCCTAACATCATCGAGGCATGTCGCGCCGTGGCGAAAAAGCACCAGACGTTCACGATGGACTTCGACCGCACGGGGCTTTTCGGGAGCAACCGCGTGCCGCGTGTGCTTTGGCTCGGCATGAACGACCAGCCCAAAGCCTTGTTTGATTTGGAAAACGACCTTTTGGACACTTTCGATGAGTTGGGCTATCTCCGTGACCGTCAGAACTTTGTGCCGCATCTTACCGTTTGCCGCATCAAGTCGTTGGTCGACAAGCAGTTTTTCATGCAGATTTACAACAGCATCGAGCAGAAGACCTATCTCCACGCCGACGTGAAGGAATTGGTCTATTTCCAGAGTTTCCTGCAACCCACCGGGCCGATTTACAAGGTTCTGGCGAAAATGCCTTTGGGCGCATAACGTATGGCCAAGGATTTTGGCACTTATTTTGTGGCAAAAAGCTCCTTGCAACAAAAAATGCACTACCTTTGCAATTTATTTGCATCCATTGGAGTTATTAGGAAAAATTCGATAAAAAATGAAAAGTAAAATCACAACCGTAATGATGGTTCTCCTCGCTGCGTTCATCACGATAGGAGGCACCACCAGTTGCAAGAGCAAGAAGCGCCTCGCCAAGGAAGCGGCTGAGGCTGAGTACAAATCAAGGGTCGACCAAGCCGTGAAAGACCTGAACGCCATCCTCGACGACGAAACCCTCTGGAGTCTCGAAGAGAAGGAAGCCCGCGTGCAGACCATCAAGGACTGGAACCTGCAAAACGCCGAGGTTGACGACCTGCTTTATCAGGTGGAGAAGAAATTGGCCCGCGAGCGCGCCCAAAAGGATGAAGAGGAACGCCGCGCCGCCGAAGAACGCGAAAAAGCCAATGCCGCCGATGTGGTTCTCGGACGCAACTTCAACAGCATCGCCAATGCCAGCAGCGTCAGTCAGGCCAACCGCGTCATTAATGAGACTTTGGGCATGTTCGAGTCGCCCAATACGCCCGTGCTCATCATCATCAAGCAGAACGCCGGCTTCAACGACTACGACCGCCCGACCACCATCGAAAAGTACCTCAACTATGTGAAAGACCAGAAGAAGGCCACCGAAAAGGTACACGAAATCAAATACAACAGCAACGGAAAGATTAACGAAATAGAACTGATAAAGAAATGAAAAAGATCATTGCCACATTAGCCTTTGTCGTATGCTTTGCGGGTATCGCTTTGGCACAGGACGAACTTAGTTTTGAACGCAAGCAGGCCATCGATAGCCTTGCCTTGGAGAAGGTGAGAGACCTGAGCAAATACATCAAAATCGTCGGCTCGAAGGAAACGCCTTTCAGCGAGGCCAACCGCGTCATCGACCGCGCCGAGGAACTGTTCATGAGCGATGCCGAAATTGGTGTCTCCTCGCTCAGTTCCAACCAAATCACCTATTATCGTGTCCGCAAGTATTTCGAGCACCTGATGCGCTTGAACTACGACCGCGTCGAGATTGAATGGTACAACATCGAGTATGTCAGCGACTTGCAACGCCAGCCCGACGGCACCTACGTTGGTATCATCACCATTTTCCAGACCTTCCGTGGCTACGACCGCGAGGGTAACATGGTCTACAAGGACACGACCAAGAAAGACATTACCGTCTATGTGAAGCGCAAGGAAACCCAAATCGGTGGCCGCACCATCGGCTTCTGGGATGTATTGTTGGGTGATATGCGTGTGAAGGAAACCACGAATAGATAGTTGAAAGTTTAGAGTTTAGAGTTTAGAGTTGAGAGTGCGTTTTTGGCATATTGTGCTTTTGGCGTTGGGTTTGCTCTTTGCTGCCAACGGTTTTGCCCAGACGATTGGCGATTTTAAGATGGACGAAACCGAACTCTATGCCATGACCAAGCAGATGGGCCAGTTTATGCGCCGGTTCAACTACGAAGAGGACCAGTTCGGCTACAAACTCAACCCGAAAGACCCCAACTATCGCAGCAACGAAATGCGCCGCAAGTCGCTGCCCGTGCTTTTCGATCAAGAGAAATATGGCACCCAAACCGATCTGCAACGCTATTTCATTGAGGATGTCACCAAGGGCGATTCAACCTACATGACTTTCCTCGGAGGTCGTTGGTTCTCAGAAGTATCAACTACTTTCAAATACAACGGCAAAGAGGTCAAGGTGATGCTCTTTTTGGCCGTCGAAAAGGAAGGCTTAGGCTCCAAATGGGTGCTGACCAACGTGTATTTCTCGGAATTCAACAAACTTTTCCCGACGGGCGAAATGGCTGACAAGGAAAAGCATTTCTTGCATCCCATGAGTCACGAACTCGACTTCATGAACATCTACAAGGCCTTCCAAGACCCCGATGTCATCGAGTATTACGCCTCGCAAAACTATCATCCCGATTACCTGACCCTTTTCTTTTACGAAATCAAGAGCGGCAAATTGGTGTTCCAGCACGTCGATGCGGTGAAGTTCCACGTCTTGCAAATCAAGGACTGGTACTTCGAGGTGTCGTGGTTCAACCGCTCGGGCCTCAATTCCGGCTGGCTCATGTCGAATGTGGTCTACATGCCTGAAAAGGAAAAAACCAACCTCATCAAATTTTATCAACCATGAAAAAGATAACCATTCTTTCCATATTGTTGTTTGGCTTGGCCTTTGGCGGTCATGCCCAAAAACTCTCCAAAGACGAAATCGCCAAGTATGAGAGCGAAATCAAGTCGATGCTCGCCTATTTGGAAGAAACGATGAACTTCATCGGCGACAGTGCCACTTCGGCCTCGGAAAAGGAAATCGTGTTCACCGAAAGTTGGAGCAAAATCTTCATCGATGACAAGGTGCAGGTGGAGGACGACCTCGACGTGAACCGCAAGACACCTATTAATAAGGATGTGCAGGCCTATCTGAAAGACATTGACTTCTTCTTCAAATGGGCCAACTTCAAATTCGATTTGCAAAGCATCGCCAACAACAAGCGTGACGATGGCAGCATCTTCTTCAAGGTCACCATGACGCGGCATTTGACGGGCAAAACCGTGACAGACGAGCAGGTCGACAATGTGAGGAATCGTTTCATAGAAATCAACCTCGACCGACAGAACAACAGCATCAAGATTGCCAGCATCTATACCACTAAAATCAATGAGAGTGAGGCACTTCGCAATTGGTGGAACGGCCTTTCGCAAAACTGGAAAAACCGTCTTGGCGGCGATATTTTGTTCGACAGCGGCATTCCCATGTCGGAATACAACATCAGTAGCCTCGACGATTTCACCGAATTGGACGCCAAACTGAAACTCGTCACCCAAAAACAGCGTGTCGACATTTCCGGCATCCGCGAAATCATCACATTGGACCCGCTCAGCGAACTTTCCGACCTCACCTTCTTGGATGTTTCAGGAACCTCCATTGAAGACCTGTCGCCCGTGCGCAACCTCAACAAACTGAAGGTGTTGCGTGCCAATTCCACCATGATTGAAGATATTTCGGCACTGAAATACAACATCACCCTTGAGGAACTCGAGGTGGCCAACACAGGCATTGAAGACCTGAGCGTGCTGGAATCGTTGCGCAATTTGCAGAAACTCAACATTGCCGAAACACAAGTCAGCAGAATCAACAATTTGAAGGGTTGTCCTAACCTCGTTTCGCTCAATTTGAGCGGCACGAGCATTGCCAATTTGGGCGTTTTGCAGGATTTGACCCTTTTGAAAAGCCTCGACATTAGCAACACTGCCGTCCGCGACTTGGGTCCCATCAGCAATCTGAAGGATTTGCAAAGCCTTAACATTTCGGGCACAGCCGTTGGCAACTTGCAGACACTGAGCGAGATGGAGAACTTGCGTGAACTCTATTGCAGCAACACTACCATCCGCGACCTTTCGCCCTTGAAAGGCAACCGCCGCCTGAACAAAATCTATTGCGACCAATCCAACATCGGTGATGCCGAGGCAAGCGAGTTCGTCAAGAGCAACCCATTTGCTTTGGTCATCTACGACACCGAAGCCCTAAGAAACTGGTGGATTGAACTGCCCATTTATTGGAAAGCCGTGTTTTCCAAGCAGATAAAAGTCGACTCGGAGCCGACCACTGAGCAGTTGCACCAAGTCATCAATCTTCAGGAACTCGACCTTTCGGGCAATACTTTCATGCAAAGCCTGATGCCCGTCAGCCGCTTGACCAACCTCCGCTCGTTGAACATTTCAAACACAGAAATTGGTTACCTGCAACCCATCCAAGGCTTGGCCAATTTGGAATCGCTCAATATTTCGCACACCTACATCAGCGACCTCAAGCCCTTGCAGGACATGGGTAACTTGCGGTATCTCAACATCATGAACACGCCCGTCAACGACTTTTCGCCTTTGATGAACGACAACAACCTCGAAGTGATTTATGCCGACAGCACCAACATCAACCCGAGCCAAATCATTGTGTTGAAAGAGAGTCAAAGGCAGGTGCATGTCATTTATCAGACCGAAGCCCTGACGACATGGTGGAACATTCTCGACCCGATTTGGCAAGCCATCTTCCGAAACGCCGTCGGCATACAAGATGAAATACCCAACGACCTTGATTTGCAGCGTATTGTGGATTTGCAGGAACTTGAAATCGGCATGGAATTCCCCATCATCAGCCTTGAGCCTTTGAAGAATTTTCTCTGGCTTGAGCGTCTGACCATCAACGGCCAAAGCGTGCGCGACATTGCACCTTTGGAGAACAAGTGGTATCTCGTCGAACTCAATGTGCAGAACAATCCTATCAGCAGCCTGAAGCCCATCGAAGGCAGCACCAAACTCGAACTTCTCAACATCGAGAACACGCAAATCAGCGATCTTGGCCCGCTCTCGAAGATGAACAACCTCGTTACCCTCAATGCGAGCGGCACGGCGGTGAAGTCGCTGAAACCGCTCTCAGGACTGCAAAAACTTGAAAACCTGTTTGTCAACAATACCGATGTCAGGAGTTTGTCGCCCATTGAGGACATCCCGACCCTGAAACAACTGAAGGTTTACAACACCAAGGTCAAGGCTCGCGCCATCGAGAAATTGCAGGAAAAACGGCTCGATTTGAACATTATTTACTATTGATGGATAAGTTTTATTATCTTTGCTCCGTCAAACAATAACGAAATGCCCGAAATAAGCAGGTTTTTAGGAATCATCATCACGATGAACTTTTCAGACCATAATCCACCTCATTTTCATGTGAGATACAATGAGTATGAGGCATCTATAAGGATTAAGGACTTCGGGTTGATGATTGGTGACTTGCCGCCAAAGACTTTCGGGCTTGTTGCTGAATGGGCAAAGATGCACCAAGAGGAATTGATGCTTTGTTGGGAAGAAGCGAAGAAGGGTAATCTTGTAAAAATCAAGCCATTATAAAATGAATTACGATTTGAAAAATATTGAATACCAGCACGATTACATCTACAAAGTGTCTTTTGAAGACGGAACATCGGGGCTTGTTGACTTTGACGATGTGATTCATTCCTCGAAACCTTACAACCTTTTGTTGAACATGAATTTGTTCAAGAAAGCCTACATCCATCCCGAATTGAAAACCCTCACTTGGGCTGATGATTTGGATTACGACCCGATTATCCTTTATTATAAAGCAAACAACATTCCGTTTCCCGCCTCATGGGGAGAAATAAATTGAACCTGAATCTTGAAATTTAAAATTTTAAATCTTTAAATACAGAATTATGGAAATCAGAAAGTTAGAACAAATGTTTGAGGTTTTGCGCAGCAAACCCAAGAAACGTCTTGTGGCCGCTTACGCCAATGATGATCACACGATTTGTGCAGTGAACGCTGCCGTCAAGGAAGGCTTGATTGAAGCCACCCTTCTCGGCGACGAGAAAGTGATTGCCGAAGTGTGCAAGGCCGAAGGCATCGACATGGCAAACTTCAAAATCATCAACGAACCCGTCGATGTGAAAGCCGCCGCCATGGCCTGCGACCTCATCAACGCCGGCGAAGCCGACATCCTGATGAAGGGCCTGCTGCCCACCGACAAATACATGCGCGCCATCCTCAACAAGGAGCGTGGCCTTTGCCCGCCCAACGTGACCTTGGCCCACGTCGCCGTCATCGAGAACCCCAACTACCACAAGCTGTTGGTGGCCTCCGACTGCGCCATCATCCCGCTTCCCGACATCAAGCAGAAGCAGCAATTGCTCAAATATGTGACCACTGTAGCCACAAAATTGGGTGTCAGCTGCCCGAAGGTCGCCATGGTGACCGCCACCGAGCAGATGAGTGCTGGTATCCCCGCTTGCGTCGATGCCGCCATCATCGCAAAGATGGCTGAGCGCGGCCAAATCAAGGGTTGCATGGTGGAAGGTCCGATCAGCCTCGACCTCGCCTTGGATGCCGAAACCGCTGCCATCAAGGGCATGAAGAACCCCGTGGCCGGCGACGCCGACTGCCTCGTGTTCCCCAACCTCGAAGCCTCCAACGTGTTCTACAAGTGCTGCACCAAGTTCGACAAGAGCGAAGTCGGTGCCATGCTGATGGGTGCCAAGGTGCCTTGCGTACTCTCCTCGCGCGGCGACACATCGAAGACGAAACTCTATTCCATTGCTTTGGCCGCAATGATAGCGTAACCATTAAAAATACATCATTATGGCATACAAAATCTTAACGATAAACCCCGGTTCCACCTCGACGAAAATCGCGGTGTTTGAAGGCGAAGAGCAAGTCTTCAAGAAGAACCTGAAGCACACCACTGAAGAAGTCTCGAAATACGAGCACATCGCCGACCAAAAGCCTTTCCGCACCGAAGCCATCAAGCGTGAACTGAAAGAAGCTGGCATCGACTTGAGCGAAATGTCTTGTGTCGTGGGTCGTGGCGGCTTGCTTCGTCCTCTCGTTTCGGGTGTCTACGAAGTGAACGAACTCATGATCAAAGACCTTAACGAAGGCTACAACGGCGAACACGCCTCCAATCTCGGCGGCCTGATTGCCAACGACATTGCTAAGGAAATCGGTGTGAAGGCTTACATTGCTGACCCTGTCGTGGTCGATGAAATGGACGAAGTGGCGCGTTATTCGGGTCACCCGCTGTTCCCGCGTATCTCCATTTTCCATGCCTTGAACCAGAAAATCATCGCCCGCCAGTTGGCCAAAGACCTTGGTCGCAAGTACGAAGACATGAACATCATCGCCATCCACTTGGGCGGCGGCATCAGCGTGAGCGCACACAAGAAAGGCCGTGTGGTTGATACCAACAACGCCTTGAATGGCGACGGTCCCTTCACGCCTGAACGTGCTGGTAGCCTGCCGGCTGGATTCCTCGTCGATGCATGCTTCAGCGGCAAGTACACCAAGAAGGAAATCGGCCAAATGCTGAAAGGCAAGGGCGGCTTTGTCGCTTACCTCGGCACTAATGATGCCCTTGAAGTGGAAAATGCTGTGAAGGCTGGCAACAAGGAATGGGAAAAGGTCTACAAGGCCATGGCCTATCAAGTGGCCAAGGAAGTCGGCGGTCTCGCAGCTTCGGCCATGAGCATGGACGTTGATGCCATCTTCCTTACAGGCGGCATGGCCTATGATAAAGGCTTTTGCAACCTCGTGAAGTCGCATGTGGAGAAAATCGCACCCGTGTATGTCTATCCTGGTGAGGACGAAATGAAGGCTTTGGCTCTCAATGGCTTGCGCGTCCTTGACGGTGAGGAGGCTCCGAAGGTTTATCAAGCCTAATTAAACCTAACAACAGGAATGTAGGGCTGTCATATTATGGCAGCCCTACATCTATTAATTCCCCGCGCAAGCCGCTGTGGCCGCGCTAATCATAATCCCAGGAATGTTTTCCAACTGATGCGCACACGATTCCAAGGTGGCACCTGTGGTCAAAACGTCATCGATTAGAAGAATATGTTTCCCTTCAAGTTCTTCGGGGAAACGCACCTCGAAGATGTCCTTCACGTTTTTGTGTCGTTCATCGGCTGATTTCTTTGTTTGCGTGGTTGTGTACACCGCTCTGATGAGATATTTGTCGCCAATCGGGATGCCCGTCGCTTCATTGATGCCTTGTGCAATCAACAGGCTTTGGTTGTAGCCGCGTTGTTTCTCGCGTCGGGGATGGAGCGGCACGGGAATCAGGTAGTCAATGCCTTGAAACAGAGGCGCATCTTTGATGGTTTTGCCTAATTCTTGGCCGAGGAAAATGCCCGCTTCCGGGTTGTTTTTGTATTTCAGTTCGTGGATAAGATGCTGCACCTTGCCTGATTTGGCGAAGAAAAAACAGGCGGTCACCGCATGGAAGCGCACACGCCCATAGAAGACTTGCGCCAAAGGGTTGTCGGCATGGTTCTCGTAACCCGTAAAAGGAAGGGTATAGCGGCATTTCAGGCACACTGTCTCCTCATCCTTGAGTAGCGTTTCGCCGCAAGCCGCGCAAACGCGAGGGTAGAAGAGATTGAGGATGCTATAAAGCCAATCGCGGAAGGTCATTGACGGAAAGGTTTAGTTTCCAATACGGATGTATTTTCTTCTCGGTACCATCGGCTTCACTTTCCCCACCATGTTTATTGTGTCAAGCATGTTTTTGCTTTTTCTTGCTTCGGCGGCTTCGTCAAGTTCATACATCTTGTAGTCGATGGCAAAATCCAAGGAATCGGGGAGGAGTTCGTCGGTGCGGCCTTGCTCGCGCAGCACGTCGTTATACATGCGTCGGTTGCGGAGCAGCGTGGCCTGTCGGCGTGCCGACTTGTTGTATTTGTCGTAGAGGTATTGGATTGGGTTTGCAGTGATGGAAACCATGCCGTTGCCAACAGGGGTACGGCTCAGCCAGAGTTCGTCGAGGTCTTCATAAAGTCGTTCAATCTCTTCGGGCGTCTTGATGCTCGGCATGGTGATGAGCATTTCCTTGAAGCTCTCGTAGTTGCTGAAAGGCAGCACGGTCACTTCGCGGAGGGTGATGGTTTCGGGATAAAGCCGGATGACGAGCGTGTCGGCGGAGGTGAGTGAGGGGTCGATGGCGACGAGGCGGCGAGTGTAGCCGATGCAACTCACCCAAAGCGTGTCGGTATCATGCGCTTGGATGTGGAACTTGCCCTGCTGGTTGGTGATGGTGCCGCAATGTGCCATTTTACTGATTACGTGTGTGTTGCGGATAGGGTGGAGGCTGTCGGCAGTAACCACATAGCCATAGAAGTCTATGCGCTTGTGCTTCGGTTCGTCCTCGCTTTGGGCGAAAGCGGCGAAGAAGCACAACATTAGGGCCGATATGACAAGCAGGCGTTTCAATCTATAGGTTTTGGACGGCTAAGATACAACAAATTGCAAACGATGAATTGTTTTTTTTATTTTTGCAGGGAAAAATTCTTTCGGAACATGAAAGCAAAGGCTTTTGCCATAGGATTATTCTTGATATCAGAAACTATTGCAACATAGAACAAAAATACATACCTTTGCAGCGGGTTGAAAGGACTGCCCAAACGGGACTTCGGCATCCTGACAACCCGAAAACAAGTAAATCGAGTATAATTAGAAGTCCCCTAAAACTTAAACAACATGAAAAAGATAACCAATACTATAATAAACCTTATGAAGAAGTTTGTTTTATTGGGGTTGTCACTATTGCTTTTAGGCTCTTTGCACGCCCAAGAGTTAGTTCTGGATTTTCAGCACCAAAACGGCAAGTATTTCAACTTCCATAACATTGTTGAAGCCTCAGACAACACACTCATTGCGCAGTGTCCACTTTTTGAACCCTACTCTGGTCCTGACCTCGGAGTTGTTTTCTATAAAATTTCTATGGAAGGACAATTGATTGATTCTCTGTTTGTTCCACTTGATAATGTGCCGCTCCGAACTCTTTTTGAACCTGTTCCTAACGAAAGCGGTAGTTATCTTTATGCGCGATTTGAACAAGACAAAAACGACAGTATCACTTGTTTAAAAATGACCTTCATTGATGACGACTTGAACATCTGCAACGAAACCAACATAATAATTGAGGACTTTCTATACGATTACATCATTACCTCATCAGACCTTTTCATTGATGCTGACAACGACATTATCGCTTCTTATTGGTGCAGTCAGAAATTCTACATGCTTCGCATAGGTCTTGACGGAACCATCAAAAACCGTCGAGAAGTTGAATCAATCTCCGCATCACTGATGATTCATGAAAGACATACTGGAATGTATGACAAGTCTTCTCCAAAATACTATTACATTGGCAGAGACATCGGCGGCAGTCAGGCAAATTCCATCATGGCTTATGTCATAGACACCAGTTTTCAGGTCGTGGAAAACCATCGTTACTACATCTATCAAAACGGCCACTTTTCGGGCGGTTTCCACGAGCACATCATCCCCTTTGATGACGAAACCTATTTGTTGTCTTCAAGGTTTGGAATATTCCAAGGCGGGGAAATGGCGGCTTGCCTCGCCAAATTTGACAAAACACACGGAATCAAGGCGATACAATTGTTCAGAGAAGACACAAACAGCCCTTCACCGATTTGGACTGCCGCTTTGAGTGATGGTACGGTTTACTATTCGTACATGACCGATACGGGATACAATAACCGTTTGGTATTGGTTTGCCTCGACGAAAACCTAAACATAAAATGGACGCGCTATTTCCTTGAGCCAGACATGTTCCATTGGGCCACATGTATGACTGTTTTGCATGATGGAAAGGTTGCAATAGGTTCATATAAATACATGGAAATCCCTGGGAGCATTTCAGTTGTTATCATCCAAGACGATGGAGGGAATACACTCGAAATGGAAGCCACCATCCGCCCCTACCTGTTCTACCCCAACCCCGCCCAAAACGAACTCCTCCTGCAATACTCGCCCGACATAAAACCCAGACAAATCGAGCTCTACGACCTGCAAGGCCGCTTGGTGCAAACACAGAGCAAGAATCTGGAAAGCCTCAATATGGCTGGCCTGCCCGTCGGCACTTACACGATGCGCGTCATGTTGGAGGGCGGCAAGGTGTTCTCGGACAAGGTGGTGAAAGAATAATCTACCCCTTCAAGATCATCTTTTCCAGTCGATTATACCAATCCTCGCCAAACTTGCGCACCATCGGGGCTTTGAGGAATTTCCACAGCGGGATGCCTTCGTGTTCGCCCTTGCGTTTGGCGGGCACGCAAACGCTCCATTCGTGATAGAGAATATGCGTGAAGCCGTCTTTCTCCACCAAGCGGATAGGGTAGAGGTGGCATGAAATGGGTTTCCAGAAGTCGCATTTGCCTTCGAGATAGGCCTTTTCTATGGCGCAAAGGGCCGTGCCGTTCTCGTGGAAGTAGACGAAAGCACATTCCTCGCCGTTCACCAAAGGTGTGACGAGTTCGCCCGTTTCGTCGTAATCGTAGACATCGTTGTCTTCCACCACTTTGATGCCTTCGGGGCGCATATAGGGTTTGATGGCTTCGAGGTTGTCTTCAATTTGCTCTATTTCAGAGGCTTCGAGAGGTGCGCCAGCATCGCCGGCCACACAGCACCAACCTTTGCAGCGCGGCAGGCAGCAGCAGAATTGGGCGTTCAGGAATTCGTCGGTGACGACTACATTGTCGAGGATAATCATGCTGCAAAATTAGCGTTTTTTGTAAATACATTGTTGGAAGATCGAAAAATGCCGTTTTACACTTTTTAGTCGCACTTTTTGTATAAATCATACACTTTTTAGTCGCACTTTTTGTATAAATCGTACACTTTTTAGTCGCACTTTTGGAAATTTGAGAAGATTTTCCTTATTTTTGCGGCGAAATTTGAAACCAACATACCATGATACGCTACGCCATCGATGATTTATATGCTTGGAAGGACAAACCTAACCGTAAACCGCTGATTTTGCAAGGAGCAAGGCAGGTGGGCAAGACTTGGCTGATGCAAACTTTTGCACGACAAGCTTTCGCCAACCATGTGTATATCAATTTTGAAAACAACGCCCAGTTGCATCAGTTGTTTGTTAAGGATTTTGATATGGAGCGGATTTTTTTTGAAATCTATTTGGCCACAGGCATTCGGCTCGATGACAATACTTTACTGCTTTTAGATGAGATACAAGAGGTGCCGAGAGGAATTACGGCACTCAAGTATTTCTACGAGCAAAAACCCCAGCAACCCATCATTGCCGCCGGTTCGCTGTTGGGTATTGCCATGCACGAAAAAGCCAGTTTTCCTGTTGGCAAAGTTGAGTTCCAAATGCTTTATCCGTTGTCGTTTTTTGAGTTTCTTGAGGCCTTGGGCAAGGGTCAATTTGTGGAAGCCTTGCGCCAACAACTTTGGGATTCGATAAAGACATTCGCTCCGCAATTGGAAGATTTGCTAAGACAGTATTATTTTGTTGGGGGAATGCCAGAGGTTGTGCAAGCCTTTGTAAGACAAATGGATACGACTATGGTAAGAGCATTGCAACAGAATATCCTTGAAGCCTACGACCGCGATTTCTCGAAACATGCTCCGCTCAACGAGGTGCCGCGCTTGAGGATGGTTTGGCGAAGCATCAGCGGACAGTTGTCGAAGGAAAACAAGAAATTCATTTACGGATTTCTCAAGGAAGGGGCGCGTGCAAAGAATTTCGAGTTGGCCATTGAATGGCTGAGCGATGCTGGTTTGGCCTATAAAGTCAACCGAACCAAAAAGGGACAGTTGCCTTTGTCGGCTTATGAGGATTTTTCGGCGTTCAAATTGTTCATGCTTGATGTAGGACTTTTGGGTGCGTTGAGCAACATTCCGCCACAAGTGCTGCTTGAAGGCAATGCCATCTTTACCGATTATAAAGGAGCAATGACCGAGCAATTTGTGTATCAGCAATTGTGCTTGTCGTGCAAGAACAGTATCTATTATTGGTCGGCTGAAAACTCAAGGGGCGAGGTGGATTTTCTTGTGCAACGCGACAACCGTGTGATTCCCATTGAGGTGAAAGCGGAAGAAAACTTACAGTCGAAGAGCCTTTCCGCTTTTGTGGAAAAAAATCCTGAATTGCACGGGATGCGCTTTTCCATGTCGGATTACCGCGAGCAATCGTGGATGACCAATTATCCTCTTTATGCGATAAATGCCCTGTTTTGACATTTGCGAAACAAAAAATTGAACGGTACAAGAAAAAAGACTAATTTTGCAGCGAATTTATATCTGGATTGCTTCGCACCTCAAAATGGCGCGAAGCGACAAAAGAATCTTGAAATTTCAATCTTTAAATCATTAAATTAAATAGTAATGGCATTTAACCTCAGAAACAGAAACTTCCTGAAGTTGTTGGACTTCACTCCGGAAGA
>CAMVCZ010000040.1 GCA_947166105.1 uncultured Bacteroidales bacterium
CATCGACAACCACATGGCCTTTGCCGACGACGATGCCGGAATGCGCGAGGCTTGGGCCAAAGAGCGCAAGTCGCGCACGATGATGTACAGCCGCCTCGAAGAAGAGCGGGAAATGACTGCCGCCATGCCTTCAATGGCCCGCAAGCTGTTCCGATCCAAGTCGAACCGTGAGAACCGAAACTATCGCGAAATAAATGAGTTCAGTCACCGTGTCACGCCTGACAACATTAGAAGTCTTGGCAGGAACGAAATCTTCGTTTTCGGCAGCAATCTCGCTGGTGCTCACGCTGGCGGTGCGGCCCGAATCGCCCGAGTGAACTTTGGAGCCATTTGGGGTCAAGGTGTTGGTTTGCAAGGACAAAGCTATGCCATCCCCACAATGCAAGGTGGCGTGAACACCATCAAGCCTTACGTGGACGAGTTCATCGCCTTCGCCAAGCAGCATCCCGAAATGACTTTCTTGGTCACCAAGATAGGCTGCGGCATTGCGGGCTTCACCTCTGCCGAGATTGCGCCGCTGTTTGCCGGTGCCGTCAATGTGGAGAACATCCATTTGCCACAGGATTTCTGGGCGGAGTTGGTGTAATCACACACTATAAAGATTATGACCAAGCCGAGAAAAGCGGGGACTTTTCTCGGCTTTTGATTTGAATCATTTGTTAGGCACAGCCTTGATACTGTCCATTACATCGATATTCGCAAATTTCTACTATTTCGGCGCAAAACTACAAAAAATATTGATTTGTTGCAGATTTTGGGTTCTCATACAGCATTTTGTCGTACTTTTGTTTGCTGAAACTTCAAATCTTGAATCTTTAAATTTTAAATCCTTAAATCAACACAATAATGAAAAAACTCACCTTATTAGTTATGGGCACCATCACCCTCATGGGCTGCAACCAACAACCTAAGCAGCCTGAACGCTATTCCGTCAAGGCTTACCCCGAGACGCGCATGGACGAAACCGTCGTTGACGACTACTTCGGAACGAAGGTCGCCGACCCTTACCGTTGGCTCGAAAACGACACCTCCGCCGAGACCGCGAAATGGGTCAAGGCGCAGAACGAAGTCACACAAGACTACCTAAGCCACATCCCTTTTCGCAACGCCATCAAGGACAGACTTACGCAAATCGTTAATTACGAGCGTTATAGTATGCCCTCGAAGAAGCATGGCCGCTACATCTACTCGAAGAACGACGGCCTCCAGAACCAAAGCGTCATCTACATGCAAGAAACGCTCGACGGCGAGCCTACCGTCCTCCTCGACCCCAACAAGCTTTCCGATGACGGCACCGTCTCGTTGGGCGGCATCAGTTTCTCCAACGATGGCAAATACATGGCCTACACCATCCAACGCAGCGGCTCCGACTGGGTTGAAATCTATGTGAAGGACATGGCCACCCTCGAACTCCTCCCCGACCACATCGAATGGGCCAAGTTCACGGGTGCATCGTGGTACAAGGACGGCTTCTTCTACGCCGCTTACGACCGCCCCGAAGCCGGCAAGGAGTTCAGCAACGTGAACGAGAACCACAAAATCTATTACCACAAACTCGGCACGCCGCAGGAGCAGGATGAACTCTTCTACCACAACCCCGCCCAGCCGCGCTATTTCCACCAGGTGGACCTCACCGACGACGAGCATTACATGTTCCTCTTCGAGAGCGGTCAAGGCGCTGGCAGCACGCTGTGGATCCGCGACATGCAAGACCCGAAGGGTAAGTTCGTTCAGATTGCCGACGACATGGACTACCAATACAGCCCCATCGACGTGATTGACGGCACTTTGTACATCTTCACCAACTACAACGCGCCGAAGGGTCGTATTTGCAAGGTTTCGGCCAAGTCCCCTCAGATGGCGAATTGGGTGGACGTGATTCCCGAGTGCGAAAATGTGATTTCAGGCATCAACCTCGCCAAGGGCAAGATGATTGTCACCTACGACAAGGATGCCGCCAACCACGCCTACGTTTACACCATGGACGGACAGCAGCTCCACGAAATTGCTTTGCCCACCTACGGTTCGGTCGGTTTCAGCAGCGAATATAAGGAACCCGAAGTGTTCTATGCCTTCACCTCTTTCGTCTTCCCGACCACGATTTACCAATACAACATCGACGACAATACCTCCACCGTGTTCCGCAAGCCCGCCATCGACTTCAAGTCGGACGACTACGTTACGGAGCAAGTCTTTGTCACCTCTAAAGATGGTACCAAAGTCCCGATGTTCCTGACCTATAAGAAAGGCTTGCAGAAAGACGGCAACAACCCGACCTTCCTGTACGGTTACGGCGGCTTCAACGTGACGCTCAATCCTGGCTTCAGCACCTCGCGCCTGCCCTTCATCGAGAATGGCGGCATTTATGCCCAGATGAATCTGCGCGGCGGCAACGAGTACGGCGAGGAATGGCACATTGCCGGCACCAAGTTGCAGAAACAGAATGTTTTTGACGACTGCATCGCCTGCGCCGAATACCTTATTAATAATAAATACACTTCGCCGAAATATTTGGCTCTGAATGGCGGTTCCAACGGCGGTCTGCTCGTCGGTGCGGTAGTGAACCAGCGCCCCGACCTCTTTGCCGTGGCCGTGCCGCAGGTCGGCGTAATGGACATGCTGCGCTACCACCTCTTCACCATCGGCTGGAACTGGGCCAGCGACTACGGCACCAGCGAGGACGACGAGGCCATGTTCAAGGCTTTGTATGCCTACTCGCCGTTGCACACCATCAAGAGCGGTACCGACGTACACTATCCTGCCATCATGGTCACCACTGCCGACCACGACGACCGCGTTGTGCCTGCCCACTCGTTCAAGTATGCAGCCACCTTGCAGGCAGCCCAAACCGGCGACCAGCCCAAGATCATCCGCATCGACACCAAGGCCGGTCACGGTGGCGGCAAACCCATCTCCAAGGTTTTGGAAGAGCAGGCCGACATTTATTCGTTCATCCTGTATAACATGGGATTGACTTATCCGAAGGAGGCGAAATAATCGCCGACTTTCAGGTACAAAATCGCCCGTTGGAAAGTTTTCCGGCGGGCGATTTTTCCGTTCATAGCGTGCTTAAAACCACAAAAAATCATGTTCTAAGCACGCTATAAACGGATTTTTTGTAAATTTGCAGCCGAAAACATACACTTTTTAATCATGTTAATAGGCAGAAAATCAGAGATAACCGAATTATTGAAAGCGTATGATTCCGAATATTCTGAATTTGTCGCTATAATGGGTCGTAGGCGCGTGGGAAAGACTTTCTTGGTCAGGGAGACTTTCAAGTATAAATTCGCCTTCCAACACTCAGGTTTGGCCAACCAAAAAACGAAGGAACAGCTGAAGGAATTCAGGCTGTCGCTCATCAAAAGCGGCATGAAGAAATGTCGCATTCCCACCGACTGGTTCGATGCTTTTTTTCTCCTCTCGGAGTTTCTTGACCAAAAAAAGAAGGGCAAAAAAGTGATTTTCATTGATGAACTACCGTGGATGGACGCACCTCGCTCCAATTTCGTTTCAGCACTCGAACACTTTTGGAATGCCTATGCCACAGCCCGCAAAGACATCCTGCTCATCATCTGCGGCTCGGCCACCTCATGGATTATCAACAATGTTTTCCGCAACCACGGCGGCCTGCACAATCGCGTGACTTACCGTATTCACCTACAACCTTTTACGCTCAATGAATGTGAACAATATGCCCAAAGTCGCCACCTGAAAATGAGCCGATTTGAATTTTTGGAAACCTATATGGTGATGGGTGGCGTTCCTTATTATTGGTCGCTGTTAGAACAAGGGAAAAGTGCAGCTCAAAACATTGACAATCTGTTTTTTTCGCCTCGCGGTAAACTGCATTACGAATACAAGGAACTATACGATTCGCTGTTCAAAAATCCCGAACCATACTTGAAAGTGGTTTCCATTTTAGGCACTAAGCGTATGGGGCTGACCCGCGAGGAACTCATCAGCGAAGGGAATATCGACAACAATGGCCAACTGACGCGGGTGTTGCAGGATTTGGAAGCCTGTGGTTTCATCAGAAAATACGGTTACAAAGGCATCAAGCGAAACAACGCCATCTTCCAACTCATTGACAATTACACTTTGTTTTATTACCAATTCCTGCGCGACACGGCGGGAACGGATGAAGCCTTTTGGAGTGTCAACACCAACACACCCGTCCGCAACACTTGGGAGGGCTTGGCCTTTGAGCGAGTCTGCTTCGAGCATCTCAAGCAAATCAAACAAGCGTTGGGCATTGCAGGCGTTTCCACTCAGGTGTTTTCGTGGCGAGTGCTGAAAGACCCTGTCTATGGTGCTGGAGCACAGATCGATATGGTCATCGACCGCTCCGACCGAGTGACCAACCTCTGCGAAATGAAGTTTTCGACAAAAGAATATGCCATCAACAACGAAGACGATGCCGACTTCCGTCACAAAACCGGCCGATTTATCGAATCGCAAAAGACCCACAAATCCATCCATCTGACATTGATAACACCATTCGGAGTAAAACAGAATGTGTATCAACATAGCGTTCAAAGCGCAATTACAATAGAAGACCTTTTTAAGGAATAAAATTATTGATTTTCAATTTATTAAATCAATTTTTTCAGGTGTTTATCACAATAATTTTCCGTTTATAGCGTGCTTAGAACCATAAAAATTCATGTTCTAAGCACGCTATGGACGGATTTTCACATTCAATTGCCGACATATCTCATATTGCAAAAAATACTTACCTTTGCGCCAAATTCCTCACTAATGAAAAGACTCATAGTCATCACAGCCCTGTTTTTTTGCTTCGCTTCCCTGCAAGCCCAAGAAACCACCTTTTGGGGAAAGGTCAACCGTTTTCTGACTAAGCCCGCTGTGGTTGACTCGTCGCACATTTACCAACCGAAACCCGGTTTTTCTTTGGGTTTGTTCACCACTGGACAAAAAGCGGGCTTCGATGTGGGCGTGGACTTCGACCTCAAATTAGACGAAACACACTTGCTCAAAGGCATTTCGACCTACGGACTTAGGGAAAGTCTTTGCAAGAAAATTGGCCTTGAAGTCGGCTATGGCAATGTCGTTTTAGGCTATGGACTCGAAGTGGGGCCTCGAAGCGCAGAGAAAAAGAGAGCCTTCGCTTTCAATATCCTTGGAAAATCGTGGGGCGTGCGTCTGAATTTCTTCAAAATCAGCAATCCTTTCGTTTCGGGAATCGTTTTTTTTGACGAAGATGGCAAGGTTTCCTCTGAAGACGAGTTCATCACAGAAGAAAAAGCATCACTGCGAAGCCTTTCCATCGATGGCTATTACGTCTTCAATAACAAGCGTTTTGCCTATCCGGCAGCCTACAAGAAGAGTTTGGTGCAACGCCGCACAGCCGGTTCGTGGATGCTGACGGCACGTTTCATGCAAGGTAATCTCTACAATTCGCCCCAAGCCTCATGGAACACTTACAACCTCTTGGACTGTTTCGCCACGATGCAAGCCTCGATGGGTGGTGGCTATTCGGTCAACTTTGTGCCTTGGCATAAAGACCCCGTCGATGCTCGCGACAAAGGGCTTCGCAACCTTACCATCAACTTGACCGCCATGCCCGTGCTGACGGTATTCAACTACCTAAAAACCACTGCCTACGAAATGAACAACGACGGGCAAAAAACCGGCGAAAAAGTCACCAAGATTTTGTGTTATCCCATGCCCAATTACATCGGCAGCGCAGCCATCAGCCTCACTTTGGATCGTTTCTATTTCTCGACGCAATTCACTTACAACTGGTTCTATTTCCGCAGCCGCGATGCCTTCAATGGCCAGCAATACACCCAATATGAGGCAGACGACATCGCTTTTCGCGGTGCCTTCCACGATTGGGCTGTGAAAGGATTGCTCGTCTATAGGTTTTAATCCATATCCAATTCCTCATACTCGTAAGTAACCTTCTCCCCGACCGTCAGCACCAAATAGCTCGGTTTCCCGCCATCGTTGAGGTTGTCGGTCATCACGTATTGCACGCCGCCAAACTGACGCTGCTCGCGCATGTGGAAGTGCCCCATCAGCACCATGTCGACATTGCTGCGGCTCATCAAGTCCATGAAAGCGTACTGTTCGTCCTGCGGAAGGTTGGCTGCCGGAGTGGTTGTATAATTGTACGAAGTGCGGAACAGCCAGTTGTGACTAATGACAAAGCAATGGCGATAGTCGGCACGATGCTCCAGTTGCTCCTCGAGCCACTTGGTCTGGCGCCGGCCGAAGGTGCCGTTGCCCGAATCTAAAAGGATGTACAAATCCTTATGGCCGCCTGCGGTCTTCACCGTCACAGTATAGGTCGAGGTGTGGAAGTATTGCTTGTAGAATTTGGCGCAATCGAAATACAAATCATGGTTGCCAAGGACAGTAAAACATGGGTCGTTCTTGGCTTGGGTCTCGGAATTGAAACGCATGGAGGTCTCTACCCGTTGATAACCCGATTCGCCACTTGAGTTGACCAAGTCGCCCACGAGAAAGGAAAAGATGGCCTTCGGGTCGTTGCGCTCGGCGGTCACGTATTTAT
The DNA here is from genome assembly GCA_947166105.1 of uncultured Bacteroidales bacterium. Lineage (GTDB taxonomy): Bacteria > Bacteroidota > Bacteroidia > Bacteroidales > F082 > Limimorpha. The sequence continues at coordinate 6,542 of CAMVCZ010000040.1, forward strand.
ACAATCTGTCCTTCGGTCCCTGCAACTCAAAGCCATCGCGGTTGGAATAGTGCGAATCGGAAGTGGAATAGATGCAGTATTCATCAGGAACGTTTTCAATGACGGGCATACTGTTTTGTGCATTGTAGTCGAGCCAATCGGCCACGCGCTCCTCAGTGTCGCTGCGGTTGATGACCATTGCAGCGATGTCCAAACGGTCGCAGCCAGTGGCCAACATCGCGGCGGCTGCCATTAATATAAGGTGTAGCTTTTTCATAGTATGTAGTTTTTATGGTTTCCAAATCAGTCCAACATTGCCAAACCAGCCGTTGTATTGCGCCGAAAGGTTGAGCGGACCACACGGATGAAGTCCAGCCTCGGCGGTGAGCCTTAGTCTGTCGCCAAGTTCATAATAACCGCTCAAACTATAGAAAAACAACGTGACACGCTCGATGACGAAATCTCTGTAGTTGGAGAATCGTGCGCCCACGTTCCACGGGTGCTTTTGATCGAAAATGAAGCCTTCAAGACAGAAAGTGACATTCATCGGCTCGAAAACCACCTCCATGCCGCCGTTTTTGCGCAAAGGGATGGGAGCAGTGTAGCGGTTGGCCAAGCCCAGCTGGAAATTGATGTGTCGGGCACGCCAGCCCAAATCCAACATGACATTGAATTCCTGCAAGTTGTATTTGGGGAACAACCGATACAGATAGCGGTTCTCCAAATAGAGCGTGCCGCATTTCGACTTGAGCAAATCAACCTGATATTGCAAATTCAATGAATAGCGGCCCCAAGTTGTGGCTTGAAAGCCCACTCCGATGTTGAAATTGTTGGCCAATTGGTAATTGCCTTTCAAGGCTAACGATGCGCTACTGCCCGAAGTGCGGGTGTAGTCGTACTCGCCGTAGGTTTGCAAAGTCCACTGCGCTCTCGCGGCAAAGGCGAAGAGCAGCAGACCGAGAGTGATTAAAACTTTCTTCATAGATGATAATTTTTGGCAAAAGTACGGAAAAGTCACCAAATAATTCATCAAATGTCATTTTTCCGTATTTTTGCTGCGCTATTTTTAATTCGACCAAAGTTATGAAACACTTTGTCAACAGTATTCTTACTTTATTCTTTTTCAGTTTGTTAAGCCTTAACCTTTCTGCCCAATACGGCCCTCAATTCGAGAATCGAGGCTTTGAGCAATGGACCACACGCGAAGCGACATCAGTCAACGAGCCAACGCATTGGCATTCGGGTGGCACTGCTACGGGTACTTGGGCGGGTTTCTTGTCGAACCAAATCGAGCAGTCTTCGCAAACGCGACCCGGTTCCAACGGGAGCAAAAGTGTTCGCGTCTTTCCCAACAGCATTTTGGGCATTACCGCCAACGGCACGCTGACCAACGGGCGCATCAATGCCGGTAGCATGTCAGCCTCTGGCTCAGACAATTACAACTATACGCAACGCGCCGAAAGTTCCTTCAACACCCTCATCAGCCAACTTCCGGATTCGGTTTCCGTTTGGGTGTGTTTCCGCAGCCAAAGCACCACCGACAAAGCTCAAGTGAAAGCCGTCGTCCACGGCGATGCCGATTACAAAATCATTGCCGACGGCACCGAAGAACCTGACGATAAGCATGTTGCCACTGCGGTTTCGTCTTTCACACGAACTTCAACCGCGAATGGTGACTACACTTGGCGTCGAATGAGCATCCCTTTCAATAACAATGGTCCCTGCACCGATGTGCGCTACATTCTTTTCGCCGCCACAACCAACGAAACCCCAGGCACAGGCAGCCCTGACGACGACCTCTTTTTTGATGACTTCTTGCTGATTTACAATCCAACACTTATGATGGAACAATTGGCCTCCAACCAATTTACGGCAGGTTCGATGGTCACCATTCCTTTTACTCTGACGGGAACCATGTCGCCCGACAATCTCAACGCATCGGCCAATCAAGTGATAGCCCAACTTTCCGATGCCAATGGCGACTTCGACAATCCCTTAGAGTTAGGTCGCGTCAACACAAACGCGAGTGGTAGCATTATTGCGCTAATTCCCAATGTTGCCGAAAGCCAACATTATAAAATCCGAGTGGTTTCCACCAACTATCCCATGATTGGCGACAACATACAGGAAGTCAGCATTATCAATACTTCCTCCATCGAGAATTATGTTTCTTCTTGCCAAGTCTTCCCTAACCCATTCCATTCGACTTTGAGCATTACGACAGAAAAAACGGTCAAAAACATCCTGATTTATGATGTCTTTGGCCGTTTGGTGAAGAACCAACCTGCATCGGGGACACAGATTGGACTCAATTTGAACGGGTTAAGCGAGGGCGTTTACTTGCTGCAATTAGATTTTGGTGGCAGCATCAGCACCCATCGAATCGTCAAAGTCGCTCGTTGACCACATCCCAATTGATGATTTGCCAAAGGGCATTCAAGTGGTCGGGACGGCGGTTCTGATAGTCAATGTAGTAGGCGTGCTCCCACACATCGAAAGTCAACAAAGGCCTGAAACCGCGCTGCACGGGATTGCCTGCATTAGTTTCCTGCGTGATTTGCAGTTTGCCTTCCTTATCGACAGAGAGCCACACCCAGCCTGAACCGAACAGCGTGGCACCCTTTTTCGTAAACTCCTCCTTGAAAGCCTCGAATGAACCAAATTGTTGGTCAATCCATTGGGCAATCACGCCTGTAGGCTGGTTGTCGGCTTTCGGGGTGCGGAATTGTGTGAAATAGAGGTTGTGGTTCAGGATTTGTCCGGCATTGTTGAACACGCCACCGTCGGCGGTTTTCACGATTTCCTCCAGCGACATCTCCTCGAATTTGGTACCTTCAATAAGGCCGTTTAGGTTGTTGACATAAGCGTTCAGGTGCTTGCCGTGGTGAAAACCCAGCGTTTCCTTGCTGATGACAGGTTCAAGGGCGTTTGCCTCGTAAGGCAAAGCAATCAATTCGTATTTCTTCATGATTTTCAAAGTGTTAGTTTAGTAAATCAAATATGTTTAATGATGATAATTACCCTGTTTTCGTTTTTCAATTCTTCGAGCGTCTTATAGAATCTATCGCGGGAAGGCACGTCCATCCATGCAGTGGGTTCGTCGAAGACCATGATGGGGCAATTGGCGTACAACTGGCGGGCCAAAGCCACACGCTGCCATTGTCCCATGCTCAATTCCTCTCCATTGTCGAACATGCGTCCCAAAGGTGTGGCATAACCTTTGGGAAGTTGTTCGATAAACTTGTCCGCACCCGAAAGTCCAGCTACATGGTGAACCCTCTCTGGGTCGTAATGGTTCACATCGCCGAAACTGATGTTTTCGTCAGCAGTGCAATAGAAGCGGACAAAATCCTGGAAAATGGCTCCAATGCCTCGGCGCAGCTCTTGCAAATCATAATCGCGCACATCAACACCATTAATCAAAATAGCTCCTTTGTCAGTGTCATACAAGCGCAAGAGCAACTTCAGCAAAGTGGTCTTTCCGAAACCGTTTTGGCCTTCAATCTGGGTAACCATCCCCGCCTTTGCCACAAGATTATAATGGCTCAACACATCGTGATCCATCTTGGGATAGCGGAACGAAATGTCCCTAAACTCGACACTCTCCACCTTTTCAGGGAATGGAATCGGGTGATCAGGGCTTTTGATGGAAGGCTCAAGATCCAAGAATTCAAACAAATTGCTGATGAACAGCCTATTGTCGTACAGTCCGGTGACGCTGTTCACCAAACTTGTAAGCTGCGACTGTCCACGCCTGAAAGCCTCGAAAAGCATGACAAAGGAACCAACGGAAATGGCTCCATTAGTTGTACTCGTAATCAGGAAGAGGGTGACGAAAAACAGGGCGGCCATCTCCACAACCGTGCTCGACATGTCGTAGACAGCCACGCGGCGGGAGATGCGAATCAAGTCCTTCACATAGCTGCTGCGTATCTTGACAAACCTTTCGCGGAAATAGGAGCCAAGGCTGAATGTCCTCATTTCCTTGGCGTAATCCTTGTTGTTCAACAAGGCCGAATAATAGTTTGTGCGGCGGATGTTCTGGGTGTTTTCGCGTCGAAACGCATAGATTTTGCGTGCCTTGAGGATGCGAACCACAAACGAGGGCATCACGGCAAGTATCATCACCAAAATAATCCATTTGGAAGCAGACCAAAGCATGACGACAATACCAGAAATCGTGATGGTCGAACCGATAAGTCCCATGAATCCTTCAAGGATGCGCATGGGCCTATAGTTGGCCTCGGTCTGGGCACGATGGTAGGTGTCGTGGTACTCAGGGTTGTCGAAATATGACATGTCGAGTCTTGCCGACTGCTTTTGGACCCGGTCGCTGATGTAGTCCATCAACCGTTGCGTCATAATGTCGCTATTGACACCGCTCAACACGCTCACCATCCGAGTGACCATGAAAATCAGGCAAAATACGACAAGAAGTGTGATGGAGTCCAACTCTATTCCTAAAACAACGGGAGCCGTTTCGTTTGACACGGAATCCACGAGAAATTTCAAAATATAAAGGCTCAGCAAAGGGAGGACGCTCGATATGATCACATAAAAAATTCTCAACCAGAACGAGCGGCGGTCACACTGCCAAATCAGTTTTATTGCCTTGAAAAGTTGTTTCATACAATTACGTAATTTGGCAGCAAAGATAGTCTTTTTTTCAATCCCCGACTTGGTTTTTCTTTCGCGAATAGGGAATTTCGCAATAACAAGAAAAGGCTCCTTCGAGCCTTTCCTTTATTGGTTCATGTACATCTGATAGAGCGGAGAATTCGGCTCCGTCTTCAGGCGTTTCAGGGCGCGGTCGCGGATTTGTCGGGTGCGCTCGCGCGAAATGTTGAGTTTCATGGCAATCTCTTCCAACGAATACTCTCGCGTCGAGCCTAATCCGAAATACATGCAGATGATGGTGCGCTCCTTCTCGTTGAGCATGTCAAGTGACCTGCGGATGGCCCTGCTGGTCGACTCCTTCTCTACTGCCGAATCGGTTTGCACCTCATCCTCAGTTACATAAATGTCCAAGAAGTTGGTGTCGTCTTGGTCGTCGATGGGGGCATCGGTCGAAACGGCACGCGAGTTGAGGCTCATCAGTTGGTCAACCTTGTCCTCGGGCAAATCCACCGCATCGGCGATTTCCTTGACGGTGGGGCGACGTTCCAACTTCTGCTCCAACATCGAAACGGCCTTCTTCACCTTCGCCAACGCGCCCACTTGGTTCATGGGCAAGCGGATGATGCGAGCCTGCTCAGCCACGGCTTGCAAGATGCTCTGGCGAATCCACCACACGGCGTAAGAGATGAACTTGAAGCCTCTGGTTTCGTCGAAACGTTGTGCGGCCTTCACCAAGCCGAGGTTGCCCTCGTTGATAAGGTCTTGGAGGCTAAGTCCTTGGTTCTGATACTGTTTTGCCACCGAAACGACAAAGCGCAAGTTGGCCTTCACAAGTCTATCCAAAGCGGCGCGGTCGCCGGCCTTGATGCGCTGCGCCAGTTCGACCTCCTCTTCGGTGGTCAGCAGCGACTCCTTCGCAATGTCGGAGAGGTATTTGTCTAACGTCCCCGTGTTGCGGTCGGTAATCTGTTTTGAAATCTTCAGTTGTCTCATTTCTTCAAATCTTTTATTGTTTTAACTTTGTTTTGTTTCATTTTCTCTCATCATGCCTTTCTCCTCTGTTTTGATTTTCGCATAATCTTTCGGCTTGGGAGAAACGGCGCGAGGCTCGTCCCTCCCAAATCCAAAAGTAAAATATTATCAAAAACCGTACCGAAATCTCTGGATTTCAGGAAAATTTGAACTTTTTCTTCAATTAATTGAAGTAGAAGTTCACCACCATGCCGTTAGGATAAACGCCTTCCATGCTCGTGCGGCGCGAGCGGTTGTTTTTCAGGGCGTTCTCCAAATCGGTCTTGCTGTTCACGGCGTTGCCGTTCACCTTCGTGATGACAAAGCCTTCCGTGATGCCCGATCCCATGAAGCGACCTTGGCGGATTTCAACGATTTTCAATCCGCTCTTGATGTTAAGGCGGCTCTTGTCGTTTTGGTTGACAGGTTGCAGCATCAGGCCAAGGTCGGAGTTGAAGAAACTCTCGCCCTTCTTCACCACATCCACATTGCCAGCCTCGTTAAGCAAGGTCAGTGTATAGTGATGGTGATGTCCGTCGCGGTTCACTTCCACGTCGATTTTGTCGCCTGGGCGGAACTGGCGGACGCTCTCCATCAGTTGGGTGCCCGTGTTCACTTTCTTGCCGTTGATGGCCGTAATCACATCGCCGTTTTTCATGCCTGCAATTTTGGCAGCACCGTCCTCAATCACTTCCGCAACATAAACACCGTCAATGTCTTCCAAGCCTTCCTTTTCGGCCAACTCTGCGGTGAGTTCGGCGTAGCGGATGCCCAAATAGCCGCGCTGGGTTTCGCCATAAAGCAAAAGGTCATCTACCACCTTGCGGACAATGTTGGACGGAATGGCGAAGGAATATCCTTCGTAAGAACCTGTATGCGAAGCAATTGCAGCATTAATGCCGACCAATTCGCCCTTTGTGTTCACCAAAGCACCTCCACTATTGCCCGGATTGACGGCAGCATCAGTCTGGATGAAAGATTCAACAGATGTTCCTTCACCTAAAATGCTGAGGTTGCGGGCCTTGGCACTCACGATGCCTGCCGTGACCGTCGAAGTCAAGTTGAAGGGATTACCCACGGCCAACACCCATTCGCCGATGCGGACATTGTCGGAATCGCCGAAGGTAAGATACTCCAAATCAGAGGCTTCCACCTTAATCAAGGCCAAGTCGGTGGTAGGGTCGGTCCCGATGATGGTAGCGGTTTTCTTCACCTTATTATTAAAGGTGACTTCCACTTCGTCAGCACCTTCCACGACGTGGTTGTTGGTGACGATGTAGCCGTCGGGGGTCAGCACCACGCCAGAACCGTAAGCCACCATCGTGTTGTTGCGGGTCTGTCCCGGATAACCATACAATTGTCCGAGCAAAGCACCGAAAAAGTCGTTGTAAGTAGTGCTTTGCCTCACCACTTTCGTCATAATATGGACCACTGCGTCAACGCTGCGCTCGGCGGCATCGACGAAGTCAGGAGTGCTTTCGGTGGGCACAAAGGCCACGCGCTGCACTTTGGATTGCTGAACCTGCTCTATTTCAGTGGCAGGCTCTTGCTGTTCAGTTTGGTTTTCGCTAACATTAGCGTTTTCGGGTTGATTCGCGCACGATGCCGCCAACAACAGTCCGGCAAGCATCAAAGTCATACTCACTTTTCTCATCTCTATTGGGTTTTAATTGTTTATCGTCTCATTAATGCTTTTTTTCCGCCTTTATTGCGCCGAAAAGCGTATTTTTGTCGAAAATTTCAGCGGGTGAGGTTTATCAAATTATGTGCCAACCCGCTCGCAAAAGAGGGTTTTTCAACGAAATAAGCGAAAAATGTTCATCAAAAATGACACAATTGCGCTTCGTCGCGCCGAGCCAGAGGATGCCGACTTGATTTTCCGCTGGGAAAACGACCGCGATATTTGGCGGGTGAGCGGCACCCATGCCCCCTATTCTCGCTTCCAAATCGAGCAATTCCTGTTGAGCGACAACGACTTGCCCTCACAAAAGCAACTCCGCCTGATGATTGACCTGACCGAAAACGGACAAACTATCGGTTGCATCGACATCTACGATTACGACCCCATCAACAGCCGCGCCGGGTTAGGCATCCTTATCGATAAAACTTTTCGCCAACAAGGTTATGCCAAAGCCGCATTGGAGTTGTGCATCACTTATCTTTTCAACGATTTGCTGCTCCATCAAGTGTATTGCTCTGTGGACGAGACCAATACGGAAAGCCAGAAACTGTTTCTCAGTCAAGGATTTGAGGTTTGCGGCAGGCGAAAGGATTGGATTAAGACCTTGGAGGGTTTTATTGATGAGCTGGAATATCAGAAGATCAAAAGCCATTGTTAGTACGTCAACAACTGGGTCTTCGACTTTTCGTCAACATAGGTAGTCTTGCCACTAAGACGACATGACCGCTGATATCAATGCCAATCTCACCGTTATCCGGATATATATACCCAACCACATCATCGCGCCATTTGCCCCAGAAAAATTTCCTACACATCACCTGCATCCGTATAGGACCGGAAAGGTATTGCCCCTTATCAAGGTTCAGCGGAAAGGTCTTCGAACCTTTAAAACTGAGTTCATGCTCAATGCATCGAAGGTATCCGTCCATGGCACAACTATCTTTAAGCACCTCTACCTCGACAAATTCACTGTTTTCATCCGCCTGTTCAAACTCCACCACATTATAGTCAATCCGCATTTTGAGTTTTGCACCCAAGAAATGCTTTGCATTGTTGCGGAAAGTACAAGTCACCATGTGCGGCATAGGCAATTTCCAAGAAACTCACACTCACGCCAAGGTTCATCGCCATTTCAGTTACGCTTGACACATACGTCTTCTTATAGTTCAATCCCACCGGAGGCCTATAATCCGACGACTGCAATATACTGTAGAGGGCCGATTGGGATGGCGTCGGCACTGTTCTTCACGTCGCTGACGGACGTAGACTTGCCTTTTCCCGTGTTGAAATCCACCCTAATAGTCACCGTACCATAGTCGAGACCAACCAGGGTGGGGTTGCCGTTAGCCAAGTCTTGGTCGGCGTAAACAACGGCACCAGGAAAGATATTGTCGAGATTCTCGGCAAAAATATCCTGCTTCGATTCGTTCACTTGGTGAACGACTGTTTTCAGTTTATACGCCACATTCCCCGAAATAAAGATTGCCGGCACCTTCTCCTCCTCTGGTATTTAGTACATCAGCTTCATCTCCTTGCCTGCACTTTGCTTCAAAACACTATTGATGCTCTGATGCGTGTTGTTTTGAGCTTGCACCGTGAGCACGGCAAAACTGAGCACGGCAACCAAAAGAAACAACTTTTTCGTAAAAATGTATGGTGTAATGCCCATAATACTGTTTTCGGTTGTAAACATACGACAATTTCTAAAACTATGGAAAAAAAACACATGTATGCTGAAACAAAAAAACTCGTAATTTTGTAGCCCGAAAAACGCATCATGCTATGATAAAGATAAAAACCACTTTGCCAATAGAGAACAAAAACAGCAAAAAAGACAAGAAAAAGCGCATCCGTAACAGGGTACTATTGGTGCTTTGGATACTCATGGTTTTCGGGGCCGCTTACGGGTATTGGTTCTACAAGACATTAGTGTCGCCTAATGTACACACCCTCACTGAATTAGATGTCGACTTGTTCATTCCAACGGGTGCCGATTATGCTCAGGTGATTGAACTATTGGACGAAACACATAGCATTGAAAACAAAAAGAGTTTTGATTGGGTGGCGAGCAAAAAAGACTATCCAAACAACATTCGTCCTGGTCATTATTTAATCAAGAACGGCATGAGCAACAATCAGTTGGTCAATATGTTACGGGGTGGATTGCAAAGCCCGGTGAAAGTCACTTTCAACAATATTCGAGATGTTGACATGTTAGCCGGACGCATTGCTGATCAAATCGAGGCAGATTCAACTTCCATCTCCAACCTGCTTCACAATCAACAGTATATCAACCAATTGGGTTTCGACAGCGCGACCATCCCTGCCCTATTCCTGCCCGACACCTACGAGTTCTATTGGACCACCGATGCCGAGGGTTTTGTTTCGCGTATGTTTCAGGAATACAACAAGTTCTGGAACGATGAACGCAAACAGCAAGCCGCAGCCAAAAACCTGACACCGATTCAGGTCAGCACTTTGGCTTCCATCGTCAACAAGGAAACCAACATGAGCGACGAAATGCCCCGTGTGGCAGGAGTTTATCTCAACCGACTGAAAAACAATTGGTTGTTGCAAGCCGACCCGACTTTGGTTTTCGCTTGGAAAGACTTCAGCATCCGCCGTGTCCTCGACAGTCACAAGGAAATCGAGTCGCCGTACAACACCTATAAATATATAGGCCTTCCGCCCGGCCCGATCTGCATCCCTTCCCTCGCCGCCATCAAGGCCGTGCTGAACGCCGAGGAGCACCATTATTTCTATTTTTGCGCAAGGGAGGATTTCTCCGGCTACCACAATTTCGCTAAAACCTTGGCCGAACACAACCGCAACGCTGCCAAATACCAACAAGCATTGAATCAAAAAGGAATCTTGAAATAGTCATATATGAAAGCATTCAAAGCATACGACATCCGTGGCGAATGGGGCACCGACCTCAACGAAAGCATCGCCTACCGAATCGGTTATTTCCTGCCCGATGTGCTCGACACCGACACCTATTTGGTGGGTCGCGACATGCGACTCTCATCCGAAACATTCTTTGATGCCCTCACCCGTGGCCTCACCGACCGTGGCAAAAACGTGGACTTCATCGGACTTTCCACCACACCATTAGTGTATTGGTCTACAGCAAAATACGGTTATGATGCCTCCATCCAAATCACAGCCTCGCACAACCCAAAGCACCACAACGGACTGAAAATCTCAGCCAAAAACGCCCTTCCCGTGGGCTACGACACTGGCCTGAACCGCTTGGAAGCCTTGGTTGAAAGCGACAAAGCCATAGTGCCGTGTGCCATGAAAGGCAGAATCTGGGAGAAGACTGTTTACGACGACTATCTTGCTTTCCAACAGCAGTTTGTCGGAGACTTGTCGAACCTCAACATTGCAGTGGATTGCAGCAACGGCATGGCCTCACTGTTCGTCCACGAATTGATTGGCAAGGCACACTACATCAATGACAACTTGGACGGCAATTTTCCCAACCACGAACCTAATCCTTTGGAAGCCAATGCGCAAGAGCAAATCAAGGCTTTGGTGCTGAAAGAGAAATGCGACATCGGCTTGCTTTTCGATGGCGACGCCGACCGCATCACCTTCATCGACGAGAAAGGCCGCTTTATCAGCCCCGACCTCATCATTGCCTTCTTGGGCGACTATTTCATTGGCGAGCAACACCAGAAAGGCATTGTGCTTCAGGACATTCGCAGTTCGCGTGCCATTCAGGAATACTTGAACCTTTATCAAGCCAAGGTGGAAACCTGGCGCGTGGGTCGTGCCTACGCCGCGCTGAAACTCAGGGAGTTGGATGGTTGCTATGGCGGAGAATTGGCCGGTCATTACTATTTCCGCGATTTCTACTATTCCGATTCCGCGCTGTTGGCGGCATCCATCGTGCTTCGCCTATTGGCCGAGCGCAAGAAAAACGGGCAGACTTTGAGCCAAATCATTGACGAGATTTCACCCTATTTCAACTCGGGCGAAATCAATTTCAAGATTGAGCAAAAACAAGCCGCAATGGACGCGGTCAAAGACCATTTCTCCAACCTCGAAAAGCCCGAAAGATTCCTTGATTTCGACGGCTATCGCCTCGACTATCCCGACTGGTGGCTCAACATACGACCCTCAAACACAGAACCTTACCTCCGTTTCCTTTGCGAAGCAAAGAGTGAGGCCAAACTGAATGAAATCATCGACATAGTAAAATCCATCATCGCAAAAACCGACCCGAAATGAAAAAACTGACCTTAATCCTTTCCACATTGCTCCTTCTTGCCCTTGCCGCTTGCGAAAATCCCGCAAAATCAAGGATTTACACAGAAGAAGGTTCAAAACAATTACTGCGTTACAGCAATTTTGAAGAGGCCGAGGAGACGCTTACAAAAGCCATCAAATACGACAAAAACAACTATGAGGCTTACTACTATCGCGGCTGCGCCAAGGTGAACGCGCAAAAATACAGGGAAGCCATCGCCGACTTCGAGAAAGCCGTGGAACTGAAACCCGACTATGCCGATGCCTATTTCAACATGGGCAGGTCGTATTTTTTGCTCAACAAAGTGGACAAGGCCTGCGAATGTTACAAGTTGGCGGACAAATATGGCCGCCCAAACTTGGAAGATTTTCTCAAGAGATGTAACTGATTATCAGCGGATTTCTTGTTCTCCGAAGGCTTCCTCAGCGAGGATGTCGCCATCTTCGTTGTAGGTTTTCCAAATGCCCGTCTTCTCCCCTTTCGCGTATTGGCCTTCCTCTTTCAAGGCCGTGCTGGGATAATAGGTTTTGACTGGGCCATCAAGCAAGCCGTTGCGGTATTGACATTCCATCAGCAAAACGCCTGAGTCTGAATACTTTCTGCATTGGCCTTCGGGCTGACCCTCAACATATTGCGTTTCCTCGGCAAGCATGCCGTTCTGCGGATTGTAGAGCCTCGACCAACCATGCACCTTGCCCTCTTTGTTGTCTTCAGCCAAGCGCAATTGCCCCGAAACCTCGTCGAAATATTTCCACTCGCCTTCCTTCTTCTGGTTCAGGTAATAGCCCGTCGCAACCATCTTTCCGTTTGGGGCGAAAATCTTGTTCAAAGCCTTCTCGCCCGACTTGTCGAACTCGTTGGTAGCCTTCAAGTTACCCTGCTCGTCATAGTATTTGAAAACGCCCTTGCACTTGTCGTTCTTGAACTGGCCTTCATAGCGAAGTTGCCCGTTGGGATAAAAGTCGCGCCACGGTCCTTGGCGGCGGCCTTTGGCATCAGTACGGTTGAAATCTTGCGCCACAGCAGTCATTGCAAACATCAGCGTGGCAAGGATTAAGGCAAATCTTTTCATGATTTCTCGGTTTTAACGGTGCAAATTTACGGAAATAACTTAATTTTGCGCCGATTATTGTATGGCGGAATATTCATCCATATTGCTTGAAAACGCGGTCGAGTCGCTGTCGAAATTGCCGGGCATAGGCAAGAAAACGGCATTGCGCTTGGCACTTCATCTGCTTAACAGTGAAGATTTGGAAACCGAGCAACTTGCTGATTCTCTGTTGAAAATGAAACGCAACATTATGCTTTGCGAGCGGTGCTACAACATCAGCGACACAAAGGTTTGCTCCATTTGCAGCAATCCGCGCCGCGACGAAAACACGCTTTGCGTGGTGGCCGACATGCGCGATGTGTTGGCCATCGAAAGAACTGCGTCCTACAATGGTCTTTATCACGTTTTAGGGGGTGTCATCAGCCCAATTGAAGGAATTTCGCCCAACGACTTGAAGATTGCACAATTGGTGCAACGCACTCAGAAAGAAGACCTTAAGGAAATCATTTTGGCGTTGCCTGCCACCATCGAGGGCGACACGACCAACTTCTACATTTTCAGGCAACTGAAGGACTTCGAGGGAAAGATTTCGGTGATTTCAAAAGGCATTGCTGTTGGTGATGCCTTGGAATACGTCGATGAGGTGACCTTGGGCAGGTCGATCCAGAATCGGATTCCGTTTAATCAGAAGTGATTAGGGTTTGTGGAAACGCGAATTGTCGCGTTTCCACAAACCGAAAACAATCAATCTATGACGATTTTCTGCGTTTTCACATCCTCGCCATTGATAAGACGAAGAACATACACGCCTTTGGCCATTCCGCTGGTAGAGAAGCTGCGCACATTGTCAGTACTAACAAGTACACGCCCCATCACATCCACAATCTGCAACGTGGTGCCAGCCTCAGCGCCAACAATGATAATGTTCCCATTGTTGATGAAAGCAAAAGGCGCATCATCGCCATTGTCGCCGTCTGCGGAGACGCAGACGGAAAACACCAACTTGAACCGCGAAGCATAGTCTGAAGTCTTGGCGGTGAAGGTGTAACTCGCCGGCCCTTCATTAGGATTAGGAACCAACAAATCCACATCTGCACCCGAAAGATTATCAATGAGGTGGAGGTAATTGAATTCTGTGCCATCGGGATTGACGCTGATGGCATATTCGCCGTTGCGAGTTGCCTTGAAATTCAAAGGTATTTCGCCTATTTTGTCTGTATATGCAAAAATGGCATAATCCTTACCACCACGCGGAATATAAACCTTGCAGGTGCTTTCATTGAAGATGAACTTGTCTAATTGGTCATTGGGATTGAAACTGACGATGGCCTTGTCATGTGTAACACTGCCACGTGAGTTGACTTGCGCCACATCAATATGAATACTGCCTTGGTCGGGCACATTCTGCGGGACTGCTCTGCTAAAGGTGACCATTTCACCCGATGCTTCGGCTTTTACCATTACGCCATGACAGGCAGGAATTGGAACCCATTCCGAAACTGCGACCGGTTCAATGGCAGCACCTTCCTCGTTCATCGTGTAATAGCTTCTATTGGCATAGGCTGGCATTGTAAACGGATTACCGATGAGGTTCCAGCCGCGCATAGCTGAGTGTGGAGCGTCTTCCATGTAAACGAGCGGCACCTCTTGCGTTTCGGCATCATTGTATGTGCCTCTGAAAACCAAGGTCTGCTCTTCCTTAGTGGCGTAAAGATACCCTTGGCCATTCACGAGTTCAAAAGGCTCGTACTTATAGTTGCGCCACTCCAACGGCTCACTTTGATCGAAATAGTAGAGATCGTACTGTGTCGCGGCAAAGATGTTGTCCACTGTCGTGGCCGCGATGCTGCCTGCGATGGGCGAAGCGATGAGCTTCCAGCCCGCATTGGTGCTTTCACCATAGCCTGCCACAAAGAGCGGGAAACCGTCAGGATAGGCCTCGATGACCACTTCCGCTTCCTTCATCCCTTCCACATTCCCCACATTGTCCTCGCCAAGGCAGAAGAAACGGTAGCTGTGGTCGTATTCAGTGGGATAAGTCGCCTCGCTGCCAACAGGATAAGTATCATACAAGCTATAAGCGCCGTAGTTGTCCGACACATAGAGTTTGTACTGCTTGATGCCGCACCCTCCTTCATCGTCTTGCCCGCTGAACTGCAACAACACTTCGTTGTTGCCATTGTCTGTGCCTGTGAGTTGCGTGGTGGGCGGCAGAGCATCCACCGTATTGTACCACACATTGGTGGGGATGGCCTCGTTGATGTCGAATACGATGCTCGCCGAAGCGGTGAGTTCGTCTCCCGTGATGCAGGCGTTGGCCTTGGGTTTGATGGTGAACGTCATGTAGCCTTCGCCGCTGTGGTTCTCGTCGTTGACGGGCAGGAAGCCTTGCTGAGTGCCTTGCGGCGGCAAGCCCGTGGCAGGGTCTATGGATTGCAGTATCCAAAAGGCCTCGCCCGCCACAATATCAATGCCGGCCACCACATCCACATAGATGCCCATGTCTTGCGTAAGGTCTAACCGTTGCTGGTAGGATGAGCGGTTGCCCTCCACGGTGAAGACATGGTTGCCGAAGCCGAAGGCCCCGATGGCGAAGGTGGAAATGTCCGCTTTGGTGTGAATCTTATGCCTCACCTCCACCTTCTGCGCAGCGGCAGTGGCCAACTCCGGGTCGTTCTCGAAATAGATGGTGTAAGGCAAAGAAGCCGTTGCCGCCACCCATTGCAGGGTATCGCCCAATGCATCGTAACCCCTTGTGCCTATGATTTCGTTGGGGTCAACAGGCTCTTCCACTGGAATGTCTGTTGAATCAGATGGGCGGGGGTCTGGCTTGGTTGGAATGGTTTCTATTGGTTGTTGCTCCCCTTTCCCACAAAAGGGACTATCATTAACGCTTTGACTATTCCCATTAATGGATAATAACAAAAACAGACTTAATAGTGTTATTATTTTTATTATTGTATTCATTTTCTTTCTTATTCAGCCTTTTATTCAATTCAAATATAAATTCTTGTACTATGATAGTAGTTCTCTCCAACTCTTTCCATTATCCTTCCTACATTTTGATATGTTCTTATTGTTGCTCCCTTTCCTATTTGATACGCGCCTATCACTGCTGATTTTCCTATCTGATAAGCTCCTATTGCAATGGCTTTTCCTATTTGATAGGCTCCTATTACCGTAGCTTTTCCAAGTAAATATAGTTGTCTTCCAAGTAGAGCTCTATAGTCAAAACTCGCAAATAATGAAGAAGACAATAGAGTAAGTAATGTATTACCAACTTGAAATTGTGAAAAAAGCAAAGATTGAAAAAAACTCTCGTAATATGCAGGTCCTCCGAATATTCCAACTGCATTAGCATAAATCCATGGCAAAATAGGGAAGTATTTACCAGTTAAACTTTGTTTCAAATCAAAATAAAATTCCATATCACAATCGTGTTTATTCCGTTTTTGAGAATAACATCTATCATGATAGTAGCATGCCCTGTTGAATATTTCGTCTCCGAAATTTGGGACAGAAAAACCGTTTTCTGCACCACAATAATTACATTCTTTGTTAAATGGATTGGTAGCAGCATGGCATTTATTTCCGTCTCCTACTTCGCATGATTGACTTTCTTTCCCGAAAGGATCCATCTTTCTTAATGGCATATTCTCAACATAACTATACATATTATACCCATCCACATACATCAGCGGGTCATGCTGCATAAACCGTCCAAGGCCAGGATGCATCGTGCGGGCACGGTAATAATACAAACCCGTTTCGGCATCATAATCGCGGCCTGTGAAAAGAATGGAATTGCCTACTGCCGATTGGCTCAAAGCGTTGTCGTTGGCATCAAAAAACAATGGCTGTCCGTATGGGTCGTATTCGTAGCGTTCCACAAGGTTGCCATTGCCATCGGTGAGGGCCACCACGGAACCCAAATGGTTCTTGTGGTAGTAATAAGTGTTGCCACCGCGCTGCATTTGCAGCACATCATCCACCGAAATGCCAAATACATAAGTGGCCAACACCGCATCATTGGCATCGCGTTCCTCAACGGCTTGGTCGCCGCAATAGTAGTAGTTGGTCGTCGTTTCGACAGGCTCAACGACCACTTTCTGAATACGGCGGTTCAAGGCATCGTATTTGTAGGTGGCAGTTTGTCCGTTGTCCACGCTCACAAGGCGGTTGTTGTAGTTGTATTGGTAGGTGTGGATGCCGTCACTGGTCATGTTGCCGTTATCGTCATATTGCGGGCTCATGTTTTGGCCTCCCGAAATGGCGGTGTAGGCGTTCATGTTGTTGGCGGTGTATTGGGTTGCCACACCGTTGGTGGTCACGGTGGTGCGGTTGCCCAAGGCATCCATCGCATACTGCACCTGCTTCAATGGGTTGGGAATCTCCACGCCTGTGGTTATCTCGCCTTGCTTGAAACTCGTCAAACGGTTCAGCGCATCGTAGCCATACACCTCGCTCTTGGTCGGGCGAAGCAAGTCCTTCTTCGAGAGCATGTTGCCCACAGCATCGTATGTCATCTGTACATTGGCAATGTTGGGGTTGTCGGTCAACTGCGTCAACTGGTTCAAGGCATTGTAAACGAAGGTGGTGGTCGTTCCGTTACCGTATGCGCGTTGGACCAAATAGTCGTTGGCATTGTAGCCCAAGGTCGCGAAATAGTTGTTGTTTTCCTTCAACCCCGTCAGGCGTTGGCGGTAGTCGTACTCTTCCGTTATCGTCCGGCCACTCGGATAGGTTTTCGTCACCGTCCTGTTTCGGGTATTGTAGGCATAGCTTGTCGTTTTGCCGTTCAAGGTTTCCGAAAGCATACGGCCACCGTTGTCGTAGGTAAACGACACCTGCGCATCGGCATTGTTGGCGGTCAACATGTTGCCGTTGGCATCGTAGGTGAAACTGTCAGTTGTGTTGTTCGGATAGGTCTTTTGGGTCAAGCGGGTCAAAGCGTCATACACAAAGCCCATCTGATGGCCGCTTTCGTCGGTAAAGGTTACCGTATTGCCGTTGGCATCGTAGGCAAACTGCTGGGTCTTGCCGTTGGCAAAGGTGATTTTCGTCAGTTGGTCGTTGGCATCATACTGGTAGGAAGTCGTGTTGCCTCGTGCATCGGTCACCGAAGCAAGGTTGCCGTTGGCATCGTAAGTGTAGGTGGTCACATTGTTCAAGGCATCGCGCTCGGTCAGCATTTGGTTCATGGCATCGTAGGTGTAGAGCGTTGTGTTGCCCTTGGCATCGGTATAACTCAATACATTTCCGATGTTATCATAAGTGTAATATTCCGAATGGCCTTCCGCATCAGTGGTCTGCATCAGACGATTCAAGGCATCGTATTGGAAAGTAGTCGTATTGCCTTCGGCATCCGTCAGCGAAACGACATTGCCATTGGCATCATAAACGTAGGTTTGCATGGTACCCAATTGGTCAGCCACGCTAACGAGACGGTCCAAAACATCGTATTGGTAGGTAATGAATTGTCCCGTAGGCATTTCCACTCCTATCACTTGCCCGATGTTGTCGTAATAATAGCGGGTGGTGTCGTTCAAGGCATCAATGCGCATGGTAATCCAATCATGGTCATCAAGGACGACACGCGACACGTGATTCATCGCGTCTTGGGTCTGCACCACCTTACGCTTGGCGTTATAGGTGTATCGCACCACACCGTTCAAGGGGTCTTTCACGGTCAGCGGCTGTCCCAAGGCGTTGTAAGTCATTATGGTGGCTTGCGACAAGGCATTGGTCACCCTCACGATGTTGCCTTTGCTGTCATATTCCATTGCGAAGACATGATTCAAGGGATTGGTGGTTTGGGTCATTCGGTTCATGCGGTTGTACACGAACTGCGTCACGCCCATGTTTGGGTTTGTAATGGACTGCACCAAACCATGCACCGTGTGGGTCATGGCCGTGGTATGTCCCAAGGCGTCGGTTGTTGAAGCCAAATTGCCGTAGGTGTCATACTCATACTGCGTGGTGTGGTTGTTAGCATCGGTTGCCGTCAGCACTTGCCCATATTGGTTGTAAGTATAACTGGTGCTCGTGTTCATCGGCCCATTAGAAGTCGTCAAGTTGCCGTTGGCATCGTAAGTAAAGGTGTAAAGATTGCCTTTCTTGTCGGTGTAGGAAGTCACATTGTTATAGGTGCTTTCGTAGGTGTAATGCTCCGTATAGCCCAAAGCATCCGTGGCCGTGAGCATATTGCCATTCTGGTCGTAGGTGTAGGTAGTCACATGGCCGTTGGCATCTTCGTGGCGAATGACATTGTTATCCTCATCGTAGGACAATTTGCTACTGAAACCACAGCAGTTGCCCACCTTTTCAATCACGCGGCCTTTATCATCCCAAATGTAACTGCTAAACTGGTTGTTGCCATCGGTCAGATAATCTACAAATACCGTTTTATGCTGCGCCAATTCGTAGCGAATGGACTTGTCCGTCAAGTCCGTCTTGATGCGGTGGGCCTGCCCGTCATCGTTGTAAGTGATGTGGGTGGAATAGCCCTCCTCGTCTGTAAAGGTCTTGATGCGGTTGTCGCGGTTGTAGGCATAATACACGGTGTGGTTCATCGGGTCAGTCACGCTCGTGAGGTTCTTCTGCTCGTCGTAGGCATACGTCCATACGCGGTCGTCAAACGAGGTGCTCATTTGGGTCATCAGGGTGTCGGCGTTCCATTGGAATTGAATGCTGCGCCCATTGATGTCAGTAATGGAAGTCAAATTGCCGTTTTGGTAATCAAAATCAAGCGTATTGCCATAACGATTAGCAATTTGTGTCACCTTTTTGGAAACAGGGTTTGTAAAGCGATAACTGGTGCCATCCTTTGCAGTAAGTTTGTATCCAGCTCCATCTATCGTTAAAGTGTTGAACACACCAGCGGGGGCCTCGTAACTATTGCCGTAACGGGTGTAAAGGTCCTGGCGACCGTCGCCCTGCTCAATGATGATGCCCAATGAATCTTCAATGTAACGCATCTCGTAACCAAGGCTCCAGCCGTTGCCATAGCCGTAGTTCTGTCGATTGTAAGAACTGTTATAGTAGAACACGGCTTCCAAATCCATGCCTCGATTGGGGATGGAAAGGTCGGCCCGTTGGTAGAACAGCACACCATTGTAGCTGTTCACCCAAATGTCATTGGGACAAGCTATCTTTGGCCGAATGATGTTTTGAGCCTGCGCCGAAGCCAAAACAAGCATTAAAGCAACAAGAATTATATTTCTGATTTTCATTGTAAACTCCTCCATATTAATATTGTCTTCTAATTGCGAAAACCGCTAAACTGACATTGGTAGCCGGTATTGCCATTACCATGATGGCTTTGGTGCCAAGATACCCAGGTCGCAGCACATCAGGATTACCGTTGCTTTCCGCAGTGTAGAAAGTGAGTTCGGTTTGTCCTTCCTGCAATTCCTCCGTGGTGAAGCCAATGGGGTGTCCATTGCGGCTCACAACCACGAAACCTGACACATTCAAGTCCGTAGTGCCAATGTTGCCGTATTCGATGTTCACAACGAAAGTATTGCCGCTTCTCACGCTTGCCGGTGCCACAATGTTGATGGCCAACTCAGCAGGCAGCCCCTCCTCAATGGTGAAGGCACCATCCTTAATGGTGATGATGCCGCCAGGCAGTTCAGCCTCCATCGCATAAACACCAAGCGGCATTTCAGCAAGGTCGAAGGTGGTGTAAGTCTCCGTGCTGTTGCTGAAGAACACCTTTTCAGCAGGCAGATAATCTCCATCTTTCACCAAGCGGAAGTCCATGATGCTGTCGAACTTCGCGCCCGTAATCTTCGTGGTGATGGAACCCGTGTTGGCACCGTGGTCGGCATCGATACTCAGAATCTCAAAGTTGATGATAGACGTGGAAATAGAGATATTTTGATCAAAGACGATATTCCTTTGTTCACCGTCTCTTGACCCAATCTGGATGGCTGCTCCTTTTGCCAAAAGATAATATGTACCTTGTTCAAGAGCAGGGATGATGATTTCCTGTTCGTATGAATAAGGTCTAAATTCTCCAAAATCAAAATTCTCTGGTGTAGGCACAGATTCATGCGAAACATAAATACCATTTGAAACGCTTAGGTCTTGGTCAAGTGACTCAAGGCGACACAACAAAGTCTCTCCTTCATATTCCTGCCCCACTTCTATCTTATAATAAATGTATCGTTCCAAAAACATGATACGCTGTACCGTTTCACCAATTGCCAAAGTCGGGAAACCAACCTCAGCAGTCAGCATGGAGACACAGACATTGTTCTCATAAGAAGATTCATTCAAGGCGTTCAGAATATTTGTCTTTACGATGACATAATAGTTGCCTTCCGTGATTCCCGTCAGAAAGCCGCTCAATGAGCAAGCCAGTTGATCACCCGCTGCAATATTAATGTCAATATCGGCATATCCAAGCATTTTATCTTCACTGCTCCAAGCATCATCCTTAGAAAGGTAAACAGCGTTTCGGATGCGACCTAAAGCCGGATTGTAACCGATATTGCGCAGTTGCCAAGAGACCGTCATGTCTTCACCCGAAACCACAGTTGCCGGAAAATCGGGTTGCACAACAATCAAGTCGCAAGGTGGAGGCGCCATAACGGTGACAGGCATGGCCAAAAGATTGTCATCCTCATTGTCGTGCTCATAAATCTGGTTTGTTCTGTCGGTGAAACCTATCAAGAAGTAATCGCCTGCCAAGCCATTCGGGATAAGGATTTCGATGGAATCCGTGTAGCTCTCCCCCACTTCCAACGCGCCATGATGGATTTTGGCACCTAACTGGAATGCTCCAATGTGGGTCATGGCCTCACCTATAAACAAGGCATCCGTCCAATTTTCCTTTTGCGTCACCCTTTCGCCTTCATTGACAACGGTGTAATGTACCCAATAGGCTTGGTCAGAAGTCAATTCTTCCTCTACTGTTAGCGAAATGATGCGCAAATCGGGAAGCGAGCCTAACTGCACCTCAATTGGAACGGCTTTAACATTGTTCAAAGTGTCCGAATCATAGGTTACCCGAGTGGCATCGCTCACGCAAAGCAGGTATTGTGCACCGAGATGAGTGTAAGGCAACGTCACCGACTGCTCCATCGTGTAAGTACCATTAGGTTGAACCAACGTTGACCTTGCCACGGAACACAGTTCAATGTCATCATCGCTCAAAACCGCATCTGTAGAAACAAAAACCTTATCCACCCATGGTAGTGGAAGCAAATCGCCTTGAACTAGGGTATAAGTGCCGTTTTTCTTCACATACAGCGGAATCTCGTCCGAAGGACATGTACCAATGTTTTTCACCGTCCATGTTAGTGTGGTGGTTTCGCCTGCCCACACCGATTCCGTGACTTGCAAAGCCGTGGCTGTCAAATCGAAAGGATAGTTCAAAACCGCCGCCGCCACAGTTGTAGCGTTGTTGTCGTCGTTGGATTCCAAAACAAGGTTCTCTTCATCCACCACGACTTCAAGAATATTGCAAGAAGCGTTGGCCATCGGCGGAATAAGAACATTTTGTATAATCGAAAGGGTTCCACCAATCGGTATAGAGTAAACGCCGATCTCAGGGCTGACTTGCAGCACCAAAGGACATAGAATTGTATCCAATGCCGACCTGACATAAACCGTGGTATTGAAACTGCCCTCAAAGTTTGCTGTTCCATTGTTTTTCACAATGAACGAAACCTGATTTTCTACACCTGATTGTATCGCTGTAGCAGAAATGTTAGTAACTACAAGGTCGGGAAGCGGGCAATCCAACACCGTGGCGGTGGCCGTATAGACATTGTTGGTGGTGTCCAACTCAGGCACAAGACTGCCTTTGTTGGCAATCAATTCGAATGTCGAACAAGCTGAAGTCACAGTGGGCGGCACAAGAACTGTTCGTGCAAAATGCACCGTCTGTCCAATGCCGATGGAAACCGTGTTGCCCAACGGCAAGGTTTGCGACTGCACCGGGCACAGGATTTCTTTATCATCCCACGCTGCATAAATATTAAAAGTGCAATTGCTGTTGAGCAAATCCATGTCGCCGTTGTTGGTGATGTCAAACTCAACTGCTACATTCTCACCCGCCTGGATGACGGCTGGCAACGTCAACGAAACGGGTTGCAAGTCGGGCAAAGGCTGGTGCAACACACTCATCGGATAATGGGATAAAGTGTTATTGCCCTCATTGGACTCGTTGATTTCGTTATTGTAGTCGGTCAGCACTATCAAATGATAGGTGCCATCGGCAAGATTGTAAGGGGCTAAATCGTTGCACATCACGGTAAGGCTTTGCCCAGCAGCCAAATACATATTGCGCCTGATATTGGCAACTCTAATCGTGTCCGTCATGTTCCCCGAAGCGGAAATATAGACCCTATCGGTGAACATGCTATTTCTGACGATACCTTCGCCCGCATTGATCAAAGTGTAACTGAGATTCAACGGATAGCCTGCCGTGATTTGCTCAGGAGCAGAAATCTGGGTCACCTGCAAATCGGGACGTAAGATTGTGATGGCATTGGAACGGGCCAAATTGTTGACATCATACAAATACTCAAAAACGGCATTGTTGGCATCGGCATGGACATACAGATAGTAAGTCCCCGAAGTAACATTTGATGGCAAGACCATGCTCTCGCTGACCGAATAATTTGCCCCAGATTGCAATCCGCCATAATGATTGACCGTTTTCAACAGAATGGCAGAGGCATCCAAAGCGTCAGCATTTTGGCAAAGGTAAATCTTATCCACCCAATTGTTCACATTGGGATTGCCTGCACCGATATTGTTAACTTTGTAACTATAGGCAAAAGCCTCTCCCGTGCTGACCGTAGTTGGTACAGTCAAATCGGACGGCTCCAAGTCGGCAGGCGGCGAAAGAATGACATTCACCGCTTCTGACATAGTGATATTATTGTGGTTCAGCACATGCTCATATACCTGCTCGTAACAGTCCGAATAGACGAAGAAATAAGCCTCACCATACATGGTCAACGGAACTTGTCCCGCAAATTGAACTTGATAGGACTGTCCAACAGGCAACTGTCCAGAATGGGGAACAACCGCAAGACAAACTGTTGAGGATGAGTTGAAATCAGGTTCTGAGGCGATATAAAGCGCATCAGCCCACTGGTCAGTCAAAGTAGTGTTCTCTCCCAAGTTGCTTATCGTTGCCGTAACACTCACTGTTGAACCCGAGAAGAAATTGGTCTGTGGAATGATGGAAGTCACTTGCAAATCAGGCAAAATAGGCACCTCAATATCAACAAATTCATAGAAGAAGTTGTCGTTGAAATATCCACCAGGGCCTTCACCGTGCGCATATTCCGATTGCTCATAAATCCTATTGTCAGCAAAATTCAGGCAATTGTAACAATGATGACTCAAGCAGCCGATATAAGGTGGCGGCGAATAGGGTAACTGAACCCCAGTAGAATCCCAATAAATGGTATGGCAGTCGTAGGCATCGGTGAGGACAAACAGATAGTATTCGCCCACAATGTCAATAGGAAGATTGAAGGTTTGGGTTTGAGTGTAGTACTCACCTGGATTCAAAGCGGTAAGATTGTCGAAAGAGCCTAACAAAATCGGGTTGTTGTCGTCAACTGCCACACGGCTTTCCACCGAAAGCCACACACGGTCGTGCCACAAGGCACCATTAGACGTTGCAGCCGTGCCGTCGTTCTGCACAGTCCAACTAATGGTGGCCTGCTGCCCAGCCACAAGTGTAGAATGGGAGATACCCGTAACATGAAGCTCAGGCAGACCAAGCGAGAAATGAGCCACATAACTCGCGTTCCCCGTCACCATGAAACTATAGGTAGGATTGGTGGAAACCACATTGCCGTTTTTTGTCCAATTCAGGAAGAAATAGCCTTCGGCAGGTGTGGCAGTCAAAGTGCAGGTTGAGCCTTGAAAATAAGCACCACCGCCCGACACAGAGCCTCCATTCGAAGGATTAACCAAAGTGCTGACATAATAGGTGTTTATGGTTTGTTGCACAAAATGCGCAATGTAATTGGAACTTTCAGTTACAATAAAACTATAGACAGGGCTATTAGAAATCACATCTCCGTTCTTGATCCAATACTCGAAATTGTAGCCAAAATTAGGCGTGGCCGTTAAGGTACAAGTTTCACCTCCTAAATAAGTGCCGGCACCAGTAACGGAACCTCCATCCGCAGGACTTGCCGAGGCAGTAACAGCATAGAAAGAAGGAAGGGTATCGTTCTTTATAAAGTCGTAACTTTGTGGCAACATAAGACTATTCCCTTCCAACATGATATGCAAAGTATGTTCTCCATCTTCAAGAACATTGGCGTCCAAAAGCAAATTCCCGCCTCCGAGAATACCGCTCTGGATATTGGAAACATCATCGTCAAACCAATAGCGGCACTTCAATTCCGCCGTGGGAGGAAACACCTGCGGCGACATCTTCACAAACATGTAGCGTTGGGGGGGCATCAATGATTCGCCCTCCAACACCACATACAGGCTGTGCAAACCGTCCACAAGACCATTAACATCCAAAAGCAAATTTCCGTTGCCAAGAAGACCGTTTTGCTTATTGGATATGTCATTGTCGAACCAATAATAATACTTTATGACAGATTGCGATTGCAAGTTTGAGAAGCCAAGCAACCATCCAAGGAATAAGAATAGAAAACGTTTCATAACCCTGATATTTAATGGGTTATTCTTCAGAGGAAACTTCAACCTCTACATTCAAACGTCCATCGGTTGTGGTGTAACCAGACACAATACACCGGTAAGGTCTCAAATAACTGGGACGGGGATTGTAGGGCATAAAACCTCCATAGATTCCGACTTGTACGCCATCATTTCCCAAAAATGTATTGGCGACCTCCGCCTTCAAAGAATAATCCGCATCAATGGCAAAAGTGCCATTCCATGCCTCAAACACTTCATCGTATGAGCTGACGTTCATGCAATCGTATGCCGCTACGGTGCTTGGGAAAGTCTCCCCAATTAAAATACAATGATCGGCATACTGACTTTGAATGTGCGACACATTGCTGCCGATGATGCAATTGTACAGATTCAAATAGGATTGATCATTGTTTTTCGGCATAATGATAGAATTATAGGCAAAAACCGTTGGGCTACTACTTACCACATTATTATAAAATGAATTAAGCACACAATTGTAAAACACAACGGCATCAGCCGCCGAACGGACACTACAGTTAGCAATTAAGCAGTTGTAAAACGCAACATCGTACAAACAAGCACCTGTCCAATAGTTGCCAATAAAATAATTAAAATAACATTTGCGGAATATTGCGCGATGAAGATCACTATACACGTATATACCTGCATCAAAACAAATACCTTCTATAGTAATATATTCAGTACTAGTAGTATACAAATAAATATTAGATCCACTTATTCTAGTGGGACTTACACCCAAAGTGTCTGAAACCATTCCAGCACCATGCAAAGTAATATAATGTACCCCAGAATTGAGAGCATGAGTTAAGGTGAAAAATGAGTAGTT
>CAMVCZ010000041.1 GCA_947166105.1 uncultured Bacteroidales bacterium
CGAACATCGGCACCTTGGTCTCGTTCACGAGGCGGTAGTAGTTCACCTCGCAGTCATGGCTCATGCGGTCGCTATGGCGCACCATAAACACCTGCGGGACAATCTCTTGCTCGTCTAAAAGTCGGGCCACCACGAGACCGTCGCCGCCATTGTTGCCCATGCCGCAGAAGATCTTGATGGTCTTGTCGCGCGGCGTGCGGCGATAAAGCCATTCAAAGGCTCTTGTAGCAGCGCGTTCCATCAAATCGACGGACTCGATGGGTTCGTTTTCTATCGTGTATTTGTCCGCTTCGCGGATTTGTTCCACTGAGAGGATTTTCATTTCTTTAATGTTTTGATTGCCTTAGGCAAGAAATTGCTTAAAAATCTAAATTAAATACTATCAAACAAGTCAAGTTGGCCATTTTGCTTTTGAAACCATGTGTAATCTTTAATCCAACCATGCCTAGAAGCACTTGCATATGCTCCACAAGATTTTCTTCTAAAGTCCATTAGTCTATTGTATTTTTTCGTTTCATTATAACAATTTTCATAGTCAGACCAAGTGTTTCTTTTAGCTCTCTCTCTAACCAACCATGTATAATCATCCAACCATTTGTTCTTTCTAGCCGACGAATAAGCACCCACACTATATTTTCTAAAATCGCTATAGTTCACATATTTTTTTGCCTCTTCAAAACATCTTTCATAATCCCAAAGTTGAATTTTTTTCGTTCTAACTTCTACTCCATCTTCAAACCATACATAATCATCTAACCATTTTTTCTTCCAGGCAACATTATATGCACTTGGACTACCTTTTGCAAAATCACCTCTTAATTTATATTTCAAAGCCTCTTCATAACACACTTCGTAGGTATATTTTGAATGGTTTTTACCTAACATTCCAATAGAGCCTGCCGTTGTTCGATTCAATATTATCCATCCATCAGATCTATATTTCTCAATCCACCACCCTTCTCTTTCAGCACCTTCTTTTATAGTTAAATCATACTCCAATACTTTCATTTCGGGAACAGCAATGTCATTCTGTTTCGCAAATGCAGAAACGCTGTCTAGCTGAAATACATGGTCTCTATCACGTCTTTTTTTTGTTTTCATCAGAGTTCTGCCTACATAAACAGCGTTCTGATCCACAAATTCATAAGAATACACACAATCTATCTTGTCTTTATACAAATCAAACCTTTCATCTTTATGCCACACATAATGTTTTAACCACCCATGTTTTCTAGCGCTATTATAAGCACTATTATTTCCAAATTTAAACTCGCTTCTACTCTTATATTTTTTGGCTTCATAATAACAATTCTCATAATTCCAATATCCATTTGGATTTGTACTATTCACAAACCAATCATCAAGCCATTTGTTGCGAACAGCAGCACCGTATGCTTTAGGATTTCCTTTTGCAAAATGTTCCTTAACCGTGTATTTTTGGGCTTCCTCTTTGCAACGATCGTATGTCCAATATCCGCTCGGATTGTTTTTAGATTTTTCTAACCATGTATAATCATCCAACCACCCATGTTTTCGTGCAACTTGACAAGCACAAGGACTTCCTTCCTCAAACCTTGCCTTGACAGTGTACTTTATTGCTTCTTCAAGGCATTTTTCATATGTCCAATAACCACGTGGTTTTTGTTTTGTTTCAAACCATGTGTATTCATCAATCCAACCTTTCTCTCGTGCGACTCTGTACGCTGCAGCACAACCATTCTTAAACTCACTTCTAGACCTAAACTTTTTTGCTTCTTTGAAGCAATTTTCATATGTCCAGTATCCTCTTGGCTTTCTCATCACCCCTCCTCTTTCCAAACGAAGCCGCAATGCTTGCATTTGCAAACAATATCACGACTGCCAATGAAGCCCGCAAGAAACCCATTGTCACCTAAAAACAGAGAACCAAGGATTCCGTTTCTCCAACTGAACCCTCTTTTGCCTGTTTCGACTCTTCTGCTTCCACATTTTGGACAAAACATAACGCTTACTCTTTTGTCACCTGCAAAGTTACAAAAAAACATTCAATGAAAACAACTAATCACACATTTATTGGAAAAAAGTTGCAAAAACAGCATTAAAACATAGAAAAATTGCCATCGGCACAGAAATTGTGATTATCTTTGCAGCGAAAAAAGCAACAAAAAGGAGAAAATTATGAAACGGAAAGATCCTATAGAGGAAGCCAGACGCTATGTGGAAAACGCCAAAGAAACGCTTCGGGAAAAAGGTGAGTTCAACGCAGAACTGAACCGCTACGATGACGAGAAATATGTACGTGCTGCAGGCAACTACTTATGGCTTGGCGTACTGATGGCGCTTGACGCGGTGTTCCATGTAAGAGAAGACCGCCGTACGCGGGCCGATATTCGTGACTATAAAGAGGCTGTTGCCAAGCGCGACCGCAAGTTGCTTGCATTGGTCAATGACGGTTACGATACAATGCACTTGTCGATGAATTATGATGGTAACCAATCAAAAGATGTGAGTGATGGTGGCTTCCGTTTAGCAAATGCCATCATTGACAGATGCGCCGCAATGGTGAATTAGCATTAGTAGTTTTTCTTCCAACTTTCCCTTCCCCTCATAAAACACCCCCGTAATGCCCAAAGCATTCGCCGCGGCAACATTATTCGGGTTGTCATCAATAAACACCGTTTCCTCAGCCTTGATGCCGAAGCGTTGCAAGGCCAGTTGGAAAATCTTCGGGTCGGGTTTCATCACCCGCTCGATGCCCGAAATCACCATGTCTTCCATGAGGTTGAGGACGGGATAGACCGGCCGAACCAAGGCAAAGGTCTCCTCCGACCAGTTGGACAGCCCAAACACACGGAAACCTTTGTCCTTCAGTTCCTTGACCAATTCCTCCATGCCAGGTATCTGTCCGCCCATCATCTTCATGAACTCGCCGTAATACAGCTCGATTTCCTTCTTCCATTCGGGATGCTCGGCGATGAGTTCAGCAACGCCTTCCGCAATGGGTTTCCCATTGTCGTGCTGGGCATTCCATTCGTAGGTGCAGATGTGAGTGAGGAACCATTCGGCTTTTTCCTTGTCGCCGAAATAAGGGTCATAGAGGAAATGCGGGTTCCAGTCTAAGAGCACACCGCCGTAGTCGAAGATTATGTTTTTAATCATAGTTCTTATTTTGCCGCAAAGTTAGCGAAAAATTCAATACAAAAACCCGAACAGCCAAAGCGGAATCTTGTTGCCTCGGCCAAACTCAACGCCGTCGATGGCAAAAAAACTGTCCGGCAAGTCTTTGATTTGCTCGAAACGCTTGTCGGCACCGCCCACTTCGAATGTGTATTTCCCGTCAACGAGGAAATCGCCTTGCTTCGGCGCGTTGAGTTCGTGATTGTGACAGGTCTGGTTGTAGAAATAAGTCTCCCTTACCGTCCCGATGGCCGGATTGGGATTGAAAGCATACATCAGGTTGGTGTTGTCCAAGAACAACTTTTCCGGCGACGACATCTGCTTGAAGGCCTTGACGCGGGTCTTCAACTGTCCCAACAAAGCACCTCTTTCCAACAAGTCCAGCAACTTCAAACCCTGCTCGCGACTGGTTTCAAGTTGGCGGTAAAGTTCTTCCATCTTCGGCACAAACGGCACTTGCAAAGCAATGATACCCAGCAACTTCTTCAATTTCTGAATCGTTATGTATTCCACTTTGTCCACCGCCGGCATATCCAATTCGATAGTCTGCTGCGCCACTTCCATCAGTTTGGCGTGGAAGCCCTCCAAGTCCTCTTTGTAAAACGGATAATAGCCGTGACGACAATAACGCTCAAAATGCGGCAAAATGCGCACATTCTCGGCTATTTCCGAGGCAATCTGCACATGGCGGGTCAAAATGTCGTCCAATGACAGTTTTTCGTGATGCAGAATGTCCTCAAACATCAGGTATTCGCGGAACGAAAGTCCGTTCATCGTGTGCATAGCCACACGGCGCGACAGGTCGCCTTCGCCTTTGGTCAATTTCAGCATCGAACTGCCCGTAAACACCACATTCATCGTCGGATAGTCGTCGTAAATGTTCTTGATGTAGGTCTGCCAATGCTCGTATTTGTGTACCTCGTCAAGGAAAAGGTGGGTACCTCCGTGAGT
This sequence comes from uncultured Bacteroidales bacterium, assembly GCA_947166105.1. Lineage (GTDB taxonomy): Bacteria > Bacteroidota > Bacteroidia > Bacteroidales > F082 > Limimorpha. The sequence goes on from CAMVCZ010000041.1 coordinate 4,108, forward strand.
GTAATGATATTCCACCAAATCGGCGAGGGTGTTGTTGGCAAACCACATATTGTCCAACGACACATACAGCACCTTGCTTTCGTCGGTAAAGGCCTCCTTGATGCGTTGTTTCAGCAGCGTCGATTTCCCTACGCCTTTCGGCCCTTTGATGCCGATGATGCGGGCGTTCCAGTTGATGCTGTGCAGCAGTTCCCTTTGGAATTTCATACTTACCTGCTGAACACTTCGCTTTGAGTTTCTGTAGAGTATGTCCGGGCTTTCATTCATAGTTCCCTCCTTTGTTTTGACGCTGCAAAGATACAAAACAATATTTGAATATGGAATTTTATGAAGAAAAAAATATCAAAATATGGAAATTTTATAATAAAACAATATTTAATTATTGATTTCAAAAACAATAATCAATATTTAAATATGGAAAAACACAATAAAAACAATATTCAAATATGGATGTTACAATTCCACAAATTTTTATTACTTTTGCACCAAATTCCAGACAAGAAAATCATGTTTGAGGACGAGGATTTTGAAGACTATTTTGAAGAGGAACAAGACCGAAAGGCCGCCGTCGAAAAGTATGAAACCATGCTGAAAGCCAATGGCTCAGCCTATTTCGACAGCGAGGAGTTTGAGTACATCATCGACCATTACACGGAGCAAAACGAATTGAAAAAGTCGCGGCAGGCCGTGGAAATCGCAATGGCGCAACATCCAGAAAGCAACTTGCTGAAAATCAAGGAAGCACGGCAGTATTTGCTGGAAAACGATGCCCAACATGCATTCGAACTATTGCAACACATCGACCGCGACGAGGAGGAACCCGACTATTTCCTCACCCTCGGCTCATGCCTTGCCCTGCTCGGTAAATCGAAGGATGCCATCGAGAATTATTGCAATGCCTTGCCCTTTTTCGACGAAGACGAGAAATTCGACCTCTACAACGCCATCGCCTACGAATACCAGCGTTTGCAGAAATACGACCTTGCCTTGGATTTCTATTTCAAGGCCTTGCCTTTTGCCGATGATGTGGACACCATTTTCCACGAAATAAGATGTTGCTACCTTGATGCTGGCCGCAAGAATGAAGCCCTCGACTTTTTCCAGCGTTTGGTCGACAAAGACCCATACAACAGCAAGGCTTGGACCAACATCGGCGATGTCTACCGCATGATGGGGCAATACGAGGAGTCGGTCGACCCCTACGAATTCGCCCTCAGCATCGACCCCAAAGACCTTTGGACCAACATGCACCTTGCCGACATCTACTATGACTTGGGACGCTACAAGGAAGCCATCGACACGCTTGAGGAAGCCCTGCGCAATGATGTGGAAACCTCGATGATTCACACCACCATCGGCGACTGTTATTATCGGCTCAACGACCTGCAAACCGCCGAAGCACATTTTCACAAGGCTTTGGAAATCAATGAAATGATTGGTTCAGGATGGGCAGGTCTCGGCTATGTTTACAGCGACCGAGGCGACAGCCGCAAGGCTATCCGATTCTTCGAAAAAGCCTTCAGCTTGGAGCCGTGGGAAACCGATTACCTCTACTCCATCGCCGCCGATTACCGCAAACTGAACGACTTCGACACGGCCATGAAATACCTGCGCAAGATACAGGAAATGACGCCCGGCGATGCTGACGCCTATTATTACATCGCCGACCTCTACGGCGAGATGGACCAAATCGACGAGGCCGTCAACACCATCAAGTTCGGGCTGCTGCAAACCGACAACGAAGTGTCGCTACTCTACCTTTTGGCCTATGCCTATTTCGTCAAAGGCAACCACAGCGAAGGCCTTGAAGCACTGGACCAAGCCCTTGACGCCGACTTCGAGCTTTGGCCCGACTTCATCGAATACGACCGCGAGCTATTGGCCAACGACACCGAGATTCTCCAGCTCATCGAACGACACAAACAGAACCAACAAACCACCAACACCACCAACGAATAACGACCCATGAAAGACTTCATATACAACTTCTTAAAAGGCATGGGAATGGGTGCCGCCAACGTCATCCCAGGCGTTTCGGGCGGCACAATCGCCTTGATCACCGGCATCTTCGAACGACTCATCAACAGCATCAAGTCGTTCAACCTCACGGCATTGAAGCTGTTTTTCACCGGCAAGTGGAAAGCCTTTGCCGAACATGTCGACCTGAAATTCCTCGTTGCCGTGTTCCTTGGCATCGCCGCCGCCATCCTTTCGGTCGCCAAGCTGTTCAAGTTCCTCTTCGAGAACTACCCCGTCTACATCTGGGCGTTTTTCTTCGGCCTCATCATCGCCTCCATCTATTATGTGGGGCGCACGGTGAACAAATGGAACCTCGGCAGCATCCTGTTTTTCACCATCGGCACAGGCATTGCCCTGCTCATCGCTTTCGGGACACCCGCTCAGGAAAACCACAACTTCCTCTACTTGATTCTCTGTGGCGTGGTAGGCACTTGCAGCATGATACTCCCCGGACTTTCAGGCTCTTACGTCCTGCTTTTGATGGGCAACTACGAATATGTGATGATCGATGCCGTCAACATGCTGACCATATCGCCATGGGAAGGCATCAAGATATTGATTCCCGTGGTGATTGGTGCGGTCATCGGCCTGTTGGCCTTCGCCCACCTGCTCTCGTGGATCTTCAAGAACTTCCATGACCAAACCGTTGCCCTGCTGACGGGGTTCATCCTCGGCTCAACACCCATAATTTGGCCGTGGAAACATGCCGTCACTAACGCACTGAAGGATGGAACCGAGAAAGTGGTCGGCTACCAATGGCAGTGGCCCGCCATTAATACCGAGTTTTTCATTGCATTGGTTATCATGTTGTTAGGAGCAGCCATCATCATCGTCACCGAACAACTTGCCACAAAAAAAGAGAAACCGTCAAAATAAAAGTAAATGAAACGCTACGGACTCATCGGACATCCATTGAAGCACTCACAATCGAGGTTTTACTTCAACGAGAAGTTTGAACATGAAGGTTTGAACTGCCGTTACCAACATTTTGACCTCAAGTCGATCGAGGAAATCCACGAGGTGATGAAAACCTACCCTGACCTTTGCGGATTCAATGTGACGATACCATATAAAGAAGCCATCATCCCATTGTTGGACGAGATTGACCCTACAGCTAAGGAAGTTGGGGCAGTGAATGTGGTGACCATTCAGAACGGGAGGTTAAAAGGCTACAACACTGATGTTTACGGTTTCTCCCAATTGTTGGAACGGGCCTTGAAAGGCAAAGAAGTGGAACATGCATTGGTGTTAGGCACTGGCGGTGCGTCAAAGGCGGTACGTTATGTGCTGAAGCAGAAAAACATACCTTTTTCAGCGGTCAGCCGAAGCCCTGAAAAAGGCGATTTCACCTACGAAACCCTGACCGATGAAATTCTGCGCCAGAATCACCTTATTATTAATACGACACCTTTGGGAATGGCACCCAAATTTGACGACTTCCCCGACTTGCATTATCAAGCCTTGAGCAACAAGCACATCCTTATCGACTTGATTTACAATCCGAAAGAAACGGCGTTCATGGAATTGGGAAGGACTTGGGGGGCAAAGGTTTACAACGGCTGGCAAATGTTTGAGGAACAAGCGAAAAAGACTTGGGAGATTTTTCAACTATGACGAGAAATAAGATTAAGAAACAACCTGAATATCTGGAAGATGTACACATTGTCGACGCAGGTTCCGAGGGCATGTCGGTGGCCAAACCCGAAGGCCGCGTGGTCTTCATTCCCTTTGGCGTACCCGGCGACGTGGTCGACATTGAGGTCTACAAGCGCAAGAAGAACTTCTTTGAAGGCAAGATTTTGAATTTCAAGAAGATGTCTGAAAAACGTACCGAGCCTGTTTGCCAGCATTTCGGCTTGTGTGGTGGCTGCAAATGGCAACACTTGGCCTACGAATGGCAGACCTATTACAAGCAAAAGCAGGTGAAAGACAATTTCGAGCGCATCGGAAAGGTTGAATATCCCGAAATCCGCCCGATTTTGGGTTGCGAGAAGCAGTTTTTCTACCGAAACAAACTGGAATACACCTTTTCCAACCGCAAATGGCTTACCGATGGTGCACCTTCAGGCACCCACGACGAGGACGCCTGCAAGGGCTTGGGCTTCCATCTGCCCCAACTTTTCGACCGCGTGGTCGACATCGAGCAATGCCACCTGCAGGCCGACCCTTCAAATGAGATCCGTCTGTTTGTCAGGAGGTTCACGTTGGAGCGCAAACTCCCCTACTACAACTTCCGCGCCCATGAGGGACTGCTGCGCAACCTCGTCATCCGCTGCAACTCGAAGGGTGAATTCATGGTGATTTTGGTCATCAGCGAGGAAAACAGCATCGTGCGCCACGAACTGATTCCCGCATTGGAGATGGCTTTCCCACAAATCGTTTCCCTGCTTTTGGTCATCAATCCGAAACTCAACGACATCATCAACGACCTGCCGTTTGAGTGCTTGAAAGGCGAGCCATACCTCATTGAAACGATGGCCTCTCCCCGACCCGGATTTGACGATTTGAAGTTCCGCATTGGTCCTGTGTCGTTCTTCCAAACCAATGTGTATCAAGCAGAAAGGCTCTATCGCGCCGCTTTCGATTTGGCTGATGTGCAAGGCGACGAACTGATGTACGACCTCTATACAGGCACGGGTACCATCGCGCAATATTTCTCGCGTTTCGTGAAGAAAGTGGTTGGTATTGAGTACGTTGAGGCTGCCATTAACGATGCGAAAGTGAACACCGAAATCAATGGCATTGGCAATTGCACTTTTTATGCTGGCGACATGGCGAAAGTCTTCACCGACGACTTCATCAAGACTAATGACCACCCCGACCTCATCGTCACCGACCCGCCGCGTGCTGGCATGGCCGAAAAGGTAGTGGAACAACTGCTGAAAATCCGCGCCAAGAAAATCGTTTATGTAAGTTGCAATCCAGCCACGCAAGCCCGTGATTTACAACTACTTGATTCGGCTTACAAAGTAATGGCAGTGCAACCCGTCGACATGTTCCCGCACACGCAACATGTGGAGAACATCACATTATTGGAGTTGCGCGATTGAATCCACCGTCACCAACGCGGCCATAGCCTCCACCAACACCAAGGCACGAGGCAAGGCGCACACATCATGCCGCCCTTCAATGGCGATTTCGCAAGGCTCACCCAGTCGATTCACGGTTTGTTGAGGCTGGGCAATGCTCGGTATCGGCTTGAAAGCCAAGCGGAAAACGATGTCGTTTCCATTGGTGATGCCGCCTTGGATGCCGCCTGAATGGTTGGTCGAAGTGGTGATTTTGCCGTCCTTATTAATAAAGGTGTCGTTGGCCTCTGAGCCTTTCATCTTAGCCAATGCGAAACCATCGCCGATTTCAAAGCCTTTCACGGCGGGCAGGCTAAACATGGCATGGGCCAACTCAGCAGAGAATTTGCCAAACATTGGCTCGCCCAAACCAGCCGGAACGCCCGTAATACGACATTCCACGATTCCACCTACCGTATCTCCTTCTCTTTTGGCCTGTTCCGCATCGCCCATGCAAACCATTTTAGCATAAATCTTGATGCCCTTTTCATTCAAAATCTGTTTGGCAATGGCACCAACCACCACCATCGGCAAGGTGGTGCGTGCCGAAGCCCTACCCCCACCCCGCCAGTCGCGGAGGCCATATTTCTGTTCGTATGTGAAATCGGCGTGCGAAGGGCGATAAACATCTTTCAAGTTTTCGTAATCCTCTGGTTTGCAGTCCTCATTGCGCACAATAAAAGCAATCGGAGTGCCTAAAGTGAAACCATCGAGCAAGCCCGAAAGCCATTCAATTCGGTCGGATTCCTTGCGTTGAGAAGCGGTAGAAGATTGCGCCGTCCTTCGTCTAAGCAACTCAGAATCAATGAAATCGAAATCCAATTTCAATTGTGAAGGGCAGCCGTCGATGACACCACCGATGGCCGCGCCGTGCGACTCGCCGAAAGTGGTTAGCCTAAAATTGTGACCTATCGTATTCATAGCGACAAAAGTACGGTTTTTTGGTCAGTTTCGCCGAAATTATTTACTTTTGCAGCCGCTATGGACAAAAAGAACATCAACAATATCAAGATAAAGAACAAACGCGCCTCGTTTGAATATTTCCTCGTGGAAACCCTCACGGCGGGCATCGTGTTGACCGGCACGGAAATCAAGTCCATTCGGGGAGGCAAGGCAAGTTTGGCTGATTCGTATTGCAGTTTCAAGGGTAACGAACTGTTTGTCATTGGGATGCACATCGCCGAATACGCCCAAGGCACCTACAACAACCACGACCCGAAGCGCGACCGCAAGCTGCTCCTCAATGCCCGCGAACTGCGCAAACTGAAAAACAAAGTGCAGGAAAAAGGATTCACCATCGTGCCCGTCACCTTATTTATTAATGAAAACGGCTTGGCCAAACTCGACATTGCCCTTGCACGAGGCAAGCACTATTATGACAAGCGCGAAAGCCTGAAAACCAAGGACTCGAAGCGGGAATTGGAACGGATGTTTTAGTTGAGAGTTTAGAGTTGAGAGTTGAGAGTTATCAACAGGCGCAACTGCTAACTATCAACTGATTAAAAGCAATAGCCCACTCGGATTGTGAAGGGTGAGGCGTAGGGTGTATCCATAGAGCTATTGGGTTGGAGAAGGCCCCAACTGAGGTTATAAAGCGCCAAGAAATACACATAGCTGCCATTTTCGGCATATTGCCGGATACCGCCGCCCACGAAGACCGTATTGTACCATTTTTGGGATACCGTTTGGCTGTTCCATCTTCTGATGCCATACAGAATCTCGTCCTCGGCATGGAGAAACAACCCCCTATAAATCTGAATACTCGTATATGGAGCCACTCCAAAATAATGGCCATAAGAATTGCCATTCCACCTATCGAAAAAGCAGTCCATATCGTAGATGCCACGAACTCCAATTTCCCAAGGATTGAAGATTCTGTAGCCTATCTGAGGCGCAATGGATAGTCTAAGATATCTGTTATTCAGGCCGAAACCGAAGGTTCCGCCATAGACAACTTTCCCTCCCAAATCGGGAGTTCCTTGTAATCGTTGGGCAGTTGCATGACCGAGAAAGCCAAAAATCATCATGCCAATGAAGGCAATAATCGCGAAACGTTTCATTTTCTGTGAAATCTATAAATCAACAAAGTTTATTTTGCGCAAAAATACAATAAAAACCGATTCCGCTCGTATCAGATAATAGTTTATTTTTGCCGTTCAAGATTTTGTTATGAAAAAAACACATATCCTATTCATAATCAGTATTTTCCTATTGGCAATCACCTCTTGCAAGAAGAATGGCCAAATCAACCCCGATTCCAACCTGAAACTTGAGTTTTCGGCTGATACGGTGCTTTTCGACACGGTTTTCACCTCGTTAGGCTCGGCAACCCATGAATTGAGAATCTACAACCGCCACAGCGACGACTTGAAAATCAGTTCGATACGGCTTGTTGGAGGAGAAAGATCGCCTTTCCGCCTCAATGTGGACGGCGAAAACAGCATTGAGATTTACGACAAAATCATCCCTGCGGAGGACAGTCTTTTCTCTTTTCTGCGCGTCACCATCAACCCGAATGACCTCAATACGCCTTTCATCGTGGAAGACGAATTGGAATTCATTACCAACGGCAACACACAGACTATCAAGCTATTGGCATGGGGACAAAACGCCAACTACATTGTGGCCGACAAATCTGTCAACTTGGGTGGGGTCATTTACCCTTATCATATCGTCGCTGACAGCCTTGAAACCACGGTTTGGACTTCGGAACGGCCCTATGTCATTTACGGCTATGCACTCATCAACAGTTACGGCACATTGAAAATCGAAAAAGGCACGCAAATCCATTGTCACAAAGGCGGCGGCATCCTTTCGTGGAGCGATGGCCAACTCATCATCGATGGAACCGCCGAAGAGCCCGTCGTCGTCCAAGGCGACCGTTTGGAGTCCTATTACGACCACACGCCCGGACAATGGGAGCAAATACTGATGATGGACGGTCGCGCCGGTGCCGACCACCGCATCAGCCACGCCATCATCCGCAACGGCACCATAGGACTCAACTGCCAATCGGTGCTGAAAGCAACGGAATGTGCCTTGCGCGTCGACAACACCATCGTCGAAAACCAAAGCGGCTACGGGCTGTTTTCCATCCTCTATGCTGTTGAGGCCAAGAATTTCGTCCTCGCCAACTGCGGCTTTGCCAACTTCTGGGCTTTTGGCGGCGATTACCGCTTCGTTCACGGCACCATCGCAAACTATTGGAACGCCAACGAACACAACAGCAACGAAAACGCCGTTACTGTGACCAACCGTGCCGTCGATGCCAACGAGGAACTCTTTTACTATCCTTTCCGCATGGAAATGGACAACTGCATCATCTACGGCAAGCAAAAAGATGAATTCAAGACCTCTTTCGGTCCGGATGCCGACTCCACCTATCTGTTCGACCATTGCCTGATCAAATCAGAGAAATACAACGGCACGATGCCTGGATTTAGCCACTGCCTCTTCAACCTCGACCCGCTTTTCCGCGACCAAATGAAGCCCGACTGCCACATCGACAGCATCGCATCGCCCGTCATCGGCTTGGGTAATCCGCTGTTTGGCAATGAAATGCCGAGCGATTTGGACGGTGTTTCGCGCATTGGTGCTCCTGATATTGGGGCATATCAGTTCGTGGGGCTGTGAAGTGTCATTTCCCGATACATCTTGAACAAACGAGCAACGATTTCCGATTCTGAGGCATCCTTCGGGAAACCATAGGCTTCGAGAACGGCGGCATCGTTGGCGCGGTGGGCACGGCGAAGTTCGATAGGCATGGTATTGTTGTCGTACAAAATGGCCAAACTGCTTTCAGAATACAAATTACGGGCTTCAAGGATTTGTTTTGCCGTCATTTCAATCGCATCTCGCTCTTTTTCAGAAATATTCGGCCACGGGAAATTGTTATATACCACATTCCCCGAATAACGGAAATCGCTCTTCAAGCGGCCTCCAACCACTTTCAGCCAAGCCATGTGGACGGAAGAAGAAAGGATTCCGAAATGGAACAAGGTGGCATTGAGTACAATCGAGCATGAATCGGCGGCAATTTCGTGTCCCGACATCATGCCAATCGGGATGTAAGGCCGTCTTTCGGAAGAAACTCGAGGAACGATGAGATAAGGGGCTTCCGTTTGGGGAGAAGAGAAAAACCTGTATGGCGTTTCTGCCGATTTTCGGGTTGGTGCGGCAGTACTGTTCAACCTGAGTTCCCGTACAGCCGACAATCGTCGCATGACTTCAGGGTTTTTCGCGTAGAAATGAGGTGGCACATCCTTGAGCCACAGACAATAACGGATTTCATTATTGTTGATGAAATCTTTTGCGCCAATGTATCTTCTGACAAAAGGTTCTATATTCGGGTCTTTCTTGATTAATCTTTCACGTTCCTCTTCCGACAGGATGAGGTTGCCCCCATCTGTAGGCTTATTTCCCATCGTCATCATTGGAACATCACAAAGCGGCTTGAGCCGACTGGCCACGGTCATATTGCCCCCTTCGGTGAGATATGGCGAAATGCTTTTCACAACAAAGGTTTTATCCTTGTCGAATATCCTTTTTTCCGTCGGTCTGTCGTCGCAACTGAAACCAATAATCACAACATGGACGTGAGCCTTGTCGGTTGCCTCGCTGTTCCAAACGAATGTCCTGTATGCGAAATCGATATGGATATTGTAACGGTCAAACAAAGGCTGCCAGAGCGCTGCCACTTGCTCTCCTTGGGTCACCGAATTTGTGGACACAAATGCGCCATGTGCATTCTTGTTCGATAGCATCAGTCCGCAACATTTGTGATACCATGCGCCCACATAATCAATGCTGTTGGACAAATTAACCTTACCAAAAACAGCGACGGCATCTTCTTTTTGCACGGCTGTCATCATGGAAGCCCCTACAAACGGCGGATTGCCCATGATATAGTCGAACTGCACCTCGCGAATCTGTTTGGGCTTTTCCGAAAGTCGCATGTCGGGGCTATGCAATTCTATTGTCCCGTATCTCACCTCGGGTTCACTTGCGATAAACGATGTGGTTTCGGGCTGTGAATAAGGACGCAGATAAGCATGGTCGGCATGAATCGTGACAATGTCGTCAGGTTCGTCCCATTCTGACCAACTCATCCGCAATGCGTTGCCTTCGCGGATGTTGGTGTATTTGCGCAACGGCAGCGGGTCGAGGTTGAAGCCAACGATTTCGTCGGTTTCCATCATCATTTGGCTCTCGGCAATCCAAAGCGCGGTTTGCGCCACCGCACAAGCGAAGTCGTTGATTTCGATTCCATAGAACTGATTGATACTCACCTTAATAGGGTCTGCAATCTCGCCTATCAAACGGTTGTCGCCGAAAAGGATACGGAGGACTTCGTTTTCCAATCGGCGCAAGGACATATAGGATTCCGTGAGGAAATTGCCCGAACCGCAAGCAGGGTCGAGGAACTTGAGTTTGGCCAACTTGTTCTGGAAGGCCAAAGCCTTGTCTTTCTTGGTCTTGGCCACAGTCATGGCCTTGATTTCGGCAAACTCGGCCTTCAAGCCATCCAAAAACAGCGGGTCGATGACCTTGTGGATGTTCTCGATCGAAGTGTAGTGCATTCCTCCGGCGCGGCGCGTTTCGGGATTCAATGTGCTTTCAAACACGGCTCCGAAGATGGTCGGCGAAATCAGGCTCCAGTCGAAGTCGTCGGAGGCGCGTTGCAGGATGAGGTCGCGGATTTCCTCGTTGATGCGCGGTATCTCGATGTCGCCCGAAAACATTCCGCCGTTCACATAAGGGAACGCTGCGAGTTTTTCGTCCATGTACGGGTCACGGTCTTCGGGCTTGATGTCCAAGACGCGGAACAACTCTATCAGCCTCATTCTGAAATCGGTAGCCGAAAACTGCGCCATGTAGTCGTGAAACATGCTCTTGCTCCCGAAAATGCCCGCGTCCTCGGCATAGAGGCAAAACACCAAGCGCACGCAAAGTTTGTTGAGAGCCTTCTGCGATTCAAGGCTTTCGGGGTCTTTGTATTGCGCCAAAATCTTGTCGTACAGCACACCGACAATCTCGCCCGCCTTGATGCTGACCTCCAACTCCTTCTTGATATGTGCGTTGGCATCATCGACCAAGAAAGCCAAACGATGATATTCATTCTCCAAATCAGACAGTTGGATGATTTCGGGCGCATCGTTGGGACGCTCCATGTCGTGTATCTCGAAAGTGGTGAAATTGCAGGCCACAATCCAGCGCGGAGCCATCGAAAGCGGCAAACCCGTGGCATAGCGGCGGGCTTGTTGGTAAGGTGTAAGTTCCGCACCGTCAGACTGTTTGGCTTTGGCCGAAAGGTCAATATGCGAGCCTTTCTGCTCAATCAACACCTTGGTTGGAGTGATATAGCCGTCAATGAAATCCGCGCCCTTCTCCTTGGTGATGGTTTTGACGGGAATCTCGAACTGCATTGTTTTGGTCGGGTCGTCCACTCCAAAGACGTTGTGGAGCAAGTCAAGCCAAAAGCGTTGGGTTTCGCCTTTCTCGTAACCTTTGCCCATCCAATCCTTGGCGAATTGCTTGGCTGCCTGTTTCTGTATCATGTTTGACATAGCTAAATGATCTGTTTTCAACTCAAAATCAATACACCACCTTCATTTTCAAGGTTTTGTTATTCCCCACCCCGTCAGTCACCACGACTTTCACATTGTTGGTGCCTTTCTTCATCTTTTCGTCGATTTCGTAATAGAGCAAAGCGTTCTTGGCATCATATTGACCAAGCACCCAAACATCGTCAAGATAAATGTCGTAGGTTTCAATTCCTGTCATGTCGTCTGAAATCTTGAACCTCAGCGACTTGAGCGCACTCACCGACTGCCCGTCCTTGAAATTGGACGCTTTGACCGTGGGCGCAACCGAATCGATTTTGATGGTAAACTCGCCCAACGAGCGGGTCGCGACTTCCATGCAGCCGCCTTTCATCTTGCCACCAAGCGAAGACACCTTACCACTGTTGTCGAAATAAGCAATGTATTTTCCGGGATGATCGGCCCAAGCCTCGTCAGGACGGATTCGGACGGTGAACTGCTTGAAGGTTGTCAATTCCTCATCGCCGAAACGGTAAATACGTGAGCAACAGCCTCTTTCGTCCCTCTGGCCCGTCTGAATCCATTCGTCACGGAAAAGCGTGCCTCGCTCCATCGAAACATTGAAATCATCAATCGTAATGTTGTTGTTCAACGAGCCGTCGGCTTTCACGAAATACTCGCTGCGACGGCGTTCTGGTCGCTCCACATAAACGGGTGCAGTGCCCACCAACTTGAAACTAATCTGAGATGTATTACCCACATAATCAGCGATTTTTAAGCGCACATTCACCGTGTCGCCCTCGTTCACTGTCACCGTTCCGTTCCGTTTTTCAATCATTTGCAGTTTGTTGAACGGGTCGGTTTCGGTGCGCACATAACTCGTTTTCTTCTGCTTATAACGGCGATAATCCAAAAGGCTGTTCACATAGCGCGGCTCGCTGTAGGAAAAACTGTCGCACTCCACCTGAAAAGCCAGTTCGTCGTCAAGGTAAAGCTCATAAAGATAGGGGCCGTTCTTGTTGGTCGAAGTGCCCACTTGGTCGAAGGTGCGGATGCCAAACCCGATGGCACCATTGGCGCGGACGATATTCCTGTCTTTCAATGTATAACGGCCTTTATCGCCACCTTCAACGGAGAAATACATCGGTTTGATACCACCCTCCAAAGTCGCTTCGTCACCCAAAGGATAGACTGACACACCTTGTATGAGCGGGCGCGTATTGTCCTCAATCTTGTATCCGAAATACATCGGATTGACCGGTTTTTCGCTCAGCGTGTGACGGATTTCGAAATGCAGATGCGGGCCTCCCGAACCGCCAGAATTGCCCGAATAGGCAATCAAATCACCTTTTTTTATCGGGAACTTGTCCTTGTCGGGATAAATCTGCGAGGCAAATTTCTTGTGTTTGTATTGATAATCCTTCACATATTTGGCAATCTCGCCCGAAAACCGCTGCAAATGGGCATACACGCTCGTATAGCCATCGTAATGCGTGATATACAGCACGTTACCATAACCGTATGGCGAAACTCCGATACGGCTGATGTAGCCATCGGCGACGGCAAACACCTTTTTGCCCTCCACGCCCTGCGTCTTGATGTCGAGGCCTGCATGGATGTGGTTGGGACGGATTTCGCCGAATGTGGCGGAAAGGTAAATCGGGATGTCAAGAGGCTTGCCGTAATTGGGAAACGACTCCTGGGCCACACCCCAAAAAGCCGACAAAACAAAAGCCAAAACCAAGGTTGAATGTAGTTTCTTCATCGTGAAAACAGATTAGTTGAAATTTTGGGCAAAAATAGCACTTTTTTATATACTTTTGCAACGGAAAACGGAACAATCGATGCGACGACAGACCCAAAAAGAGAAGATTCAAGAGTGGCTTGGAAAGCCTTATATGCGGCTTGTTTACAGGCTCTTGGCCATCCTTTTGGCCCTCAGCATCAGCCGTTGGATGGTCTATCTTTTCAACCAGCAGTTTTTTCACCAACTGACGCTCGGCCAAGCCTTGAAGCTCTATTTCTATGGCATGAGGTTCGACTTGCCCATTGTGGTGGGCCTCAACTTGCCCGTCATCCTTTATTATTGTTTCCCTTCGCTCAAAATCTACAACAAAGTGGCGCAAAAGGTCATCGACTTCATTTATGTGATTGTCAACGCCTTCGCTATCCTATTGAATTTCATCGATATAGTATGTTTCCATTTCTTCGGGAAGCACCTCACTATCGACTTCCTGAAAGTGCTCGGCAACTCCGACGAGGTGTCGTTTGGCATCGTCAGACAGGTGCTTTTCGATTATTGGTACCTGCTCGTCATTTTCATCCTTTTTGTATTGGTTATTAGCGTAGTAGCGCAGCACACCCGACTTCACGCCCCTGAGAAGAAAATCGAGCCTCGATGGCATCTCAAGCAAAGTATCAGCTTGGGTGTCATGCTCTTATTGTCTATCATAGCATGGCGAGGCGGCCTGCAAGCCAAACCCATCACTATGGCAACCGCCATGCAGTATACCGACCCACAAAACGCGCCCATTTTGCTCAACACGCCGTTTTGCCTTGTCACCACCCACGAAACCGAGCTGAAAGAAATAGCCGGAGACTATGAAACCGGCTTTTCACCCATCCATAAAAACCTGTCAGCGAACCGTTTCATCGAAAGCGACACCTTGAGCATCGACAGTATTCCTGACAATTTGGTCATCATCATCCTAAAAAACGTCGGGCAGGAAATGGTCAGTTACTACAGCCACGACCGCCGCTTCCCCCTCACACCTTTCCTCGATTCGCTTCTCGGCCAAAGCCTTACGTTCAACGGCATGTCGAACAGCCGCCGCAGCCTTGAAGTGCTGCCTTCCATATTGGCAAGCATTCCGGCCATGATGGACAACGATTTCGTGAGGTCGCCTTACGCCGAAAACGACTTCGACGCCTTTGGCCAACACCTGCAACGGCACGGCTACAACACCATTTTCATGCACGGCGGCAACAACGGCGTTCAAGGTTTTGATGAGTTCTCGCACCGAGCCGGTTTCAAGAATTATTTCGGGCGCATCGAATACGACGACGATAGCGACTATGACGGGCAATGGGGCATTTACGACGGGCCTTTCCTGCAATACGCCGCCCACACCCTCAACCGCGTGCATCAGCCTTTCGCCACGGCCATCTACACGCTTTCTTCGCGCTATCCGTACAAGATGCCCAAGAGTTTCGTACTGCCCAAAGAAAGCTATTTCTGGACGGGCTTTGAGAAAACCATCTATTATGTCGATTGCGCTTTGAAGGACTTTTTCGAGACCGCCTCGCAAATGCCGTGGTTCGACAACACCCTTTTCGTCATCACCGCCGACTACTCCAACAACGAGCATTTCCAACCCGAATACAGCAACGTTTGGGGCATGTATTCCATCCCGATTGCGTTCTATTACCCAAAGAAAATCAAGCCTTTGCATTGCAACGAGATTGCCCAACAAATTGACCTTGGGCCTTCCATCCTTGCCGCACTCCATGTGAACGACACCCTTTTCTCTTTCGGGCGCAACCTCTTCGACACCATCAGTGAACAGGCCTTTGCCAGCTATTACAACCTCACCTACCAATATTGCGACGGCACTTATTTGGTGCAATCCGATGGCGAGAATCCATTCGGCATTTTCAGGCCCATCAACGACTCGCTCCTGAACGACAACCTCATCGACCGACTTCAATGCCAAGACGTGTTCGACAGGCTCTACCATTTTATGCAGGTGTACAACAACAGAATGATTACCAACAGTTTGAAACCATCAATATCAGATTTTTATGGGCAAGCAGAAGATTCGATTCATCATTAACCCAATCTCCGGCAAGAAGCACAAAGAGCACCTCCCACAGCAAATCAAGGAGCATCTCGACCTCTCGAAATTTGACTATGAGATTTGCGTTTCCGAGTACCCAAGCCATGCCATCATGCTTGCTCAAGATGCCATCAACCAGCATTTTGACATTCTCGCCGTGGCTGGTGGCGATGGCTCTGTCAACGAAGTGGGCACGCGCCTCATCGGCACCGATTTGGCCTTGGCCATCATCCCCTGCGGCTCGGGCAACGGTCTTTCGCGCTGCCTCAACATTCCGCTCGACCCCATCAAAGCCTTGCAAGTCATCAACAGGAACGAGAGGCGCAAAATCGACACTGTCACCGTGAATGGCACACCGTTCATCAGCATTTCGGGAACGGGCTACGACGCCAAGGTTGCCGAAGACTACAGCAAAGACCCGCGCCGAGGTTTCGACACCTATTTCAGGTACATTGTCCTCAACTACATCACCATGAACGAGCAGCCCTACACCATCATCACGCCCACCGAAACCCTTGAAGTCAACGCTTTTTTCATCTCGTTTGCCAACTCCAACCAAATGGGCTACGATTTCCCCATCTCGCCTCATGCCTCGCTGTGGGACGGCAAAGTCGACCTTTGCATCGTGCAGAAACCCAATCCGTTGGAACTTCCCATCATGGGCGGTTACATGATTGATGGCATGATGGACAAAGCGCCAAAAGTGAAAATCATACAAACTCCCGAAGCCACCATCATCCGGCCCAAGGCCGAGGTCATCAACCTCGACGGCGAGTCAGTAATGATGGAAAAAGACCTTCATCTCAAAGTTAATCCATTAAGCCTCAACATTATTTGCAATGAAACACAAAAGTGACAACAACGGCACAGTATATTCCACCAACCCCAACTTCGTCTTCGACTACGGCGAGGAAGAAGCCGTAACGCTCGAACCCGCCAAGCAAAACCTGCGCGTAATGCTCGACAAGAAGCAGCGCGGCGGCAAGAAAGTCACCCTCATCACGGGTTTCCAAGGCTCCGATTTCGATTTGGCCGTCTTGGGAAAAGAGTTGAAATCGGCCTGCGGCGTGGGCGGCAGCACCAAAGACGGCGAAATCCTGTTGCAAGGCGACTTCCGTGAGAAAGTGCTGGCCATGTTGCTCCAAAAAGGATACACCAAAACCAAAATTAGCGGAATATGATCGTAAAATACTTAGAAATCCTGAAAAGCCTCAATCTCAGGATGGGCCTTAGCCAAAGCCTTTCGACAAGCATTGCCGAAACGGTTGCCGCTTTGTCGGTGGTGATTGTAAGCATCATTATCTACTTCATAATCAAATTCATAATCAAGAAGACCGTCTACCGAATCATCCAACTTTCGACGAACAAATACGACGACCTTCTCATCAAAAACAAGGTCATTGGGCGCATTTGCCTGCTCATTCCCGCCCTCATCACAGGCGCTTTGGTTGACAACGCCCTCCCCCATTTCCCCGAAACGGCGGCTTTCCTTATGAAACTGGTCAACATCTTCGAAATCGTCATTTGCACCATGATTATCAGTGCTTTCGTCACGACTGGAGAAGATTTGTACAACACCCGCGAAATGTCGAAAACCAAGCCGCTTACCGGCATGGTGCAAGTCACAAAAATCGTGCTTTACGTCCTGACAGGCTTAGTCATCATCGCCTTTGTTTTGGGCACCAAAATCAGCAATATTCTCCTCAGTTTGGGTACCATGTCGGCGGTCATTCTGCTGATTTTCCAGGACGTCATCAAAGGATTCGTGGGCGGCCTGCAACTTTCCATCAACGACATGCTTCGCCTCGGCGACTGGATTGTGATGGGTCCCGCCGACGGCAATGTCATAGAAATCAACCTGACCACCGTGAAAGTGCAAAATTGGGACAACACCATCACCACCATCCCGACTTACAACTTGGTTTCCAACCCGTTCACCAATTGGCGCGGCATGTCGGAATCGGGCGGACGACGCATTGCTCGCACCATAAATATCGATGTTAACACCATCCGCTACTGCACGCCTGAGATGATTGAGAAATACAAGCGTTATTCCCTAATCAAGGACTATCTCATTCAGAAAGAGGAAGATATAATTGAATACAACAAAGCCAACAACATCGACACTAACGAGATACTGAACGGTCGCCAACAGACCAACTTGGGCGTTTTCCGCGCCTACATCAAGGCTTACATCAACAACAATCCCAAGTTGAACCACAACCTCACAATGATGGTGCGCCAGATGCAGCCTACCGAATTTGGCGTGCCGTTGCAAATATACACTTTCAGCAGCGACAAACGGTGGGTCAACTACGAAGAAATCCAAAGCGACATCTTCGACCACATCATTGCCGCCGCGCCCATGTTTGACCTGAAGATCTACCAGAAGCATTAGTTTAGAGTTGAGAGTTTAGAGTTGAGAGTTTGTTTAATGTTGAAAGTATAAAGATATGAATGTAGGAATTGCTTTTACAGAGAAATATTTGAAACTGATGTTCAAGCAGTTGCGCGATGCCTCGCCTGAAGAAGTGCAGGAAGAATTGGAGCATTGCCGCCGCGAAAACCGCCGAACAGTGCGCATACCGCGCTATTTCAGGGGATTTTTCACCGAAGAGGGAAAATTTGTCGCCTCAACGGGATTTGAGATGCAGGTTTTCAGGCACAACTACCCTTCACGAAAACTTATCCTTTACCTCCACGGCGGCGCATACATCTATCCGCCCGTGTTTTTCCATTGGCGCTTTCTGCACGACCTTTGCTTGCGCACGCATTATGACGCACTGATGCCCGTCTATCCCAAGTCGCCGGAATACACTTGCGCGTTTTCCGTGCAAACCGTGTTGGATTTCTACAAAAGCATCTCTGAATCAAGTCGATACGACGAAATTCACCTTGTCGGCGACTCGGCGGGGGCTTGCTTGTGTTTGGTGGTAGCCCAAGAAGCCCACAAAAACGGCTGGCAAAAGCCCCTGACCACCACCCTGCTCTCCCCTTGCGTCGACCTGAGCCACAGCAAAGAACAGGAAATGAGGGCGTTGCAGGAGAAAGACCCCATGCTCCAACTCGACCGCGTCATCACCTTGAATGCCGTTTGGCAAGGCGATTTGCCCGCCCAACATCCGTGGGTCAGCCCGGTTTTCGGCGACTTCAGCGGCGTCGACAACCTGAGCGTTTACTTCGGCACCGACGAAATCCTCCAGCCTGATTCATTGTTCCTCAAGGAAACCTACGAAAAAGCCGGCAAAACAGGCATCTTCCGCGAGTATGCAGGCATGTTCCACACCTTCGCGATGTTCCCGATTCCAGAGGGGTTTGCAGCTTTGAAGGAGATTGTTAGTGGAATTAAAAGACCTTTGAAAATGTAGAATCCAAAAAATGTCTTATCTTTGCACCGTATTTTCATTGAAAATCCGACTTCACTATCCTGATTTTAAAGAAAAATATGTACAAAAGAGTATTTGACATTGAGAATCAATTGGACGAGGCCATGTTTCTTTTTGGCGCTCGACAAGTTGGAAAATCCACCTTGCTGAAAGAGCGTTTCCCAAATGCAATTTATTACGATTTGTTGAAATCAGACCTCCGTCGGCGGTTGACACGTAACCCGGAAACCTTCAGGGAAGCGCTTTCCTCCAAACCTGAAAACACATTGGTCGTCGTCGATGAAATCCAGAAAATCCCCGACCTTCTTGATGAAGTGCATTGGCTGATGGTGGAAAAGAAACTTCGCTTTATCCTCAGCGGCTCCAGTGCGAGGAAACTGAAAAGAAGCGGCGCCAACACTTTAGGAGGCAGAGCGCAACCCAGAACACTATTCCCTTTAGTTTGGCCAGAAGTGACTGATTTCGAGATTGACAAAGCCGTGCAAAACGGCATGATTCCAAGGCATTACATGGCCAAGGATGCGCCCGACCGCATCGAGGGTTATGTCAGCATTTATCTGAAAGAGGAAATCCAAGAAGAAGCGTTGGTGCAAAACATTGATGCCTTTGAGCGTTTCATGGAAGTTGCAGCTATCTCCGACGGCGAAATGATTAACTATGAGAACATTGCCTCTGATTGTGGCATCGCTGCAAAGACGGTGAAAGCCTATTTCCAAATACTGAAAGACACCTTGATAGGGTATGAGATTCCTGCTTACAGGAAAGTCATCAAGCGGAGGTTGGTGCAGGCTCCAAGATTCTATTATTTCGATGTTGGGCTGACCAATTACCTGCTCGGGCGAAACTCGTTAAAACGAGGTACTGCCGACTATGGCCACGCCTTTGAGCATTTGGTCATCCAGGAAATCATCGCCTATCATGGCTATTCACGCTCAAGAGAGGTCGTCTCCTATTGGCACACCTACACTAATATTGAGGTCGATGTGGTCATTGGTGAGGCAAGGGTTGCCATTGAGATAAAATCGTGCGAAGAAGTCAAGACTCGACATAAGGCAGGACTGAAAACCTTTAAAGAGGAACACCCCGAAGCCCGTCTGATTTTGGTTTCGCTCGACCCCATCACAAGGCTTTCCGAAGACAAAGAACTTGTCTATGTAACGGATTTCTTCAAGATGCTTTGGGATGGCGAAATTTTCTAAAGTGAAACCGCGTAAATTTTAGCGCAAATTGCTCCATAAAACTTATCTTTGCCACGCAAAACCTACAGAACAACAATATATCATGCAAAAAATCAAACACTTAATCAAAGAAGACCTCAAAGGCTGGAAGCCTTTCGACATCATCTGGTTAGTGCTGGTGAGCGTCATTATCACGGTGATGTCCATCCTGTTCAAATACGACAAAGCCAACGACCAATTCTATTGGATTCACATCGTGGCGGCGGCTTGCGGCATCATCAACGTGGTTTTGGGCGGCAAGGGCAAACTGTCCAATTACCTCTTCGGCTTCATCCATTGCTGCCTGATGATTTACATTACACTGATTTCCAGACTTTATGCCGACTTTGGCGTGACCGTCTACAACTTCGTCATGCAGTTTGTGGGCTTCTTCACTTGGGCGAAAAACATGAACCACGAAACCCACGAAGTGATGAAAATCCATGCCAGCAACAAAACACGACTCATCAGCCTCGCCGTAATCGTAGTAGGCACCATCGGCTTCGGCCTGTTGATGAAGTATTTCACCAACGACATCGCGCCTTTTGCAGATTCGGCCAAAGCCGTGATGCAAGTGGTGGCTATGATTCTGATGGTCAAGATGTTCAGCGAGCAGTGGTGGCTTTGGATTGCCATCAACTGCGTCAGCATCTTTATGTACATCAAAGCAGGCAACTTCCCTATTACAATGATGTATGTGGTTTATCTCATCAATTCCATCATCATGTGCGTGCGCTGGGAGAAGGAAGCCACTGCCAATGACAAATTACTGAAATGAAAGACAACCAGCAAAATACAAAACTCATCGGGGCGTTGGCTGTGGCCCTCTCCGCCATGCTTTGGGGCGTGGACGGCATCCTGCTCACCCCGCAACTCTACAATCTCAACACGGCCTTCGTGGTCTTCGTCATCCACCTCTGCCCCTTCGCGCTGATGAACGTGTTCTTCTTCAGGGAATACCGTCATCTGAAAACCATGTCGCGCTCCGACTTGGTCTATTTCCTGCTCATCGCCTTGTTTGGCGGTGCCTTGGGCACTTTGGCCATCGTCAAGTCGCTGTTTTTGTTGCATTTCAACAGCCTGTCTGTTGTGGTTTTGCTCCAGAAACTGCAGCCCGTCTTTGCCGTCATTTTGGCACGCATCATTCTGAAAGAGCGAATCAAGAGACATTTTGCACTTTGGGCCTGTGTCGCCCTCATTGGTGGCTATTTCCTCACCTTCGGGTGGTCGCTCCCAGATTTCAGCACCGAGGGCATCACCACGGTTTATGCGGCATTGCTGTCGTTGTTGGCGGCTTTCTCCTTCGGTAGTTCGACGGTGTTTTCCAAGAAGATTTTGGGCAACTATTCCTTCGTCAGTTCCACCTTCTTCCGATATGGCTTCACCACGCTCATCATGCTCGTCATCGTGCTTTTTGCAGGCCATATCGGCGATTTCTCGCAAGTCACGCCGCGCAATTGGTTCTTCATTGCCCTCATCGGCCTGACCACGGGTTCGGGAGCCATCTTCCTGTATTACTACGGTTTGCGCCATGTGAAAGCCTCGTTGTCCACCTTCCTCGAACTGATGTATCCCATCACCGCAGTGGTGTTGGACTATTTCGTCAACGGGACAAAGTATTCCCCCGTGCAGTGGATTGCCGCTTTTGTGATGTTGTTCGCGATTGTAATGTTGAATGTGGACAGGAAATCAAAATAATTTGCATACCTTTGCAGCATCACCAAAAAACTAACATCATGGAAAACGAAATCAAGAGAGTTTATTCCGGCTCGGTAATCAATGCGGAATACATCGGCAGCGTGCTTGACAATAACGGCATCCAGTTCCTCATCCGCAACTTCCAGGAAGAGAGCCTCGTGGCAGGCTGGGCGGCAGGCACCATCCAAGGCGATGCCTCGGTTTATGTCTTCGACAAGGACTACGACAAAGCCATGCTGCTTTTGGATGAGATTAATGTCGGGGAAATGGAGGGGGAGTAAAGGCTCTATACTTAATAGGTCATTCCAGCTAACTCAAAATGTCGGCAAGGATGGAAAAAGGTTAATGCACTAACCGATTTTTAATGTTTTTCGGTTAGTATGACAACCGTTTTATGGAAAGAAGCGGTTGGTTAGCAAACGAAACTCCCACTAAAAAGTGCGGTTTTTGAAAATATTTACACTTTATAATCAAACTTTGTGTATATTTGCGCCGTGATAGCAGATAGATTATGATTAAGACAAAACAAGAAATAGAGGCATTTCTCGGTCAGTTTGGCATCAAGTTCGATGTTTGGGGCATCTTCTAGTGGACAGAGACAAGAACGAAGAAGCCTTGAAAGCATTAGGTATTACCCCTAAAGCCAGAGATGAGGTTGTTCGCCAACTGCAACCCGACGACTATGATGCATATAAAAAGGAGGAATAACATGGAAAAGTACGTCGACATCAAAAGCCCTTTCACTGGCGGGAAAGTAAAAGAAGTGAGCACCGTGGAAGTACATGAATTCAGGAAAGAGCAGTTTTCGGTTCTTGTACGCTATTATCTCTGCGAAGACACCGGCGAGCGGTTTACGACAACCGAACAAGACGAACTTTTGTTCAACGAACTCTATTCCCAATATCGCGTGAACCATGGCATCCCGTTCCCGGAGGAAATCAAAGGAATCCGTCTGCATTATGGCCTTAATTACCAGCAAATCACTAAGATTCTCGGTTTTGGAGTCAACCAATATGCGCAATACGAAAAAGGCCAAATGCCTTCGGAATCCAACGGCAAGCTGCTTTCGGCGGCCATGAACCGCCAGTTTATGCTTCATCTATTGGAAGACAGCCGAGCCGAATTCGACGAAGCCGAATATCATAAGGTGCATCAATCTATTTTGGTCTCGGAAGCAAAGCCCGAAAACGAGGTGCAAAAAAGGCTCATCTATCGCGACATCCGCCGCTCCATCTATAATGGCTTTGGGCAACTGAACATAGAAAAAGTATCCGAGATGGTCAAATTCTTCATTTGCAAAGAAGGTGGTCTGTTTCCCACAAAACTCAACAAAGAGTTGTTTTATGCCGATTTCTTGCACTACAAGTTGCACGGACAATCCATCAGTGGGCTACAGTACCAAGCCATCCAATATGGCCCTGTTCCCGTCCATTACGACACGGTTTACGACAACATTGAAGGCATCAGCAAAGAGATTGTGGTGGCACACGACATGGAAAGCACCAAATTGAGATGTGATTCGTGTAACACTAACGTTTTCAGCGAACAAGAATTGAAAACGCTTGGCGATGTGTTGGCAAAGATCAAGCCCATGAACACACAAGAGGTGATAGAAAGAAGCCATGAAGAAGACGCTTGGAAAAACTACCGCAAGGGTAACCAGATTATTCCTTATTCTGAAGCGTTTTCGTTGAGGCTGGTGTAATCATTTGCCAATTATTAGACACAAAAAAAAGCCAAGAAGCACTCACGCACTCCTTGGCTTTTCATTTGCTTTGCAAAAGCTTAATTCCTGAAAATCAAGCCATCGCCGCTCACGTCGACGATGATGGTCTTTGTCTTGTCGACGCTGTCGGCAAGGATCATCTTCGAGAGCGAGTTGAGCAACTCACGCTGCATCATTCGCTTCACGGGACGCGCACCGTACTGCGGGTTGTAGCTCTGCTGCGCGATGAAGTCGACGGCAGCATCGGTGATGTCGATGCTGATGTCGTTGGCCTTCAGCATCTTCTGCACGCTGTGGAATTGCATCCTGACGATGTCGGCAATCTGGTTCTCGTCCAAAGGCTTGAACATGATGATGTCGTCGACACGGTTCAAGAACTCAGGCCGCATGAACTGCTTCAGCTGCTCCATCACTTCGTTGCGAGTCTTCTCGAAGACTTCCTCGGCGTTGGCGTCGGTCAGGTGGGCGAAGTTGTCCTGGATGATGTTCGCGCCAATGTTGGAGGTCATAATGACGATGGTGTTCTTGAAATCGACGGTACGGCCTTTGTTGTCGGTCAAGCGGCCATCGTCGAGCACCTGCAAGAGGATGTTGAACACGTCGGGGTGTGCCTTCTCGATTTCATCCAACAGGATGACGCTGTAAGGCTTACGGCGCACGGCCTCAGTCAGCTGGCCACTCTCTTCGTAGCCCACATATCCTGGAGGTGCTCCGATGAGTCGCGACACCGTGTGACGCTCCTGATATTCAGACATATCGATACGTACCATCGCGTTTTCGTCGTCGAACAGGAACTCCGCCAAGGCCTTCGCCAACTCGGTCTTACCCACGCCCGTGGTTCCCATAAAGATGAAGGAACCGATGGGTCGTTTGGCATCCTGCAAGCCCGCACGGCTACGACGGATGGCATCGCTGACGGCGGTGATGGCCTCGTCCTGACCCACCACACGCTTGTGCAGTTCGTCCTCAAGGTGCAGGAGCTTCTCGCGCTCGCTCTGCATCATCTTATTGACCGGGATGCCCGTCCAACGCGACACGATTTCGGCCACGTCGTCGGAGCCGACTTCCTCATCCACAAGCGGATGGTCGCCTTGCGCTTCAAGCAGGTCGGCCTTGGCCTTTTCGATGGCGGCCTCCGCCTCGCGAATCTTGCCGTAACGCAACTCTGCCACACGGCCATAGTCGCCGTCGCGCTCGGCCACCTCGGCTTGGTGCTTGTAGGTCTCGATGTTATTCTTCTCTTTCTGAATGAGTTCCACATAATGCCGCTCGGTTTCCCACTTGGCTTTGATGGCGGTGCGCTTGTCGTTGAGTTCGGCCAGCTCCTTCCCTATCTCCTCCACCTTCTTGGTGTCGTTTTCGCGCTTGATGGCCTCACGCTCGATTTCCAACTGACGGATGGCGCGTTCCACGTCCTCAAGTTCCTCGGGCACCGAGTCGATTTGCAGACGCAGACGCGAGGCGGCCTCGTCGATCAGGTCGATGGCCTTGTCGGGCAGGAAACGGTCGCTGATGTAACGCACCGAGAGTTGCACGGCGGCGATGATGGCCTCGTCCAAGATACGGATGTGGTGGTGGGTTTCGTAACGCTCCTTCAAACCACGGAGGATGCTGATGGCCGAAGCCTCGTCAGGCTCATCCACCATCACCTTCTGGAAACGACGCTCCAATGCCTTGTCCTTCTCGAAATATTGTTGGTATTCCTTCAAGGTGGTGGCACCGATGGCACGCAACTCGCCACGGCTCAGGGCCGGCTTCAGGATGTTGGCCGCGTCCATTGCGCCTTCGCCGCCTCCCGCACCGACCAAAGTGTGGATCTCATCGATGAACAGGATGACTTCGCCGTCGCTGTCCACGACTTCCTTGACGACGTTCTTCAGACGTTCCTCAAACTCGCCCTTGTATTTCGCGCCTGCGAGCAAGGCACCCATATCCAACGAGAACACGGTCTTGCTCTTCAGGTTTTCCGGCACGTCGCGATTGACGATACGCTGAGCCAAGCCTTCCACGATGGCGGTCTTACCCACGCCCGGCTCACCTATTAATATTGGGTTGTTCTTGGTGCGTCGGCTCAAGATTTGCAGCACACGACGGATTTCCTCGTCACGGCCAATCACGGGGTCGAGTTTGCCCTGTTGGGCGAGTTCGTTCAGGTTCTTGGCGAAACGGTTCAGGCTGTCGTAGTTCTGCTCGGCATCCTGCGAGTCCACCTTCTTGCCCTTACGGAACTGCTTGATGGCGGTTTCGAGGTCGTTCTTGTTCACGCCTTGTTCCTTCATCATCTGCGAGGCAAGGCTGTTGCTCTCGAAGATGGCCAACAGCAAATGCTCAATCGAGACGTATTCGTCGCCCATCTTCTTGGCTTGGGTCAGGGCGTCGTTGAAGATGCGGCTGACCTCCGAGGAATAATACAACTCCGTGCCGCTGCTGCGCGGTTGCGAGTTGATGGCTTGGTCGAGGGCATCGTTGAGCCGTGCCACATTGACGCCCAACTTTTTCATCAGGTTGGGCACCAAGTAATCGTCGGCGAGCAACGCGCCCTTCAGCAGGTGGATGGCCTCAACGGTCTGGCTCTGATGGCTTTGCGCTATCTCTTGGGCCTTCCCGATGGCTTCCTGCGCTTTGATTGTGAATTGGTTGATGTTCATGGTTTGTTTTCCTTTCTGTTTTTTCGGCGGAGAGGACATCAAATATTCAGCCAACACGAACAGTCGACAATGCCCGTTTTTCTTAAAACACGAATTATCAGCAATTTACCACGAATTTTCATTAATTTGATATGACAAATTGACGCATAATCAATGGGTTATGGGTTTGTTTTGTGACAAAGTGACAGAAAATTATTGGGGATAATTAGCCATCCATCGTGATATGAAAGGCTGAAACTTGCGTATCGGGAGGTAAGGTTGTGCAGTATCGCCATTAAAAAACACCTTTATTTTTCAATTTTAATTATAGGCGGTTTTGTCCCATAAACAAGATATGGGATGGGTGTCAGCTTTTTCTTATAATCGTCTTTCAGAGCGGCATCTGCAATCTTCGTGTCAATCATTAGGTCAACAGCCTTTTTCAATTCCTTATATGGCAAACTGCCGCTATCAGCATTGATTGTAATGCCTTTGAGAATATCAATCCAACTAATGTCTTTTAATATCATCACCTCACCTCGGTTTACAACAATTTGCCTTTTAGTTGCATCTGATATCTCAATGGTTTTTTCTTTTGCTTTTTCTGCTCCATCTACAATATCCTGATTTTTGATAATAAAGAAACGTGTCTCTTTTTCATGTTCAAAATCTTTCCTTTTCAACAACAGCAAGTTGAGATAATTATCGACGCAAAAAGGCTTACCTTTATGTGCAATAAACTCATCATAGAATTTATTATTCGTTACGACTTTACTTTTGGGGTTGGTTCGTGTTCTCTGACCGATACTTTCAATGATATACTTTGATGCATATTGAACCGTCCCTTCATAGATGGAATCATTATCCTTTAAGGATTTTAAAATGGCATAACGGAGCTGGAACCTATCAAGTTCAAACTGGACACAAATATTATCCTCCCCTGAATAAATCCGCCATGCAGGTTCATCATATTTTTGGTTCGTTGCACAGGTGGCAAATACTCTTGGATGATCTTTATAGTTTGTCGAAACCTCAGAATAATCAGCTTCGTAATACAAGCTTTCGTAAGCATCATTCCATCTTGACGGCTCAACAAAAGCCATCGTTTCGTTTTCCAGACATTTGATTGCTGTTTCTATCGGGAAATACTTATAGTAAGAAACACCTGTCGCAAAATTTCCTATTTCTCTGTATTCTTTCGAATGACTAGTTCTTTCGTTCCGAAATGCTTCGTTTTGCTTCTTATCACGAGATTTCGGATCATAATTATACATTTCCATAAATTCAATTGTTGCCATAATTTTTTGTTTATTGAAAGTCACTATTTGGCAGAATGCCTAACTGTTCCAAAATATCTCTTGTCAGTTTTGACAACGGCCTCTTTTCATATTGAGCCGCATTCAAATACTTGCCCCACACAAAATCATCGACTTGTTGCGGTGAGTAGGCTTGATCCTGAAAAGCATCTACGAGAGCTTGCTTCACAGATGGACTATATGCAATAGTCTTTTCGACAATTTCATTAATATAATCGTCGTGCATTTCATAGAGTCCTTTCAATCCGAATGTATCAATATTACACTGTTCGTCTTTTTCCCTCTTTTTCTCATCTGGAGACTCACCCAACTTCCCAAAGCCTATTCTTCCTCCTTTTTTTTGATTAATTATCTCATTTATGGGCATTCTCTCTCCTTCTTCATTTTGCAACTCAAACTTTCTCTTGAACCCAGAGAAATATGGATTAACTTTAACGGGATTATTCCTTTTTGCATGATTACAGGTGTGGCACGAAGGTACAAGGTTGTAGAATGATACAGCCAAAAGTGGATGGCTTGCCTTATCATAAAAATGATCATACTCAGGGGCAACTTTAGCTTTTTCTCGTCCAGAGTAAAAGTGTAATGTCGGTTGCAATAAGGACAGGTTCTGATATTCAATTCACGAAAAAAGTAATGGGCATTGCTAATGTCATCGTTTTTGTATTGAGTGAAAGCTTTGTAAAGGCCAATCATAAAAGATTTCATATACTCCGATACATTTTTCTTAGAATAATAATCAAGCCCTTTTTCTTCAGCTAAAACTATTTTTCTGAAATGCTCTTTAAAATAATTTAGTTCCGCTTTCTGATTGTCATCCGCTTTCTTTTCTTTTTTATCATAATAACTGGCATGTTTTCTCCCAATTTTATCCTCACGTTCTTCATATAATGTACCCAATAATTGAGACTGCAAATATATTGAATTAATGTGAAACATC
>CAMVCZ010000042.1 GCA_947166105.1 uncultured Bacteroidales bacterium
ATACAAGGTAGGCCGTCAGGATGATGACCAACACCGTTCCGACTTGCTTCACGAAACTCTTAATGCCGTTGTAATAAAACGCCACGCGGCGTGTTTTCATCTGGTTTTCAGTCACTTGATTCTGGATGTCGAGTTGCTTTTGGCCTTCGATTTGTTCGCGGTTGAAACTCTTGATGACATTGATGGAGTCGATGATGTTTTTGATGCCTTGGCTCTTGGTTTCCAAGTGGTTGCGCATCTCGCGGCGCCAACCTTTCAGCCTTCGCGCTTGGCGGACGGTAATCCAAAAGTAAACCGGCACGATGGCCAAGGCCACCAACCCGACATAGACGTTGGCAGCGAACATCAATATCAAAGCCAAAAGAGCACTTGTAAACAGCGGCAGCAGGTCGATGAAGAAGTTCTGCACTGTGCGCGATAACGAACTGACACCCTGGTCGATACGGGCTTGGAGTTTGCCTGTGGCATTGTCGCCCGAGTTGAAGAAGGCCATCTTGAAGGTCAACACCTTTTCGATGACGCTTTGGGCCAAGTCGCGGCTGACGAAGATACGCATCCGCTCGCCATAGTAGTTTTGCGCGTAGGTGATGATGGCCGAAAGGATTTCCTTGCCGAGCAGCACCGACGAGATGAGAATGACGATGTGCATCGCCCGTTGACCCCATTTTTCGCCTGCGCTGACGAGGTCGTTCACCTCATCGACGGTCCAGTCGAGCACGATGGCGTTCACTTGCGCCATCAATGACCCAATTAAAGTCAGTATCAAAGTGATGAAAACCAGCCATTTGTAAGGCTTTACGAAAGGGCTGACGTTTTTGAAGAGTTGGAAGAGGTTCATAGGGTGTTTTATTAGTTTACAGTGGATACATACATCAAGCAATTCCGGCAATCGAATTCCAAACGGAAGGTGTTTGCGCCGTTGCGGATGAACAGCGGTTCGGCCTTTTGGCCTGTTTCTTTGCTGCACATCCCGTTGGCGTAGCGTATGCAATGGTGGCAGGTCATCAGGCGGCTGGGGATTTCGTCGGGGTTGGGGGGCGTTTGGCAAACGTCCATACCGGACGGAGTGTGGTCTTGGCGATGTTCGCGGTTATTGCGGTGGTTTTCAATCAATTCCTCCGTCAATTTTGCCACCAAATCGCGTTTCATCTCACCGATGACGGAGGCGGGAATCAGGCGCGGTTCCGTGAATTTCAATTCCAGATTTACGGGATTGAAGGGCGTGTCGCCCCATTGTAGGGCCTTCTTGCGGATGTTTTCGGTGGCCTTTTCGGGGTTGTTGGCGGTGATTTTTTCGCATTGTATGGTGGCGGACGCACGCGGTGCGTCCCTACAAATGAATTCGTATCCCGTTTCCGTTTCGGACAAGGTTAAATCAATGTCAATCTTGCGGTTGCCCGTTGAGGCATCCACCTGTTTTTGCCATTCAATGTCATAATTGCGATAGACTTTCGCACCGCGATGGGCACCGTGCGGGCGGTTGGTTGAGACGCACGGCCGCGCGTCTCTATCGGTATTCACCACATCTGCCCTAAAACCCACCAATTCATTGTCCTGATTCAAAAAACAAAGCCCGTCGCCGTTATGCAACACCTTGTCCGTTTCAATTTCCATGCGCAGCGGATTGCACCAGCTGACCTCGCCGATGTATTCGCCCATCGATTTGGGCGTGAAGGGCAAATCGATGCCCTTTTGCCGCCCGTTGATGAAAAAATCGGTGAAACCTCGGTTGAAGGATTTCTCAGGATTGACCTCGAAATTGCATTGGCAATGGCCTTGTGAGGCCTGTTCCAAATCTGTGCGACGAGCGAAGATTTCATCCATTTTCTGGCGATAAAACGCGGTCACATTCTTCACATAATCAGCGTCTTTCATTCGGCCTTCAATCTTGAAACTCGTGATGCCCGCGTCCATCAGTTCCTCCAAATGGGCACTGTTGTTGAGGTCTTTAAGGCAAAGCAAATGCCGATTCTTGATGAGCACTTTTCCATTTGCGTCGAGCAAGTCCCAAGGAAGACGGCAGGGTTGGGCGCAAGCACCTCGGTTCGCGCTGCGGTTGCCGATATGTTGGCTGAGATAGCACTGCCCGCTATGGCTGACACACAAGGCGCCATGCACGAAAAACTCCAACGGAACGGTGGTTTTTTCGCGGATTTCACGAATCTGCTTCAAACTCAACTCGCGGCCCAAAACCACTTGACTAAATCCCAAATTTTCAAGCAGTTGCACTTTTTCCACAGTTAGGTTGTCACATTGGGTGCTGGCATGGAGGGGAATGGGGGGCAAGTCAAGTTCGAGGAGTTTCATGTCCTGAACAATGAGGGCATCCACGCCGGCGTTCCAGCAGTCGTGGGCTATCTTTCGGGCGCGTTCCAACTCGTTGTCGTAAAGCAATGTGTTCAGCGTGACATACACCTTTGCGTCAAACAAGGCCGCATGACGGCAAAGTTTTTCGATGTCCTGAATCGTGTTCGAGGCCTTTTCGCGGGCACCAAAGTCGGGGCCTCCGATATAGACGGCATCCGCGCCGTGATTAATGGCAGCCATGCCCACCTCAACATCCTTGGCGGGTGCAAGCAGTTCTATCTTCTTCGTTTCCATGTCATTAAATATTGTATTTCAAACTAATGTAGGACTGCCAACCTTGACAGTCCTACATAAAACAACCGCCACAAAACGGATTACCACTTCAAAATCTTCTTGAAGTCGTAGTTTTCCGGGTCGGGCAGATATTCCTTCGCGGCTTCGTAGTCGGCGGGCATGATGTATTGCAAACCGTCGTTGAAAATCAACTCGGCTTTCGGGCCGCTGAGATTCACCAAGCGCGGCTTGATCTTGCCGTTTTCGTCCTCCACATCCTTCAGGTAGAGCGGAACGATTTCGCCCTTCGGGTTTGCCGTGACCATCGCGCCACTCACGCCTTGGTCGAAGAGTTTCTTCACACCATAGCCAAGGAGGGAGCAATAAGTCAGGTCGTAACCATTAGGTTCAACACAACGGATACCATAGCCGATTTCCACGGGACGGCTCTTCACATTGAGGCCCAAAGCCTTCAACCTTTGTTGCAACAAGAGATTGAAAATGTGTGCTTTACTGACATTGCCCAACTCAGGATGGCCATGTTCGTCGTAGGTGAAGGCCACGCCCGACTTCTCGATTTCCTCGTCGCTCATAAAGTGGAACACGCCCTCGCTGATGATGACCACACCATAGTTGACACCCAGCAACTTGCGCTTCACAATCGAACTAATCACCAACTTGATGATGGCGTCGAATGTGACTTCCGCTTTGTTGAACATCTCAGGGATGACCACCATCGGGCAGTGGCAGGCCGAAGTCATGCCGAAAGCCAAATGGCCGGCCTCGCGACCCATTGCAGAGATGACAAACCAGTTGCCACTGGTGCGGGCATCTTCGTAGATGGTCTGCACCAAATGCACAGCGGCATCCTTGGCCGAATAGTAGCCGAAGGTCGGGCTGCCATCGGGCAAAGGCAGGTCGTTGTCGATGGTCTTGGGAACGTGGATGTTCTGAATCGGGACACCGCTATTGGCCAAGAATTTCGAGATACGGTTGGCCGTCGAAGCGGTATCGTCACCGCCAATGGTGACCAACAGTTTGATGTTGTTTTTCACGAAAAAATCGGTATTAAACTCCTCATTCTTGGGTTTGTAGCGGCTCATCTTCAAAGCCGAACCGCCACGCTTGAGGATGGCGTCGGCATAGAGGAAGTCCATTTCCACCACATCGGGATTGGGTTTGAAGAGGTTTTTATAGCCTTCGTTGAGGCCGAGCACGCGATAACCGCTCTTAAGGAAGGTCTTGGCCACGGTGCTGATGACCGTGTTGATGCCGGGGGCAGGACCGCCGCCAGCCAAAATCACTATTGATTCTTTCATAGAATGTTTATTTAAGGATTTAAGATTTCTAATTTCAAGATTTAACTACGAATTACACGAATATTCGCGTAATTCGTAGTTCCCATTTTACATCATTCAATTACAATTTCATCACAGAATATCCAAGCCTTTTGGCCTGCGCCGACATGTCCTTCGGGACAAACGCCGATGGTCTTGGCCACCATCTTCACATAGCGGGCGTTGGTGCGCGGTCTCACCTCCATCTCCTGCACAAAGGCACCGTCGACATCCACGGGCAATTCGTTCTTCACCTTGCCCACGCTGCGGAAGTTCTTGCCGTCTTCAGAAACAAAGTATTCCACTTCCTTCGGCATCCAAATCCACGAGTAGGCCTCTTGCAAGAAACTGCCTGCCAATCGGTTGATGCGTTTCGAAATGCCCAAATCGACCGTGGCAATGAGGTCGACACCATAATAGCCCTGCCATGAGCCAGTGCGGAAATTCTCACCGCCGCGTTGGTGATCGATGAGAGCCTTGAGGCCGCCCGCAGCGTATTGTTCGTTGTAAGGATTCTCCAACTTCACCGAATGACGCGCGTCAATCAGATAGTAATTGGCATCCATCACTTGGCTCCAGCGACCGTTTTGCAGGGCGGCGGCTTTCACCGTTGTCGACTGCTTCAAGCAGATGGGCTGCCCAAAGACAGGACTGCCCTCATTCGGGGTGCTGCCATCCAAAGTGTAATGGATTTCCACGCCCTCAATGGGATGGCTCATGCTAACCATGAGACTGTCGAAGAAGGTGTCGGAAGTCGCGTTGATGGTCGGGACGATGACGATGCTCTCGTTGGGGATACGCACCACGGGGCAATTCTCGGGTTGCGTGGCCCAAGTGGAGTTGGTCTCGTTGGTCATGGTGAATTCCAAAGTGCCGCCGTTGAAGACTTCCTCAAAGGTGATGTAACTGCGTTCCAAGGGTTTGCCGTTCAGTTTCACCGACTTCACATAGCAGTTTTGCTCGTTCAGGTTTTTGGCAACCACTTCAAACTGCTTGCCGTTCTCGAAGGTCAATTTGGTTCTTTCAAAGCGCGGCACGCCCAAGACATAATAGCCCGAAGCGGGTGTGGCCGGGTAGAAGCCCATGCACGAAAACACCGCCCAAGCCGACATTTGGCCGCAGTCCTCGTTGCCTGAATAACCGTCGCGACGGTCGGTGTAGAAGTCGTCCATCACTTGTTTCACATACTTTTGCGTCATGGTCGGCTGGCCGACGAAGTTGTACATATACACGGTGTTGTGGCTCGGCTCGTTACCGTGGGCATATTGCCCGATGAGTCCCGTGATGTCGGGCTGTACGCGACCCGTCAGGTCGGAGGGCGCGTTGAAGAGTGCATCGAGTTTGGCTTTGTAACTGTCCATGCCTCCCATCAGGTCAATGTGGCCGTTCACGTCCTGCGGAACAAAGAAACCATATTGGTAGGAATTGGCCTCGGTCAAAGTGAAATTCACTTGTGCGGGGTCGAAGGGACGCATCCAGCCGCCGTTTCTACGACCTTGGAAGAACTGGTTTTCAGGGTTGTAGATGTTCTTATAGGCTTGCGCACGGGTGTAGAATTCCTTGGCAATGTCCTGTTTGCCCATAGCCTCGGCCATGCGGGCCACGCACCAGTCATCGTAGGCATATTCAAGGGTCTTTGAAGTGGCTTCGCCCTCGACTTCAATCGGAATGTAGCCGTATTTCATGTAAGCGCCCATGCCACGGAAGTCGTCTTTCTGGCTTGCCACCATTGCTTCCAAAGCCTTCTCCGTGTCGAAGTCGCGGATGCCGGCAAAATAGGCATCAGCAATGACAGGGATGGCGTGGTTGCCAATCATGCAGTAGGTTTCGTTGGCGGCCAATTCCCAAACGGGCAAGATATGGTGAGGGTTGGTTTCGTATTTATTAATAAAGGTGTTGATGAAATCGAGGGTGCGCTCGCGCTGCATGAGGCTGAACAAGGGATGCAGGCTGCGGAAGGTGTCCCAAAGCGAAAACACCGTATAGACAGGTCTTTCCGACTTGTAAACCTTCAAATCGTGGGCACGATAGCGTCCGTCGGCATCGCTGAAGAGGTTGGGGGCAACCATGGCGTGATACAATGCAGAATAGAAAACCGTCTTGTTTGATTCGTTGGGGTCGCTCACAGCGTAACGTTTCAGTTCGGTGTTCCATTTGTCGAAGGCTTTTTGCTTCAAGGCATCGAAATCGAAGTCGTTGGCTGCCAATTCGTTGTTCAGGTTGTTTTTCGCGCCTTCCACATCGACGGCGGAAATGGCGATACGCATCACGATTTGTTCATTTTCCTCGGTATCGAAGTCGAACCAAGCCTTGATGAAGTCGCTTTCCACGCGCTTCTCTTCGGTCTGAACGCCCTTATTAATAAAGGTGTGGCTCTTGAAGGGTTTCGAGAACTCGGCGTAGAAATAAAGATGTTGCTCTTTTGCCCAATCTCTTGTGCGGCGGAAACCGCTGATGGCATTGTCGCCCTCCACTTGGAGCCACGAGTCGTAAACAAACTCATCGTTCACGCCTTCCACCATGTCCAAAAACATGTGCGCGTTGTCGCTCTTGGGGAAGGTGCAGCGCATCATCCCGATGCGGTCGCCAGTGGTGAGTTCCACTTTGGTGTTGTAATCATCGAGCAGCACGGCATAATAGCCCGCCTTGGCATCCTCGTTCTCATGTTTGAACGCTGAACGATAGCCCGAAGCGGTGTTTTCTTCATCACCTTTGTCGGTTTTCACTTCGCCGACGATGGGCATGAAGCGGAAGTCGCCATAGTCGGAACAGCCCGTGCCGCTGAGGTGTGTGGTGCTGAAGCCGAGGATGGTGTGGTCGCTGGTGTGGTAGCCCGAGCAGCCGTCCCAGTCGTTCATTCTTGTGTCAGGACTGAACTGCACCATGCCGAAGGGCACCGTCGCGCCCGGGAAGGTGTGGCCGTGGCCGCCCGTCCCGATGAAGGGGTCAACATAGTTAGCAGGGTCGGCTACATAGTCGGCCTTGGGTTGTTGTGTGCAAGCCGCGAAGCAAAGCAGCATTGCCCAGTAGAGAATCGGTCTTTTCATAGAAGTAGGTTTTGAGGCCGTAAAAATAGGAATAATAACTATCCGTTTTCACAAAGGTGCAAGTTTTTTCTGGCACAAAAATTGCTGTTCCCCAAAAAATGCAAAAAAAAAAGTCGTTTTGGGTGTTATTATTTCCAAAATGACTATATTTGCAGCCCAAATAGAAAGACTAAAACACAATTATCAATTACTTAATCAAAACAAAATCACCATGAAGAAAGTTTTATTCGCAGCTCTTGCAATGGCCGTCGCAACGACAGGCTTTGCACAGAAAGTTATCGTGAACAAAAGCGAGATCGCGAACCAACCGGTCAAAATGAATGCTCGCGTTCTGAAAGGCAACGAAGCCCCCGCCATGAGCTTCAGTCATGAAGTCATGCCCAAAGCTTCCACCCACCAATCGATGAGAGGTTATGACGAATACCAAATCATGACCACTTACTACGACCTCCAATCTAACAGCGCATTAGGCAACCGTATCGCCACTTGGGACGATGGTTCCGCTGCTTTTGTTATGACTTGGGACAACTCTGGCGCCACCTCCTACAACAACCGTGGAACTGGCTACAACTACTTCGACGGCGAAAGCTTTGGCGATGAGCCTGAAACGCGTATCGAAGACGCCTACGCAGGCTGGCCGAGCATCACTGCCGCTGGCGAAGGCGAAATCGTGGCCTCGCACTATGGCAGCAAAGTTCACCTCTTCAAGAGAGACGTGAAAGGCCAAGGTGAATGGACCAACATCTACGACACTCCTATCAACACCACCTGGCCGAGAGTTGCCACTACCCACAATGGCCAATATGTTCACGTGGTGAGCTGCGAGCAAAACAGCAGCAACACCCTGCAGAACTTCGCCTACTACTATCGTTCGACCGACGGCGGCCAAACCTTCAGCGAGCCCGCCTATCCTCCGCTGGTGGATGTCGAAGGCGAATACAACTACGCCATCAGTGCTGACGACTATGTGATGGCCACCAATGGCGACAACATTGCCATCCTCTATGCCGCCAGCACCTACGACCTGTTCTACATCATCTCGCACGACAACGGCGACACCTGGGAGAAACAAACCATCTGGAACTTCCCTTACGGCCACGCAGTTGACTGGACGAACGGCACCTACTTTGTAGAGACCGACTCCATCTGGGCTCCCGATGGCTCAGGCAGCATCGCCATCGACAACAACGGCACCGTGCACGTCGCCTTCGGCCTGACCCGCTGGGTTCCCAGTGCAGACCACGACGGTTCCTACACCTACTTCCCTTACACCGACGGTCTTGTCTACTGGAACTCAAACTACACCAACGAACAAGGCACGCACGAAATCCTAAACTACGGCGAATGGAGTGGAGACGTCAACTTCCCCGAAATGGCTTTTAACGGTACTAACGGCATCAGCAGCACACTGAACTCTGAACGTATATGGGCCATGGCCGGTGAAGACAACTACAAGAACCTCTACGTCATCAGCGCCCCCGATGAAAACGGCGATGGCACTGTGGACTTCACCGACGCTTGGGACAACACCAACTATCACTATCGCACTCACTGCCAGACCACCATGCCTGGTATCTCCGTCGATGAGAATGGCGACTTGATCATTGTTTACTCCACGCTCTCCGAATTGAGAGTCAACGCTGAGGCAGGACATCATTTCAGAAGTGCTTATGTCACCGCCAGAGACCACAAGGGAACTTGGTTTGAGAACTGCTACAACCTCAGCGCCGACTTCATGCACGAACAGAGCGAGGTCTATCCTACCACTTCCGCCCCGAAGGGCATGAACGGCTCCTTCTGGGTCATGTATTCAGAAGACCAAAACATTGGTCTGTATCTTGACTACACTGCTCCCGGTGGCTCTAGCACCCCGAACAACAACAACATGGGTGTCCTTACTGAGAACTACATCTTTGCCGTGAAGATCACTCCTTCACCCGAAGATCCCGGTATGGAAACCTGGGGCGTCGAAGAAAACGAGGCCGTCAACCCGATGACCGCCACCCGCGTGTATCCTAACCCCGCCACCGACGTGCTCAACATCGAAGTGAACGCCTCGCAGGCCTCAGAGATGAGCATCAGCGTCTACAACATCATGGGCCAAAACGTGATGAACGAAACCGTGAACATCAGCACTGGCATCAACCGCCCGAGCATCAGCACGAGCGACCTCAACAGCGGCATCTACTTCGTCACCGTGAAGGCCAATGGCTTCGAGAACACGATGAAGTTTGTTGTGAAGTAATCTTTCACACAAGCAAAAGTCAGTCTTGACACGAAAAGGAGGCTTCGGCCTCCTTTTTTTGTTGCAACAACTTCATTCCTCTTTTCTGCCCTTTCGAACAATTTTTATCCTTTTTGGTCATTTTTGGTGAAACGAAAAACATTATTTGATAAATTTGCGGCCAAATATCCGAAAAAAAATAGAAAACGCATATAGCAATGTCAAAGGAAATCAAAGGACACATCACTCAGATTATCGGCCCCGTGGTTGACGTCTATTTTGCCGACGGCGAGACCAACCTCCCGAAGATTCACGACGCTTTGGAAGTGGTTCGCCCCAACGGGAAGCGTGTGGTGCTGGAATGTCAGCAGCACATCGGCGAGGATTCGGTGCGCACCATCGCAATGGACTCGACCGACGGCCTCATGCGCGGCATGGAAGTCACCCTGTCGGGCAAGCCCATCTCCATCCCCATCGGCAACCAAATCAAAGGCCGACTGCTCAACGTGACGGGCGACGCCATCGACGGCATCGGCCAGCTTGACCGCAAAACCGAATACCCCATCCACCGCGAACCGCCCAAGTATGAGGACTTGGCCACATCGAAAGAAGTGCTGTTCACGGGCATCAAGGTCATCGACCTGCTTGAGCCTTACCTGAAAGGCGGCAAAATCGGCCTGTTCGGTGGCGCAGGCGTGGGCAAGACCGTGCTCATCATGGAACTCATCAACAACATCGCAAAAGGCTACAACGGCTACTCGGTGTTTACCGGCGTGGGCGAGCGCACCCGCGAGGGCAACGACCTGCTCCGCGAAATGATCGAGTCGGGCATCATCAAGTATGGCGACGAGTTCGTCAAGGCCATGGAAGAAGGCGACTGGGATTTGTCGAAAATCGACAAGAAGGCTCTTGCCACCTCGCAGGCCACTTTGGTCTTTGGCCAAATGAACGAGCCGCCCGGGGCGCGTGTGAGTGTCGCCCTTTCAGGGCTGACCGTGGCAGAGTCGTTCCGCGACGACACCAACGACGACCAAAGCGACATCCTGCTCTTCATCGACAACATCTTCCGTTTCACTCAGGCGGGTTCCGAGGTGTCGGCCTTGCTGGGTCGTATGCCTTCGGCTGTAGGTTACCAACCGACCTTGGCCACAGAGATGGGTCAGATGCAGGAACGCATCACTTCAACGAAGAACGGGTCAATCACTTCAGTGCAAGCCATCTATGTGCCTGCCGACGACTTGACCGACCCCGCTCCGGCCACCACCTTCTCGCACTTGGACGCCACAACGGTTTTGAGCCGTAAGATTGCCGAGTTGGGCATCTATCCCGCCGTGGACCCGCTTGATTCCACCTCGCGCATCCTCGACCCGAACATCATCGGCGAGAAACACTACAACACCGCCCAGCGCGTCATCCAACTGCTGCAACGCAACAAGGAATTGCAAGACATCATCGCCATCCTCGGCATGGAAGAACTCTCTGAGGAGGACAAGATTGTCGTGCATCGCGCCCGCCGTGTGCAACGTTTCCTGTCGCAACCGTTCCATGTGGCCGAACAATTCACCGGCTTGAAGGGCGTGATGGTGCCGATTGAGGAAACCATCCGTGGCTTCAACATGATCATGGACGGCGAAGTCGACCAATATCCCGAAGCGGCCTTCAACCTCGTGGGCACCATCGACGAGGCCATCGCCAAGGGTGAGAAACTGATGAAAAACGCTGCCAACAATTAATATAAGGTGTGATGAAAGTCGAAATCATTTCACCGAGCGCAACGCTGTTTGCAGGCGAAGCCACCAGTGTCACGGTGCCGAGCCAGATGGGACCATTCACCCTGCTGGAGCACCATGCCGCCATCGTCGCCATCCTTGAGGCCGGCAAAGTGAGCCTCACCGACGGCAAGGGCGAGCATAGGGAGTTCGACATCAAGGGCGGCTTCACCGAGAACCACGACAACCAACTGACCATCTGCGTTGAGTTATGAAAAAGAATGTGCTGACAAAATACTTGGCTGTTTTTCTGCTGCTCTGCATCGTCTTTGACGGCATTCTGCTCTGCTTCTTTGCCGACAAGCCTTGGTGGAACAAGTGGATGATCATGGCTCCCAACCTCTTCATGATTCTCGGTGCCTTCTATTGCCACCTGATGCAAAAGAACGTGGAAGCCCATCCCAACAAGCTCACCTGGCTTTTGGTTTACAAAGGCATCAAGATGGTGCTTACTGTGGCGGCACTCGTCCTTTACATCGTCTTTGTCAAGGAAAGCAGTCGGGCTTTTGTCATCATCACGGCTTCGGCCTATCTCATCGCACTTTTCGCGGAAACCTGCGTTTACAACCACTTTATCAAGAACTTGAACAAAGTTAGCAAGGCATGAAAAATGTTCTGAAACATATTGCGCTGTTCCTTTTCCTCGCTTTGATGGCTTTTGCGCCCGAACAAGGCTTTGCGCAAGAGCCTGAAAAGGAGAAGTCGGAGGAGTTTGACGCCAAGTCGTTCATCTTCGGCCACACGGGCGACAGCTATTGCTTCCACATCACGAAAATCCACGGGCATCCCGTTTGCGTGTGGCTGCCCGTCATCGTGAAGTGCAAGGACGGCGGCGGCTGGCACTGCTTCTCGTCGAAGCACGTCTGCGAGTTGAAAGAGGGCGAGACCTTCAACCACAACGGCGCCAATTTCTACATCCCGCCCATTAGTGCCGAGAGGTATCCGGGCAAGTTGGTGGAGGTGAAAGCTGACGGCAGCATCTCGCGCCCGTTCGACATTTCGTTCACCAAAAACGCCTTCGGCATCTTCCTCGTGTGCGGCTTCATGTTGGCCTTCTTCCTGCCCGCCGCGAAGAAATACAAGAAAGACCCGATGGGCAAGCCCACCAAGTACCAAGGTTTGGTGGAATGGCTCACCTATATGGTTTTGGACGGCATCATCCGCCCCAACATCCCCGAAAAGAAAGTGAAGAAATTCGCACCTTATTTGTTGACCGTGTTCTTCTTCATCTTCTTCGCCAACCTGTTCGGCCTCATCCCGTTCTTCCCCTTCAGTGCCAACGTGACGGGCAACCTCAGCATCACCTTGGTTTTGGCCTTGATGACCTACTTCTTCGTGAACGTCTTCGGCAACAAGCACTATTGGAAAGACATCCTTTGGCCCGACGTGCCTATCTTCCTGAAGGCATTCCCGCTAATGCCCATCATCGAACTGATTTCGACCATCACCAAGCCTTTCGCCCTGATGGTGCGTCTGTTCGCCAACATCCTTGCCGGCCACATCATCATCATGGTGCTGATGGCCCTGATATTCATCATCAGCGGCATGTATGGCGCAGGCATGGGTGGCGCAATGAGCGTCGTTTCTATCTTCATGACCATCTTCATGACGGCTTTGGAACTGCTTGTGGCGTATATCCAAGCATACGTTTTCACCATTTTGTCATCGCTGTTTATCGGCATGGCACAACATGAACCGGAACACGAGTGAGAGTTGAGAGTTGAAAGTTGAGAGTTGAGAGTTGAGAGTTAGGAATTTGAAATATACAATTAAACACTTAAACAATAAACACTTAAACAATTAAAAATCATGTTATTATCAACCATTCTTGAAGCAGTATCGTATGTGCCGGGTTTGGCCGCCATCGCCGCTGCTGTTGCAGTGATTGGTGCCGCTTTTGGCATCGGTAAAATCGGACAATCCGCCATGGAAGCCATGGCTCGTCAGCCCGAAGCCGCTGGAAAAATCCAGTCAGGTATGATCATTGCCGGCGCCCTCGTCGAAGGTGCAACGCTGTTTGCCATCGTCGTGTGCGTGTTGGCTGTGATGAAATAAGCCAACCCCGCTTGGGGCTTGGCCTCTCTCCCTTATCAGGAGGGCGGATTAAGCCCCAAGCCTTAACCTTCAAAAAAACAGAGAAATGGAACTATTTCTTCCCGAAAGTGGATTAGTGATATGGATGCTCATAGGCTTCCTC
The DNA here is from genome assembly GCA_947166105.1 of uncultured Bacteroidales bacterium. GTDB lineage: Bacteria > Bacteroidota > Bacteroidia > Bacteroidales > F082 > Limimorpha. The sequence goes on from CAMVCZ010000042.1 coordinate 13,155, forward strand.
ATCGTCTTCGTCATTTTGGCGAAGGTGGGTTGGCCGATGATTATGGGTGCTGTGGAACAACGCAACACCCAAATCGCCGACTCATTGCTTGCTGCTGAAGAGGCCAACAACGCCCTTGCAGGCATCGAGCAGAAACGGCAGGAAACCATGGCGGCAGCGCAGGCCGAGCAAATCAAGATCATGAAGGAGAGCCAAGACCTGAAGACCCAACTCATTGAGGAGGCGAAGGCGCAAGCCCGCATGGAAGCCGAGAAAATCGTGACCGACGCCCGCCTGAAGATTGAAAAAGAGCAGGCCGAGGCTATGGCGCAAATCAAGAACGAGGTCATCGCCCTCAGCGTCGACATCGCCGAGAAACTGCTGCAACGCGAACTGCACGACAAGCAGTCGCAAAGTGCCTACATTGAGCAACTGCTCAGAAACAACCAACCCCGCATTGAAGCCTAAGTTATGGACAACGGAAGAATATCGGTGAGATATGCGCGGGCTTTGTTCCAGTTGGCCCAAGAGCAAGGCTGCGAAGAGGCTGTTTACAGCGGCCTGATGCGTTTTGCCCACAATTACCTTTTGGCTATCAGCCAGTTCAATGAGGTGTTGGCCAACCCCATCGTGGCGCGTGAGGAGAAAGTGAAGTTGATGGAGATGTCTGTAGGCGAGCCATTGCATGACACACTGAAGCAGTTCATTGCCTTTGTGGCCGACCAAAAACGCGAGAACAAGATGTTCTTTATCGCCATGAAATACATGGAGATGTATCGCGCCAAGCATAGCATCCTAAGTACGCAAGTGACCACGGCCACCGAACTGCCCGAGGCGACCTACGACCACATCAAGGCCTTCGTCAAGCAGACCTTTGATGCCGAGGCCGAAATGGATGTCAGGATTGACCCTTCGCTCATCGGCGGATTCATCCTCGACATAGAGAACAACCGCATGGACGCGAGCGTGGCTGGACAACTTAACGCACTGAAAAACAGATTGAAACAACAGTAAATATTCTGGCGGATTTGCAATCCGCCAGCATCGAGAAGGGGATTTGAAATCCCAACCTCAACTCCACCGAATTGCAAATTCGTCGGAACCAAGGAAGCAAACAATTAAACGGACAACAATAAACAACAACATACATGGCAAACATCAAACCAAGTGAAATATCGAGCATCCTGCAAATGCAACTCCAAAACATGAGCAACAAGGTTCAATTTGAGGAGATTGGCAAGGTGCTGCAAGTGAGCGACGGCGTGGCGCACGTCTATGGCCTTGACAAGGTGCAGTCGAACGAGCTTGTCGAGTTCGAGAACGGCACGATGGGCGTGGTGCTCAACCTTGAGGAAGACAACGTGGGCGTGGTGCTGCTCGGCCCCACCGAGGGCATCAAGGAAGGTGAAACCGTGAAGCGCACCCAACGCATTGCCTCCGTCATGGCGGGCGAAGGCATGTTGGGCCGCGTGGTGGACGGCCTCGGTCGCCCCATCGACGGCAAGGGTCCCATCCAAGGCAAGACCTACGAAATGCCATTGGAACGCAAGGCTCCGGGCGTCATCTTCCGCCAACCCGTGAACCAGCCGCTGCAAACGGGACTCAAGGCCATCGATGCCATGATTCCCATCGGGCGCGGCCAGCGTGAGCTAATCATCGGCGACCGCCAGACGGGAAAGACCGCCATCGCCATCGACACCATTATTAATCAGAAGGACAACTTCAAGAACGGCGACCCGATTTACTGCATATACGTCGCTGTGGGACAAAAAGGTTCCACCGTTAGAAACCTTGTGAACACACTCGAAAAATATGGTGCTTTGGATTATACCATCGTGGTCAGCGCAACGGCCTCCGACCCTGCCGCCATGCAGTTCTATGCGCCATACGCGGGCGTGGCCATCGCCGAATACTTCCGCGACACGGGCCGTCACGCCTTGGTCATCTACGACGATCTCTCGAAGCAGGCCGTGGCCTACCGTGAAGTCTCCCTGATTTTGCGCCGTCCTCCGGGACGTGAGGCCTATCCGGGCGACATTTTCTACCTCCACAGCCGTTTGCTCGAGCGCGCCGCCAAAATCATCAAGAACGATAACGTGGCACGACAGATGAACGACCTGCCCGACAGCCTCAAGGACATCGTGAAAGGCGGCGGCAGCATCACTGCACTGCCCATCATCGAGACGCAGGCGGGCGACGTGTCGGCCTACATCCCGACCAACGTGATTTCCATCACCGACGGACAAATCTTCTTGGAAACCAGCTTGTTCAATGCGGGTATCCGTCCCGCCATCAACGTGGGTATTTCGGTGTCGCGTGTGGGTGGCAATGCCCAAATCAAGTCCATGAAAAAGGTGGCCGGCACCCTGAAACTCGACCAAGCCCAATTCCGCGAGATGGAGGCTTTCTCGAAGTTCGGTGCCGAACTCGATGCTGCAACCTTGGCCATCCTCGACAAGGGCCGCAAGAACGTGGAACTGCTGAAACAGCCGCAATATACGCCCATGCCCGTCGAAAAACAAGTCGCCATCATTTTCTGCGGCACTAATGGATTGTTGAGCAAAGTGCCTGAAAACAAGGTGCTTGAGTTTGAGAAACAGTTCTTGGACATCATGGAAGTGAAACACAAGGACGTGATGGCCCAACTGAAAGTCGGCAAAATCGACGACGACATCAAGGCCGTGCTGAAGGAAGAAGCGTTGAATTTGAGCGAACATTTCGTATAATTATCTGCTGGGCTTTGCCAACAGCGGGGCATGCCCCGCTGTCGCTACCGCGAGAAAGCAAGTCCAGCAACGAAAAAGAAAATTATGGCATCACTGAAAGAAATACGGGCCAGAATCGTTTCCGTCGCCTCGACGCAGAAAATCACGAGCGCGATGAAGATGGTGTCGGCAGCCAAACTGAAAAAGACCGAAGGCATCACGACTCGTTTTTTGCCCTACAAGAACAAGTTGAGCGAGGCTCTGTCGAACTATCTCGGCTCTCTTGAAGGCGAGGTCAACATCCCCTTGGCTGAGAAACGCGAGGTGAAAAAGGTGGCACTCATGGCCTTCTCGTCGAGCAGCGGATTGTGCGGTGTTTACAACTCCAATGTCTGCAAACTGTTCAAGCAGGTGTATGACGAATACACGGAAAACCTTGGCGCAGAGAATGTTGTCGTCTACTTGGTCGGAAAGAAAATCAACGACTACGCCAAGAAATTCGGCATTAAGGTAGAAAAGCAATACGCGCCTTTGGCCGAAAGCATGTCCTTCGAATTGGCCATGGAAATCAGTGACATGATGGTCGAACTCTTCCTTAGCCACAAGGTGGATCGCGTAGAATTGGTCTTCAACCACTTCAAGAACGCTGGTGTGCAAGTGCCAACTCGTGAGGTAGTATTACCCCTGAAAGCCGAGATTTCAGGCAATGCCCAAACCTTTGACTACATCGTTGAACCCGACAAGGAAACCTTTGTCAACGAACTGATTCCCAAGGTTATTCGCACCAATTTCTACTCCATCATGCTTGACACTCTGACTGCCGAACATGGTGCCCGCATGACCGCCATGCACATCGCCTCCGACAACGCCGACCAACTCTCACAAGAATTGAGAATCCAGTACAACAAAGCCCGCCAAAACGTCATCACTAACGAACTGATTGACATTGTGGGCGGTGCTGAGGCTTTGAACGGGTAAAAATTGGAGATTATTCCTGATAATACACGCGTTTCACCCTCTGTGAGACGCGTGTCATTATTTCGTATGGTATCGTTTGGCAAGCCTTTGCAATGTCTTCAATATCATGCTCGGCATCGAAAATGACTACCGTGTCGCCTTCGGAGGCCACGACATGAGTCAGGTCGAGCATACACATGTCCATGCAAACGTCACCCACAACGGGCACTTGCTGGCCGTTCACATAAAACTTGCCATTGCCGTTGCCGAGCAAGCGCGAAAGGCCGTCGGCATAGCCGATGGGCACGATGCCAATGCGCATGTCCGTTTCTGCGCGACCGTGGCGGTTGTATCCGATGCTGTCGCCCTTCGGAACCCGCTTGATTTGGTTGATGGTCGTCTTGAGCGACACCACAGGCTGCAAAAGTCCCTTGTCGGCCTCGGTGGTCGGAACACCGTATAAACCAATGCCCAGGCGCACCATATCAAACTGATACTGAGGGAATCGCGTAATGCCCGCCGTGTTCAGGATGTGGCGCAATACCTTGTAAGGAAACGCCTCCACAATCATTTGGCTGCCCTCTTCAAAATTGCGGATTTGGCCCAAAGTGAAGTCGTCCTCGGCGGGATTGTCGGCGGTGGCCAAATGCGAAAACACGCTTTTCACATGCAGCATCGGATTGGCCTTGATGCGGCTGATCAGTTCGGGCAACTCGTCCTTTGCGAAGCCCAAACGGTGCATTCCAGTGTCCAACTTGATATGCACATTCAGCGGGTGCGCCTCGGGCAAAGCCAGATTCTGCATCGCCTTTTCAATAAACTCTAAATTGCGGAAACTGAACACCTCTGGCTCAAGGTGGTACTTGATGATGTTGTCGTAACTGTTCACCTCCGGACTCATCACCATAATTGGCAAATTGATGCCCGCGCGGCGTAGTTCAACGCCCTCATCGGCAAATGCAACAGTCAGATAATCAACATTATGAAACTGAAGCACATTGGAAACTTCGAGGTTGCCGCTGCCATAGCCGAAAGCCTTCACCATCACCATGAGTTTGGTTTCGGGCCTGATTTTAGAGCGGAAATAATTGAGGTTGCTGACGAGATGATTAAAGTTGATTTCCAACACCGTTTCATGCGCCTTTTCCTGCAATTCCATCCCGATTTGCTCGAACTCAAAGGCACGGGCACCTTTCAACAGAATGGTCTGGTTGTTGAACTTCGAGAAGGGGAAATGCGCCAAAAAATCACCCACATTGGGGTAGAAATACCGCTCCATCTCGAACTTGTTGGCCTGCCGCGAAATGCCTTCGCCAATGCCAATCAGCATGTCAACCCCTTTGTTTTTAAGCAATTGACCTATTTCGGCGTACAAATCCATCTCATTGCGACCGCTTTGCAGAATGTCCGACATAATCACCACCTTACGCTTATGTTGGTGCTGTTGTTTCATCACATCCAAGGCGATGGAAAGCGAGTTGACATCGGAATTGTAGTAGTCGTTGATGATGGTGCAGTTGTTCATTCCCGCCTTGATTTCCAGACGCATAGCGATGGAACTCAACGACATGAGCCTCTCGGCAATCGTTTCAGACTTCATCTTCAAAAGCAAACCGATGCAGATGCATTGGATGGCGTTTTCGATAGAGGCCATATCGATAAACGGAATCATAAACGACAAAGATGCACCTTGATAGCGGCACTGCACCTGGCTATGCTTCTCCCCCACCGACACCTCATTAATTAATAGGTCGGCTTCCTCGAATTTGCGACTCCAAGTGAACAATTTCACTTTTGAAGCCATGCCTGAACGCATGACAACTTGTTGGATTTCAGAATAATCCATGCAATACACCAAAGATTCTGCCTTGGTGAAAAGGTTCATCTTCTCCCCAACTTTTTGGGCACGACTGATGAAGTTTTCATCGTGTGCCTGCCCAATGTTGGTGAACACGCCAATGGTAGGGCGGATGATGTCTTGCAAGGCCATCATCTCATCGGGTTCTGAAATGCCCGCCTCGAAAATGCCCATGTCGTAGGTTTCGTTCATCTGCCACACCGAAAGCGGCACGCCCACCTGCGAGTTGTAACTTTTGGGGCTGCGGACGATGTTGTGCTCGGGGCTGAGCATTTGGTAAAGCCATTCCTTGACGATGGTTTTGCCGTTGCTGCCCGTAATGCCTATAACAGGGATGTCGAACTGCTGACGGTGGCGCGCCGCCAATGTTTGCAAGGCTTTCAAGGTGTCGGACACCACGATAAACACCGCTTCGGGGAAATCCTCTTGCGGAAGACTTTTCACGACAAAGGCACGCAGACCCTTGTCGTATAGTTCTTTGATATATTTATGGCCGTCGTTGCGTGTACTCGTCAAGGCAAAAAACAAGGCTTGACGCGCGTCCACCAAATGGCGGCTATCAATAAGCAAATCTCTGATTCTCAAATTTTCATTTGCTCCAACCAACTGCCCGCCGACCATCTTCGCGACCTCGGGCAAAGTGTAAAACTGGTGCTGCATAAATGTTTTCAATTTTCCCGCAAAGATACTGCTTTTCCGAAAAAACATTACCTTTGCAGGGCATAAAAACAGACGAAATGAGCCTCAAGCAACATATCCCCAACACCATCACCTGCGGCAACTTGGTTTCGGGCTGCCTTTCCATCCTGTTCATCGCTTCAGGAATGCCCGTCAAAGCGGCCATCATGATTTTCGTGGCCGGACTTTTCGACTTTCTCGACGGTTTCGCCGCGCGAATGCTCCATGCCCACTCCCCCATAGGCGCGGATTTGGACTCGCTTTCAGACGTGGTTTCCTTCGGTGTCGCGCCCGGATTCATCATGTATTGGCTGATGAGCCATGCCCAACACCCTGAAATCATGCTATTTGGACTAGACTTATCTCCTTGTATAGCTTTCCTTTTGCCTGTTTTTTCAGCCATCCGTTTGGCCAAATTCAACATCGACGACACGCAAAAGACCTCTTTTCGAGGTATTCCCGCCCCCGGAATGGCCATTTTCATCGCCTCTTTGCCTTTGGCTCTCAGCCAAATAGGCCATCTCACAGATAGTGCTTTGGGCTATTGGGCCTGCCTCGGCATCACAATCATCTTTTCTTTTATGATGGTCAGCAATTTTCGGTTTTTTTCGTTCAAGATGAAGTCCGCGAAATGGAAAGGCAACGAAGTCAGGTGGATTTTCCTGATAATCGCCGTAGTTGGCTTTGCCGTGTTTAGGTTTGTTGCGCTGCCGTTTGCATTGCTGTTTTATGTTTTGCTGTCGGTTTTGTTTGGGGAAAAGATAGAGTGATAGACCTACAATTCTTTCTTATGAAACACAAAATTATGTCCCAAATAGACTTCGCGGACGTGTTCGTTTTCGGCAAGTCGTTCGGGTTCGTCTGAGATGAGGACCTTGCCGTCGAAGAGGAGATAGGCGCGGTCGGTGATGGAGAGGGTTTCGTGAACATTGTGGTCGGTGATGAGCACACCGATGTTTTTCCTTTTCAACTTGAAGATGATGCGCTGTATGTCCTCAACGGCAATCGGGTCGACGCCAGCGAAAGGCTCGTCAAGAAGCACAAATTTCGGGTCGACGGCCAAGGCACGAGCAATCTCGGTGCGCCGACGCTCTCCGCCGGAGAGTTGTATGCCCTTGCTTTTCCTAACATGCTGCAAACCAAACTCGTCCAAAAGTCCTTCCAACTTATCGCGTCGCTCCGACTCCTTCATTCCCGGCTTGAACTGCATGACGGAATAGATGTTGTCTTCCACGCTCATCTGCCGAAACACCGAGGCTTCCTGCGCCAAATAGCCGATACCTTTTTGGGCTCGCTTATACATCGGCAAGTTGGAAATGTCCTCATTTTCAAGGAAAACTTTGCCCGAATAGGGTTTGATAAGGCCCACCACCATATAGAAAGTGGTCGTTTTGCCCGCGCCGTTGGGACCGAGCAAACCCACAATCTGCCCTTGCTCCACCTCAATGTCAACATCATTGACCACGGTGCGCTGGCCGTATTTCTTCACCAAATGTTCTGTCCTCAGTATCATTGAATCAAATTTTGAAATCTTGAAATTTTGAAATCTAAAATATCCCTTCCTTTAAAATGTCGTGCAAATGTATGATTCCCAAATATTTGCCATTCTTCACCACAGGCAATTGCGTGATGCTGTTGTGTCGCATCTTGTGCAGGGCATCCACCACAAGAGCCTCCTCGTCAATGGTTTTAGGGTTGGAGGTCATGATTTGCGAAGCCTTCACATGCTCAATGTCAGGCGTGTTCATCAACATTCGGCGAAGGTCGCCATCGGTGATGATGCCCAAAATCTTTCCATCCTGTCCTACTACGGTCGCACCCAAGCGTTTGTGGGTCATTTCGATGATGACGCGGGTCAGGTTGTCGTCGGGTCCGACTTCAGGGCGTTCATTCCTGACATACAAGTCTTTGACCCGAAGATACAATTGCTTACCCAAAGCCCCGCCCGGATGGAACTTCGCAAAATCATCGGTGGAGAAACCGCGACACCTCATTAATATTAATGCAAGCGCATCGCCCATGACGAGTTGCGCCGTGGTGCTGCTGGTCGGGGCAAGGCTGTTGGGGATGGCCTCGTCGTTCACCGTCACATCGAGCACAAAATCCGCTTGCGAAGCCAAATACGACTGTCGGTTGCCGACCATTGCCACGATTGTGTTGCCCCTCAGTTTAATCAAAGGCACCAGCACCTTGATTTCGGGCGTTTCGCCACTTTTCGACAAAATGAACACGATATCGCCTTCGCGGACGATGCCCAAATCGCCGTGGATGGCGTCGGCGGCGTGCATGAAAACCGCATTAGTGCCCGTCGAATTCATCGTCGCGACTATTTTTTGGGCGATGATGGCACTCTTCCCAATGCCCGAAAACACCAAATTACCCTTGCTTTCCAACACCAAATCGACTATTTTCACCAAATCACCATCAACTTGGCTTTTCAATCCCATGATTGCATTAGCCTCATTTTCAATTATTTGAGTAGCCAATTCAATAATCGTGTCATTTTTTTTCATTTTTTTCCGCTTTTTTCTTGCTCCAAATGATTTAAAAACTATAACTTTGTCAATGCGACAAGGGGAGAAAAACCGCCCTTGTGAAAACGCGATTTCTCGAAAGAGATTGCAAAATAACACAAAAAATTGGAATATACCAAAAGGAGGAAACTATGGCAAAGAAAGAAGACCAGGCGATCCACAAGTTGCTGAAGAATGTTTTCGGCTTCGACCAATTCAAGGGAAACCAAGAGGAGATCATCAAAAGCATCCTTGGAGGCAACAACACCTTCGTACTGATGCCCACAGGCGGCGGCAAGTCGCTATGCTACCAACTGCCGGCACTCATGTCGGAAGGCACGGCCATCGTCGTCTCCCCGCTCATCGCCCTGATGAAGAACCAAGTGGACATGATCCGCAACTTCGGCACCGAATTAGGCATAGCGCACGTAATGAACTCGTCGCTCTCGAAAGCCGAACTGCTCGAAGTGAAAGACGACCTGAAAAGCGGCAAAACCAAACTGCTTTATGTGGCGCCCGAATCGCTCACCAAGGACGAAACCGTGGAATTTTTGCGCTCGTTGAAGATTTCCTTCGTCGCCATCGACGAGGCGCACTGCATCTCGGAATGGGGCCACGACTTCAGGCCCGAATACCGCCGACTGCGCCCCATCATCAATGCCATTGGCGACAACCTGCCCATCATCGCCCTGACTGCCACAGCCACGGTGAAGGTGCAGAACGACATTATGAAGAACCTCGAAATCATGGACGCGAAGGTCTTCAAGTCGTCGTTCGACCGCCCAAATCTGTACTATGAAGTACGCCCGAAAACCAAGGATGTCATCAAGGACATCATCAAATACATCAAGCAAAACCCGAACAAGTCGGGCATCGTGTACTGCCTCAGCCGCAAGAAAGTGGAGGAATTGGCCGAGACCCTTGCCGTCAACGGCATCAAGGCGTTGCCTTACCATGCCGGATTGGACAGCCAGACCCGCAAGGAAAACCAAGACAAGTTCCTGATGGAAGAGGTTGACGTCATTGTGGCCACCATCGCCTTCGGCATGGGCATCGACAAGCCCGACGTGCGCTTCGTCATCCACCACGACATTCCCAAGAGCCTCGAAGGTTACTATCAGGAAACGGGGCGTGCCGGTCGCGACGGCGGCGAGGGCAACTGCATCGCTTTCTACGACTATGAGGACATCCACAAGTTGGAGAAATTCAACAAGGGCAAGAATGTAGCCGAACAGGAAATTGCCCGCGAGTTGTTGAATGAAACCGTAACCTACGCTGAATCAGCCGTTTGCCGACACAGATTGCTGTTGCATTATTTTGGCGAGGAATATAATAAGGAGAACTGCGGCTCGTGCGACAACTGTCGCTTCCCCAAGGAGAAATTCGACGGTAAGGAAGACCTGAAACTCGTGCTTGAAGCCGTGGAAGACACCAAACAACTCTTCAAGACCAAGCACATCGCTGAACTATTGGCCGGCAAACTCACCGGCGACATCAAGGCGGCCAAACAGGAAAACAACGAGTTTTTCGGTGCCGGCGACGAGCACAACGAGAAATATTGGACGGCGGTCATACGTCAGGCGTTGGTTCACAAACTGTTATCGAAGGACATCGAGAACTACGGCATCCTTAAAATCACCAAAGACGGCAAGAACTTCATCAAGAAGCCTTACACCATCATGCTCGTCAAGGACCACGACTACGAGAACTCCGACGACGACGACCCGGAGACCCTCGCAGCATTAGGCTCCAACAAGGACGGAGGCGCCGACAAGACCCTGTTCGCCCTGCTGAAAGACCTGCGCAAGACCATCGCCAAGCAAAACGGGCTGCCGCCTTTCGTCATCTTCCAAGACCCGTCGCTGGAAGACATGGCCATCCAATACCCCATCACGAAGGAGGAAATGACCCAGATTGCTGGCGTGGGTTCGGGCAAGGCCGAAAAATTTGGCGAGCCATTCATCAAACTCATTAAGGAATATGTGGATGAGAACGAAATCACCCGCCCGAATGATATGGTAGTGAAGTCGGTGGTGAACAACTCCGCGCTGAAAATCGGCATCATCCAGAACATCGACAAGAAGATTCCGTTAGACGACATCGCCTACGGCAAAGGATTGAGTTTCGATGAGTTACTTTCAGAAATCGAGAGCATTGTTTCCTCTGGCACCCATTTGGACATCAATTATTTCATTGAGGATTTCGTTGACATCTACCATCAGGAAGACATTTTGGAGTATTTCCACGAGGCCGAATCTGACGACATCCAAACCGCCTTGCGCGAACTTGGCGAGGACGAATACGAGGAGGAGGAAGTCCGCCTGATGCGCATCAAATTCCTCTCCGATGTGGGCAATTGATTCAGAATGAAGCGTTTCGTTTTCATAGTTTTTGTTTTGCTCTTGTTTTCGGCTTGTGGAAACAAGAGCAAAACATTTGTGCCTGACCGTTTGCTCACCGAACAGGAAATGATTGACCTGATGACCGATGTTCAAATCATCGAGGCTGACATCAACTACCAAAAAACGCAGGAGCGCGAACACAAAGATTCCATCCCAAGCAAGCCCATCGACCCTGTCAAATTGTCGAGGTTATATTACGACCAACTCTTTGAGCATTACGGGATTACGGACAGCATTTTCAAGCAAAACATCAAGTATTACTCCGAGCGTCCTGATGTGCTGGAAAAGATAATGGACTCGGTGGTGCAGCGACTGACGAAGGTTCAATCGGAGTCCCAAAGGGACGACAGCCAATAGGCAGACGGTGTAAACCTCTGCCATTCGTTAAACCAAAACGCAACAAAATGGCCAGCACATTAGTACAACAATATATGCACATCGTGTTCCACACGAAAAGCACAAGTATTACAATGCGGGAAGAGGATTTGCCGCGTGTTTTCGATTATATTGGCGGTGTCATCCGAAACATTAACGGAGTTTCCATTCAAGTAGGCGGTCGTCCTGACCACATCCATATATTGGCATCCATGCCCAAAACAATGAGCCTCGCAGAATTTGTCCGCACCATCAAATCCAACAGCAGCAAATGGATCAAAACATTGGATGGTTATTACGAACCGTTTATGTGGCAGGAAGGCTATGGCGCTTTCAGTGTCAGCGCATCGGTGTTGGACAAAACGGCCAAATACATCAAAAACCAAAAGGTGCATCATCGCGACCGGACATTCATCGATGAATACAAACAATTCTTGGATGCATACCATGTGGAATATGATGAACGGTATGCATTGGGGGATTGATTTTTCGGCGGGGGGTATGCCACGTTTTTTTGGCAGGGGTTTACACCACCTGCCTATGATGCTGTCACCCCTTCGGGGTTCCGTTTTGCATCGTGGTTTTTCATCGGCAGGGGTTCACACCACCTGCCTATGATGCTGTCACCCCTTCGGGGTTCCGTTTTGCATCGTGGTTTTTCATCGGCAGGGGTTCACACCACCTGCCTATGATGCTGTCACCCCTTCGGGGTTCCGTTTTGCGTCGTGGTTTTTCATCGGCAGGGGTTTACACCACCTGCCTATGATGCTGTCACCCCTTCGGGGTTCCTTTACTTCTTCAACTCCGCCGCAATCAAATCATTCAGTTTCCGTGCGGCATCAATCAACATGCTCTCGTCCGTCGGTACGGGCACAGGCTTGGTGTTCTGGCGTTTAAGTGTTTCTGCGGAGCAGGCTTCGCGGTCGCCCTTGATGGTGGTGTAGTCGTTCTTGAAAGTAGATTTCACCTCAAAGGGAACAGAATAATAACGATATGCGCGCGTAGGAAAATATTCAATCGTCCCCGAAATGGTTGCGATCTTATTTTGTGTATGATCCGTGACTTCAACATTTTTGCCACCATTGGATTCCTTAAAGGTTACCTCATCTAAACGGACAGGTGACACAGACAACTTGTCCACTACCACACAAGCGAAAGAAGGATTCCTTGATACATAAATCTGAGTAATGCCAGATGGAAGCTCGTCTACAGAAAAGTCAAACAAGGTTTCCACAAAACCATTTGGCAAATCATAATCTGAAGCAACACCAAACTCCACTTTATCCACTAAATACAATGCTTGCTTCAATTGCAGGTTCAACAATTGTGAGTTTTCTTGATTTGTGTTCTTCAGTTGTTCAATATACTTACCCGCCATTTCCGCATCAGCTTTAGTGCCGGTATTCAGCAATTGATTGGCCTTGGCCACCAAATACGCCTCCGCTTTGTTGCGGGCAATCGTCATGTCCTCATCAAGGTCGAGTTTCACATAGTTCATGCCCTTTTTCACCTTGGTCGGGAAGCATTTCAGGGCATCGTTGCGGCCTTTCATGCTGCAATAGCGTTGGTAGATTTCCGGCCACACATCGGGCTGGCCAGTGGCTTTCAGGGCCTGGATGCGCTCGTGGTCGGCCTGGTTGGCCTTGTGGTACGAAGCAGCCACATAATTGATGTCTTTGTCGTTCATCTTGCCCTTGCACACTTCGGGCGCAACGCGCTGAATCACTTGGTCATACTGTTGGGCTTCATAGAGTTTCTTGGTCGTGTCGCAGGCGGTGAGCACCACGCCGAGCAACAAAACGGGAATCAGTCTGAGGTATTTCATGGCATTTTCATTTGAAATAAAACGGAATAAAAACCGCAAAATCCGCTCCAAAATTGTGCGATTGGGCAAAAAACTTTACTTTTGTGCCATCAAATCTTCATTTCATGGAAAAAATCAAGCAACTGCAACAGGATTTCGCCGATTTCATGGCGCAACGCGACTTCAACGGTCAGCCGACCGAGTTATACGAACCCATTGCCTACACCATTCAGCAAAGCGGCAAACGCCTCCGCCCCATGCTCTGCCTCTTGGCCAACGAAATGTTTGGCGGCGACGAGCAGCAAGCCCTTTGGCCCGCCTTGGCATTGGAAACCTTCCACAACTTCACCCTCATCCACGACGACATCATGGACAAGGCTCCCATGCGCCGTGGTATGCCGACCGTTTACCAAAAATGGAACTCCGACATTGCCATCCTTTCGGGTGACGCCATGTTGGCGATGGCTTTCCAGTTTGCGCTGAAGCCCAAAAAGGGTGCCGAACTTGCGCAACAATTGGGCCGTGTGGCCATCGAGATTTGCGAAGGTCAGCAAATGGACCTCAATTTCGAGACCCAAAAAGAGGTCGGCATTGAGGATTATTTGGAGATGATCCGGCTGAAAACGGCGGTGCTTTTGGCCACGGCCTTACAGATGGGTGCCACTGTTGCAGGCGCAAAAGAGGCTGACATTCAGCATCTTTACAATTTCGGCATCAATATCGGGATGAGCTTCCAATTGCAAGACGATATCCTTGACCTTTATAGCGATGTGGCCACTTTCGGCAAGCGTCATGGCGGCGACATTGCGGACAACAAGAAGACTTACCTTTACCTGAAAGCCCTTGAATTGGCTTCCGAAAACGACCGAAAACGCCTCGAACACCTTTTCACCCTCCGCATGGACCACGACGAGGAAGAAAAGATTGAAGAAGTGCAGGCCATTTACGACCGTTTGAAAGTGAAAGAAGCCTCAGAACAGGTCATGCTCGACTACGACCGCAAGGCTTTGACCGAACTTGATGCCATCGACTTGCCCGAGGAGCGTAAAATCCACCTGAAAACCTACGCCGAACTGCTTTCGGGACGGAAAAAATAGGTTTTGTCGCCACACAACAAAGAAGGAGGCCTCCCGTTGGGGAAGCCTCCTTGTTCATTGTTATTCAATCGTTTGCAAGTTTATTTGTCCATAGCGGTCTCTTTCGCCTCCGACTTCTTGCTCTTCTTGATTTCAGGTTTCTTGCCGTCGCATTTCTTGTCGCCGTGCTTGCACTCTTTCTTGCAGTCGGCTTTCACTTGCTTTTCGCTGCTTGACACTTTCTTGTCGGCGCAGCAGTCAGCCTTCTTTTGGTCGGCGGCTACTTTTTTGTCAGCGCAACAGTCGGCCTTTTTCTTGTCAGTGCAGGCTTTCTTGTCGGCGCAGCAGTCGTCTTTCTTCTGTTTTACAGGCTCTTGCGCTACGGTGGTAGCAGCAGGTTGTTTCTCCGACTTCACAACCGTGGTTTCTGCCTTCTTGGATTTCACTTCAGCATTTTGAGCATTGGCATCTTGAATGCTCATGGCACCGATGGCAAACATGGCCAAGGCACCGAATAAGATGGATTTCTTCATGTTGTAATAGATTTAGTGATGAATTACGGGCAAATTCTTATCAAAAACCGTTCCAAAAATTACGGAAGAAACAGGCAACTGTCGCCGTAACTCAAAAAACGGAAATTGTGGTCCAAGGCGAAGCGGTAGCAATCTTTCCAACGCTCGCCGATGAGCGCCGAAACCAAAAGCAAAAGGGTGCTTTTCGGCTGATGGAAGTTGGTAATCAGGCCGTTGATGACTCGCATTTTGTACGAAGGCGCAATCATCAAAGCGGTGCTAGCTTCCAAGCGGGTCAGGTTGTGTTTGTCCAAATAGTTCAAGACCTGTTGCAAGGCTTCAGTTGCTGAAAGTGGCGCGTGGCCTTCGTAAGGGAACCATTGCTCCACATGCAGCGGACGCAGATCCAGACCTTGCTCCTTCAGCATCACGCCTATCCAATACAGGCTTTCCAAGGTGCGCGTGCTGGTCGTCCCGACTGGGATGATGGGCTTCCCAAAATATTCAATCAAACTCTGAATCAATGACTTGCGAACAATGACAGTTTCAGAGTGCATGGCGTGTTCGCCGATGGTCTCGGTTGAAACCGGCTTGAAAGTCCCCGCTCCCACATGCAACGTCACTTCATCGAAAGCAAAGCCTTGTTCGCGCAAGGACGCAATGAGCGGCTGGGTGAAATGCAAACCCGCCGTGGGCGCAGCCACCGAGCCATCATAACGAGCAAAGACGGTCTGGTAACGGTCGCGATCGTCAGGCTCGGCATCACGGTGGAGATAAGGCGGCAACGGAATCTCGCCAGCGGCCTCAAGCACCGAGGCAAACGACAGGTTTTCAGGCATCCACGAAAACTCGATTTCGGCGTATTGGTCGTTTTGGGAGATTCGCTCCGCACTCAAAACCACCTTTTGCTCTCCAACTGCCAACTCCATCGAAAGTTTCCCCTCCTTCCAGCGTTTTGCATTGCCTATCAAGCACTTCCAGCGCACAGGCGAAACCGCGCTGAACGCCACTTGATAGTCCTTTTCGGGTTCCAAGCAGAAAATCTCAATACGCGAACCCGTCACCTTATGGAACTGCAACCTCGCCCGAATGACTTTGGTTTCATTGAAGACCAACAAGGCTTCCTTCGGCAAAAAATCACCGATATGCTTGAATTGGGATTCCTGTATCTCGTTGTTTTTCAGCACTAAAAGTTTCGAGGCATCGCGCTCGGGCAAAGGATATTTGGCGATGCGTTCGTCGGGCAAGGGATAGTCGTAGGTTTCAATGGAAATGTCTTTAACTGCATTCATTGTCGAAAATTTGTGCAAAAGTACAGTTTTTGGGATTGCCTAACGGCAAGAAATAGATTTTTGAACGATTTCTCGCGAAGCGATACCAAAAAAAGAACTACTTTTGCCCCATCAATCAACCATGAGATTCCTGCTCAAAATAGAACTCACCCGCAGTTTTTTGCTGAAATTCCTGAAATTCGGCGTGGTAGGCTTTTCTGGGGTCTTCGTCAACTTTGGCGTGACTTACATTTGCAAGGAATGGCTGAAATGGAACAAATACCTGAGCAACATCTTGGGCTTCGTTGTTGCGGCCACCACCAACTACCTCCTCAACCGCATTTGGACCTTTGAAAGCAGCAACCCGCAAATCGGGATGGAGTACGCGAAATATTTCGGCATCGCCATTGTAGGTTTAGGCATCGACACGCTGACGGTCTACCTCCTCAACGGCAAACTGAAATGGAACTTCTACCTCAGCAAGGTCTTCGCCGTGGGCGCATCCACGCTGTGGAATTTCTTCGGGAATCTGCTGTTTACGTTTGCTTAAATCCACAAGACACAAACACAAATTTGTGGTACAATTTTAAGTTTATTCCGCTACGAACACAAAAAAAAAGATTTCGTAGCGGAATAAACATGATTTTATTCAACATTTTTGAGTTTTTTGGTATATGTTCCAAATGCTTTTTATACTTTTGCAGCGAGATAACGAAAACAAAACACCATGTGTACCATCATTGGCAGAAAACAGGAAATCGCTGAACTGAACCGCTACTACGGCAGCGGAAGAGCCGAATTTATCGCCATATATGGCCGCCGCCGTGTGGGTAAAACATTCCTAATCAACGAAGTGCTTGGCGACTATATGACTTTTCACCACACGGGACTTTCGCCTTACGACCGCAAACGGAAAGTGACCCTGAAAGATCAACTGCAAAACTTCCATTTCTCGTTGATTCGCCACGGGATGGAAAACGGCAATCCTCCCAAAAGTTGGATGGAAGCCTTTTTCATGCTCGAACAACTACTGGAACGGCAGGACAACGGTTCGCGACAAGTGGTTTTTATCGACGAACTGCCTTGGATGGACACTGCAAGGTCGGGATTCCTGACAGCACTCGAGGCTTTCTGGAACGGATGGGGCAACACGCGCCACAACCTTTGCTTCGTGGTCTGTGGCTCGGCAACTTCGTGGATTCTCGACAACCTCATCAACAACAAAGGAGGGCTGTATGGCCGACTGACTGGCGAAATCAAACTGTCGCCCTTCACCTTGCGCGAATGTGAGGAATTTTTCAAAAGCCGACAAATCAAGATGTCGCGATACAATGTCATACAAGCTTACATGATTTTGGGAGGCATTCCCTTCTATCTCAACTATTTCAATCCATCATTCAGCCTCGCACAGAACATTGACACGCTCTTCTTCAACCCGAAGGCCAAACTCGGAGATGAGTTCGATAGGCTTTTCAATTCCGTATTCGACAACGCCGAAGGTTGCATGAAAATCATGCGGAAGTTAGGGCAACGCCATGCCGGATTCACACGCAACGAGATTGCGTCGCAAACGGGCATCAATCCCAATGGCGATTTCTCGCAAATGCTTAAGGCATTGGTGGCCAGCGACTTCGTGACCAAATATATTCCTTTCGACACTAGCAAGCGAGAGGAACACTATAAAATCTCCGACTGCTTTTGTTGGTTTTGGCTTCATTTCAAGGAAAAAATGCAGATTACGGAAACAGAATATTGGCAGCATCATTTGAAAGAACCTGAAATCGGCAGTTGGCGGGGCATTGCTTTCGAGGAGGTTTGTATGCAACACATCCGACAAATCAAGAGTGCCTTGCAGATTGCTGGCGTGGCTTCGAGAGAGTCGGCACTGATTGTCAAAGGCGACAAAGACAACGAAGGGATGCAAATCGACCTGCTGATTGACCGTGCAGACGATGTGGTGAATGTGTGTGAAATGAAATTCAGCAAAGCCGCTTTTGCCGTGACCAATGCTTACGCCAATAAACTCGCCCAGCGATTGCACGACCTCGAAACACTACATCCCGAAAAAACCTTCCACCTGACATTGATAAGTGTCAACTCCATGCAACGCAACGAGTATTCCGACATCTTCACCTCCGCAGTCGTGGCCGAAGACTTATTCGCCTGATAAAGAGCCCATTTCCCTATCACAAAAACTTCTCCAAAAAGATGAACGGCATGAGTGATTCAATGCCGTCGAAGACCATGACGGGGCCTGTGTCGCCTTGGCAGAGTACGCGCAAGGGCCGCTTCGAGAAATGCTCCACCTCCACCATCACCTGACGGCAAGCCCCGCAAGGGGCGACAGGCTCGTTGATGGCTTTCGTGAAGGACCAAGCCGTTATCGACAACGCCTCAAAAGGCACACCCGGAAATTGCGCCATCGCTGCGAACATGGCTACACGCTCGGCGCACAAACCGCTGGGATAGGCCGCATTCTCGACATTGTTGCCCACCACAATCTCGCCATTGGCCAAACGCACCGCCGCACCCACATGGAATTTGGAATAAGGGGCGTAGGCATTTCGCGCCGCCTCGTGCGCACGGCGCATCAATTCGGCATCCATTTCCGGAAGTTCCTCCATCGAATCGTACACCTCGTAGGGGCAAACAAACTGTTCTTTCCTCATAGTGTTTCGTTTAGTAATGATTAAAAAATTAGTTGTAACGATGCTTTAATTTTGATGACAAAAA
>CAMVCZ010000043.1 GCA_947166105.1 uncultured Bacteroidales bacterium
TGGGTCCCATCATGCTTAACGCTTGGGACATCTGGAAGTGCTGGGGCGTGTTCCTGCTCATCTGCCTCGTCTCTATGTCCGTCATGTTCGGAATGGTGAAATGGTTGGAGAGAGTGACGGAATAATAATATAAGGTATAACACGAAAAGGCTTGCTTCGGCAAGCCTTTTTCATAACACGCAAGACTATGTTCAAAGGACATCCCAAAGGGCTTTATGCCCTCGCATTGGCCAACACGGGCGAGCGTTTCGGCTACTACACGATGTTGGCGATTTTCGTGCTCTTCCTGCAAGCCAAGTTCGGCTACAACGAGGCGCAGGCGGGCCACATTTATGGCATCTTCCTCGGATGCGTCTATTTTATGCCACTCATCGGCGGTATGCTCGCCGACCGTTTCGGCTACGGCAAGATGGTGCGCATCGGTATCGTGGTGATGTTCCTCGGCTACCTGCTTTTGGCGGTGCCAATGGCCACCGAAACGGCCAAAGTCACAATGTTCTCGGCCTTGGCTTTTATCGCCATCGGAACGGGCTTGTTCAAGGGAAACTTGCAGGTGATGGTGGGCAACCTCTACGATGAGGCCAAATACAGTGCTTTCCGCGACAACGGTTTCAGCCTGTTCTATATGGCCATCAACATTGGTTCGATGTTTGCACCGATGGCGGCCACCAAAGTCACGGACTTGTTCCTCGGCAAGGCGGGCTACACCTACGTCCCACAGATTCCCTCGTTGGCGCACCAATATCTGGATGGCACCATTACGCCCAATGCGCTGTCGAAGTTTGAAGCCTTGGCGGTGCAACAAGGGGGCGACATCAGCAATTTGGCAGGTTTCGCCAACAACTACATTGATGCACTTTCGGGTGCCTACAACTACGGTTTCGGCGTAGCCTGCATTTCATTGATTCTCTCAATGGCGATTTACTTGAGTTGCCGCAATTGGTTCAAGCACGCCGACGTGAACACCAAGCAGGCCAAGGCGATGGAAAGCACCACGGTAAACGTGGTGGAACTCTCGAAGGAGCAGACCCGCGAGCGCATTACCGCTTTGGTGATGGTCTTTGCCGTGGTCATTTTCTTCTGGATGTCGTTCCAGCAGGCCGGTCTTTGCCTGACCTATTTCGCCCGCGACTACACGCAAAGCACCGCAAGCGGTTTCACCCGCTTTGGCTTCAATATCTGGGCGTTGGCCTTGGTCGCCGTTTCGATTTACACGATGTTTGGAGCAATCCAAGCGACTAAACCGATGAACAGGGGAATTTGTTGCGGTGTGACGGTTTTCCTGTGGATTATGGCTTGGACGGTGTATCGGGTGATGCCCGACCCCATCAATATCCTTCCGCAGCAGTTCCAGCAGTTCAATCCGTTCTTTGTGGTCGCCTTGACACCCGTCTCAATGGCCGTCTTTGGTGCCTTGGCAAAGAAAGGCAAAGAGCCGTCCTCGCCGCGCAAGATTGGCTTGGGTATGATTGTGGCCGCACTCGGCTTCCTCATCTTGGTGATTTGTTCCATCCCATTGGCCAGTCCAGCCGAACTGAAAGTACACGGTGGCGTGAGCAACACTTTAGTTTCTCCCAATTGGCTAATTAGCACCTATTTCGTCCTGACTTTCGCCGAGTTGCTGTTGAGTCCCATCGGCATCTCGTTTGTCACGAAGGTGGCACCGCCCAAGTACAAGGGTATGATGATGGGCCTGTGGTTCTGCGTGACGGCCATCGGCAACTACCTCACCAGCGTCATTGCCCGCATCTGGGGAACTGGTATGCCGCTCTGGATGGTTTGGGGCGTGCTTGTTGTGCTCTGCCTGCTCTCCGCTGTGTTCATTTTCTCCATTATGAAACGATTGGAACGGGCAACCTCGGGTTGCTGATTTTTGGGGATTTCCTTACGGAAAGAAATCTTTCAAAATCTATATTAAAATCTTTGAGAATCCGTGTCTATATGGCAAGTGGCTGTCAGACACGGATTTTCTTTTGATTTTTGAATGATTTTTGATGGATTTCTGCCTTTCAGGGCATTCCGTCAACTTACATTTATTAATTTTGCAGCCAAAATTCAAACTATGTCAAGAAACGAGAAAGAACTGCAAGGCGTTACGCTGTTGGGCAACCAAAACACCCAATATAGTTATGACTATACGCCCGAAGTGTTAGAGGTGTTTGAGAACAAACATCCTGAGAACGAGTATCTTGTAACTTTGGATTGCCCCGAGTTTACCTCGCTGTGCCCCAAGACAGGCCAGCCCGACTTCGGACACCTTATTATTAATTACATCCCGCGCACGCTGATGGTGGAGAGCAAGAGCCTGAAACTCTACCTTTTCAGTTTCCGCAACCACGGCGACTTCCACGAAGACTGCGTGAACATCATTATGAAGGACTTGGTCAAGCTGATGAATCCCAAATATCTGGAAGTTATCGGGTTGTTCAATCCTCGCGGCGGCATTTCCATCAAGCCCTTCGCCAACTACGGCGATGCCGAGCATCAGGACATGGTCAAACAACGTTTAATGTCAGCATTCCACAACTCATGAAAGACGCGGTGATTATTATATCGGGAGGCATGGACTCCACCACGATGCTCTATGAATACAAGGACGAAATCGCCTTGGCCATCACTTTCGACTATGGCTCGACGCAAAACAGTCGTGAGCGCATTTGCGCCATCACGCATTGCCAACGGCTGGGTATCAAACATATCGTCGTCCCGTTGGAATTCATGCACCGCTATTTCAAGAGTGCCTTGCTGATGACCGCCGATGACATTCCCGATGGCAACTATGACGACGAGAACATGAAATCGACAGTAGTGCCTTTCCGCAACGGCATTATGCTGGCTATTGCCGCTGGCATCGCCGAGAGCAACGGCCTGAAGCGCGTGATGATTGCCAACCATGCCGGCGACCACTCCATCTATCCCGACTGCCGTCCAGATTTTGTCAATGCCATGTCGGAGGCCATGTCGGCGGGAACGTATGAAAACATCAAGGTCTTTGCGCCTTATACCTATTTGAGCAAGAAAGAAATCGCCGAGCATGGCAAGGCCTTGGGTTTGGACTATACCGAGACCTATTCCTGTTACAAAGGCGGCGAGAAGCATTGCGGCAAATGCGGCACTTGCCGCGAGCGCCGCCAAGCCTTGCAAGACGCTGGAATTGAAGACCATACTGAGTACGAAACAAACATAATATGAAAAAGAAACTACGAATTGTACGAATTTTGCGAATTTTGTTGGTTGAATTTGGCAGCTAAAGCTGCGGATTCGTACCAATTGGCAACGAAGTTGCAAAATTCTATCCGAAATAATTCGTTTCATTCGTGAAAATCGTAGTTAAAAAATTGGAATCAAATGTATTACGTCAGAAAAACCTTGGAAATATCCTCGTGCCACCAATTGTATCTCGACTATGAGAGCAAGTGCGAGAACCTGCACGGCCACAACTGGAAAGTGAATGTGTATTGCCGCGCCGAGAAGTTGGACAGCAACGGCATGGTGTGCGACTTCACCGAAATCAAACGACTGATTCACGGGAAGATAGACCATACCAACTTGAACGAAGTCCTCGATTTCAACCCGACGGCGGAAAATCTCGCCCGTTGGATTGTGGACACTGTTCCTAATTGCTATCGCGCCGATGTGTGGGAGTCGCGCGACAACAAGGCTTCATACATCAAGGACGACGCTCCGCAGAATTTTGATTAAGGAATAGTGAACTACGGATTATACGGATTGAACGGATATTCGATGAAAGGATTTTGCCGCTAAAGCTGCGGATTGGTACAGATTCTTCCAGATGATAACTATCCGTATCAATTGGATGGACGCTTGCGTCACTAAATTATTCGGAGTCCATCCGTCAATTCCGTGGAATCCGTAGTTTAATAATCGATGTCTTATGTATCGCATAAACGAAATATTCTATTCCCTGCAAGGCGAAGGTTTCCACAGCGGAACGCCCGCCGTTTTCGTGCGTTTCAGCGGCTGTAACTTGCGTTGCACTTTTTGCGACACGCAGCACCAAGCAGGGGAGATGCTTTCATTGCAAGAGATTGTAAACGAGGTAAATAAATATCCTATTGCCCCCTTGCTCGTTTTGACTGGCGGCGAACCGTCGTTGTTCATTGATGAGGCTTTCGTGGCGGAATTGAAACAAAAGACAGGCAAGAAGATCGCCATCGAGACCAACGGAACGCGGCCTTTGCCTGACAACTTGGACTGGGTGACTTTTTCGCCCAAGACAACCTTTGAAGGAGGAGATTTGGAGCCTTGTGTTTTAACGCATTGCGATGAGTTGAAAGTAGTTTATCTCGGTCAAGATTTGGCGCAATATGATGGCATTGAGGCCAAATACCGTTTTTTGCAGCCTTGTTTTGATGAGGATTTGGAGCAACGGAAAGCCAATATGCAGGCCTGTGTTGAGGCTGTGAAACGCCACCCGAATTGGCGGCTTTCGTTGCAGATACACAGGGTTTTGAATATTCCGTAAATAGAGTTTGCCTTATGAGAATCCGTTTTGTCTTGTTTATCCTTCTTGCGTTTTTGGTATCATGCGCCAAGCAGTCCACTGTGCCTCCTTCGCAGGAGGACATTCTGTATCAGGTGGAAGGTTTCTTTATCCAAAAGCCAGATAGTGCTCTCCAAATCCTTGACACACTGAATGTTGATGTGCTTTCGGAGAAGGAGCGGGCGCATTATTGCCTATTGAAAGTTAAGGTGCGCGACCAGTTTTTCCTTTACGACAATATCACGGATTCATTATTGCAAGTGGCTGAAGATTACTTCATTGGCAGCAAGGAAAAATATTTTGAGGCCGAAACCTGTGAGGCTCTTTCACGCATAGCATTCAAGAAAGGGAAAGGCGAGCAAGTCAAGTTGGATTGGTTGCAAAAGGCTTTTGAAAGCATTGAGCGATGCCATCAAATTGACGATAGGCTCACCCGTTTTTCCAACAAACCGATTTCCAAAGAGGAAATGCTTGACATCAAAAAATACGATATACAGTTTCGATTGGGTATGTGCTATTTAGACAATGGGTATACCCAAGAAGGATTGAATCATATAATAACAGCCGAACGATATTACGCTGATACACAGTATTATTTCATGCAGTTTAATATAGACAATGCTTTAGGTAATGCTTATTTGGCACTCAAGGAATATGATAGTTGCAGCATGTTTTTTGAAAAAGGTATGTGGGCGGCTAAAGAGGCAGGCAATGCCGAAAGAATTGCTTATTGCCATTTCTCCAAGTCGATGTTATATAGGTATCAGTTTGACAATCAGGATTATGAAGGTAGAGAAGAAGGTGACAGTCTTTTGAGGAAGGCCATTGCTGAATGTAATCGGGGCTTGGCATTATACGAGGAGCCGATGTTCCGTTATAAGGATGCTCTTTATTCCGAACTGAGCCGTTGCTTCTATCGGCTTGAGCAATATGATTCCTGTGCCTATTATGCTGAAAAACAGATGAGTTTTATGGATGCTATGCACTTCGAGATGGTTCCGAACCCTGAAAATGCTTCCATTTTGCAACGATTATACAAGTCTTATGAAGCCTTGGGAAACACAGAGAAGGCTTTGGAATACGCCGACCGCTATGTTGGGATGCAGCAAGTCATTGAAGAACAGCCAAAAGCCGTCGAGCAAGTGAAAAATGAGTATGAGAAGAAACTGGAAATGATGCAGTTGCAAGCGAAACATCAGGTCAAGCAATATCGGTTGTATCTCATGCTCGCCTTTTTGCTGGCGGCACTGCTTCTTGTCCTTTGGTTGGCGTTCCGCTACCGCAAGAATAAGGAAATAGAGGCATTGAAGCACGAGGAGGCCTATCGTAAACTGCAATCCGAGTTTGACGCGGCCTCGCAGCAGGCGCATCAGGCGTTGCATCAGCGGGTAATGGCCATCTACCAATCGGGAGGGGAGCGGACGATGGAGCACATTATGGCCGAGTTTATGGCCATCTATCCGAAGGCCACCGACAAGTTGGCTTCCACTTATCCTGGTTTGAGCGACTCTGAGCGCAATATTGTTGTGCTCTCGTTCTTGGGCTTCAGGATGAAAGAGGAGGCCGACATTTTGAATCTCAGCCCCAATACGGTGGAAAAATACCGCTCCAACATCCGGAAAAAGACCAACAACGACCCCATTTCCGACCTGATTAGATAAGAAAAATCCATACTTTGTGGTTTTTCAATTTGTTGTTTGTCAGTATATTAAAGTATTACAAGGCAAGAAAAATCCGTACTTTGGTTTTCTTGTTGTAAAAACCGGCTTTTTTTTGTATAGTTTTGCGGTGTTAATCATCAAAACCTATGTGATATGAAAAAAACAACCTTACTTATCATCGGCCTGCTGATGGCGGCAGGTGTGGCGAAAGCGCAAGACATAGTAACCGAATTTCAGCACGAAAATGGCAAGTATTTCAACTTTCACAATATTGTGGAGGCAGATGACAACACCTTGCTAATAAATTGTCCGATGTTTGAAATGTATGGTTCTGGTCCTGAATACGGTTCCATGTTCTACAAAATATCTATGGAAGGCGTTTTGTTGGATTCCTTGCTTGTTTCGCTTGACGATGTGCCACTCAGAACCTTTTTCGAGCCTGTACCCGGCATCAATGGGCAATATCTTTACGGACGATTTGAACGGGCTGGGAATGACAGCACTACGGTTTTGAGGATGACATTCATTGACGAAAATTTGAGTATTATTAATGAAAAATCTGTCTTGTTGGGAGACTATCAGGGCCATGCCATCCTATCCACATCAGACATGTTCATCGATCCCAACGGCGACATCATCGCATCGTTTGTCAGGAACAGGTGTATTCACATGCTTAGGATAGGCATTGACGGCGAGTTGAAATTTCAAAGGCAACTGCCCGAATTGGGATACTCTCTAAGTGTACAAGTCAGACATACTGGAGTTTACAGCGAACATCCACTAAGATACTCCTTTTGGGGGGAAAGGATGACATCCAATTTTGTTTCGGAGGTTCATGTCTTGGATTCACTCTTCGAGGAGATTGAAGTACACCCATATAACAGTCTGACAACACAACCGACTATACGTTTCATGTCGGGAATGCAGGAGCATTTGGCCATGTATGACGAATCTTCTTACTTTTACACTTCTCGCGCTACAGGAACAATCAACAACCAGACCCATTTCTATACAGCCTTGGCTCGATACGATAGAAGCCACAATTTGTTGGGCTACAAATTGTTTGACGAGGATGATGTTAATATAAGCCCAATAAAGGTTACAGCAGTTGCTCCCGACACCATCTATTATTCATACATGACCACTACTGGAAACAACCAATTGGCTCTTGCCTGCCTTGATGCCGACCTTGAGATTCGTTGGATTCGATATGTCTACGACCCGGATTGTTTTCATTGGGCCACTACAATGACAGTGCTCCGTGATGGGAAAGTGGCAGTTGGTTCCTATAAATATGGGCAAAATCCAGGACGTATTTTTGTTGTAGTCGTTCAGGACGAATTGTGTGATGTTGATGAGAAGCAGTTTGTCATTCGTCCTTATTCTTATTACCCCAATCCCTCCCAAACCGAAATTCACTTACAATACTCGCCCGATGTAACGCCCCAAAACATAGAACTTTACGACATGCAAGGTCGCTTGTTGCGCTCGAAGCGCAATAACCTTGAGAGCCTCAACCTGCAAGGCTTGGCTTCGGGCACTTACACGATGCGCGTCACATTGGAAGGCGGGAATGTGTTTTCGGATAAAGTCATCAAGGAATAAAGCTTGATTTGGATTTAGTTTCCCTCTATCAAAAAAAATACTATTTTTGCACTCTGAATGTCAATTGATTGTGCCATGCTGAAACTACCCATCGGACTACAGAGTTTTGCGAGCCTCAGGACTGACGGCTTCGCATACGTCGACAAGACCAAACTCGTTTATGACCTCACCCATAACGGAAAGTATATTTTCCTCTCCCGCCCGCGAAGGTTCGGGAAAAGTCTTTTGATTTCAACCTTGAAGGCCTATTTTCAAGGAAAGAAAGAATTGTTTGAGGGTCTGGCTATCTCAGAATTGGAACAGACTTGGGAGTCTTATCCAGTTCTGCATTTGGACCTGAATGTGGGAATCTATAATTCGGTTCAAGGTCTTCAGGAGGCTCTGAAATCGAATCTCAACATTATGGAAAAAACACACGGTGTCGCAAAAGAAAGCGATGATAACGCCCAGCGTTTCAAGGAACTCATTTGGAATGTGGCCGCCAAAACTGGCAAACAAGTCGTCATCCTCGTGGACGAATACGACAAACCGCTCATCGAGGCCATTGACAATGAGCCACTGCAACAGGAATACCGTTCCATTCTGAAAGCGTTTTATGGCAACATTAAGACCTGCGACGAGTTTATTCGTTTCGTCATGCTCACGGGTGTTTCAAAGTTCTCCAAAATCAGCCTGTTCAGCGACCTTAACAACCTTACAGACATTTCGTTGGATGAACGCTACGCCGACATTTGCGGCCTTACCGCCGAGGAAATTGAGCGTCATTTCAGCGAACATCTTGAAGCGTTTGCCCAAAAGGAAGGCACCGACAAGGCCGCCATCATGGAAGAAATGCGAAAGATGTACGATGGTTATCATTTCTCAAAAAGTGCATCGAAAGATATGTACAATCCGTTCAGCGTACTCAATGCGCTGAATAGGTGCGATTTTGAAAACTATTGGTTTTCGACTGGCACACCGACGTTCCTCGTCAAACTGCTGCAAAACGGCAATTATGATTTGCGGGATTTCTCCTACGGGAATATTTTGGCCAACGAACTTTCCGCAAAGGAAAGTTTGACCAAAGAGCCAATAGCAATGTTCTATCAAACTGGTTATCTGACCATTAAAGGCTACGACAAGGAGTTTGGTAGTTACAGTCTCGGCTTCCCAAATCGAGAAGTGGAGCAGAGTTTCCTCAATTTCCTGCTGCCACGCTACACGGGTAATACCGATAACCGATCCTCGGCTTTCATCGAGTATTTTGTGCGCGACCTCCGCAAAGGTGACATTGAAAGTTTCCTGAACCGGATGAAGACCTTTTTCGCCGACACGCCTTACGAATTGGTTCGCGACTTGGAAAACCACTACCAAACCGTGATGTTCACCATTTGCCGCCTGATGGGATATTACACGATTGCCGAGTACCACACTTCAAATGGGCGCATTGATATGGTGGTGAAGACCCAACAATATGCATACGTCTTTGAGTTCAAGTTCAATAAGACGGCAGCGGAGGCTTTGGCGCAAATCAACACGAAGGATTATCCTTTGCCTTTCCAATTTGAGGGGCGCAAGGTTTTCAAAGTGGGGGTCAATTTCTCGAAGGAAACCCGAAACATCGACGATTGCATTTGGGAGCCTTTGGAGGCTTAGTGCTTTCGTCCCCAATACCCTTTTTTCGGCTCACTATAGATTAGGAAAACCGCCGGCTTCTTGTTCAAGTCGCCTTTGAAGGTTTTCCAAGTGCCAATGTCTTGACTGATAATAAGTTCGTCCTCGCAAGTGAGGTTGCAGGCTACGCAAAGCCTCGTGGCAGGATGGAGGTTTTTGCAAAGGTCTTGCAACATGGCGTTGTTGCGGAAAGGTGTTTCGATGAACAATTCCGTTTCGTTGTTGGCCAATGAGCGGCGTTCCAAGTCCTTGATGGCGTTTTGCCTTTCGGGACTTTTGATGGGCAGGTAGCCGTGGAAGGCGAAGGCTTGTCCGTTGAATCCCGAAGCCATCAATGCCAAAACCATTGCATTGGGTCCGACCAACGGAACCACTTGAATACCAGCGGAATGTGCCAAATCCACCACCAAAGCACCTGGGTCGGCGACGCAGGGTGTACCGGCTTCCGACATCAAGCCCATGTCCTCACCTTGAAGGCACGCGCCGAGGTGCTCCATCAAGTCGAGGTTGCGGGCGTTGTGCTTGTCCAATTCGATGAAATTGATGTCATCGATAGGATTATCCATCCCGATGCGGCTCAAAACACGGCGCGAAGTGCGGGTGTTTTCCACAACGAAGTGTTTCAATCGTTTCACGATTTGGAGCGTTCCGGCAGGAATCACTTGCTCTGGTTTTGTTGCGCCAAGCAGGTTGGGTACGAGGTATAGTTTTCCGAAGTTGTTGGTCATAAGGGAGTTATTGCAAGGCGATTTTCTTTTCAATGTCGGCAAACATCACCTTGAACTGTTTGTCGGTCTCCAATTGGTTGGCGATGGTCTTGCAGGCGTGATACACCGTGGCGTGGTCTTTCTTGCCGCATTGTTGCCCGATGGAGGCGAGGCTGGCGTTGGAGTATTTCTTCGAGAGGAACATGGCGATTTGTCGTGCTTGCACCACTTGCCGCTTGCGCGTGTTGATCACCATCTGCTCCGGCGAAATTTTGAAATAATCGCACACGATGTTGATGATGTATTCCACCGAAACCTCCTTGACCGTGTTGCGCACGAAACGCTCGATGATTTCCTTCGCCATGTCAAGGTTGATGGCCTTCTTGTTGAGTAGCGACTGCGCCATCAGCGAGTTCATCACGCCTTCAAGTTCTCGGATGTTGTTGCGCACATTGCTGGCAATGTATTGCACCACTTCATCAGGGAAGGTGATGCCGTTGTCGTAGAGTTTTTCGCGGATGATGGAAGTGCGTGTCGGCAGGTCGGGTATCTGAAGTTCGGCGGGAAGGCCCCACTTGAAGCGCGAAAGTAGCCGTTCTTCCATGCCTTGAAGGTCGGAGGGGAACTTGTCGCTGGTGATGACAATTTGCTTGTTGTTTTGCTGCAAGTGGTTGAAAATGTGGAAGAAAACATCCTGAGTGCCAGCCTTTCCCGAAAGGAATTGGATGTCGTCGACGATGAGCACGTCAATCATCTGGTAGAAGTTGATGAAATCGGGGCGGTTGTTGTTCTTGTTGGCCGACACATACTGGGTGGAAAGTTGTTCGGCCTGCACATAAAGCACGGTCTTTTCTGGATGCAAACGCTTGGTTTCCAATCCGATGGCGTGGCAAAGATGGGTTTTCCCAAGTCCGGTGCCGCTGTAAATGACCAAGGGATTGAACGCATTTTTTCCGGGTTCGCGGGCGATTTCGAGGCCGGCTGAACGCGCCAAACGGTTACATTCGCCTTCGATGAAATTGTC
The DNA here is from genome assembly GCA_947166105.1 of uncultured Bacteroidales bacterium. Lineage (GTDB taxonomy): Bacteria > Bacteroidota > Bacteroidia > Bacteroidales > F082 > Limimorpha. Next base: position 11,155 of record CAMVCZ010000043.1, read on the forward strand.
GAAAGTGTAGTTTTCGTTGAGTTGCGAGTCGATTTGCAGTTTCTTCAGTCCGGGGATGACAAACGGATTGATGGGATCTTCCGAGAGCCGTTGCGGAGCGGGCTGACCGAGAGGATTCTTCGGGAAATTGCGGTTGGAACTGGGCAAAGTGATGGAGCCAGAACTGTTTGCGCTGTCGACAGGCATCGTGTAGGCTAATTTTCCCTTTGCACCGACGAAACGTTTGATGGCCGTCCGAAGGTGGTCGATGTAATGCTCCTCAAGGTATTCGTAGAAAAACTGGGTGGGCACCTGAAGGGTGAGCACGTCGTCGGAAAGAGAGATGGGCACGATGGGTTCAAACCAAGTCTTGTAGCCCTGTTCCGTGACGTTATCCTTGATCACAGACAGACATTTATTCCATATCTCGACATGGTTGCTCATCGTCGTTTATGCCTAATTTGTTGTATTTCAAACTACTTTTTGGGGTAGAAAGGGTGTCTCGTTTTCCCGTTTTCGGGCTTTTTTCGACCTTGCAAAGGTAAATGATTAATTGTTTATAAAAAAATCAAAATCCTATTGACTTTCAATTTTCTTTTTCAAAAATTACGAGGATTTCGGTTTCAGAGAACTCAAATATTCTGTAATTTGTTGTTTTACACGGTTTTGATATGCGCTATTTTTACCCCGAACAAATTGCGAAATTTTTCCGAAATCCTTGAAGCGTCATTTTTTCTTGTTGAAAACTCCAAATAGCAGTCCAATTCGAAGCGCGGATTCAGTTGTTCCAGATTTTCCTCTTTTAGGATGCGCATCACCTCATTCATCAGCGGGTACTCGAACTCCAAACTGTAAATTTCATTTATGGTTTTCTCCACAATTTGCGCGTTGTCAAGGGCTTCGCGGGCAGCGGTTTTGTAGGCGTTGATGAGTCCCGAAGTGCCCAATTTGATGCCTCCGAAATACCTCGTCACGACCACACAAACATTGGTGACATCCTTCGAGAGGATTTGGTTGAGGATGGGTTTGCCCGCCGTGCCCGAGGGTTCGCCGTCGTCGCTGGCGCGGAAGGTTTTCTTGTCGGGACCAATCATGTAGGCATAGCAATGGTGCCGCGCATCGAAATATTTCTTCTTGACCGAGGCCACGGCTGCTTTGGCCTCGTCTTCGTTCATCACGACAAAGGTCTCGGCGATAAACTTGCTGCCTTTTTCCTTGTAAAGGCCCTCGCCGCGTGTGGCCAACATATAATAGGTGTCGTCGTTCATGGCTTCAGGGTGATGAGGATGACGGCAATGATGGCGATGGCGAGGCCGAGATAATTCTTCCAAGTCAGTTTTTCCTTGAAGAGCAGCCAACCCGTGAGGGCGGTGAGGCTGACCACACCTATATTATATACGGGGAACAGCACGACATTGTCGAAGCAACGCATGGCGTGATAGACGCAGAAAGTGGAGAAAAAGTTGATGACACCCAACCCGATGCCTCCGACGGCGCTTTTCCATTGCCATTTCGAGCGGCCACGAAGGAGGTCGTAGGCCACGATGAGGATGCCGAACAGCAGGGCGATGAAATAGATGAAGGCAATCATGAAACTCATGTCGTCGGCTTGGTTCTGTTGCTCGGTGAGTTTCATGAGAATGTCGCCCGTGCCTGTGCCGAAAAAGATGAGGATTGGTAGCAACCAATTGGTTTTGTTGGTTTTAGAAGACTCTTTCTTGCCGCCGACCACCAACACCAAAGCCACCAAAGCCAGGACAATGCCCATTGAGGCGACGAAATTCAGCCTTTCGCTGAACAAGACCACGCCCGCCAAAGTGGGCAACACCACAGAGAGTTTGCTCGACAGCGAAGTGACCGTCACGCCAGAGCGTTGGGTGGAGGCAGTCATCAGTAAGTAGGTGAAAATGAACCAGAAACCCGTGATGAGCGAGAGTCCGAACCACGGCTCGGCAACCAATTGCGCGGGCGTGTCGAATTGTTTGCACATCAAGAACCCTGTGCCTGCGGCGAAGACATAGTTCCACATCAGTGCCTGGTGGTTGTCGAGTTTGAAACGCTCGAAGAGTCGCATGGCTACGAAAACGCCAGTGGAGAATATTATGGCTAAAATGAGGTAAATCATTCGGCAAAAATACGGTTTTTTGCGTATTTTTGCCTCATGTTTGGATTTAATCTGCAAAAAACAAAACGCCACTTCACGGAGGCATTGGCCGAAAAATTCCCACAGCGCGAGGCGGAGCAATTGATGCGCATTCTGTTGGAAGACCTTTTCGGCATAGATTTGAAATGCCAACTTATGGACCCCAACTTGCGCATTGACGAATTGCAGCATTATCAGTTGGAGCAAGCCGTCAAGCGGCTGTTGGCAGGCGAGCCGGTGCAGTATGTGACGGGCATGGCGCGTTTCGGCGATTTATTAATAAAGGTGTCGCAGTCAGTTCTGATTCCGCGCCCCGAAACGGAGGAAATGGTGCAGAAGATTTGCACTTCGATGCCCAAGGAAAAACCCCTGCGCATTTGGGACATTGGAACGGGTTCGGGCTGCATTGCCATAGCCTTGGCTAAGTATTTTGAAAATGCTGAAGTTGTTGCTTTCGATGTTTCCGAGGATGCTTTGAAAATCGCCAAAAGGAATGCCGAAAGCAATGGTGCAAAGGTGGTTTTCGTGCAAGACGACATTTTGAATCCCACATCCGGTTTTTTCGCTCAGCCCGTGGATTTGGTGGTGAGCAATCCACCCTACGTTTGCGACAGCGAGCGTGCCGCGATGGAAGCCAACGTCCTCGACTGGGAGCCAGAAAAAGCCCTTTTTGTCCCCGACGACGACCCGCTTCTGTTTTATCGCCAAATCTTGGCTTTGTCCAAAAACCAGTTGAATCCCAACGGCCAGATTTGGTTCGAAATCAATGAGCGGATGGGGGAGGAGATGCTTTCGCTTTGCTGCGAAATGGGTTTCCCCAAGGCTGAAATTTTGGAGGATTTTTCCGGAAAACCACGAGTTTGCCGTGCTTGTAGGAATTGTTTTCGCCAAAAAAAGTTGTAATAGAATTCGATAACTAATTGAAAATCAATGTCAATGTTTTGTAAAGGTTTGTAATGGCATAAAGACTTGCCAAAACGACAAATTTTTTCTATACTTTTGCGGAACAAGTTTCAAACAAGTTATAAACCTCAAAATCCAATCATTATGTTCATAAACAAAAACATCAAAATCGGAACGCTGCTTGTGCTGTTGGCGGCATTCATGGGCTTTGCCTCTTGCAAGAAAATCGACCTCACCGTGCAAATCCCACAACTGAAGGGCTCTTGGCAATGGGAGGAATCCGCAGTGGGCGGTGTTGTCGGCATTATTCATGCTGACACCACGCAAAACCTTGTTCTCACTTTTGAAGACGACAACAAAATCAATGTCGCTTACAATGGTGAATGGCTCTTCCAAAACGAGACCTACACCGTCACGAAATCGAATAACAGCCTTTACGGGGATTATATCATCACTGTGCCGAAAAAGATTCAGACCAAGGTAGCCGAGTGTTTGGGCCATTCGGAAGGGAGCATCGTGTTGAGCGGGTATGTCAATCTCTATGACTTTATGTCTGAGGCTGGCCCAAGTACACTGGTCAAGAAGTTGGGCATCATCGACAAAAAAGGAATCGAGGGCGTCGCAGGTGGCGATTATCATAAGAGTTCGGTATTTGCACCGATACATGAATTGTATTGAGAATTTCCCTATTTTTGCACCGCGATTCAGGCAGACTGTCGCGGGTCGGGAAAGCCGGCGCGAGGAAAGTCGGGACAGCACAGAGCACCATACTTCTTAACAGGAAGGTACACGCGAGTGTAACAGACAGTGCCACAGAAAAATATACCGCCCGCAAGGGTAAGGGTGAAAACGTGAGGTAAGAGCTCACGCGGCGGGTGGCGACATTCCGCCGGGGCAAACCTTATGGGCTGCAAGTCCAAGTATAGAGGCAATGAGGCTTTCGGGCCTTGAACGGGCTGCTCGTCCGTCGTCTCAGGGTAGGGCGCTTGAGCCTGCGGGCGACCGCAGGCCGAGAGAAATGACAGTCGCCCCGCAAGGGGAACAGAATCCCGCTTATTCGCTTGGGTCGCTGTTTTACAAGAGGTTCCGCTTACAAGTGGAGCCTCTTTGTTTTTGGATCGCAGTGTCAGGAAAACGCCTTTTTTTGAAGAGATAGGATTGTCTATTGTGGAAAAGTTGTATTTTTGCGACATCATAATGTAGTTATTTCAAGAAAAAAGTGCAACACTATGTACCAAAGATTGCTTAGTTTCGAGGATGAGAATAATGACAGCCTGTTTCTTTGGGGAGCACGCCAGACGGGGAAAACCACACTTTTGCAGATGGCGTTTCCCAATTGCCGCTATTACGACCTTCTTCGTGCTGCCGATTTCGAAAGACTGCTGAGGCGGCCAGGCCTGTTGAGCGAGGAACTTGACGCTTTTGGCCCTGAAGACACCGTGGTCATTGATGAAATACAAAAAGTGCCACAACTATTGAATGAGGTACATTCTCTGATTCAGCGCAAAGGTATTCGCTTCATATTGAGCGGGTCGAGCCCAAGGAAATTGAAACGCTATGGCGCCAATCTGCTTGGCGGACGTGCCGACAAGGTCCAACTTTTCCCTTTTGTGAGTGCAGAGATTCCTGACTTTGACATTTTTCGTGCGGTGAACAACGGTATGATTCCTCGTCATTACATGGTCGCTAATCCGTGGGAGCGTTTTCGGGCGTATATCGGCGTATATCTGAATGAAGAGATTCGGGAGGAAGCCTTGTCGCGCAACTTGAAGAGCTTTTCCCGATTTATGGAAGTGGCGGCCCAAAGTGACGGAGAGATACTCGTTTATAAGAATATTGCCCAAGATTGCGGCATTGATTACCGGACGGTGAAGGCGTATTTTGAGATATTGGAGGACACTTTGCTGGGGTATATGATTCCTGCTTTCATGATGAGCAAGAAGCGGAAAGCCGTTGTTAGTCCGAAATTCTACTATTATGATGTCGGAATAGTCAATTATCTGCTGGGAAGAAAAGGGATGCAATTAGGCTCGGATGATTTCGGCCATGCTTTTGAGCACTTGATTGTCCAAGAATTGGTTGCATGGCTGGGGTATCATCGCTCTGACGAGAAGCTGTCGTATTGGAGGACTGCCAATGGCTATGAAGTGGATGTTGTGGTCGGCGAAGCCCGCGTGGCCATTGAGGTGAAATCCTGCCGCGAAGTGATGTCGCGTCACCTAAAAGGTCTGAAAGCCTTTTCGGAAGAGTTTCCCGATTGCCGACTTGTTGTGGTTTCTTTCGATATGTACCGCAGAACAATGAATGGGGTGGAAATCATCCCGATACATACATTCCTGAAGGATTTGTGGGACGGAAAAATATTGTAAAATCCTGCCTAATGATGTAGTTATTTCTTAAAAAAACTACATTGATATGTTGTCCTACGGTATTACAAAAGGCTCCGCTTCCAAGTGGAGCCTCTTTGTTTTTACACCGCCAACAGTACCAAAAGCTGCGCCGTGAAAATCCTCAAAAACATGGTCAAAGGATACACTGTCGCGTAGCCCATGTTGGGCAGTTTGCAGCCTTCGGGGGCCACGGTGTTGGCGAAGGCGAGGGTAGGAGGGTCGGTGTGCGAGCCACCGATGAAGCCCATCAGCGTGTAGTAGTTCACTTTCAGCACCAAACGCCCGAAAAGCCCAACCACGATAGGAGGAATCATGGTGATGATGACACCGTAAATGACCCACATATAATGCTCTTGCACGGTTTCAACGAATTGGCCGCCTGCGCCCAAGCCCACTCCGGCAAGGAAGAGCGCGATGCCCACCTCGCGGAGCATCCACACGCCGTGGCTTTCAGTAAACTCGGTCGTGAACCAATTTTTCTTCACGCCAAGCCAACTGCCGATGATGGCCACGACCAACGGCCCGCCCGCTAAGCCGAGCTTGATGGGGGCTTTCATGCCCACAGGAATCGGGATGGAGCCTATGATGATACCCAGGGCAATGATGACGAAGATGGGAATCAAATTCACCTTGTGCCGCTGCGACGTGGGTGTGGCCTGTTTTTCGGCCTTGGGTTCGAGGCTTTCTTCGATGGAAGGCTCGTTTTTCAAATCAATCCGGCAGAGCGGACGGAGCAAGATGCAGGTCATAATCATGCCAACGACGGCCAAGGGATAGGCCACGGCATAGCCCGCCGCCAAACGGTCGGAGGCCCCCGCGATGCCCAAGTCATTGACGGCCTGCTGCGCCGCCGAAAGTCCGGGCGTGTTGGTGATGGCACCCGTGTAAACGCCTGCCATGTCGGCAAGGTCTTGGTTTGCGACTTTGGCGATGATGACCGTAATCAGCACGCCAAGCGCGACATTGGCCAAGGCCATCAGGTTCATGGCCAAGCCGCCTTTCTTGAACGAGCGGAAGAATCCCGGCCCGACCTGCAAGCCCACGGCCACCACAAAAAGAATGAGCCCGAACTCCTTGATAATGTGAAGCATGTCGTGGTTGAGCGAAACGCCGCAGGCACTCAGCGCGATGCCCACAAAAAGCACCCAAGTGATGCCCAACGACACATTGGCAATCTTGATTTTGCCCAAAAGCAGGCCGACAAAGATGGAAACGGCCAAATACAAAACGGTAGGCCCGACGCCCGATCCGGTGAAAAGGTTTAGCATGGTTGATTCATTTTAATGCCACAAAAATAAGGTTTATCTCGCCACATTTCCGATAATCACCGAAATATTGTTGACAAACATGTTCACGGCGATGGCCAAGAGGATGACGCCGAAGAACTTGCGGAGGATGAAAATCAGGTTCTCGCCCAAGAGTTTTTGGATGCGGTCGAGTTGGCTGATGACGATGTAGTCCAACAAGATGTTGAGCAAAAGCGCGATGATGATGTTGATGACGGCGTAGTCGGCGCGGAGCGAGAGCAAGGCCGTCAGCGCGCCCGGACCGGCAATCAAGGGGAAGGCGATGGGCACAATGCTGGCACCGCCTTTGCCGCCCTCGTTCTTGATGATTTCGCGACCGAGAATCATCTCGACGGCGAGGATGAACAGCACGAAAGAACCCGCCACGGCGAACGAAGCCACATCGATGCCGAAGAGCTTGAGCAGCGCGTCGCCAGCGAAAAAGAACGCCAAGAACAGCCCCAAGGCCGTCAGGCAGGCCTGTCCCGCCTTGATGGTCTTGTTTTGCGCCTTCATACCCACAAAGATGGGAATGGAGCCGAAGATGTCGATGATGGCGGCCATCACGATGAACGCGCCGAAGATTTCCACGAAGTTGATGCTACCGAACATTGGATTTGAGTTTTGAAAAAGAACTACGAATTTCACTAATTGAACGAATGTATGCTACGGAATTATGCAGCCACGGCTGCGAATCCATACGAATATTCGTGCAAAATTAGAAATATTCGCGCAATTCGTAGTTCATTATTCAAACAATATTGTTCCAAAGGTAATGGAAATGCGGCCCAAACCTCTTGAACGCGGCCTCGTCCAACTGTTCTTGGAACTGTGGATGCGCCACCGAAATGATGAGTTTGGCTCTTTCCTGAAGCGAGCGTCCGTAGAGGTTCACTGCGCCATATTCCGTGACGAACCAGTGGATATGGTTGCGCGTGGTGACGGCACCCGAGCCCAAGTCCAAGGCAGGCACAATCTTGTTGATGCCTTTGCGCGTGGTGGAGGGCATTGCGATGATGGCCTTGCCGCCCTTTGAGCGCGACGAGCCATAGACGTAGTCAATCTGGCCGCCAACGCCAGAGTAGATGCGCTCGCCCAACGAGTCGGCGCACACTTGTCCCGACAGGTCAATCTGGATGCCCGAGTTGATGGAAGTCATTTTGGGTTGCTGTGCAATGATGAAGGGATCGTTGGTGTATTCCACATCCATCAGCAGCACCTCGTGGTTGCCGTCGATGAAGTCATAGATTTTCTTCGAGCCCATCACAAAGGTGGAAACAATTTTTCCTTTGTTGAGTTTCTTGTTGTCGCCCGTGATGACGCCTTTCTTGACAAGCGGCAAAATGCCGTCGGAGAACATCTCGGTATGGATGCCGATGTTTTTGTGGTTGTGGAGGCACGAAAGGATGGCGTTGGGGATGCTGCCGATACCCATTTGGAGGCAGGCCCCGTCTTCGATGAGTTCGGCACAATAACGCCCAATGGTCTTTTCCACCTCGTTGGGTTCAGGCATGTCGACGGTGAGCAAAGGCGAATCATCCTCAACAAAAATGTTGATTCTGCTGATATGGACCAAAGCATCGCCGAAGGTGCGCGGAACGTGCTTGTTGACTACTGCAATGACAAACTCGGCACTCTCCATAGCGGCCAAAGTGGCATCGACCGACGAACCAAGCGACACATAGCCGAACTTGTCGGGAGGGCAAACCTGAATCATCGCCACGTTGCATTTGATGTAACGCTCGCGGTAGAGTTTCGAGGTCTCGCCAAGGAAAACGGGGATATAGTCGGCCAAGCCTTTCTGGACGCTTTCGCGCACATTGGCACCCACAAAGAAGGCATTGTGCTGGAAAATGCCCTCAAATTCAGGGTTGACGTAAGGCGCGGCTCCCTCGGTGTGCAAGTGATGGATGTAGACGTTCTTCAACTCGCCCGCGCGACCTCTGTCGCACAAGGCCTTGACCAAACATTGCGGCACATTCGACACCGAACTGATGTGGACGTGGTCGCCCGACTTGATGACTTTGACGGCTTCTTCAGCCGTGACTGCTTGATATTGTTTCTTCATTTCTCACGAACTTATGTTTCCTAAAGTTTAAAAAGCCGGCGGCAGCCGTGACTGCCGCCAGCAACAACATGAAATTAAAAAAGAGTTTTATTTCCTCATTCTAACACATAGTGTTTGTTATTGTATTACAATCTTTTGCGTTTTGAAATTGTCCCCATTCATAAGGCGGAGCAAGTAAACACCAGGAGCAGCATTTACTTTGATATTGGCAGTGTTATTGATTGTTTCACTTTTGACAACATGCCCCATCAAGTCAACGACTTGCAAGGTGGCTTGGCCTTCGTTGGCTACTATCAACTGGCTGTTATTGAAGTAGGCGAAAGAGTCGGTCGTGGCTTCATTTGAGGCGATTTCGGCTGCAAACACCATCCTGAACCTCGAAGCATAGTCTGTCGTGTTGGCCTCGAAAGTGTAACTTGGGGTTTGCAGTAGATCAATATCGGCTCCAGTCATGTTGTCGATGAGATGTAAGTAGTTCATTTCCACGGTCGCGACATCCACGCTGATGGAATAGGTGCCGTTTTCGGAGGCCACGAAGTTGAGGGGCAGCTCGCCTATACCTTCGCTGCACACTATGGCGTAGTCCTCGCCGTCCTGCGGGATGTAGAGTTTGGTGCTGTTCCTGTTCAGCATGAACTTGGGCAGTGTGGTTTCATCGTTGAAACGGACGATGGCGCGGTCGATGATATTACCACGATTTCGATTGACATTGAGGGCCAATTGCTGGTTTTGCTCGTCGCGCTGTTCCGTGCTGAAGGTCATGGTTTCGTCATCAGTGTTGGCAATCACGAAAATGCCTTCCATAGCCTCAATGTTGTTGCCCGTTCCGGCGATGATTCCGGTGCCGTCAAGATTCGTGGTGTAGAAAGGCTTGGAGATGTAAGCGGTTTGGGCGAAGGGGTTGCCCACAAGGTTCCAACCAGCAAAGTCGGCGTTGTCGTCCTTGACCAAAGTCACCTCACCATTACCCGTGTATGCCGTGCCAGTGAAAGTCAATGTGACATCTCCGCTGTTGGCATAGAGATACCCCTTGCCGGGTTCGAGGTTGAAATGGTAGTGCTCTTGAGATTGGTTTTTCCAGTTTTCCCATTCAAGCGTAATGCCTTGGTCGTTTGAAGGAGCGCTTTGGTTGAAGCGGTAGAGGTCGAAACTGTTGTTGAGCATCCCGTCAACAACTTCTGGGCTGGTTTCACTATCCAAAGGCGAGGCAATCAGATGCCAGCCGCCATTGGGGGTGTGGGCAGTGATGGTTTTGGTGAAGGTTGGGGCAGTTGTGGTGAGGAAGTCGATAACGACGGGTTTTTTGTTGCTACCAATGCTTGAGGTGCCTGACCACATAAAAGTGTATGGCTCACCTAAATAAGTAATCGTATAGTTGTCTAATTCAACCTCGGTTTGATGATTGTAGAGTTTGAATGTGACTTCGTATGGTTGATTTGAACCAAAGATGGAAAGATAAGCACGATAATAACCAGCCGATCCATACCTGCCAATCCTTTCTGCACCTGTTATCACATCACCGTTGAAGGCTCCAATCTCAAGTTCGCTTGAGGTTTGCTCGACACCATCAATGTTTACCTGAATGATTGCAGGCATATTGCTTGGAAAGTCGTGATAATTAAAAGGGTAATGAGTCGGTAGTTGTTGGGCTTTCATCGAACCCGTAATTAGCAAAGTTGCTATTATAAAAAATAGTTTCCGTTCCATTTTTGTAAGAGTTTTTGAATTTACTTTGTTGATTTTCTTTGAATTATTGGTTGTGTTTTTAATTTCCTGAGAGAATGAGCGTTTTGGAATTAGGGTCTTCTGAAATATAGATATAGCCCTGACCTGATTGCAGGAGGGTGAGGTTGCCGCTCCATTCACCGTCCTCGAAGTTCGCAAATTTTCCATCGAAGGAACTGATTTTGTCGTTTTCTGATGGTGTAAAACCACTTAAGGCTTGCTCGATTGTCATGGTTTGCAAGCCTGTGTATCCAATCCAGTTATGTCCTTGCTCGATGGTGATGCTGGAGGAATACAATGCCTTTCCACTCAAAGAGAAGTCACATTCGTTACGGACTTGTATCTTATACATTTGTCCAGGGACAATTGTTGAGAGATTGCCGCTCCATTCCTCGTCCTCTTCATCATAGTTGGAAAAGCCAGAGTTTTGTGATGAGATGGTGATACCATTTGCACCAAGGGCATTTTCAAGTTCTTCCAAAGTCGTTTCCACGACGGGACACCACCAATTCCAACCTTGCGCAAGTTCAATGGTCTGTTCGACCGTTACATACACCTCAACATTGTCGATGTACCAAGTGCAGCCGCTTGTGCCTGAGCCTTTGAATTTGAAGGCGATGTAAAGGTCTTGGCCGTCATAGTCGGATAATGACACCGTCTCGCTGGCTTTACCAGAAGTCGGGCCGTTGCCTTCCCAGATTGTTGTGTTGAAGTCGTTGTAGGTCATCGCGCCAGTTGAAACGACGACAGAGCAACTCTCGTTGTAATTGCCTGAACCGATGAGATAATCGAATGACAGAATGGCATCGCCATCGATGTGCATCTTTGGCATGACAAGGAAGGCGTAGCCTTCGTTCCAAGAACTATAGGCTGCACCAGAACCCAAACCATTGTTTGCATTCAAGTACCAATAGCTATTTCCATTCATTTCGTGGCTGAACTTTTCCCAACAAATGGGCGGAAAATCTGAGGCATCGATGTTTTCAAAGTCCTCATGCAATGCGTTTTGTGCATCGATGGGCCAAATGCCGCAGTCGGTGGTGAAATTCACTTCTGCCCAGTCGCTTTGGTCGTCGGTGCTGCAAACAGCCTGCACTCTTGCTTCATAAACCGTGGCGCGTTTCAGTTGGGTGAGCGTGTAAGTCATTGAATTAACGGCAATCACTTCGCTCCAATTGCTGTCGGAGGCTTTCTTGTATTGCACATTCCATTCGGTTTCGTTGAGGCCAGCCGTCCAAGTCAGTGTGGCACTGAGGTCGGTCGTTTCTGCGTTGAGGTCTTTCGGGATGCGGCAGGTCGGGGCTACATCCACCGTAATGTCATCAACGAAAATGTAGCCCGTAGTGCTGGAATTGAACCTGATGGCGATGTGACGGCCTTCGCCAGTATAGTTCTCCAAGAAAGCGGTGTATTCCTGGAAAGTCGCGTCTTTCACGGTCACTGTTGCCACTTCAACAAAAGTGGAGATATTGGACGGGTCGGTCATCACGCCGATGGAAAGGTCTTTGTTGGTTTGGTAGGACTCAAGTCTGGCCCAGAAACTGATTTGAAGGTCGGACATCGTGTATTGTGCGTCCACTTCGGGCAAAATTGCGGCTTCGTCCGTTGAAGTGTTGGGCTTGTAGAAATGCATACTCTTTCCGGAAGTGGCACTTTCACCATTGCCGCCGTGAGCGTAAGGATAGGAATAGGAAGCCTCCCTCACCGATGGATAATAAGTATAACTACCATAGTATCCGCCACGATATTCCTTGCGTGTCCAGCATTTGGGCATGGGATAATTGGAAGATTGCGAGGTTTCCAAGGCACCTTCAAAGTCGCAAGAGTAGGGCATTGTCAAGTCTCCACATTCCGTGGTGACGGAAAGGTCGGAGTTCTGGTTGTAGGCGCTGTATCCCCATTTGCTTTGGTCGGTGTCGCTGCAATAGGATCGCACGTTCACGCTGTAGGCTGTCGCTGGGCTAAGGTTTTCAATGGTATGGCTTGTTGTGGCGTGGTTGTCGAGGTGAATATAGGTGTATTCGCTATCGGTGCTTTTCTTGTAACGGATGTCCCAAACGTCTTGGCCTATTGTGCCAGCCGTCCAACTTAGGGTGATGGTGGTGGCGGTTTTGGTGGCCGACAGACTTGATGGTGCAATACAGGTGGCCAAAGTGGTGAAATTCACTTGGTTGCTCCATTGACTGTAGCCGTCTTCCGCGCCGCAGTTGGCCCGCACCTTGATTCTATAGGTCGTTTCGGGAGTGAGGTCTTGCAAAGTGTAGGTGTTCACATTGCCAAGGTTGATTTGCGTAACGCCCTCATCGCCAGGATTGAAGGATGTGGCTGTCGAATAAATCAACTCATAACTGTTGGCATCACCTGTCCAACTGACCGTGCCAGTATAAGCCGTGTTGGAGTTGAGAACATAGCTCAAGGTGGGTTTTTCGCAAGTGGCTGTGGTGGTGAAGTCCTTCACATCGCTCCATGAACTTTCGTCATTTCCGAGAACTGATTTCACGCGGGCATAGTACTTGGTTTCAGGAGAAAGCCCCGAAAGGCCTTTTGAAGCCATGCCGCTGACATTGGTTTCCACGAGATTTTCTGTGAAACTGTTGTTGGTGGCATATTGCAGCACCCAGTTGGTGGCGGTGCCGTTTTCAGTCCAACTGAGGGTGGCAGTACGGCCTCCGATGTTGCTGGCAGTCAATCCAGTGGGACGCGGGCAAGTCATGTAACTGATGCTGATGTTGTCGATGGCCGCAGGGATTGTGGTGCCTCCGCTACCATCATTACGCCAAATGAATACCATAGTATAAGTGCCTGAAACGGAGGCTTCAGCAGACCGGGTTTGCCATCCATCGCTCAAATTGAGTTTGCTTCCGCCGTCAAGGGCAATCCAATTGTTGGGTAGAGTTGTGGTGCCAACTCCAGGATACAAATTGGTTCCAGCCGAAAATTCAACATCGCCAGGAGCCAGGGCCACGCGAAGGTAGTCGTAGGTGCTTTCTCCTTTTGCGTTCCAATCGAAGAAGAAGGTGTAGGTGCCTTGGGCAAAGTTGAACAGTTTGGAGGCATAAATGGCTGTATTGCCGTGGGCATATTCGTATGTTGTTCCACCGTCTTTGGAGACATATATGGATTTTTGGCCCCCATTGTTTGTTGCGCCGCCCCAGCACCATTGGTTGGTGAGGGTGCCGTTGGCGAAGCCCCAATCGTTGTTGGTCTCAAAGTCTTGTGAGTAAGGGTGGCTCGCATCCACAGCTAAGGCTTCGCGGGTGGTGGTGAAGACCTTTTTTGCCCATTTGCTGTTGCCGTCAGAACCGCCGCAAGCGGAACGGACATACGCATAATAGGTGGTTTGTGCAGCCAGATTGGTCAATGCCTTGCTGCAAGTCGTGACATGATAGGTGGGTGAGGTGTTCTCGTCGGGAACAACTGTAGCGTCTGTGGTCACAAAGACTTCCCAATTGCTTTGGCTTTCCGCACCAGCAGTCCAAGTCAGGGTGGCTGTGTGTGCAGTGATGTTGGTGGCGTTGAGGTTTTTGGGCTTGGCGCAGGTCTCAGAGGCAAACTCGATGTCTAACTTGATTTGGTTTTTGGTCGTGACGGGAGTACCATTGATAGGATTGGAAGGATCAATGTTATAATTGTCGCGACGGCTGTAAATGCTTTGAGTAGAAGATGCGGTAAAAGTTCGGCAACTCAATCCAAAACTGCAACCTCCAGTGTTGTCGTCCACAATGACGGCAAGATTTGAACCGTCATAGGCAAAAGGCGTAGTAAACGTAATTGTTGTCCAAGTACCAGCCGTGAACGTCACGCTTCCACTATAGACGAGGTTGTTTGAAGTGATGGCAATCCAATCCGACGAATTGGCGAAAGAAGCCTTGTCGGTGTTGGCCAAATAAACATCAAGAGTGCGTGTTTTCTCCGAACCCGCGTTGTAAAAAGAGATGCTGTTGATGGTGCCGTCGCCACCTCCAGCAGTCTCAATCTCTTCAGCAGTGTAAATCTGCTGTGTCAGAGAGTAGTCGTAGTTAGAATGGGTTGGCAAGTTGTAGTCCGTACTAATCCCCGACCCAATCTGAATCTCATCGGCCCTCAAGGGAACCGAAAATTGTCCAATCATTCCTATCAATAGGAACAATCGCGTAAAAAAATTTGAATACATAATAGAAAAGTTTAAAGGTTTGACATTCAATTCATTACCTCAAAACCTCTGGAAAAATGTTGGAATACCTAAAACAAAGATAATGCCCTCGGTAGGGCATACCTTTTAAATATAGAATCCCAGCTCCAATTCCCGGAAGCCTTGTTTCGCGACTTGAGGCAGGTCTTCTGACTTAGGCCTCGCTTCTGCCGCCTTCCCGAAAGACAAGGCTTTCAGTGGCACAGTGGCAGGCGATTGGCCATCACAGCAGCGGGAACTGTACGGGAATTTCACCCGATTCCCTATTGAGTCCGCAAGGGACACCACAAATCGGCGGCAAAAATAGGGAATATTTCTGTACGCTTGCCTATCACCCCGAAATAATGTTTTGGCTTTGGCAATTGTACAGCCCATCCGTATGGGAAGGCGATAGGCTTGGGCGAGTCAGAAGACCTGCCAAACAAGGTAATCATCCGTTGGAATGGTAACAGATTGATACAGAAAGTGGTAGTAAAGTGACTTCAATAAAACCGATTATTTTCTATCCCTTCCAAGCAAAGCCCCAATCCAATGCCTATTGAGCCTTGAGATGTTCTGCCTCTTGATGAGTTTCGGGCATTCGGCCTCGCAGGCGTAGGTGTTGGTGCAGCTGCCAAAGCCCAACTCGTCCATCTTGCAGACCATTTTGTGTACGCGGTCGGCAGCCTCTATTTGCCCTTGCGGCAACAAAGTCAAATGACTGACCTTGGCACCCACAAACAACATCGCGCTGGCATTCTTACAAGCCGCAACACAGGCACCGCAACCGATACAAGATGCGGCATCCATGGCCATGTCGGCTTTATGCTTCGGAATCGGAATCGTGTTGGCATCAGGCACACCGCCCGTAGTGGTGCTAATGTAGCCTCCCGCTTGAATGATCTTGTCGAAGGCGGAACGGTCCACCACGAGGTCTCGTATGACTGGGAACGGTTTGGCACGCCAGGGTTCAATCCAAATGTCGTCGCCATCTTTGAATTTGCGCATGTGGAGTTGGCAGGTGGTGATGCCGTCGTCGTTGCCATGCGGACGACCGTTGATATAGAGTCCGCACATGCCACAGATGCCCTCGCGACAATCGTTGTCGAAGCACACGGGATGCGCGATGTGGTCACTGATAAGCTGCTCGTTCAAGATGTCAAGCATCTCAAGGAAGGAGCATTCGGGCGAGATGCCTTCCAAAGGATAGGTTTCGAAATGGCCCTTGGCGCGGGCGTTCTCCTGACGCCAAATATGTAATGTGAACTTCATGGCTTACTTGTAATTACGTTTTGCGATTTGGATATGTTCATAGACCAGCGGCTCCTTTTCCATCGTTTCCGGCTGGCCGTGGCCTTGGTATTCCCACGCGGCGACGTACATAAAACGATCATCGTCGCGGAGGGTCTCTCCGTCTTGGGTCTGGTGCTCGGTGCGGAAATGGCCGCCGCACGATTCCTCGCGGTGCATGGCGTCGTCGATGACGAGTTGTGCCAGCTCGAAATAATCTTCAAGTCGATAGGCTTTCTCCAATTCGGGGTTCATTTCGTTGGCCGTGCCGGGAATGAAAACCGATTTCCAGAATTCATTTTCTAGTTCCGAAACCAATTGTTTGGCCTTGGTGAGGCTCTCGGTGTTGCGGGCCATGCCGCAGTATTCCCACATGATCTTGCCTAAAGCCTTGTGGAAATGATCCACGGTCTTGGCGCGACGTGGCGAGTCTTGGATGCAGAAAATATCCACATTGAAGCCCATGGCACCAAGCGAGGCGGCTGCCGAGGCACCAGCCAAGCCTGTGCCGACCACGATGATGTCGAGTTTGCGCTTGTTGGCTGGATTGACCAATTTCTGCGAAGCCTTATAATTCGTCCACTTTTCAGCGAGCGGACCAGCGGGTATTTTTGAGTCTAAATTCATCATTCTGTTGTTTTTGATGCGGGCCCTTCGACAGGCTCAGGGACCCTAAAGAAACACGGTCTGTCAAGGTCGTTGAGCTTGTCGAAACGCCGCTTCATTTTGTGAAAACCTTTTCCATATTGGGAGATGGGGGAAAAAAACCAGCCTCAACACCCTAATCGGTTTGCCCTTGCTTTGGTATTGTGTATCATCAAAATAGGTTTCTCCAGTGGCCACAAAACCACACTTCTCCATCACGCGGCCAGAGGCGGGGTTGTCGACAAAATGCCCGCAGATGAGCGACTTGATGTCGGTTGTTTTGCGGATATGATCAATCACCAATCTTAACGCCTCAGTGCAGATGCCTTGGTTCCAATAGGGCTTGGCAATCCAATAGCCTACAAGCGGTTCGCCTTCGCGGGCAGGAATAGGACAGCCTTTTGCAGGGAGATAGCCAATGCAGCCGATGGCCTCGCCCGTCGCTTTGAGTTCGATGGCCCAAGTTGTGGCGTTGTTGAACACGGTTCGGATAACCTCCAAACTCATTTCAACGGAACTGTGAGGCGGCCAGCCGGCGCGAGGGCCTACATCGGGGTCGGAGGCATATTTGAAAAGGGTCTCGGCGTCATCATCGCGCCAAGGGCGGAGTAGGATTCTTTCGGTTTGCATGGTGTTTTTAAAGTTGCAATAATACGTCAATTATTTGATTCTTTGTTTTATTTGAATTTGACTTAAGTCCCGACGAACTCCACGCCAAGGTCTTTGCAAACGGTTTGGGCGGTGGTGCGACCGCTTTCGGCAGCCGGGGGAAGTCCGCCGGAATAGGCTGTCCGTTGTCCCGTGAAATACAGGCCTTTGCGATAGCGGACAGGCGCGTGGTACAAGCGTTGGAAAGGCGGCCAGTCCGTCATGTAGCTTCCCTCGAAGGTGTTGCAATAACGCTCGTAGGTGAGGGGAGTGGCCATGTCGGTAACGGCAACGGTATCCCTGATTTTGGGAATCACCTCGCTGATGGCTTCAATGAAATCCTCCATCACTTCTTTTTTCTTGGCAGTATAGCTGCCGTCGTTTTTGGCCGCTTTCCAATACCCGTAAGTGGGACCATGAAGCAGACATGTGATGACATTGCAACCTTCAGGTGCATAGCCCTTCTCTGTGGCATAGTTGTTCACGACAATTGTTTTGTAGGTGCGTCCGGCGACATTCAGGGGCCGAGGCAGCACAATTTGCATGGAGCGAGGCCATGAGGACAAGTCGGCCTTTACGCCGACACCGAGAAACATGCACTGGGTTGTCCTAAGCCCCGACCGCATCTTCTTGGCCCAGCCATCCTGCAAAGGCTCCTTGAAAAGCGTGTCGATGGCACTTCGGGCATCCGCCGAAACGATTACAACATCTGCCGTAAGCACTTCGTCTTTGGTGTGAACCGCCCACTGCTTTCCTTCGAAGGAAATCTCAACGGCAGGGGTTTGGTATCGGATTCTTCCACCGCAACTTGTGAATGTGTCGGCCATGTTTTGGGCCATGCGCAGAGAACCTCCTTTCGGGTAGCCGCTGTCGCCCACTTGGAAGGTGCCGAGGGTGTAGATAAACGAAAGCGCATTGATGTCAGGCTCCACAACGGCGGCCAAAAGAGCCCTTATCCGAGGGCTTTTGAACCATTTGGCGTAGGCACGAGCCGATTGTGCCATCAAAAAAGGCGTGACGAGGACGGCTGGCAGCATCTTGACATATTTCCAAACGGAAAACGGCATAGGGTATCTTACTTTCAGGCCACGCAAATCACCGATAGGCTGATGGAAATGCTTGAAACAGGCCAAGTGAAAACGAAGTCGCCACAAGGCCAATCGGTCTCGAAGGCCTGTGATTTCCAATCCGTTCAAGTCGCGAAACAGGGGCATGGTACCTTTTTCGTCCACCAACGTGTAGATGGGGTTTTTGAAATGGACGGGGTTGTTTTCCTGCAAGGCGCCAGTCTCCAACCAAACCTGATGCAAGGGAATCTCCTTCTTGGCACCAATGAGCCAGTGGATGCCGCCCTCGAAAGTGAAGCCTTTGCGCTTCCAACTGGTGGAGACTCCTCCAGGACCAGCGGCTTTCTCCAGGATAAGCGTCTGGATGCTTGAACGTTGAAGATAGACAGCCGCAGTAAGTCCAGAGATGCCCGCACCGATGATTATTGCTGTCCTTTGTGCCATGAATTCATTGTTTCCAACGCTTGAGCATTGGGAAATACTGCCTCATCATGCCCTTGTATTCGTCCTTGGTCATGGGCTTGGGCATGTTTTTGTTCACTTCATCCACGAACTGGGCGCAAAACTCAATCATCTCGTCCATAGTGCAGTCTTGGGTGAACTTGCCATCCTTGTAGCAATACATGCAATAGTCCTCATTCTTGCTTCCGTCGGCATTGGTGCCGAGGATTTCATTGGTGAGCGGCATTCCGCAGCTCTGACAAAATTTCATTTCGTTTTCCATATTTTTATCTTTTGGTATTGTCGTTAATCCACTCTAACGCGGCCTCAAAAGGCTTCTCGGTCAGTACGTCAGGGTTGATGGGGTCGTCGCAGAAAACTTCTTGCGTGCGGGCTACGTCTTCGCCTGTTGTAAGCACCAATTGTGAACCTCCCGGAAGGTTGAACGGTTGGTTGCATGAGGCATAACCTGCTGTAGGTGAACCGAAAGTGCAGGCATTCGACAATCCTCGGAAGCAAAGCAATACCGCCTCGCCCGAACTGCCCGTCCATTCGTCAGTCAGGAGTGCCACGGGACAATCGATGTGTGTTTGTTGGGCAACATTCGCAATTCTCAAAACATATTCCACATTGATTTTCATGTTGTTGCGGCGTGTCCGCAATTGTAAGATGTTGTCGTTAGGCAAAAAACGATGCACGGCGGCAATCATCGGATACATGTTGCCTCCTCGGTTGCCACGCAGGTCGATAATGGCACCTTGCAGGGCATCGGGAAGGACGTTAAGCACCGTATTGGCATATTTGATGCCCTCTTCCGCATTTCCAGAGAACGCCGGCAACTTGATGAAAGCAATGTGGTTTTCCAGCAACTCAACCGTAGGCATTTCCCACGAAGAAGTGTCGTTTTCTGTCATTTCATCGGTGGTCATCAGGTAGGTATGCTTGCCTCCAGCCACCTTGCCAGCTTTGACGACAATTTCTTGTGCCTCTTCAAGATTTGTAGGCTTTGCTGAAAGCGCTTCTTGTTTGGTTTTTTCCCATTCAGGACCTTGGGCATAGATGCCGTGTTTGTCCATAATGTGGATGGCTTTCTTGACATACCTCGCGTTGGGGTTGCTGCATGAGGCCAAGACGAGGATGGTCAGCAATAGGATTAATGGTTTTCGCATGATAAGATAATTTGCTTGCAAAAATACGGCAAATTTATGGTTTCTCCAACCCCGTTCTAATGAAATGCCCCTCTTGAACAGCAACAAATGTCGCGACAACGGCTATAATGACCATCGGAACAATCGATTCCAAAAATACCGTCAAAGGAACTCCAACAAAAAGCAGAACCCCCGTCACTTTATTTGCAATGGTGTGAGGGAAGATGCATTTCTTGTACATCGCCAAAGCGGAGATTTGGTTGATGACCTTGATGGCGACAATCACTCCGCCCCAGATCCAAAGCCATTTTGGGAATGCCAAAGCAGGTATCAACTTAAAGCAGCAACATATCACGAAGGCCAAATCTGCCAAACTGTCTAACAATGCACCCGTTTTGCTTTCGCATCCGAGTTTTCGGGCGAGATAGCCATCTGCCATATCGCTTAGGCCACAGACGA
>CAMVCZ010000044.1 GCA_947166105.1 uncultured Bacteroidales bacterium
GTTTCTGTCCGACGATGACCTTGTTCATTTCGAGGTTGATGAGGTCGAGGAATTGGCTCTCTCGTTGGATTTTTTCGTTCAGTTCACGAATGTCAGTCTCTATCATTTTATGTTGATTGTTTGATTGTTTAGTCGTTGTTTGTTGGCGCGGGGAATGAATTCCCCGATGACATCGGGTCGCCCTTTCGGGGCTTTTTGCGCCCGTCAAAAAGCGTGCAAAAGTAGTCGTTATTCAGGATGAATAACTACTATTTAATAAAAATATTGCGTTTTTGTGGCAACAAAAATCCTCCCGCCGAATGTTTAGCAGGAGGATTTATCTTATCTCACGCAGAATACGCAGAATACGCAGAACCTGCCGGACGATGATTTCTCACGCAGAAATCGCAGAATGCGCAGAACCTGCCGGACGATGATTTCTCACGCAGAAATCGCAGAATATGCAGAACCTGCCGGACGATGATTACTCACGCAGAAATCGCAGAATGCGCAGAAACCTATCGGACAAAATTACGTCGCATTGCGATTCATAAGATTCTGCGATTTCTGCGTGCCAAAAAAAACTATTCCACCACAATCTTCCTCGTCACGCCTTTCATTTTCACGAAATACATCCCTCGCGGCAATTCAATCGTTGCCTTGCCATCGATTTCTTTCGTGAGAATGGTCTGCCCAAGGGCATTTGTGATGATTGCCTTGCCCGTGCCCTCAATGGTCACGCGGTCTTTGGCAGGATTGGGATAAACGATAAAGGTCCCTGAGCTTGTCGAAGGGCCGTCCTCCTCAATGCCAAGAATTTCGGTAGTGAGGTTGGAGAAAGACAATTCTTCCACGCCCTTGCCATCGTTAAACACGGCAGCGATGACAGCATAGCCTCCATCGAACTGGTTCACGCCGCAGGTGTAGTCGGTGATGGCGGCATTGACTTGGTCAACTACAGTGAGGTTGCCCGTGCTGGGGTCGTACTTGCAGATTTGGAAATAGGTCAGTGTGCCTTGTGCGCCTTCTTCCACGTATGGGACATTCCACGTCATGTTGAGGTTGCCGTTCACATCTTGGTAGTAGGTGGTGTGGATGGTGCCTTTTTCGTAACTCTCGATAGGGCAATCCTCGCCTTCGACCGACACGCCCACGACGCGGTAGTTTCTCGCGGCGTTGTCGCTACCGATGGCATCCAAGTAGTAGCCTTGTTCGTAGGGTGCGGTGCCCACAAGCAAGCCGTCGCGATAGACCTTCACCTCGCTGATGTAGTCGGCTTGCCCTTCGGTAACCTGCCAAGTGGTTTTGTTGAGGTTGGTTTCGAGGTCGACAGTGGCGCGATAGACCTCCACGTTGTCGCGGACTCGGATGGTGTCGTACAGTTCACCACAATCGTTGTAGATACGAACCCAGTAAGTGCCTGGCTCGGTGACAGTGATGTCTCGGTATGTCTCACCTGTAGACCACTGATAAGATAAGTTATTACCCCAAGTTGCACTTAGATTGGTGCTTGTGCCTGTACGTTTCCATACATGGTCTTGCGACCATGGTTCATTCACATCGAAGTCATGAATGACAACATAAAACGTTCTGTAATTTATGCTACAACCTTGAGCATAGTAAGTGATTTCAAGCGAGATACTTTGGTTTGGAATATAAACCATAACATCTTGAGATTGAAGCACCAATTCCTGAGTATAGAAATTAATTGCACTCCAAATCGCTTGATTGTTGCACCCCTGTTCTTTTTGTAAAACGATACTGTCATAGGTTGTCGCACAGAACTCAAAAGTTTGACCATTTGAAATCTCAGAGATGTTCAAGCTGAGATAGTTCTGTGACTTTGCCATTCCGCAGAATAGCATCAATGCGATGATAAACACTTTTTTCATTTTTGTTCTCCTTTCTTTTAATTTGTTATCGATTGATAATTAGGTTAGTTTTCTGCCATTTTCGCTGAAACTCCTTTCATCATCAGACAATCAAGAAACTCCGAGAAAAGAAAGAGGGCGGAATTGTCCTTGGATTTGCTTATTTCAAGTAAAGGCTCTGGTAAACCGTGCAGTAAATAAGTAGGAAACAATCCACGCCCAAAGGCGTGAACTTTCGCAAAACTTATTCTCACTGCTTAAATTTTACCAGAATTCTTACTTGGAGAATAAGAGCGTCAGCTCTGTGTATGTCTATGTGTTAGTCTTCTATTCTTTCGTTTGATGTGTGTTTTGTTGTTTATGGGTGCAAAAGTAGTCATTTTTCCAAATGAAATGAAAAAGATGGGTGATTATTTTCAGGGAAAACTTTCATTTGGAGAAAACAATGTATTTTTGTCCAAATTTAAAGTACAACTTTAATATTGTCCAATTATAATACAACTACTTATGTAACAAACGGTTACAAAATCAAAACAAGAACCCAATGATCAAAAAAATCTATAAATTCGGTGGCGCGTCGGTGAAGGATGCCGAGGCTGTGCGCAATTTGGCTGACATTGTGGGCCAGCATAAGAACGAGGACATTCTGTTGGTGGTTTCGGCTATGGGCAAGACTACCAATATGTTAGAGAAGGTTTTGGCCGACTTCCGCGAACACGACGGCAACCTCGGTATGGAAGCCCTGCACGAGGTCATCGCCTACCACGACAGCATTATCCAGAACCTCTTCGGCGAGGATGCCAACCCTGAATTTGGGGAGAACATAGCGGGGCTTTTCATCGAACTTTGGGAGAAACTGCAAAAGACCGATGCACCCTACGACTACCAATACGACCAAACCGTTTGCTACGGCGAACTGATTTCGACCAGCATCATCCACGAATACCTCAGCAAATGCGACATCCCCACGCGCTGGCTTGACGCCCGAAAATATGTCATCGCCGAGGATGAGGCCCACTACCGCACCGCCAACCCAGATTGGGACGAAACGAGACTGAAAATCAGCAAACTGAATGATGAGCATATTCGGGGTATCGTGTGCCTGACGCAAGGTTTCATCGGTGGCACTGCCGATGGCAAGCACAGCGTCACCCTCGGACGCGAAGGCTCCGACTTCACCGCAGCCATCTTCGCCAACTGCCTTGATGCCGAGGAAGTGACCATTTGGAAAGATGTGGACGGCCTGCTCAACGCCGACCCGAAACGTTTTGCCGACACGGTCCAACTGCCGCATATCCCCTACTCCGAAGCCATCGAATTGGCTTTTTACGGCGCGACCATCATCCACCCAAAGACCATCAAGCCGCTGCAAAACAAGGGAATAACGCTCAAAGTGCAATCGTTCCTGAGCCCTGACCACACACCAACGATTATCGACGGCACAAGGCGCAAAGACGACGAGAACATACCTTCTTATATAATAAAGGACAACCAAACGCTGGTCAGCATCTCGCCCCGCGACTTCTCCTTTATGGACGAACACAACCTGAAGACCATCTTCTCCATTTGCGTAGAACTGAACATCCACGCCAATATGATCCAAACCTCGGCTTTGATGCTTTCGTTCTGCTTCGACAGCGACAAGGGCAAACTCAATCAACTAATGGCTTGCCTCAACGACGATTTCAGCATCAAGTACAATGACGGCCTGCAATTGTTCACCATCCGCCATTACCAAGACGGCTTGGAAAACGACTTCATCAAGGGGAAGAAGATTTTGGTGAAGCAAAGCAGCCGTAGCACGATGCAGTTTGTTCTCAGTTAGGAGTTGGGAGTTTCGGGTTAGGAGTTTGATTTGAACTAAATGATGGCTTCAAAAAGCCGTTTTCCGTTGTGTTCAATCCAATGGGGTTCGGACTCGACTTTGTTTTTCGAGAAGTCGAAAGTCACCAAATAGCCTTCTTCCAATCCTTTAACGGCAAGGTATTCAGAGAGTTGGTCGCGTCCTGACTGCTCGTATTTGTCGCCGTGCCAGATTTTCAGTTCGACGATGAACTCCTTTTTGCCGTATGTGACCACCAAATCCATTCGGCGGTTGTCGCGGGTCTGAGGCTCAACATAATAGAATCCCGTTCCGTTGATAACCGGCTTAAGGAAAGTGAGGAACAACAAACGACCTTCACGCTCAAGGAAAGGCACCGTGCTTTCGCGGTACTCCTCGTGCATCAAATCCGCGAAACGCCTGACAACCATCTCCATATCCAGCACATCATCCTTCACATAATTGTATTGGAGCCGCAGCTTGCCCATATCGGCGATGCTCTGCTCGGCAATGAAATAGTTGTTCAGCACCTCCTCAAAAATGATGTTATGGATCCTGACTTTGCGGTTGGCGTCGTACTTGATGATGCTGAACATTGTGGCAAAATCCATCACGGGATTGTTGATGTCGTAGGTCACCGTGTCTCCCAAGATGGAGATGGAATAGATGAAACGCTTCAGTTCGGGATATTCCTCAAGGCTTTTGGTAAGGCTCGTGAACAGCGTGTTTTTTTCCAAAATAGTCTGTTTTGTGGCCTCTTGCACGCCCTCAACGGTCCAATTTTGGTCCAATTCCTCGTCAATCACCTTGCAGAGTTTGCTCACGAGGAAAGGATAGCCGAAAGTGTATTTGTAAATCTCCTCGCTCACCGCCTTGATGTCCATACCCGTGTGCATATCGTTCTCGTAATCGCCCAACATCTGCGCGATTTCTTCGGGATGGAAGGTCATATCCACCTTGAAATCGGCGGCGATGTTCCACGGCGAGTTGTATTTCCTTTCCGCATCGGTGCGGAGTTTCAGTTTGAGGTTCTTGACATCGTAAACGCCTGCGAGAACTACGCTGTGGAAAGTATAGTTCATACCGTTTTCATCCCTTCCCAAATACAAATCGCGCAACATTCCGATGAAACCGACAAAAATCTGGTTATTGGAACTCTTGTCCACTTCGTCTATCAAAAGTACAACCGGTTTGGGAAACGCCCGGCAGAAAGCGATTATGGCTTGGCCCAAACTGTCAAAACTCACAATATCAGGGTTTTTCCAAATGGCTGCATACTGCTCATTTTCAGCAGATTTGATTTCCCTAAGTATTCTTCCCGAAAACATCTTTGCAAATGACTCTTCATCTTTGAAAGGAGCATCGCCTACACCCTCAAAACTGGTTTTTATGACCAAATATCGGTCAGACAATTTGCGCCAAATCATACTTAAAGTGGTCGTTTTCCCATATTGCCGCGCACGGTTGATGGTGAAATACTCCCCAAAATCAATAAGTTCTTCAATAGACTTGAAGCGCTTGTCTGTCTGAACCATATAATTCCTTTCCGGATTGCAACTGCCCGTGATATTGAACCTTTTTCTCATAATGTGTCGTTTTCTGTCGGCAAAAATAAGCAGATTTTCGTTTTTTTGACTAAAAAATGCGCCAATTATGTTTGCTTTTTATGTTTTTCCTAAATTTGCGGTCGCTTTTTACGACTCAAAAATTCATTCTATATGTACAAAATCGAAAAACACCCAATTTTGGACATCCCGCAGGAAGACCTTGTGGAATTCCAATATGAAGGCAAGACCGTGAAAGGTCAGCGGGGCAAGACCATCGCCGCCGCCCTTCACCAAGCCGGCTATCCCGTTCACAGCCACAGCCTTGACGGACGCAACCGAAGCCTCAACTGCGGCATCGGCAAGTGCGGTGCCTGCGAAATGCTGGTCGACGGCAAAGTCCGCCGTATCTGCATCACCCTCGTCGATGGTGTCAAGGAAGTGCGCTCCATCAACAACGAGGCCAACATCCTTCCCGAGCCTAAGGAACACCAGCCCCGCGAGGTGAAAATCTACAAGACCCAAGTCGCCATCATCGGTGCGGGTCCTGCGGGTCTCGCCTGCCGTGAGCAACTGAACGCCTTCGGCATCAGCAACATCGTCATCGACAACAACGCCCGAATCGGCGGACAGTTCAATATGCAGACCCACCAATTCTTCTTCTTCGAGAAGGAGAAGAAATTCGGCGGAATGAGAGGTTTCGACATCGCCAAGACTTTGGCCGGTGACAACCACGAAGGCATTTTGCTCAACAACACCGTTTGGGACTTGCTTGAAGGCGGTCGCGTGGCCATAAAAAACATCGAAAACGGTGAGATAGGCTACATCGACGCGCAACATTTAGTTGTAGCCACCGGTGCTGTGCCCTTTATGCCGACCTTCGAGAACGACGACGTGCCGGGCGTTTACACCGCCGCCGTGTTCCAGAAGATGATGAACCAAGAACATACTTTGTTGGGTAAGAAAGTCCTCACCGTGGGTGCAGGCAACATCGGCTATCTGACTTCATACCAAGGTATGCAGGCCGGAGCCACCATCAAGGCCATCATCGAGGCGATGCCCCGCGAGGGCGGCTTCCCCGTGCAGGCCAACCGTGTGCGCCGTCTCGGCATCCCGATTATGACAGGCTACACCCTCGTGCGCGCCATTCCGAACAAGGACAAGACGGGCGTGGTTGGTGCCGTCATCGCCAAGTGCGAAAACTTCAAGGCCATCCCCGGCACCGAGCAAGTCATTGACGACATCGACATCATCAATATTTGCACGGGCTTGATTCCTGACAGTCAGTTGCTCGTCAAGGGTCGCGAGGTCTTCGGACTCAACACCTACGGTGCTGGCGATGCCATCCGCATCGGCGAAGGCACCAGTGCCGTTTTGCGTGGTAAGCAAGTCGCTTACGAAGTGGCTCAAGCCATCGGCGTGAGGTTCAATTATGACGACTATCTCGAAGTTTCGAGACAATATATCGACTCGCAACAGCATCCCGTCAGGGTGTTGGAGAAGCCCAACCTGCCTACGTCTGAACGTATGCAACTCAAGGCTTTCGTGCAGGCCGACTGCCTCTACGGTTTCGCTTGCAATCCCTGCTCGTTCAGTTGCCCGCAAGGTGCCATCAGCAAGCCCTCGACCAACACTGTGCCGACCATCGACTACGACAAGTGCATCGGCTGTATGCTGTGCGTTTCCAGTTGCCCGGGCTTGGCCATCTTCGGCTACGACGTGAAGAAATCCACCTGCTTCCTGCCCATCGAATACGAAGCGCAAGAAGGTGCGGAAGTCTATCTCGTTGATAATGACGGACAAAAGATTGGCGAAGGTGTCATCGAAAAGATCCTCAAGAAATCAAATAAGACCAACGTGGCACGAGTGAAAGCCCGCTCCTCGCGCCCCTCTGGAGAGGCAAGTATGGTATTTGAGTTGACGGATGTGAAGGGCTTTATCCTGAAAGACCGTTACAATGCCAACAAGGAACTCACCACTCCCCTTTCCTCAAGAAAAGAAGCCGAGGGCGAGGGCGAGACTTACGTCTGCCACTGCGAGGACATCAAACTCGACCGCGTGTTGCGCGTCATCGGCAACCGCAAGACCATCTCCGTGGACGAACTGAAGCACATCACCCGTATGGGTATGGGCCCGTGCCGTGGAAAGCGTTGCATCCCACGCGCCCGCCAGATTTTGCGCTCCTACGGTATTGAGTTGGTCGGCGACGCCACGCCGCGTGCCCCGCTGTCGAACCAAGTCACCCTTGGCGACCTCTACAACCCGCACACCAAAGAAGTCTTTGTCTTCCCCGAAATGAACGATGTGAAGAAAGAACAGGTCGAAGTGTTCATTGCCGGTGGCGGTATCGCGGGTAGCGCTTTGTTCCGCTACTTCTCGGAAGCTGGCAAGAAGCCCGTGATGATCAACTACAGCCGTGGCGCCTCTTGGCGTTGCATTGGTGGCGGTCGTCCGGCGTTCTCCAACCCTGACATCGCCGACATCGCCGTACACAACCACGAGATTTTCAAGAAGATGCAGAAGGAGCACAACATCAACTACCACCTGACGCATTATGTCAACTTGGTACACGATGAAGCCACCTACAACTCCCTTGATGCCTCTCGCGCTTGGAGTGATGCCTATATGATTGAGCGCAAGGACTTTAAGAAGGAGATTTCGCCGTTGTGGGACGACAGCAAGGACACCTATAGCCACGCCCTCATCACCCGCGACTGCTGGCAAGCCACGCCTGGCCGCGTCATCGACTACATCCGCTGGATCGGCGTGCAGCAAGGCGGTCGCTACTTCGAGGACTGCGAGCTGCTCCACGTGCAGAAAGCCAATGGACACTACATCGCTTTGGTGCGCACCCACGAGGGCGAGTTCATCGAATACACCTGCGACCACTTCGTCAACGCAATGGGTTGGGGTGCCGAGAAGTTCAATGATATGCTGGGTCTCGACACGGGATTGTATCCTGTCAAGCACCAAGCCTTCATCACGCGCCGCTTGCCTATGATGGGACCCAATGGCGGCCCGTTGGATATGATTATCGACCGCCGTCACTACAAGGGCTTCAGTGCCGTCTATGGACAGCAGTGGGCACACACCGGCCAAATTATCGGCTGCGCCTCACCTGACACCGACGCTTACGAGGCACGTCAGAACATCAAGTACAACAGCAAGGAGTTCTTGGAAATCGTCTCCGAGGTCTTCGCCGAATGGATTCCCAACTTGGGCGAAGTGAGCTTCTTGGCTTGCTGGGCTGGTCGCTACACCGAGCCGCGTTACATCGTCGACCCAGAGGTCGGTATCCTCACTGGCTTGCGCGGCCACGGCTTCATGCTCGGCCAATATTTAGCCAAGCTATATGTGGACAAGTACCTCGGCAAAGAGGTTCCTGGCTATATGAATGACTTGGCCTTGAGTGGCAAGGGCTTGAGCGAGAATGCGTTTAAGTAAGTTAGGAGTATAAAGTTAGAAGTTAGGAGTAAGGCTGTCGCGATGCTGCGGCAGCTTTACTTTTCATCATATTAGCCATGAAAATTGCACTTATCGGATACGGAAAAATGGGGCATGAGGTGGAAAAAGCCGCACTTGCCCAACATCACGAAATCGTTGTAACCATCGACAATCCAACAGAATGGGAAGAGCGATGCGAACAATTGAAACAGGCCGAAGTCGCCATTGATTTCAGTCAGCCGGATCAAGTGGTGAGCAATATCAACCGTTGTTTTGATTTGCATGTCCCGATTGTGGTTGGCACTACGGGTTGGCAAGGCCATTTCGAAGCCATCAAGAGTCGCTGTTTAAGGGAAGGCCAAAGCCTTTTCCATGCGCCC
This sequence comes from uncultured Bacteroidales bacterium, assembly GCA_947166105.1. Taxonomy (GTDB): domain Bacteria; phylum Bacteroidota; class Bacteroidia; order Bacteroidales; family F082; genus Limimorpha. The sequence goes on from CAMVCZ010000044.1 coordinate 9,041, forward strand.
AACTTCAGCATCGGAATGAATATTATGTTTCTGCTCAACAAGCAGTTAGCTCGTTTTGCGATGAAATACGGCTACCAACTTTCGATGGCCGAAACCCATCATATACACAAGCTTGACAAGCCCAGCGGCACTGCCGTGAAATTGGCCAACGACATCCTCGCCGTCAATCAGGACTACGACCGCTGGAGCATCGAAACTCCAGCAGACAGCCATACCCTTTACATTGACGTGAAAAGGGAAGGCGAGGTGAACGGTATTCATAGCGTGACAGCCCGTTCTACAGCAGACCAACTCGTCCTATCGCACGAAGCCTTCAACCGCCAAGGATTTGCCTTGGGCGCACTCGCCGCAGCCCAATTCCTTATTGGAAAAGCTGGCTGTTTCGGAATGGAGGATTTGTTTTCGGAATAATGGCAAGTCACAGGTTTTCAGGCTCATTGGCCGCACAACTTCTGAAATGCTAACCGCTCATTGCCGTCCAAAAGGTAAATGATGCCGCAATATTGGTAACCATGTCTTTCCAAACCTTTCCGCATGATGATGTTGGCCTCGTGCGTATCGATGCGGATGTTGGAAACTTGGCTTTCGCAATAATCCAAAAGCGCATTCAAAACGCCATGTGAATCAGGCGTGCTGGCGATGCGGTGGATGACATAATAAGGCTCGTCATCAAGCCATTGGCCATGATAAATGACGTTGTAAGTCACCTCTGGGCTGGGCAAAAGTGCAAAAGTGCCGACAACTTCTCCCCTATCATTAAGCATAACGTGACTGCCGCCTAATTCAATGTCTTTCTTGAACATGTCATCACGCGGATAACCGTCGGGCCATTGGAAAGTGTTACCATAGCTGCGCATAATCTCTCGGGCTTGGTCGCGGAGATTGAGGATGGTCGGCAGGTCGGCTATAGTGGATTTTCGGATGGTGTAGCTCATTTCGTTCCAATTTCAAATACCGTCAAATCAGCCACTTTCATATCCACCACTTGGATCAAGTCCTGCGGGTTGAGCTTGAACTGCAAGCCGCGCACGCCTGCGCTAACGTAAATGTAATCAAACAGTTCGCAAGTCTCGTGGATGAAAGTCGGGAACGGTTTCTTCATACCAACGGGCGAGCAGCCGCCACGGATATAACCTGTCAAGGGCAGCAGTTCCTTCATCGGGATAAGGTCGCAGCTTTTGTTGCCCGTGGCCTTGGCGGTCTTCTTCAGGTCAAGTTCGTCGTTGCCCGGTATGACGCAGACGAAATATCCGATTTTGTCTCCTTTCAGCACCAAGGTCTTGAACACTTGGTCGATGTCCTCGCCCAATTGGTCGGCGATATGCTGCGCCCCAAGGTCGTTCTCGTCCACCTCGTAAGGAATCAATTCATAAGCCACCTTCCTCTGGTCGAGGATGCGGCAGGCATTGGTCTTGTTTATTTTTTCTTTGGGCATATACTTAATTCTTTATGATTCAAACAAACCATCCATCGTCACCTCACTGTTCACGATGCTTCGGTACATTCCGTCAGCAACTCCAAACGTGGTGACAAATGTGTGTACAAGTGATTTTGTTGTTTTCGTTTGCGTCCGAAAAGTTTCCATCCTGTCGCGTAATAGTTTTTCGTAGTCCTCCGTAATCCGATAAGGATGCTCCGAAAACTTCATCTCGCAAAGATTGATGACGCGGTCAGCCCTGTCAATCAACAAATCGACTTGTGTTCCTTTTTCTTGGCTTTTGGCAGCCTTCAGTGGCACATATCGCCACGCCGATGCTTCGGTTGAAATTCCACCAATGCCTAAACTCCGCTTCATTTGTCGGAGGTGCATAAGGCATACCAATTCAAACGAGAAGCCTTGCCACGCCCCCACACTGCGCGACTGGAAATTGTGACTCCACCATTCCTCATCCTGACCATTAAAACCCTCAATGAAGCGATAATAAAACAAGGTATAGAAATCCACCAAGCGGTAAATGGCTCCCTTGTTTTTGTTGCCAAATTGGGAATAGCGGATGACAAAATCGCAACGTTCAAGGTTGCGCAACACCTTGGTCAATACCGAAGCGTCCATATTCGTGGCTGCCAACATTTCATCGCGAGTCAAGCCTTCTCTCCTGTCATTCAACAGTTTGACAATCTCAGTATATTTCTCCGCATGGCTAAACAATGAATGATACAACTCTTCGAACTCGGTCTTGAGTTCTCCATTCTTCCTGAAAAACAACCTGTCCACATTTTGGACAAGGCTCTCTTTCGGATTCAGTAGGCTGTAATAGAAAGGTATGCCGCCGAGAATCATGTAGGTTTGGAGAATTTGATAGCGATCCCAATTGGCTTTGCGATGAGCCAAATACTCTTCCGTTTCATGCAAGGTGAAAGGCCGCACATAAATGTTGCAGGTAATCCGTCCATGAAGTCCGCCTTGATTTTCAACGAGTTTGTCAACCATCCATGAGGTTGATGAACCGCTGGCGACAAAGACAATGTCGCTTCGCCGCGAAGCCCAGCCATTCCAAAACATCTCCAAAGCATCGACAAACTCCGACTGCGGCGTGTCAATCCAAGGCATCTCATCGAAAAAGACAATTTTACGCTTATCGGAGGACGTGGTGTCCAAATATTCCTCCAAAGCATCGAAAGCATCGTCCCAGTCGGAAAACTTGGGCTGGCGTTCCAACTTCGCATAGTTCATCAAGGCTTTGGCGAAGTTGCGCAACTGTTTCGCCTTCGAAAGCCGATGGCCTCCTGTATATGCAAAGTCAAATTGATGATGAAAGAATTGGTCAACAAGATAAGTTTTGCCGACACGGCGACGGCCATACACAATGACGAACTCCGACCTGTCAGAATCCACACAATGTTGAAGTTCAGCCTTTTCTCGCTCGCGACCAATCAGTATATTCTTGTTTCTCATATCTTCCATAATTTGCGGCAAAGGTAACAAATTAACCTTTCACTCCAACATAATATGCGAGCAAATCTTCCAAAATCCCACTTTTATCCATAGATTTTGGAAGATTTGCTCACACTTTTTCGTCAATCCAATGGCTTACTTCCTATTCTCCTCCACCCACTTCCGTGCATTCACAAACGCCTCCATCCAAGGCGAGACTTCGTCGTTCTTGTGCTCGTCGGGATAGTAGGCCCACTGCCAAGGCAGGAAGGCTCTTTCGAGGTGCGGCATCATAGCGAGATGACGGCCATCATTGGAGCAAACCGCAGCCGTGGACCAGTCGCTGCCGTTGGGGTTGCCTGGGTATTCGTCCTGGCCGTAGTTCATCACGATTTTGTACTTGTCGCGGAAATACGGGAAGTAGAAACGACCCTCGCCGTGGGCAATCCATACGCCTAATCTTCTGCCCGACAGCGACTTGAGCATCACGCTCTCGTTCTGGGCAATCTCCACGTTGAGGAAGCCCGACTCGAACTTGTGCGAGTCGTTGTGCATCATCACGGGGTGTTCCTCGTGGTCGGGATAGAGCAGGCCGAGTTCCATCATCAGTTGGCAGCCATTGCACACGCCAAGGCTCAACGTGTCCTCGCGGGCGTAGAAGTCGTCGAGGGCTTTCTTGGCCTTCTTATTATAAAGGAAGGCTCCCGCCCAGCCTTTGGCCGAGCCGAGCACATCGGAGTTGGAGAAACCGCCAATGAAGGCAATCATATTCACGTCCTTCAAGTCCTCGCGACCTGTGGCGAGGTCGGTCATCGTGACATCGCGCACATCGAAGCCGGCAAGATAGAGCGCGTAGGCCATCTCACGGTCGCACTGGCAGCCTTTTTCGCGGATGATGGCCGCGTTGATGCCCGTAGGCTTGCGGCGGTGCAGGTCGATGCCGAGGCTGGCAGCCGTGCCGGTGAAGTTTCGACCAAAGCTATAGTGCAGATACTGTTTCTTGTAGTTCATAAAACGTTCCATCGCCTTGCGCGGACCGCTCTGCTTGCGGTCGAGCAGGTACGACGACTTGAACCAAGTGTCGCGCAGCGCGTCAATGTCGAAGATATAGTTGTGGTCGGCGTGGGCAATGTTGATTTGTCGCTTGGCCTGAGGCTTACCAATCATCTTGAAAGAGATGCCGAGTTCGCGCAACATACGGTTGGCGATACCGTCGTTGGAGACTTGAATCACCACCGAGGGCTTCTCGCAGAACAGCACGGCCATAAAGTCTTCTGCGTTGAACGCGCTCAAATCGAGGTTCATGCCGTAGATCGTGTTGGCGAAGTTCATCTCCAACAGCGTGGTAATCAAGCCACCCGCCGAAACATCGTGACCGGCCAAAACCAAGTTGTGCTCGATGAGTTTCTGGATGGCGTTGAAGCATTTCTTGAAATAATTGACGCTCTTCACATCAGGCACCGCCTGACCGATGGCACCGATGCTCTGCGCGAAACTGCTGCCTCCGAGTTCGAAGCCGTCTTTCGAGAAGTCGATGTAAAGAAGTTCGGTGTTTTCGTCGGCTTTCATCACGGGACGGACGACTTGGCGGATGTTGGAGACCTCGCCCGCTGCGGAGATGATGACCGTTCCGGGAGCCACAACTTTCTCACCGTCAGGGTATTTCTGCGTCATTGAGAGGCTGTCTTTGCCCGTCGGAACGTTGATGCCCAAGGCCACGCAATAGTCGCTCAAGGCTTTCACGGCTTCATAAAGTCGGGCTGTCTCGCCTTCCTGTTTGGCAGGCCACATCCAGTTGGCACTCAGCGAAACGCCTTCAAGATTGCCTTCAATCGGTGCCCAAAGGATGTTGGTCAAGGCCTCGGAAACGGAAAGGCGCGAAGCGGCGGCAGGGTCAATCAAGCCCGCAATCGGGGCGTGACCCAAGGCCGTGGCGATGCCGCGCTTGCCGTTGTAGTCCAAGGCGCTGATGCCAAGGTTGCTCAGCGGCAACTGAATCTCACCCACGCACTGCTGCTGCGCCACGCGACCCGTCACGGAGCGATCCACCTTGTTGGTGAGCCAATCCTTGCAGGCCACGGCTTCCATTTGCAGCACGTTGTTGAGGTACTTGTGAATATCGCGTTTGGTGTAACTGATTTTCTTGAAATGATAAGGTTTGGTCTTGTCGTGCAAAATCGTTTTGGGCGCGCTGCCGAAGAAATCGGAAATGGCCAAATCGATGGGTGCCTTGCCTTTCTTGCGAACAAAACGAAGTCGCTCGTCGCCCGTCACCTCGCCCACTTCATAATAAGGTGCGCGTTCACGCTCGGCGGTTTCCTTGATGATTTCCTTGTCTTTCTTATTGACTAACAAGCCCATACGCTCTTGCGACTCGTTACCGATGATTTCCTTGTCGGACAAAGTCGGGTCGCCGACGGGCAGGTTATCAACGTAAACCACGCCGCCCGCATCTTCGATGAGTTCGGAGAGACAGTTCAGGTGACCGCCCGCGCCGTGGTCGTGGATGCTACGGATGGGGTTGCAGTCGCTTTCGGCCATCGCGCGAATCACGTTGCTGACGCGCTTCTGCATCTCGGGGTTGGCGCGTTGCACAGCATTCAGTTCAATGGCGTTGCTGTATTGGCCCGTATCGACGCTCGAAACAGCACCGCCGCCCATACCAATGCGATAGTTGTCGCCGCCGAGAACGATGATGACATCGCCTTCTTCGGGTTCCAACTTCTTGGCATCCTTCACCTTGGCGAAACCGATGCCGCCCGCCAACATAATGACCTTGTCGTAACCCAACACACTGGGTACGCGACCGTCTCGGTCGCCCAGGTGTTCAAATGTCAGCAAACTGCCGTTAATCAAGGGCTGGCCAAACTTGTTGCCGAAATCGGAGGCACCGTTTGAGGCCTTGATAAGGATTTCTTCCGGTGTTTGGTAGAGCCATTTGCGCGGCTCAATGTCCTTCTCCCACTCGCGGCCTTGCTCCGTGCGGGGATAGGAGGTCATATAAACGGCCGTTCCCGCCAACGGCAAACTGCCCTGACCGCCCGCCAAGCGGTCGCGGATTTCGCCGCCGCTGCCCGTGGCTGCGCCGTTGAAAGGCTCAACGGTGGTCGGGAAGTTGTGTGTTTCGGCTTTCAGCGAAATCACCGTCTCGATGGGCTTGATTTGGAAGGCCGAAGGCTTGTTCGGCTCGGCGGGGGCAAACTGCTCCACCTTGGGGCCGAGGATGAACGCCACATTATCCTTGTAGGCCGAAACGAGGCGGTTGGGGTTCATTTTCGAGGTCTTCTTGATGAGGGCGAAGAGCGTGTTGGGCATCTTCTTCCCGTCGATGACGAAAGTGCCGTTGAAAATCTTGTGGCGGCAATGTTCTGAATTGACTTGCGCGAAGCCATACACCTCACTGTCAGTAAGTTTGCGCCCAATCTTTGCGGATATGCCTTTCAGATAATCCATCTCCTCGCTGCTCAAAGCCAATCCTTCCTGCTGGTTGTAGGCCTCGATGTCGTCGATGTATTTCAGCGGCTCCGGCTTGCGGTCGATGGCGAACACGTTCTGGTCGAGGTCCTTGTAGCGGTTTTGCAACATCGGGTCAAAAGGCGCGTCCTTCGACTCCACCTTTTGAAATTCCTCAATGCGCACAATGCCTTTGATGCCCATGTTTTGGGTAATTTCGACGGCGTTGGTGCTCCAAGGCGTAATCATCTCGCGGCGCGGCCCGACAAAATAGCCCTTCACCGTGTCTTTTTGGATTAATTCGGCTTTCCCGAAAAGCCAAGTGAGTTTGGAAACGGTTTCCTCTGAAAGAGGAGAATTGGAATCAACGGCGATAATCCGCTGATTGTCAGGTTGGAAAAAGCATATCATAAGCGCAAGGTTTTATACATAAAACGATGGCGCAAAGATAGCGGTTTTTATTCGTAAAATGCGCTTTTCAGTTGATTTTCCAACACTATTTCCTCAAAGCCTCCTCAGCCTGCTTGAGAGTGCCGCGCTCGCCGTTGATGAAGGCGACGACAAAGGCATCCTTATAACCCAATTTGCGCACTTCAGCCTGCCGTGCCACGGCTTCGGCCTTGGTTGGGAAACGGCCCGAAACATAACGGTAAGCACCGTTGTATTCGTAAACCTCCACTTCCTTCACTCCCTTGAAAGCCTTGTCGGTGACAGGCACTTTCTTGTTCAAGGTGGAGAACTGAACGGTGAAATAAGTATCGCCCTTGACGGCAGTTTTCTTTTTGGCCACGGTTAAGGAGGGAGTATGGTTTTCGGCCTCAAACTCGCGCTTGTATTCCTCGAAAGCGTGATACAAGGCCAAGGCCATCTGCGCCTGCCCTTTCTCGCTGTTGAGGAATTTTTCTTCTTTTGCGTTATTGATGAAGCCCAACTCGACGAGGATGCTCGGCATGGCGGTCTTCCAAAGCACAAGGAAACCCGCCTGCTGCACTCCTCGGTCGTTGCGCCCCTTGCTGGCAAACTTTTGCTGAACCTTGCCGGCCAAATCGAGGCTTTGTTTCTGGTACATGCTCTGCGAAAGCGAGAAAAGGATATAGGCCTCGGTGCTGTTGGGGTCGAAGTTGTCGTAAGCATCGGTATTGTCTTCCAACAAGATAGCCGCGTTTTCCTTCTTTGCCACATTCAGGTTCGCTTCGTTTTTCGACTCACCCATCACGAAGGTTTCGGCACCTTGCGCCGTGGTAGTTGCGCTTTCTGTGGAATTGCAATGAATGGAAATGAACACGTCGGCGTTGTTGCGATTGGCGATGGCTGCACGCTCGCTCAGTTCGACGAACTTGTCGGTGCTGCGCGTGTAGATGACCTTCACATCAGGCAAGTTCTCCTTGATGTAGTTGCCCAACTTGAGCGCAACGGCCAAATTAAGGGCTTTCTCAGTGGTCACCTTGCCCAAGGCACCCGTGTCCTTGCCGCCGTGACCTGCGTCGATGACAATGGTTTGTATCTTCTCTCCCTTCTGGGCAAAGCCCAAAAAAGGCAACAGAAAAAACAGGCACAAAACACCAAATCTTGAAATCTTTCGTTCTACCATGATGAGTTCGTTTATTTATGCGCGAAGAAAAACTATCTTTGCAGCGGATTTTGAGCGACAAATATAATTGTTTTTGCCTTGACGAAACGCACATCATATATGAAATATTTTCAAGCGGCAGCCTTTTTCTTGCTTGCCGCGATGGTTTTGTTGTTCGTCGGGTGCAAGCAATTGGCTCATACTGAGAAAGATAAACACGATTTTGCACCTATTGCTGTTGACACTACGGCTTTCGACACGATTCAAGTCGAAGAGCGCATCGTCGACACGATAACAGTGGTTTTGGACTCGATTCCGGTGGCCGACACGCTTCCCGTCTTCGATTCCATCGTCGGTACGGACAGCCTTGCCATTTTGCAAGATTCTGTGGCCATTGATACGGTGAAACCCGTTCAGAAACAGCGAGTTAAAAAATCAAGGCCTTCCGATTCGGCCATCGAAACGCAGGTGATTTGCTCGGCTTCCGACTCATCGTACCGCGACATGAACCAGAAGAAAATCTATTATTTCGGCAACGCCGAGGCCAAATACGACGACATCGTACTGACGGCGGCCTGCCTCGAATTCGACCTCGAAACCAGCACCTGCCGCGCCTATGGTGTCGTCGATTCCTTGGGCAAACTGCAAGGGCGGCCCGTCTTCAAACAAGGCGAATCGACTTTTGAGGCGAAGGAGATGCTCTACAACTTCAAGTCGAAGAAAGGCATCATCACCAAGGTTTGGACCGAGGAACAAGGCGGTTACCTGCACGGCGAGCGTGTGAAGCGCATGGACGACAACAGCATCCATATCAAGTCGGGCGGCTACACCACCTGCGACCTGAAAGACCACCCGCACTACCAATTCAAGTTCACCAAGGCCAAGGTCATCCCCGACGACAAGATTGTGACCGGCCCAATCTACATGACCATTGCCGACATTCCGCTGCCATTGGCCCTGCCTTTTTCCATGATTCCCAACACGAAAGGAAAAAAATCGGGGCTTATCATTCCCACTTACGGCGAGTCGGCCAACCGTGGATTTTATCTTGAAAATGGCGGCTATTATTGGGCCATCAACGACTACTACGACTTGCAAGTATTAGGCGACATCTACACCCGTGGCTCGTGGGGCATCAAGCCGACCTTTAGATACAACAAACGCTACAAGCACAACGGCTCGATGGCTTTGAGCTTCGCCGTCAACAAGATAGGCACAAAGGGTGCCGCCGACTATCAGGAGAGCAACGACTTCAAAATTCAGTGGACGCACAAGCAAGACACCAAGTCGCACCCGCGCCGCAACTTCTCGGCCAACGTGAACATCGTTAGCTCCAACTTCAACAAATACAACGCCCAAACCACCACCGACCAACTGAGCAACACCTTCCAATCGAGCATCAGCTACCAAACCAACTTCGGCGGCAAGGTCTACCTCACCCTCAATGCCAGCCACAGCCAAAACACAATGACGCGCCAACTGACTGCCTCGCTGCCCGAACTCACCCTCAACGTGAACACCTTCTATCCCTTGCAGAAGGTGGGCAAGGCCGGCAAGAAACGCTGGTACCAAAGCCTCAGCATGAGTTACACGATGAACGGCAAGGCCTATATTAATGATGTGGACACCGTTCTGTTCAAAGGTTTCAGCGACGACTTCGGCAAGTGGGCGAGAAACACCCTGCGCGGCCATGTGCAAACCGGCATCAAGCACACCGTCCCCATCAGCGCGACCATCAAACTGCTGAAGCATTTCTCGTGGACCAACACCGTGGGTTTGAGCGACTACATGTATTTCCAACGCGCCGAACAGCAATGGATTCACGACACCGACTCGACAGGGCACCTGCAAATCGACACCATCTTTGGCTTCCATAATTTAGTGGATTTCAACGTTTCCACCAAAATTACCACCAAAATCTACGGCATGAAGCACTTCAGCGGGGGACCCATCCGCGCCATCCGCCATGTCATCACCCCCGAAATCGGCTTCACCTACCGTCCCAACTTTGGCGACCCGAAATGGGGTGTCTACGGCAGTTACATCGATGGCAACGGCAACGAAAAGACCTACAACAAGTTCGAAAGGTCGCTTTACGGCACCCCATCACAAAACCAGCAAGGGCTTTTGACCTATAATTTCAACAACAACTTGGAAATCAAGGTGCCATCGAAGAGCGACACCATCACGGGCGTGAAAAAAGTCCCGATTTTGGAGTCGTTCAGCATTTCGGGCAACTACGACGTGACCAAAGACTCGGTCAACTTCTCCCCCATTTCGGTCAGCGGACGCACCACTTTGTTCAAGAAATTGGGCATCAACTATAGCAGTTCGTGGGACCCTTACGCCGCCGACTCAATGGGGCGACGCATCAACCGCTTCGAGATTGCCGACAACGGTCGGCTGTTCCGCAAGACCGGCTCATCATGGCGTTTCAGCCTGAGTTACAGTTTCAACCAAAACGACCTCAAGAAGTTGCAAGGCAAGCAAGGCAGCCAGCAACTACGCGACGAAATCAACGAAAACGCCCGAAATTCGGGCATGTTCGACCCCGACGAACTGAACGAAATTTTGGGCAACCCCAACGCCTACATCGATTGGACCACGCCTTGGTCGCTCTCGTTGAGTTACAACCTAACCTACACGACCTCAATTGCTTACGCCGCTTTCATGGGCATTGCCACCAACACGCATGTACACACCATAGGACTCAATGGCGACATCAGTATCACGCCCAAGTGGAAAGTCACCTTCTCCACCGGCTGGGACTTCGTGAACAACAACATCACCTACACCAACATCAGCGTCTACCGCGACCTTCACTGCTGGGAGATGCGCTTCAACTGGATTCCCATCGGCAGCTACAAGAGTTGGAACTTCACCATCAACGTGAAGGCGCAGGCCTTGAAGGATTTGAAGTACGAGAAAAAGAAAGACTACCGCGACAATTGACGGTCAGGAATTTCGTTATCTATACCGTGCTTCCAATTCAGCACGATATTTCTCGGCTATACCTTTTGCCAAAGCCACTCCATCACCTTGAGGCTCAGCCCTAAAATTGCCAAGACGCTCGCGCCACCATTGGCCTTCGTACTTGCAGATGCGGTCGTGATAAGCCTTCTCATCGAAAGACTGACCCGCTTCGATGGCGGCATCCACATCCTTGAAGAACTCCTTCCAGCGGTAGGCGTAATAGGTCGCGGTGAGGCCCGCCCAAGCGCGGCTGGCGTATTCGTTGAGCAAGGCATCCTCCTCGCCCCAAGTGGTGATGATGTTGCGGGCGTTGCTCTCGAAATAGTCCTTGTCCTCTTCGGTAGTGCCGATGGCTCTTGCATCGCGAATCCAACGACCAACCAAAAATGCACTTTCTGTGGCCAAAATCTTGTCCGTGTCGTCGAGGATGGTGGTCATCGTTTGTTCGATTTGATGAAGTTTTTCGTAATCGCCTTCGCGATAGGCTTTTACATAATCTCCGTAAAGGTCGCTGAAATAGTTGCCCAACAGTTGCCTCGTGATGTTCACCACATCAAAATGGCGGGTGCGAGTGTTGCAGTCGGCGGCCAATAACTTATCTAACACATCCAAAAGCATGATATTGTTGTACAGATAAGTCGGTGCGACATAATATTGGCGGTATTCGTTAATGTCGCCCATCGTCGGCCTTTGGTTGATGCGGACGGTCTGGCCCGGCGACGACACCTTATTATATACGCTGTCTGCAAGCAACTTCCATGCGGTGCGCATGTTCTCATCCATTTTGCCCGCACGTTGGTCGGCGAGGCATTCCACCCAAGCGTCCACGTCCTTGGTGAGCGGGTTGTCCCAAGCCTTCTCGAAGACGTATTCATACATAAATGGATTACAGTCGAAGCCCTCCAATGTGGAGCCGATGCCGACGAAGTTATCGCCACCTTTTTCGAAAGCGCGTTCAACCCTAACGTTCACGGTGTCAAGGTTTCCAGCCAACATGGAGTTGCCGCCAAAATTGCCAAGATAGCACCAAATGTAAGGCACACCGTAATAAGCATTGGTGCGTTCCCACACGGGTTGTCTTTCGCAGTAGTAATCGAGCATGATATGCCTGTCCTTCGGCATGGAGGTGATGTAAGCCTCAATGCGGTTGTCGACTTCCCAATATTGACGCTCATTCCAGAACAGCCATGCCATCTCCAGCCATTTCGCATCGGGGTCGGCGGCTTCGAGGGATTCATACACTTGACGGCTCACGCGAGCGAGGTACTCAGGCTCCCAGCTCGGCGGGATGAGTTCGTTGAAAATGTCGATGCCGTAGATGTGATCAGTGCCATAAAACTCGGTCTGCTTGGCGATGAACTTTTTCTGAATCTCAGTGTAAAGCGGGTCAAGCGGGTCGAGGAACTTGCACCAACAGATGCTGTCGAAACCAGCCCAGTCGCCCAAAGAGGCCAAAGGCGCATCAGGATAAATCCTTGTGATGCAGGGCGGAACGTGACCAGCAAAGCCCGGCAAAACAGGTTTCATATTCAGTTCGCGCTCACGGGCCACGATTTTCTTTTGCAGTTCCTTTTGGTTTTCGAGCCACGACATGGGCAAAGGTCCGCCCCAGCGGTCGATGTTCTGCATACGATGCCAAGGCAGGTGCGCCGGCCCTGTGAAATAACTGCGGATTTCCTCGTCGGTGAGGCCGAAATCGCTCCACACCTCGTACCAAACGGATTCTTGTCCCGTGATGGCCAAAGGCAAATTGATCCCGTTGAGTGCCATCCAGTCGATGAAGTGCTCCCATTGTGACCAATTCCACCAAGGCAAAGTGTAGCCGAAAGTGCAGTAATTCAGGAAGAAACGATCAGGCACACGGGCACTCAGGCTGACTTTTTCCGTCACCTTGGGCATCGCTGCGGGAATCTGCAAAGGCTCTTCTTTGAACCACGAGTATTGCGCCTTGCAATAGTATTTCAGGTAATGGTTCAGGCCAACGGCCATGCTGTTGGCGTTGTTGCCACGAATGACGAGGTTCTTGCCCTGTGTTTCAATTTCAAAGCGGTCGATGGTGTCAGCAAGTCGTTCAAGGACAATGCCTTGTGAATACTCAGGCACCACGCGGTTCACCAATCCGCGCATGGCAACGACTTCGGGGTCGGTTTCTTTTTTCGTGCATGAAGCGCAAAGCACGAGGCTTAGTAAAGCAAAAAAGCACAATCTTTTCATTTTACAAAGGTTTTAATTGGGGCAAAAATACATTTTTTTCGTCAATTCCGTTTGCTTTTGCAAAAAAGCGGTATATTTGCAGCGGTTCTTTGGTGGCTTTTGTGTCGCTTACATATCGAACTAAGAAGCGTTATGCTTGACTTGTGAATGAAAACGTAGGAAATTTTCATTGAAGTAACAAGGAGGGTATAATGGTTCACGCTGTTTAGCGTGGGCTTTTATCCTTTCTTTTACTTCGGGTTTTTCCTACGACCTTCATTCAGAGAAACGGTATATCAGTGCCACGCTTCTTTTATATAAAGTGTTCCTTTCGAGGTGCTGGAGGGGGAAAACTTAAAGGTTGCGCCCGACACGGATTTAGGGGATTCTTATGGACAATAACAACACAAGTATTGGATTATGTATCCTTTCCTTTCTAATTCCCTTAGTAGGATGGATTCTGTATTTTGTAAAAAAGGACACAAATACTAAAGCAGCTGATGCTTATGGTGTTTTTGGAATTGTTGGTTTTGTTTTTAATTTCGTTCTAATACTAGCATTATCATGAGTACGGTAGGAAAAATAATACTTACAATAATAGTTGCTATTATAGCATTAGTTTTGACGGCTATTCTTCCTAGTTGGTCAAAAATAATATCTGGATGTGGAGCTCTTTTTTGTGCAAGAGAGATTTGGAAAGATTAAAAACAAGTTCCTCTTTGTCGAATCTGCCCATCAAATATCGATAATTACTAAACCCAAGTTCGGACGGATTTTCAATCCGTCTGTCCCCAAAAAGGAGATTATCCTCACAAACAGATCAAGTTCGCGAAGTGGTTTAGGTAGATTTTGTGTTTAATTCCAACAACCACTTCCAAAGCGGAACAATCCGAATGGTTTGGCCATCTTTCTCCAAAACAGATTCCTCATCCTTGGTGACAATCAGCAAATCATTGACATTTAGATGCTTTGCGACCTTTATCAAGGCTTCGGTTTCGCGTTTCAAGGTTTCCTCGTCCTGCAAGGAATAGGAAACTTGGATGAGTTTTTCTGCATCAGGGAGGTAAAAATCCACTTCCAGGCCGTTGTGGTAGAAAAAGACACGGTCGCCCCATCGTTTCACCAATTGAATGGCCACTATGTTTTCCAAGAGGCTGGTTTCGGGGTCGGTCAAGAAAAGGTTAAGGATGCCATTGTCGATAAAATAATACTTGCGTTGGGTGTTGCGCTCGGCTAATTTGCCGATGATGTTCTCCACGGGCAGCAACAACCACGACTCGCACATATAATTCACATAATCGATGACGGTGTCGGTGCTGGTTTTCTTCCCCGCCGAGGTCACCACATTAGCCAAGCGGTTGTATGAAGAAGGTTGCTTCACACTTTCAGCCAATTTCTTGGCCAAAAGCCTCAATCCGAAATCGTTGCGGATGTCGTAACGGGCAATCAAGTCGCCAAAGAAAATCTTGTTGAACAAGCCACTGAGCCAAGAGCGCTTGTCCTGCACATTCATCACTTCGGGCAGACCACCAAAATGGAAATAAGTTTCCAAATGCCTCAGAATCTCCTTTTTATAAAGGTGCAAAGCGTTTTTTTCCTTCACATCAATGCCTGCAAACGACAGGTATTCGGCAAAGGAAAGCGGAAACACTTCCTTAACCAAGAATCTTCCGCCCAAAGTGGTGGCAATTTCAGAACTCAGCATTTTGGCGTTGCTTCCGGTGATGTAAACCCTATATTTCTGGTCGGCGAGTCGGCGGGCAAACTTCTCCCAGCCTTCCACAATCTGAATTTCATCGAAGAAGAAAACAGGATGTGTATCAAACATTTCCTCGTAGGCGGACTTGATGGTGTCCAAATCAGCCAAAGTCATCACACCGAGGCGGTCGTCCTCAAAATTGAAGTAACAGATTTCCTCCAAACGATGGCCCTTTTCCAACAATTCGTGGATACGCTGATACAACAAATACGACTTTCCGGCACGACGCAAGCCCACAAGCACATAATTCAAGTCGTCCTCAAACGCATAATCACGCTGATGGAAACTTAACGACGACACAAATCGTTGGCTTTCAACGATAATATCTTTTATCAAATCCTTATTTACCATATTTTTCATCTTTTTACGACTGCAAAAATACAAATTTATCGTTTACACTCGACAAAATTAACCTAATTTTATCGTATATATTCGATAAAACCACACAATTTTTATCGTCCATAATCGATAAAAAACAAAAAAAAACCATAGTGATCAACAATTTTCATTACCTTTGCCCAAAATTTATCGCCATGAGAAACTGCCTTCTTATCGTTGCCTTATGCCTCGCTTTCGCCGCCTGCTCGAAACCCGACCAACCTTCCCCAAGCGGCAACACTCCCCTACCCTCGCACCATGACCCTGTTTACAACATCGGCGACTATTTTCGCAACGACACCTTAGAGGGCATCGTTTTCCTTACATACGGTGCGCATAACGGACTGATGGTCAGCCTTGAAGAAACCAATTTGCCTTGGTGCGAACCCAATTACATCAACAGCCTGACAGGAGCCACCAACCCCTACGACGGCTGGCGCAACACGAACATCCTCATGTCGAACTACGACCTGCGCCATTATCCAGCCATCCAATGGAGCCACAAGCGAAACACTTGGCACTTAGTGTATTACAATTATCACCATGTAAGCAGCAACCAATGGTATGTGCCTTCCAGCAGCGAATTGAGCAAACTTTTGCAAAACCAAGCCTTGGTGAACGCCACGCTTGACTCGTTGGGCTACCCGACTTTGGAGGACAAAACTTATTGGTCGAGTACGGAAACGGGAACACGCTGTGCGGCTACCGTGCGCCTTCAGAACGGACAAATCGTCATCACCGACTCGCTGAAAAACAGGGAGTTCTTTGTTAGGGCAATACGGGCTTACTGACATAGTTTCACGCGAAAATAGTTCTTGTTTCACGCAGAATCCGCAGAAATCGCAGAACCTGCCGGACATAAACTTGGCGTCGCTTTGCGCTTCATAAAATTCTGCGTTTTCTGCGTGAGAAAAACTACAGCGTGAGAAAAATCATTTCTTGGCAACAGGGTCGCAAGTGAGGCCAATGCCGAGTTTCTTGAAGATTTTCTGGTCCACTTCGCTGAGCATCACCGTGCTATGCACCTGACAACCATTCAGTTGCGGAAGGCTTTCCAAGGCTTTCTTGCAGTTCTCGTCCCATAGGCTGAGCATCGAAATGGCGACCAAAACCTCATCTGTGTGCAAACGCGGGTTGTTGCCGTGCAGAAAACTCACTTTGGTCTTCTGAATCGGCTCAATCATGGCCTGCGGGATGAGTTTCACATCATGGTCGATGCCCGCGAGATGCTTGGTTGCATTGAGCAACAAGGCCGCACTTGGACCGAGAAGGGCACTTGTGTGAGCGGTTATGATAGTACCGTCGCCCAACTCAATGGCCGACGAGGCCACACCTTCTTTTTCTTTCCGTTCCTTCGCAGCGACGGTGGTCTTGCGGTCGGCGGTGGTGATTTTGGCCTGTTTCATCAGCAAAGCAATCTTATTCACCTCGTTTTCAGAGCCTTTTCCCTTGGCCAAGTTGCAGAGTGCGGCATAATAGCGGCGGATGATTTCCTGTTTTGAGGCCTCGCAGCAGGCTTCGTCATCGCTAAGGCAATAGCCCACCATATTAACACCCATGTCGGTCGGCGACTTGTAGGGATTTTCGCCGTAAATGCTCTCGAAAATAGCGTTCAGCACGGGGAAAATCTCAATGTCGCGGTTGTAGTTGACAGCGGTATCGCCGTAAGCCTCAAGATGGAACGGGTCAATCATGTTCACGTCGCTAAGGTCGGCGGTGGCGGCTTCGTAGGCCACGTTGACGGGGTGCTTCAGCGGCAGGTTCCATACAGGGAAAGTCTCAAACTTGGCATAGCCAGCCTTGATGCCACGCTTGTTTTCGTGGTACAACTGGCTCAAACAGACGGCCATCTTGCCGCTTCCAGGCCCTGGAGCCGTGACGACCACCAAGGGGCGTGAGGTCTCGACATAGTCGTTGCGGCCAAAGCCTTCCTCCGAGTCAATGAGGGCGACGTTGTTCGGATAGCCCTCAATGATGCGGTGGTAATACACCTTAATGCCCATGCGCTCAAGGCGTTGGCGGTAAGCATCGGTGCTGGCTTGACCGTTATAGTGCGTGACCACAACCGAATTCACCATGAAACCACGGCTCATAAACTCCTCGCGAAGGCGCAACACATCCACATCGTAAGTGATGCCCAAGTCGCCGCGTACCTTGTTTTTCTCAATGTCGACCGCGCTGATGACGATGATAATTTCCGCAACATCAATCAGTTGCGACAACATTCTCAGTTTGCTGTCGGGTTGGAAACCGGGCAGCACTCGGCTGGCGTGAAAGTCGTCGAAGAGTTTTCCGCCAAATTCGAGATACAGTTTGTCGCCGAATTTCGCGATGCGATCCTTGATGTGTTCCGACTGGATTTTAAGGTATTTTTCGTTGTCGAATCCGTATTTTGCAACAGCGGAAGCTGAGCCTGTCAAAGCGTTTTTCATGGTGCTTAGAATTAAAAATACGGGATGCAAAAGTACGAGTTTTTCAAACAGCAAGGACAATTTTTCTGATTTTGGCGCAAAAAAATGGTCGCCCCGCGATGGAGCGACCATAAATAATTAAGTTGTCAATCGGATTTACCAAGCAAACAGCGGGTAGTCCTTCATCATCTTGTTCACCTCGGCGCGGACGGCGGCAATCTTGGCCTCCGAAGCGGTCTTGGTTTCGGGGTTGATGTCGGCAATGACATCGTCAATCATGTCGACGATGATGGGCATCTTGTCTTCCTTCAGGCCACGGGTGGTGATGGCGGGCGTGCCGACGCGCAGACCGGAGGTCAGGAACGGCGAGCGGCTGTCGAAGGGCACCATGTTCTTGTTGACGGTGATGTCGGCAAGGACGAGGGTGTTTTCGACCATCTTACCAGTGATTTCCGGGAACTTGCCGCGCAGGTCGATAAGCATCGAGTGGTTGTCGGTGCCGCCGCTGATGACTTGATAGCCCTTGTCGACAAAGGCCTTGGCCATCACGCTTGCGTTGGTGCGCACCTGCTTGATGTACTCCATGTACTCATCGCTGAGGGCTTCGCCGAAAGCAACGGCCTTGGAAGCGATGACGTGCTCAAGCGGACCGCCTTGGATGCCCGGGAACACGGCGCTGTTAATCAAAGCGGACATCATCTTCACTTCGCCCTTCGGGGTCTTACGGCCACGCGGGTCTTCGAAGTCGTGACGGATGAGGATCATGCCGCCGCGAGGTCCACGCAGGGTCTTGTGGGTCGTGGTGGTGATGATGTGGCAATACTCCAACGGGTCGTTCAAGAGGCCCTTGGCGATGAGGCCGGCAGGGTGGCTGACATCGGCCATGAGGACAGCACCCACTTGGTCGGCGATGGCGCGCATGCGCTTGTAGTCCCAGTCGCGGCTGTAGGCCGAGGCACCGGCAATGATGAGTTTCGGCTTGCACTCAAGGGCAATCTTCTCCATCTCGTCGTAGTCGACGCGACCGGTTTCTTTCGAAACGTGGTAGGCGACGGGCTTGTAGAGCATACCCGAAGCGTTGACCGGGCTGCCGTGTGAAAGGTGACCGCCGTGTGAGAGGTCGAGGCCCATGAAGGTGTCGCCGGGTTCAAGCAGGGCTTGCATCACAGCCATGTTGGCCTGTGCGCCCGAGTGGGGCTGCACGTTGGCGAAGGTGGCATTGAACAGTTGGCAGGCGCGGTCGATGGCGATTTGCTCGCTCTGGTCGACGATTTGGCAGCCGCCGTAGTAACGTTTGCCGGGATAACCCTCGGCGTATTTGTTGGTCATTACAGAACCCATAGCCTCCAGAACTTGCTCACTGACAAAGTTTTCCGAAGCGATGAGTTCGATTCCGTGCATCTGACGCTCTTTCTCTTGGCGAATCAGATCAAAGATTTTCTCGTCTCTTTTCATATTTGTTGAATTGTTGACTGTTTAATTGTTTAATCGTTTTGGCTGCAAAGTTGCGAAAAATTTGTGAGGTATGGAAAAAATAAGTGGTTTATTTTTGTTGCATTACATCAAGTTTTGCATATTCTTGAAATTCAACAGTTTTATTTTGGCTGCTGTGTTTTCATAGTCACCAGCATAGATGATCGCTTTTTCCGCAATCTTGGATTCCAATTCGGGTGACGCAGATTTCAGCCCTTTCTCAAACTCGCTATTGTAGGTTTGTGCCGACTTGATTTCAATTGCGGTGTAACTTCCGCCTTTGGCCACAAGCAGGTCGATTTCATTGCCGTTGCTGTCTCGGTAAAACGACAAATTGCCACTTTTCCCCTTGTTGTAAGCATTTTTCACAAACTCCATAACTACCATATTCTCAAACAGATGCCCTCTCATTTTGTCATGAGCGAGTTGCTGTTCGTTTTCGATACTTAACAAATAGGCTGCCAATCCTGTATCGTAGAAATAGAGTTTTGGTGTTTTGGTCAGGCGTTTTCTCGAGTTTTCAAAATAAGGTGGCAATAGGGTCACGATGTATGATGCCTGCAACAACGACAACCACGATTTGATGGTGTTGACGGCCACACCAACCTCATTCGATAATTCCGAACTATTGAACAAACTACCTATGCGGCCTGCGCAAAGCCTCAAAAAAACTTGAAAGGCTCTCATGTCCTTGATTTGCAGCAATTGCCTTACATCCCTTTCCAAATAGGTCTTCGTGTAGGCTGGGTAAAACAATTTTGACACATTTTTTCCGGCATGGATAGCGGGATAGAAGCCGTTGAAAATGAGGCTATCGGCACTCTGATTTGGCAATGAATCCTTTATTTCGTTGAGCGAAAGAGGCAGAAGTTCCAAAACCGCACTCCTTCCCGCCAAAGACTGGGTTATGCTGTTCATCAAACTGAATTGGGCACTACCCGAAAGAATAAATCTCCTTTCGGGATGCTCGTCAACGATTCCCTGAATATACGACATCAGATGTGGCGTATTCTGCACCTCATCCAATATCATCCCTTGATGGTCTTGATTCAGGAAACCAATTGGATCATTGGACGCAAAATCTTGGTTGTCAATGTTTTCCATTGAATAATAGGACAAATCCTTAAACACTTCTCGAATAAGGGTGGTCTTGCCCGACTGTCTTGGTCCTGTCAAAGTAATGACTGGAAAATACTTGTAATTTTCCAACATTGCATCCTTTAAATCTCTATAAATCATATCTATATGTTACTTTATGCAAATTTTCAATACAACTGCAAAATTACATAAATTCTGAAAATACACAATGTTTTTTCGGTCTATTCCAAAAAAAGCCCAAAATCTTCGTAAATTTGCGCCCAAAATATTATTTCGACAAGCTCAATAACCATAGCAGACAATGAAGAATTTTGTTGAAGAACTCCGCTGGCGCGGAATGTTGGCACAGATGATGCCAGGAACGGAAGAACTCCTCCAGAAAGAAATGGTGACGGCCTACCTCGGCACCGACCCGACCGCCGACTCACTGCATATCGGTCACTTATGCGGCATAATGATGCTCCGCCACCTGCAACGCTGCGGCCACAAGCCCATTATTTTGGTGGGCGGCGCAACAGGCATGATTGGCGACCCGTCGGGCAAGAGCCAAGAGCGTAACTTGCTCAACGAAGAAACCTTGCGCCACAACCAAGAGTGCATCAAAATGCAAGTGGCCAAGTTCCTCGACTTCGAGTCGAAGGAGCCGAATGCCGCCGAAATGGTGAACAACTACGACTGGATGAAGGACTTCACCTTCCTCGACTTCGCCCGCGAGGTGGGCAAGCACATCACCGTGAACTACATGATGGCCAAGGACAGCG
>CAMVCZ010000045.1 GCA_947166105.1 uncultured Bacteroidales bacterium
ATGTTTCACATTAATTCAATATATTTGCAGTCTCAATTATTGGGTACATTATATACCTGTAATCCCAAATTCGAATTCATGGATTGTTTTATTATTCTCACGCTGCAAAATTACTGTTTTTTTGAAATCTGTCATCTGATTTACAAAAATATGCGAGAAAAACAGTGTTCGGTATCTAAACTGAGTTAAGGTTCAGATAGAAAAATTTCCCTACCTTTGCCGAAAATTGGAATTCATGTACAGCCTGAATCACAAAGTACACTTTTTCAAAACCTCAAACTTAAAACTTAACCCAACACCATGGCAAGCAACCCCGACTTCGTTCAATACATCGCCGACCAATGCGCCAAAGCGGGCGAAATCACAGTGAAGAAAATGTTCGGCGACTACGGCATCTACTGCGACGGCATTATCTTCGGCCTCATCTGCGACAACAGCTTCTACTTGAAACCTTCCGAAGCGGGCCGCTCGCTATTGCGCAGCGTCGAAATGCGTCCGCCATACGACGGCGCGAAAGACTATTTCTTCATTGACGATGTGGACGACTGTGATTATGTTTCTGAACTCGTCCGTGTGACTTGTAAGGAACTACCGATGCCGAAACCGAAACGGAAAAAATGAATCTCAAAACTGAATAATATGCCCAATCCAACAAACAAACAAGAACTTGTGGCCGCCATGACCGATGGCTACGCCAAACTGAATGAGCAAATTGCAAAGATGAGCGAAGAGGCCATATCGGCTCCTTTCGACTTCGCCGCCGAACCAAAGAAATGCGGTGTGCGCTGGCAATACGACCGCTGCCTCCGCGACCTGTTGATCCACCTCTACGAATGGCAGGTGCTGATGCGCGAGTTTGTAAACAACATCCGCGAAGGTCACCCGCGAGACTACCTGCCCGACGAGTACCGCAAGAACTACCACGAGATGGACAAGATGCTGGTGGAGAAGCACCAAAACACGCCTTTGGAGGAAGCCAAACGCCTGCTACAAGCGTCCCACAAGGAGATGCTCCGCCTCGCCGAGAGCTTCACCGAAGAGGAACTCTTCACCAAAGGCTACTTCAAAAACACCTACACCACCGATATGGCGGCCTACTTCGTGAGTGTCACTTCAAGTCCCTACGGGCAGGCGGTGAAACTACTGAAGACGCATCAGAAAAACCACAAATAGTGTTTTTGTTCAAGAAAAGTTGTATTAATGCAGCGTTTCTTGAACAAAACGACTTAATTGAAAGACGACTTGTCTTCTATGCCCATGAACAACAAACCCACAGAAAATCCCAATGTCGCCAATGATGCGCTGTATGAATTCGATGCCATCATCATCCAGAACGAGGATATGGATGCTGCCTACGTAGAGGTGCCTTTCGACATCAAGGCAATCTTCGGAAAAGGACGCTTGGCGGTTCATGCCACTTTTGACGGCGTGCCATACGACGGACAGATCGTCAAGATGGGAACGCCTTGCTTCATCATTGGCCTGCGGAAAGACATCCGCAAACAGATGGGCAAGACTTTCGGCGACACGGTGCATGTAACTTTTTGTGAACGACAATTAAAACAACAATAAAATGACTAAAACATCTATTATCATGGCATTAATTTGCATTTTGGGAATGGCTTCGTGCCAAGCACAATCACATCAACCCGCCCCGCCCACGACTGAAGGTGAGGCTGCAACGGTTTATATGACCACCGACATCAGTCCGGAAGGGTTGGTGCGCATCTATGAAGCCTTGGGCGTGGAGGCTCAAGGTCGCGTGGCGGTGAAAATCTCCACAGGCGAATCGCCAAAAAGCAACCACCTTCGCCCCGAGCTGATTAAAAACTTGGTGCAAAAAGTGAATGGCACCCTCGTGGAGTGCAACACGGCCTACGGCGGCAACCGTGGCAACACCGAAAAGCACCGTAAGGCTATTGCTGAACGCGGCTACAACGACATCGCCACTGTCGACATCATGGACGAGGAGGGCGAAATGCAGCTGCCCGTCAAGGACACCAAGCACCTGCAATACGACATCGTTGGCTCGCACTTGCAGAACTACGACTTCATGATTAATCTGGCACATTTTAAAGGTCACGCCATGGGCGGCTTCGGCGGCGTGCTGAAGAACCAGTCGATTGGTGTGGCATCGAGTGCCGGAAAACTCTACATCCATTCCGCTGGCAAAAGCCAGACGCATTGGACGATTGCCAACCAAGACGCTTTCCTTGAGTCGATGGCAGCGGCGGCACAGGCCGTACACGACTATTTCAAGCAGGAAAGCAAGGACATCGTGTACATCAATGTGATGAACAACATGTCGGTGGACTGCGATTGCGACGGTCATCCTGCCGCACCGCGCATCAAGGACATCGGCATTTTGGCCTCCACCGACCCTGTGGCCCTCGACCAAGCCTGCCTCGACCTCGTGTTCAACCATGTCAGCAGCAAGGGCGACGATGCCAAGCCGCTGCAGGATCGCATCAACAAGAAACATGGCACCCATACCGTGGAGTACGCCGAACAGATTGGACTTGGAACGCGAAAATATACCATCGTGAATATTGACGATTAAAAAAACGGCGAATTGCTCGAATTAAACGAATTTTATTGAGTTCTGTTTGATTGCTTTATACTACTAAGCCATAACACTTTGGTTGGTGGTGTGCCAGCAAGGGTTATTAAGATGATTGAGAACGATATTTGAGATACATTCACCTTTGATGTAACGTAACCCCCTCCACCTGGCCTTTACTGTCAAGAGTATAATAGGCACAAAAGAAATCAGCGGGGATTGGCGGATTATAGACAACTGCAATAACGTAACGGTCGTCGACCTGCTCCACCCACTGGATGTAACCATACTTTCCGAAGTTGCGGCCTCGTGCCGACATATCCCGCTCTATGGCAGCCATCATCATATCTATTCCGTCTATACGATTCAAGTAAATCGGGTCAAGGCGACCTAAATACTTTACATTTCCAATATATACCAACCGTCCTTTGGCATCGAATCCATGACAGATGGTGTCGGAATATATTTTGTAATAATCGCCTTTTTTATACCTTTTTCGTTTTGAAACCCCGCTGCCATCCTTTTTCTCGCGATACGCCCAAATATACTTCGTGGAAAAATACACGCATTCGGTGATTTCGGTTTTATCTATCTGCGACAGTGCTGCTTCCTTCACAGCAGTCGGCAATTGTTCAAAACTATATGGCTCTTGTATAGGCCACCATATTTGAAACAACGTCTTCTGATAAAGCCCACGAGGCTCGTTGTTACGCCCGTCCACATAATGGATGGTTGGACCATTGACATCATAAGTAAGCAATTTGTCTTTAGTGAGATTCAGATCGGCATTCCAAAAGTTGTCATCTCCGTCAAAAACTGTCATATAGTTAAGATCAGGACGGATTCGGAATGGGAAAAATTCTTTATCTTCAGGCATCACTTCACTATTGTGTATGCAATTGATATGTACGCAGGTGTCGCCTTCCGGATTGAGATAAAAGACATACTGCCGAATATATTGATAAAAGTAAGGAGCGGTGAAAGCCCTTTGGATGATTTGCACAGAATCGGCGCGCCTGTCCAAGACTTTGGCCAACATGGTTTCCGCACGTTGCACATCTTGAAGCCCAACCTCGCAGCAGTCCTCAAATTGATGCCCCAACAATATCCCAACTAAAAACACACAATCTTTCGCCTCAATCAAATAGCCAACCGTCCCTTCAGCGTTTCGACATTCCGTGAATCTTTTGGTCGTGTCAACACGAATAAAACCACTGGATTGCTGGCGCTCCAATTCAAAATCGATTTCCACGGGCACCATCTCCGTAATCGTCACAGGTTCCAAATGCGGAAGCTCTTGTGCACTAATATGTTGCATGAGAAGCAAAAAGAACAAGAAAACAAGAATCTTTTTCATGGCATGGTTTAGTTTTTTTGTCGCCGCAAATATACCAATTTTGACGAAATTCCCTATCTTTGCATTTTCACAAATACCACATCATAAATGAAAAAGATAATCATCATCGACGGAGGCCCGCGAGCGACTTTCAACACGGCCTCAATGCTCAAGAAATTCTCTGAAGGAGCCGGTTCCGTCAGCAACGAAATCGAGGTGAAGACCATTCGCCTCTATTCCCTCGACTACAAAGGCTGCATGTCGTGCATGGCCTGCAAGATCAGAGGCAAAGCCTCGCAAGTGTGCAAATACAAGGATGCCTTGACTCCTGTCTTGGAGGAGATTGCGCAAGCTGATGGGTTGGTATTAGGTTCGCCCAACTATTTCGGTGAAATCACTGGCCAGATGAGGGCTTTCTTGGAGCGTTTGGCCTTCCCATGGCTCTCCTACAACGACTACAGCATCATTGCCCCGAAGCGGATGCCCGTGGTGCTGGTGGAAACGCAAAATGGCGGTGTGGGAGGCAGCAACTGCAATGGCTACGGCACGATAGAGCCTTGCATTGCCAAAGCCCTCGGACAACCGGATAAGCTGTTTGCCAACAATACCTACCAAGTGAAGAACTATGCCAATTTCGAGTTGGGAGGATTCTCGGAGGAAGCCAAACGCAAATACCGTGAGGAGCACTGGGAAGAGGACTTGCAAAAGGCTTTCGATGCTGGAAAGCGTATGGCGGAAACGATTATTAAGGCGTGATGAGGAAGCTGTTATTGGTTTTGGCCTTAGCCTGTTCGTTCAGCCTCTTCGGGCAATCCATCGACACGATAGCGATGCGCTCGGCCATTGAGAGGCAGTTGGCCACTTATCCCGGATCCACCTTGCAGGACATCTACAAGAGTTTCTACCAAGAGCATTTCGGCCCGGGCCATATCATCAGCGACACAGCCTCGGCGCGACGCTATCTGATGGGCGAACTCTCAGAAATGGGCAAAACCCAATCGCCTTATTTTGAGCCAACGGGCAGCCAAGGTGATTACATTCGCGTCTATCTCTCCGCCGTTGCCGACAGCCTGATTACCGCCGAGCAACTTTTGGATGCTTTCGTCAGAAGTGCCAATTCGAGGCAAGAACCGACCGGCAGTTGGATGGAGAAATGGGAAGCCATCGTGAGCATCATCCAAGCGAATAAGATTGAATTAGAAGGCTTTGAGACCGACCTTCCTCTGTTGACCGAAGCCGCCCGAAACAACCAAGCCGTTCACCACAGCCGCCGCTACAACGAGGCCTATCACCCGCATTACCGCATCGTGGAGCGCGGCATTTTTGAGATAGAATTAAAACCCTCTTTGAAATAGTATCAAATCCATTGTCAATTATAAATTATCAATTCTCAATTTATTATGAAACAACCCATTAAAGTAACAGAAGCCATTTTCCCGATGCCCGTTTTGCTCGTGGCTACATACAACGAAGACGGCACCATCGATGTGATGAACGCCGCTTGGGGCACCATGCTCGACCGCGACCGTGTGGCCCTCAACCTGACCGAGACCCACAAGACCGTGGAGAACATCAAGCAACGCAAGGGCTTTGTCGTCCATATCGCCGATGCCGCCCATGTGGTGGAAGCCGACTACTTCGGCGTAGTGTCGAGCAAGACCGAGAAGGACAAGTTTGCCAAGAGTGGCCTCACCGCGACCAAATCCTCATTGGTGGATGCTCCCATCATCAACGAACTGCCTATCGCTATGGAGTGCGAGTTCATTGAATACCAAAGCGACGACACAGGCCTTGGCGTCATCGGAAAAGTGTTGCAGACCTCCGTCGAGGCCGACAAGATGAAGGACGGCAAAGTAGATGTGGAAGCCCTGCAAGCCATCACTTTCGACCCTTACACGCACGGCTATTATCAAGTCTCGAAGCGTGTCGGCGAGGCCTTCAAGGACGGCTTGAAACTGAAGTAATGAATGTATAAAGCCTAAGAAACGTATTTGCTCGGCGGCATTCCAAAATGTTTCTTGAACATCTGCGTGAAATGCGCCGAATACTTAAAGCCCAGCTCATCGGCGGTTTCAGTGACGGTCTTGCCGCTGATGAGCATGTCGCGGGCACGCTGCATGACGAAATTACGGATGGCAGTCGTGGCAGTCTCACCAGTCAGCTCGTGGATGAGGTCTCCGAAGTAGTTTGGCGAAAGGAACAATTCCTGCGCACAATACTTCACCAACGGGATTCCCAGTTGGTGTTGTTTGCCTTCGTCGTAGTAACGCACGAGGAGGTTCTCGAAGCGATTCAGCAAATCGGAATAGGTCGGCAAAGAGGTGGACAATTGCTGTGAATAAAATCGTGCGATATGCTCCAAAACCAACCCGATGTAATGCACCAGAATATGCTGCGTATGTTCGTCGTCCCTGCCGTTTTGCAGTTCCTGACGGATTTGTTCCAAAAAGCCTACAATGATTTGTCGTTGCGTTTCGTTGGTAAGCAAGGCCTCGTTGGTGTTGTACGAAAAATAGGTGTATTGCGACATCCTTCGTCCGAGTTCGGTGCCTCGGATCAGTTCGGGGTCGAACAGCAAAGCCCAGCCTTTGGTCTGGATTTCCTCGCCTGTGTCGCTCTTGCCACCGATTTGTCCGGGCGAGACGCACATGATGGCGTGTTGGTGCAAGTCGTAGCGCAACAGGCCGTAAGTGAGGTTTTCCAGAAACTCATCGGCAATGAAAATGCCGTAGACGTCGTAGTTGTTGAGGCTGTGGCGGCAATGCTCCAACTCGTCGTAGTGGATGACGCTGACCAGAGGATGCAACTCAGGCGCACCGATGTAACGCGCATAGTCGTTGACGCAGTGAACTTTCAACATTTGCTGTTTCATGCCGCAAAGATAGGAAAAATCACTTTCCCGAAAAATGATTGTTTTATCCGCAAACCGTATAACTTGTTTTTGTGATGGTAGTCCTACTTTTGCAGCGTAAACCAAATCGACAAGAAAATGGAAGAAACGAAAATCGCATTGGGCACTTGGGCTTGGGGCGCAATCTTATTTCTATTATCTTTGCCAAAAGATTAAACCGTGATTCAAACTATGAGAAAAACCTTGATAATCACCATTATGACAGCAATCGCATTAAACGCTTCGGCCCAAATCGACCTCCACAGCCACGCCATCACGAAAGGTTATCTCGATTACATCAAGGCCAATGGCGCCGAGATGGACGAAGGTTTTCCCATCCCCGCTTGGGATGCGGAACAACATATCGCCTTTATGGACAAGGCTGGCATTCAGACCGCTATACTGACTATGCCCGCACCACATCCTTGGTTTGGCGATGCAAATGCTTCGGCAGCGGTTTGCCGTAGCTACAATGAAGAGTGCGCTGCCCTCAAGGCACGCTATCCTGGACGTTTCATGTTTTGTGCCGCTCTGCCCCTACCCGATGTTGATGCTGCCATTCGCGAAGCCGTTTACGCCCTCGACACACTGAAAGCCGATGGCATAAAATTGGCAACCAACGTCTATGGCCAGTATCTTGGAGTGCCCGAACTTGATACGCTCTTTTCCGTGCTCAATGAGCGTGGTGCTGTGGTCATCCTACATCCGCATCGTCCTGAACCAGTCAATCGGCAGGTGATGCAGCAGACGCCATTGGCCATGCAAGAATACCTGTCGGAAACCACACGGGCCGTGGCCAATATGATCAGTCGCAACGTCTTGGCGCGTTATCCTCAAGTGAAGGTGGTCGTGCCTCATTGCGGAGCCTACCTGCCTTTGGCTGTCCCTCGTATGAAGTCGCTGACCGCCGTGATGCAAGCCAACAAGATGGTGGGCGAAATCGACTGGCAAGCCAATCTGAATTCGCTTTACTACGACTTGGCCGGTGCCCACAGTCCCGAGGTCATCCGAATGATGCTCACCATTACCACACCCGACCATTTGCTCTATGGCTCCGACTATCCCTACGTCGCCCCTCAAGTGCTCGTCAGTAGCCTTCAACGGATGCAGCAATACCTGACGGACGAGCCCGATTTGGAGCCTTACAAAGAGATGATTCTTTACAAAAACGCATTAAAACTATTTCATAAATGAAGAAATTAGCCTTTTTACTCGGTGTTTTCCTTTTATCCTTGACTACTATGGCACAACAAACCATTTTTCCGGCACAACATCTTGCTCCCGAGGAGTTTAATACGGGTACGGTCCACATCTCTGTCGTCAGTCACAGTGAGCACCAGATGACCACCAATTTCCTTTTCGAAAAAGGCAGCCGCAACTCGTGGCATTACCACCCCAACGCCACCCAAGTGCTGATGGTGCTTGATGGCGAAGGCTATTACCAAGAGGAAGGGAAAGACAAGCAACTCATCCGCAAAGGCGATGTGATCGTCACGGCACCCAACACACGCCACTGGAACGGTGCCACCCCTGATAGCAGCATCGAGTGCCTCACCGTGACGGACATCGTGCCAGGCGAGGAACACGCCGTTCAGCTCCAAAAAGTGACTGACGAAGAGTTCAACTCACCAGTGAAAGCTGGCGAAAAGCTTGTCCGTCTTGCAGAAATCGAAGTGGTGCCTGAGTTTTTGGAAGAATATATGGCCTTCGCCAAGGAAGTCGGCAAGACCTCTGTGAAGGTGGAGCCCGGCGTGCTGACCCTTTTCTCGATGCAAACCAAGGAAGATCCTTGCAAGATTTACATCCTTGAAATCTATGCGGACCAAGAGGCCTATCAAAGCCATATCCAGACCGCCCATTTCAAGAAATATAAGGAAGGCACGGCCAAGATGGTGAAGAGCCTGAAACTGATTGACGTTAACCCGCTGGCGGGGATGATACGTTGACTGATTTGAAAAAATCCCTGAAATCTTTGAACTATGGTTTTCAGGGATTTTTTTCGGCGTAGTGGGAAAAAACAATTATCTTTGCAGACGCATTTGTTGGGAAAATGACCGAGACGAACCGCATAGAATTTAAGCGCGAACTGACCCGCGAACTCGACATTGAGCGGGAGGTTGTGGCGTTCCTCAATTATCACGAGGGCGGTATGCTTTATATTGGCATTGATGACAGCGGGAAACCTATTGGCGTACAAGACATTGATGGCGATATGCTGAAGATTAAAGACCGCATACGCAACGGAATTTCCCCTTCGCCGATGGGCTTGTTTGATGTTATGGTGGAACGCATAGACGACATCCCCGTGATTAAAATTTTCGTTGCAAGCGGAAGCGAAAAGCCTTACTACAAAACCAAATTCGGATTGTCGGAACGAGGTTGTTTCATTCGAGTCGGCACGGCTGCGGAGCCAATGACACCGAAGCAAATAGAAGACTTGTATTCCAAGAGAGTCCGTTTGTCGCTGAAAAACATCCCATCGCCTCACAAAGAACTGACATTCCGGCAATTGCACATCTATTATGACAGTCAACATCTGACCTTAAATGAAAGTTTTGCCCAAAACCTTGACTTGTTGACGGCGGATGGAGGCTACAACTATGTCGCCTATTTGTTGGCTGATACCAACAGTATGTCCATCAAATTGGCCAAATATGCGGGCACGGACCGAGACGAATTGATTGAAAACCACGAATATGGCTATTGTTCGTTATTGAAAGCGACGGATCAAGTCCTTAATCGATTGCAAGTCGAGAACACGGTCAAGAGCAGCATTGGCTATCCCTATCGGACGGACACTCCACTTTGGAACGAGCGTGCTGTGCGCGAATTGGTCATCAATGCCATCGTACATAACGATTATTTCAATGAGGTCTCGCCCAAGTTTGAACTTTTTTCTGACCGTTTGGAAATCACTTCGGCTGGCTCTTTGCCCAATGGGATGAGCAAAGCTGATTTTTTTAACGGCGTAAGCAATCCCCGCAACAAAGAACTGATGCGTGTCTTCAGGGATGTGGATTTGGTGGAATCGTTGGGTACGGGTTTGCAACGTGTACTCAAGGTTTACAATGAGGAGAGTTTTGTGTTTATGGACAATTTTATGCGGGTGGTAATCCCGTATGCTTGGCTGCCTTCAAACTCAGAGGATGGAGAGGTAAATGTCCCAGTAAATGTCCTAGAAAATGTCCTAGAAAACAGCGAGAAAAATTTAATACAATTAACTGAAAGACAAATACATATAATTTTTAGACTAAAAGAAACAGGTAAAATGAATGTCCTAGAAAATGTCCTAGAAAACGAAAAGGAATCATCCGCATCGTTGGCTGAGTATTTTGGTGTAAATGAACGAACAATAAGACGGGATTTACAGTTTTTACAAAGACAAGGACATATCCGCCACATTGGTCCCGACAAAGGTGGCCATTGGGAACTAATTGAAAAAGAATGAAATACATAAATAAATAAACAAAATGAAGAAATTAGCAACAACCCTTTTGTGCGCTTTGGCCTTTGCTGCCTGCACAAACAACCAACCTGACGACAATCAAAACAATCAAAACATCACGAATATGGAAAACACAGCAAAAGTCTATCTGACGCGCAACATCAGCCCCGAAGCTTTAGTGAACATCTACAAGGCTTTGGGCGTGGAAGCCAAAGGCCGTGTGGCCGTGAAAATCTCGACCGGCGAGGGCAGCAACCCCAACTACCTGAAGCCCGAACTCATCAAAGACCTCGTTCACGAGGTGGACGGCACCATCGTGGAGTGCAACACCGCTTACGGCAACGGCCCCGGCGACGAGAAGGACGAGCGCAACAACTCGGCCGTCCACTGGGAAGTCATCCGCAGGCACGGCTTCACCGACTACTTCCCCGTTGACATTATGGATGAATACGACGAAATCCGCATTCCCGTGAAGGACCAGAGGCACATCAAGTATGACATCGTGGGCGGCCATATCGCCAACTACGACTTTATGATTGCCCTCAACCACTTCAAAGGTCACCCGATGGGCGGCTATGGCGGCGCGTTGAAGAACCTCAGCATCGGTTGCGCCAGCAGCAACGGCAAGGCTTATATCCACTCTTCGGGAAAGATGGAAAAACTCGACATGGCAAAGCTTTGGACGCCTGAATACATCGGCGACCAGGACGGTTTCCTTGAAAGCATGGCGGCAGCGGCCCAAGCGGTGACGAACTACTTCCAGAAGAGGCAGGGCATCATCTACATCAGTGTGATGAACAACATGAGCATCGACTGCGACTGTGTCGATCATCCCGCTCCCGTGAAACTTGAAGACTACGGCATCCTCGCCTCGACCGACCCCGTAGCCCTCGACCAAGCTTGTGTGGACATCATCAACAACCAAGAGGTGACCGCCACCAACGACCCCACCGACCTGCTCAGTCGCATCAACAAGCAGCACGGAACCCACACCATCGAACACGCCGAAGCCATCGGATTGGGAACAAGGAAATACACTATTGTCAGCATTGACAAATAGGCCATTTTCGCAAAGATGGCTGATTAAACCACCGAAATACGCTTAATGGCTGTTTTGGTGGTTTTTTGTTGGTGTGGTTAGAAAAATGCTTACCTTTGCGGATTGAGAGGCAACATCTTCTTTTATATTATGCAACACACACATCATACCATAATCAATGGTGACTGCCGAAAAATGGATGAGTTACCTGACAATAGCGTCCATCTGATTGTCACTTCACCTCCTTATTGGCAACTGAAAGACTACGGTAGCGAAAACCAAATTGGGTTCAACGACTCTTACGAGAAGTACATCAACAACCTGAATTTGGTTTGGAAAGAATGTTACCGCGTGTTGCACGATGGCTGTCGGTTGTGCATCAATATTGGCGACCAATTTGCCCGGTCGGTTTATTATGGGCGATATAAAGTCATCCCGATTCATTCCGAAATCATAAGATTTTGTGAAACAATCGGTTTCGACTTTATGGGACAGATTATTTGGCAAAAAACGACTACAATGAACACTACTGGAGGCGGTGCGGTTATGGGCAGTTTCCCTTACCCCCGTAATGGCATTGTGAAGCTTGACTTTGAATATATTTTGCTCTTCAAAAAGCAAGGTGATGCCCCCAAGCCTACTCCAGAGCAAAAGGCTCAATCGGCAATGACAAATGAAGAATGGAACACCTATTTCAGTGGTCATTGGTATTTCAATGGTGCGAAGCAAGACAAGCACTTGGCAATGTTTCCCGAAGAATTGCCCAAACGACTGATAAAAATGTTTTCGTTCCCACAAGAGACCGTTTTGGATCCTTTTATGGGTAGCGGAACGACGGCTGCCGTTGCCAAAGCCTTGGGACGCAACTCTGTGGGATATGAAATCAATGGTGACTTCATCCCTTTGATAAAAGACCGAATCGGTTCAAACAACCTTATTGAAAAAGTCCAAATCGATTATATTGAGCAAAGCGTCAACATCGATGTTGAAGACGAGATTAGCAAACTGCCATATCGTTTTATTGATGTCCACAAAACGGACAAGAAAATCGATGTAAAGCAATTGCGATTTGGCTCAAAGATAGACAAAGACAGCGCGGCTCAACGCGAAACACTGTTCAGTGTCAGGCAAGTGATTTCGCCAGAACTTATTATGCTTAGCAACGGTATGACAGTTAGATTGATAGGCATAAAACAAGACCCAAAAATCAATGGAAAGGCGACAGAGTTCTTGTTGTCGAAATTCAAAGGCAATAAAGTCTTCCTGAAATACGATGACATAAAATACGATGCCAACAACCATCTGATGGTATATATGTATTTGGAAAACAAGACTTTCATCAACGCCCATCTGTTGAAAAACAGATTGGCACTTGTCGACGAAAGCATTGATTATAAGTATAAAACAAAATTCTTAAATCTATAAAATATGGCAAAAGAGTGGATTTTGAACAGTGCGATGAACCGTTATCAGTTGAATTTTAAACGCAATGTTGGGGCAACTTCTGAATCAATTCGTAAATGCGCCCCGAAAACTTTAGAAGACTGGAGAACTTACTATTATGCAAATGTAAAATCCGAGTCACATATTGAGGATCTTGGTAGAAAATTGTATATCAAAATAACGGAAGTCATTCAAGCAGAGGTGGATGATATTACAGAGCAAGATTGCATCGATTATATGAAGCAACTTGTCATTAACCGTACATATGATGGTTATATGACAGAGATTCAAACCATATATGGACAGCTTCAAAACCTATTGAATGTAAAAATCGAACCTGCACCTGATGAATGGGACAGATTGTATAATGTGGATTTCTTCATCAAGATCAAAGAAAAGTACATTGGATTGCAAATAAAGCCTATAAACAACGCCTTGCAAATTCCGGAGATTCATAAGGAATACGCTTTACAAGCGGAAACGCACAAAAAGTTCAAATCGAAATTTGGTGGCTCGGTGTTTTACATCTATTCCAAAAAAGTGAACGGGAAAAAAGAAATCGCCAACAAGGAAGTGGTTGACGAAATCAAGAAAGAGGTGGAAAGACTGATGAAGTAGAATTCTCCTTTCAAAATCCACAAAGCTAAACCAAATCCTTGAACTCCATAAGCCACGTGTTTCAAGGATTTTCCTATTTTTGCAACCGAAACACAAAACATAAAAACCATGAAGAAAATAGCAGCAACCATCTTGTGCGGACTGGCTCTTGCCGCCTGCACAAACAACCAACAAACTGAAAACGTTCAAAGCAACACGAACCCTGATAACCAACAGAAACAACAAAAAGTCGAAGAGGTTTCGGGGCGTGTGAACTTCGGCGCACAGCACGCCTTGGTGACCACGCCGCAACCTTGCGTGATGATTGCCACATGGGACAAGAACCACACGCCCGACGTGATGATGGCGGCATGGGCCGGCCAACTCGACTACAACCAAATCGTCATCAGCCTTTCGGAACACAAAACGACCGACAACTTGCGCAAAACGGGCGCCTTCACCGTGAGTTTCGCCGACGAGCGCACAGTGGCCGAGTCGGACTATTTCGGCACGGTGAGCGGACATGATGTCGCGAACAAGGTAGCCAAAGTAGGCTTCACAGTAACCCCCAGCCCCAATGTGGACGCGCCCATCGTCAACGAGTACCCGCTGACATTGGAGTGTCGCGTGGTGAGTTTCGAGAATGGCATGTTGATTGGCGAAGTGGTCAACCAAAGTGCCGACGAGAGCATCCTCACCGACGGAAAGATTGACTTGGCCAAACTGAAGCCCATCGTCTTCGATGCCTCGGGCGTGAGTTACCGCGCCATCGGCGAAGAAGTCGGCAAAGCATGGGGCGACGGAAAGAAATTCATTGAAGAATAAAACAGATATTCACTATGGAAAACCAAAAGATTATCATCACAATCAACCGCGAGTGCGGCAGCGGAGGTGGCGAGATTGCCCGTCTGCTGGGAGAGAAATTGGGGCTCAAGGTTTATGGTCGCGCCATATTGCAAAGCGTTGCCGATCATTTTAAAATGACCCTTGAAAACATGGACCGTGTTAAGGCGCAAAAAACCAGTTGGTGGAGTGACTTCTGTTACTTTTATCGCCAGTTTGATACGACCAGCCATCCGGATGTCTACTATCCAGAGGCCACGCCGTTGACCCTTTATTATGCCGAGGCTCGTTTGTTGCGTGAATTGGCCGAACAAGAGAGCTGCATCATCGTGGGCCGTGCGGGTTTCCACATCTTCCGCGACAATCCCAATGCGTTGCACCTGTTCATCATGGCCGACCGTGACGCGCGTATTGCCCGCATCGCCGCCAAGCAAAATCTCAGCCCCGAAGAGGCTGCCAAGGTCATCGACGAAACCGACAAGGCTCGCGACACATTCGTCAAAACTGTCGCCGAAACCTCGCGCTACGATGCCCGCAACTATGACTTCGTCCTTAACGTCACCAACATGCCCACTGATGCAGTGGCACAGTTCCTCGCCGACAATATCAAGAAAAAGTATCCTTTCTTGGCGAAATAGACTTAGGTTGCAGGCTCCGCCTATATTCGCTGGGCGACTGCCTGAGGTGCTTGGTACAGTAGCGACTGAAATAACTCAATGAGGTGAAGTTCATGCGGTCGGCTATTTGGGTAAGCGACAAGCGCTCGTCGTCCAAAAAGCCTTTCAAGATGGGCACAGTGGCACGGTTGATGTAACTGCTGACGCTGTGACCTGTCACACGTTTGACTGTGGCGGAAAGGTACTTCGGCGATACATTCAGCCGATTGGCGTAGTAGCTCACCTCTCGCTCGGTGCGACTGATGCCCGTGTCAAGTAGTTGCATCAATTGCTTGACAATATAGGCGGTGCGGTCGCTGTGGCTGTCGGTGACCTCCCGTTGGGCGTGAGGCTCGAAGATATCGTACATCATCGTTAGGCAGAGGCTCCCCATCAGCTCGCTGTAAAACAGCAGATGGCGGTCGCCGAGGCGATCACGGAGACGGTGGAAGTCGGCAAGCATGATAGCCGCTTGCTCATCGGTGAGTTTGATGATGGGGTCTTGGTTGAGCGAAATGCTTCCTCCAATGCTGTAGTTGTTCGATGGCAACAGGTTTTGCAAAAACTTATAGTCGGCGGCAAACCACTCCACCTTCATTTCTGGATTTGCAGCGAGATTCTTCGCGCGACTCGGATTTGTCATCACCACCAAATCGTTTTTTTCAATGTGATAGCAATGTTCGTTGAAAACGAAACTACCTTCACCTTCTGTACACAGCAGATGCATACAGGTGTGACTCAATTTGGGGTCATTCATCCCGAGAAAATCCGTAGCGTACTGAAAATCAATCTTCATGGCGCAAAAATACGAATTATTTCTCTCGTTAGCCCAAAAGATTGAGGAAATTGTGAAAATAATGATGCTTTTTGTGAAACTTCCATGTCGTTAAATCGCTGTACTTTTGCACCGTAATTCAAAACCTAAGACGATGCAAGAACAAAGAGTTGACCCCAGGCTGACCACAGCCGAAGAACACGCGGAAGGCGTGCGTCAAGCGCAAGTCCTTTTCAAACTGAACCACACGATGCCCTACACCGACGAGTACAACGCCCTCGTGCGCGAACTCTTCGGCGACAACCTCGGCGAAGGCGGTTGGGTGATGCCCGGCCTCACTGGTGTTTGCTTCGACCGTGTACACATCGGGAAGAACGTGATGATTATGAACAACTGCCTGATGATGGCCCGTGGCGGCATCACCATCGACGACGGCGCGATGATTGCCGCCAATGCGCAACTCATCTCCAACAACCACGACCTCCACGATCGCCAGATTCTCCTCTGCAAGCCTGTCCACATCTGCGAGAATGTTTGGATTGGTGCAGGTGCCACCATCTTGCCCGGCGTGACCGTTGGCAAGAACGCAGTCGTGGCTGCTGGTGCCGTTGTCACCAAGGACGTGGCACCGAATACCATCGTGGGCGGCAATCCGGCGAAATTCATTAAAAACATTATAGAACTATGAAAAGAATCATTACCGCAGTCTTGGCACTCCTCATAGTCACCAGCTGCAACGGACAAGACGTAAAGACGCACGGCCGTGCGTCTCAAGCCAACAACTTAAAATCACAGAATATGAGCAAATCCTTCGTCATTTTCTTCTCCCATGCGGGCGACAACTACAGCGTGGGCAACATCGAGGTCGGCAACACCAAGATTGTGGCCGACTACATCACTGAAATCAAAGGTGCCGACCAGTTTGAGATCGTCACTCACAAGTACGACGGCATGGCCTATATGCCGCTCATCGAATTGGCCAAGGAAGAAGCCAACAAGGGCGAACTGCCGCCTTACGAAGGCACCGCTCCCGACCTCAGCCAATACGACACCGTCTTTATCGGCGGTCCTGTGTGGTGGGGCACCTACCCGCAGGTGATGTTCACCCTCTTCAAAGACATCAACCTCGACGGCAAGACCGTCATCCCCTTCACCACTCACGAAGGCAGCGGCTTAGCCTCCTGTGCCAGCGACGTGAAAAAATCTTTCCCGAAGGCCAAGGTCACAGGCGAGTTCAGCATCTATGGGCATGAAGTGCGCACAGGCAAAGCAAAGGTTGAGAAATGGCTGAAGAGTCTTTGAAAAACAAATTAAACACTTGACAACATGAAAGTAAGAAGACTTTTGGTTCTCACCGCTATGGCATTGGTGATGGCCAACACAAGCTGCCAAAACAAGAACGGCAATCCAACAGCCGAACAACAGGAACAAAACGAACCAACAACACCCAACATGGAAAACACATCTAAAGTCTATTTCACCAGCGAAATCACCCCTGAAGCACTCATTAAGATCTACAAGGCTCTTGGCGTAGAAGCCGAAGGCCGTGTGGCCGTGAAAATCTCCACTGGCGAGGCCGGCAACAACAACCACTTGAAAGCCGACTTGATTGGTCCTCTGGTGCAGTTAGTGAACGGCAAGATTGTGGAATGCAACACTGCATACGCTGGCAAACGAATGCTTACCGAAGACCACCTGAAGGTCATCGAGGAGCACGGCTTCAACACCATCGGCGGTGTGGACATCATGGATGCCGAAGGCGAAATCAAAATCCCTGTGCGCGACACCACCTACATGCGCTACAACATCGTGGGACAGAACATCCAAAACTATGACTTCATGATCAACCTCGCCCACTTCAAGGGACACCAGATGGGCGGTTTCGGCGGTGTGCTGAAGAATGCCAGCATTGGCGTGGCTTCGCGCAACGGCAAGACCTATATCCACACCAACGGCCAATGCGAGGACTATACCCATCTTTGGGACTACATCCAGCCTGAGAATCAGGACAAGTTCCTTGAATGTATGGCCAATGCTGCCGCTGCAGTGCATGACTACTTCAAGGGGAAAGTCCTATATATCAATGTCATGAATAACATGAGCATCGACTGCGACTGCAACGGCAATCCCACCCCTATGGCACTGCAAGACATGGGCATCATGGCCAGCACCGACCCCGTAGCCCTCGACCAGGCCTGCATCGACCTCGTCCTTGGTCAAGAGCAAACCGCCGACAATGACGTGGCTTCAATGAAAGAACGCATTGAGAGCCGCCATGGCATCCACACCGTTGAGCACGCTGAGAAAATTGGCCTCGGTAGCCGCAAGTACACTATCGTCAGCATTGACAAATAAACAACAAACAAAACAAAAGAATAATGTATTTCGATAGAAACAAGCATAAACAAGTAGTGGCACTCTTAGGTGCTGGTAGTATGGGAACCGCTATTGTGCGCCGCATTGGTGCTGGCAAGAAAATCCTTTTAGGCGACATCAGTGAAAAGGCATTGGAGCGTGTCGGCGAGGATTTCCGTCGCTGCGGATACGATGTGGAGACATTAGTGGTGAACGCCTTGCAGAAAGATAGCATAGAAGCTTTTGCAAAGAAGGCCGCAGAACTGAGCCCCGTGATGTACTTCATCGATACGGCTGGCGCATCGCCCAATCAGGCCAACCCCGAGCATATCGTCGACCTCGACATGGTCGGCACGGGTTATGCCGTCGATGCCTTCGGCGAAGTGATGGCCGAAGGTGGCGCAGGACTCATCATAAGCAGCCAGGCAGCCTATATGTACCCCATTCCCAATGACATCGAACTGCAATTGGTGCAGACACCGACCGCCAAACTGAAAGAGATGAAATTCATTCAAGAGGTGGCTATGCAGAACAGCGGCTTTGCTTATATGATTGCCAAACGATTGAATCACTTGCAGGCGCAGCGTGCAGCCGCCACCAGCTGGCGCAAACGTCGTGCCCGCATCAACACCATCTCGCCGGGTGTCGTCGTCACCCCGTTGGCCTATGACGAGTTCAACGCCAATGGCGAGGGCTACCAGCGCATGATTGATGCTTCAGCCGCCCAGCGCACTGGCACCAGCGACGAGATTGCCGAAGCCGCAGCCTTCTTGCTCGGTGAACACGCCAAGTTCATCACAGGCACCGACCTGCTCATCGACGGTGGTGTCATTGCTGCCATTCGTGCTGGTGAATATCAATTAGGATAATAAAAATGTGAAGAGATCCTTCCCACTTTGGCCTCCAACCTTTCCCGAATGGCAATACACCTTTGAATATTACGGATAAATGTAATACTTCACATAATCAACGCATTAACTCTGATAGTAGCTCTGATAGTAACTTGCTTTTATCTGACAGACAAAAGGAAGTATTGTTATACGGTATATTTCCGAGAACGAGTAGAGAAATTCTTGAACACATCAACGTAACATATCAAAAATGGAACATTGACAAGTTTATCAACACCTTGATAGATGCAGGGTTACTTGAACGAACCATCCCAAATACGCCCAATTCCCCCAACCAAAAGTATGTCATAAAAAGGAAATGAAATGACAATGAGCAAATTGTCCGAATCCAAATCTGTTGAACCCAAAGTTACTGAATGTTATGCTTATCCTAATTCCTCTTTTTCTGCTCTCCTGCATCGCCTATACCAGTTGGCGTTTCTGGCTCATTTTGCCGCTTTCCCCGTTGGGAAAGACCTTGGCCGTAGCAGTGTATCTTCTCTGCTTCACCTGCGTTTTTCTGCATTACGGGTTAGGTAACAAGCTGCCCATAGGCGTGGCCACTGTCACCTATGAGATTGGCACCTCTTGGATGATTTTCTTCCTCTATGCGCTGCTTATCTTTCTGGCTTTGGGATTGGGCCGGCTGTTGCATTGGGTGCCTGAAAGTTTTCTGAAACATTCGGTGGCGGGCACCTGCACCGTGCTCGGCATCATTGCGATATTGTTGCTATATGGCGGGCTCCATTACCCTCACAAGCATCGCGAAGTGCTCGAAATCAAGACGGAAAAACCGTTGCAAAAACCGCTCACGATTGTGCTGGCCAGCGACCTGCACATAGGTTATCACAACCGCAAAGCGGAACTGCAACGTTGGGTTCGTCTCTTGAACGAGGAAAACCCCGACTTGGTTCTGTTTGCCGGCGACATTTTGGACGGCGCCATCCGACCCGTCAGGGAATGGAGGCTTGACGAGGAGTTCCGCGACCTCAACGCCCCTGTTTATGCAGCCTTGGGAAACCACGAGTATATCGCCGGCTTGGAATCCTCGCTCGCCTTCTATGAGGATGCCGGAATGTGCTTGCTGCGCGACAGTTCCGTTGTGGCATCAGGGATTCGGATTGTCGGGCGCGACGACAGAAGCAACGCTTCTCGCCGGGCGCTGTCTGATTTGACCCCAACCGACACGCTGTTTACCATCCTCCTCGACCATCAACCCTATCACTTGGAAGAGGCGGAACGGTGTGGTATCGATTTCCAGTTCAGCGGACACACGCACCACGGCCAAATATGGCCTGCCAACTGGATTACGGACATCCTGTACGAAAAGGCTTACGGTGCCTATCAGCGCGGAAACACACATTATTACGTCACTTCAGGGTTAGGCATCTGGGGCGGAAAGTTCCGTATAGGCTCGCAATCAGAATACCTTGTCTTGAAATTGAAGCATTGATCTTCATGGAACTTTTCCCTCAATTTATATTTGAGAGTTCCAAAACATAAAAACGCCCCGTACAATTAAGCATCATTGATAGGCTGAGTGGATATTTGGGACGCATAGGTATCAAGTATTTCAACCGAACAATCGTTCATGACAAAAAAATGAGAAAGAAATTATCAGAAATGACATTGGAAGAACTGTGGAAGTTGTTTCCTATCTTTTTAACAGAGCATCAAGAGACATGGAAAGAATGGTATCTCGAAGAAGAAAAACTATTGAAAAAAGTTTTAACGAAAAATGAGAGAATAAGCCATATCGGAAGCACGGCGATTCCATCAATTTGGGCAAAACCAATTATAGATATTCTTGTAGAAATTCCAAGGGAAAGCGACATGATGTACTATATGGATTTGATTGTTAACAGTGGCTATATTTGTATGTCTCAGACTGAAAAAGGGTTGTCTTTTAACAAAGGATATACTGAGAATGGTTTTGCCGAGCGAGTGTTCCATCTGCATTTGAGATACGCAGGAGATAATGATGAGCTGTATTTCCGCGACTATCTGAATGAGCATCCTCAGATTGCAAAGGAATATGAAACATTAAAGCTTGAATTATGGAAGAGACATGAGCATGACAGAGATGCCTATACCGATGCAAAAACCGGTTTCATTCGCAAATGGACAAAAGAAGCCCGTGCAATATATGGCAAAAGATACTGATTAATTCCAATTTGTCAAAGTCCCATGAACATGGTTGGCTATCGAGAAGGATATTAATACAGAAAAACTACTTCGGCTACAAGAACCACATCAAGGGCGACACGAAGAGCAAGCTAACTCTCTGATACATACATACGCACAA
Source organism: uncultured Bacteroidales bacterium (assembly GCA_947166105.1). Classification (GTDB taxonomy): domain Bacteria; phylum Bacteroidota; class Bacteroidia; order Bacteroidales; family F082; genus Limimorpha. The sequence continues at coordinate 21,135 of CAMVCZ010000045.1, forward strand.
AACTCAAAAAATGTCAGAAAAGATTGTCACAAAGGACAAAAAACCATATCTTTGCAGCGAGTTGAAAGGTCTGCCCAAACGGGATTTCGGCATCCTGACAACCCGAAAACAAGGAAACCAAGTATAATTTAGAAGTCCCCTTAAAGCATTGCAAATAATAATCGACCACTATGGACAGAAGAGAATTCATAAAAAAATCAGCAATTGTTGCGGTAGTGGGGGCGGCGGCCGGGGCGGGCATTGCCTCGCCGATTGCCTCGGCCATAGCAAAAGACAGCAACAACAACGCAAAAATCAAGGACATGAAAGTATTGCTCATCAACGGCAGCCCGCGCAAGGAGGGCAACACGCACTTGGCCCTCACCGAGGCCGCCAAGCAATTGGAGAAACACGGCATCGCCACCGAAATGATTGAAATCGGGACCAAGCCCATGCACGGCTGCATTGCCTGCAACCATTGCCACGATAAGGGTCGCTGCGTGTTCGACGACGACCTCTGCAACCGCGCCATCGACCTAATGACCGAATGTGACGGCATCATTGTGGGTTCGCCCACTTATTACGGTCAGCCCAACGGCGCGTTACTGAGCCTCGTGCAACGCATGAGTTATGCCGCCTCGCATGTGATGCAAAACAAGCCCGCCGCAGCCGTCGCAGTGTGCCGTAGGGGAGGTGCCTCGGCGGTGTATCAGACCATGCTCATGCCTTTCGAGATGCAAAACATGCCCATCGTCACCTCGCAATACTGGAACATCGTCTATGGTCTCGCCAAAGGCGAAGCCGCCCTTGACACCGAAGGCCTCCAAACCATGCGCACCATGGCCGACAACATGGCCTGGTTGCTGAAGAAAATCCACACTGGCACTCCAGACTATCCCGAAAGGGAGCCTTGGAAAGGGATGCATTTTATCAGGTAAAACAATTTTTCTAAGGCATGGTGATACTTATATCGTTGAGCCAAAACTGTCGGAATAATTATGGAAACAAGAAAACAAATAGCGGTAGAAAAGAAACAATCCGGATGCAATTGCGCGCAGGCCGTGCTTTGCACCTACGCTGACCTTGCGGGCATCGACGAGGCGACAGCCATGCACCTTGCCGCTCCCTTTGGAGCTGGAATGGGCAACATGGAGGGAACTTGCGGAGCCATTGTCGGGGCAGGCCTCGTTCTTGGACTATCCGGCGCTTCAACAAGACAGATGCGCCAAGTCATGAACAAGTTCCAAGAGCGCAACGGAGCCACGCAGTGCAAGTTGCTGAAGGGCATCGGCACGGGGAATGTCCTCCGTGAATGTTCCGATTGCGTCGCCGATGCGGCTGAGTTTTTGGAAGAGCAGATTGGATGAGTTATGGGGCGGAATATCCTTGTTGCCGGTGGTCTCGGTTTGGCTGCTGACGGCTATTCTTTGACGAAATAAAGACTAAGTTCCTATACCCTTTCCCATCCTTAATAACAACACCCTCGCTCACCATTTACTCCATTCATATTGTGATTATTCGTACCTTTGCGCAATCACAAATCAAAAACTTTGCACCGTGGAACTCAACGAACGAAATATCATCATCGACGACAGTCTCAATCGCATCGCGGAGGCGGGTATGGAAAGCTATATCACCCATGCCTATTGCTCGGCGGGCGAGTGCGAGGTGTGGTACGGCGGCAGCCTCACGCTCACCGACATCGCCGACCGCTTCAACTTCGCCTCCCTCAGCCACTTCTCGCGCTACGTCCAGAACAATCTTGGGGCTTCGCCGAGTTCGTTTAGGGAATAGTCATTGCTTGCAAAATGAAGCAAAACCGCAAAATGTGAAACTTTTCCTGAAAAATCCATAACAGCCATGATGAATAATGGTTGTAGTTTTGCATCTTGAAACAAAAACAAAACCAATCATCAATCTATACGCAATAAAATGAGAAAACAACTTATTATCGGAATGTTTGCCGCCGCATTAATGTTTGCTTCATGCGGCAGCAAAACCACCACAATGGAAAAGGAAATGAATACTTTGAGTTTTAACCAAGAGCAGGCGGCCTTCATGTCGGCCATTGCCTGCAACGAGGCCAAAGCCGACTATACCGCCTTGGCCGAGGCCATCAACGGCGGCTTGGATGCCGGACTGACGGTCAGTCAAATCAAGGAAGCCCTATCGCAACTCTATGCCTACACGGGATTCCCGCGTTCTCTGAATGCCCTTGGCACTTTGCAAAAGGTATTGGAACAACGCAAGACCGAAGGCAAAGCCACTGAAGAAGGCATGGACGCCTCTCCCCTGCCCGCCAGCTACGATGCCTTGAAACAAGGCACTGAAGTGCAGACCAAACTTTCTGGACAGCCTTTCAACTATGCGTTTTGTCCCGCCGAGGACTACTATCTGAAAGCCCATCTCTTCGGCGACATCTTCGCTCGCGACAACCTCACCCACGCCGACCGCGAGCTCATCACCGTGAGTGCGTTGAGTGGCTTGGAGAACGTGATGCCACAGTTGCAGGCGCATGTGCGTGGCGCCTTGAACATGGGTGTCACAGAGGAGCAGTTGCGCAGCATCCCAGTGGCTTTGAAAGCTACAGGATTGCAAGCCGAGGCTTTGCGTTGTGAGGCAGCCATCGCAGTTGCTGTTGACGGCAAGAATGATGTGGTGTGTGCGCAGTCACCCTGGCCCATCGGAGAACCCAACACCGCATACGCTCAGTATTTCATAGGCAACAGCTACCTCGCCGTCCTCGACCCCGCAACTGGTCTCTGCAACGTCAGCTTTGAACCTGGTTGTCGCAATAACTGGCACGTTCATCACGGTGCGGTGCAGATGTTGATCTGCGTGAGCGGTCGCGGCTGGTATCAGGAATGGGGCAAAGAAGCCGTCCCTTTGGTGCCTGGCACCGTCATCGCCGTTCCCGAGGGCGTGAAGCACTGGCATGGCGCCGCCAAAGACAGTTGGATGCAGCATCTCACCTACCACGCCAACGTCCAGCCTGGCAACAGCAACGAATGGCTTGAGCCTGTGGATGACGAGTGGTATGGGAAGCTGAAATGACGAACCACAGCAACAGAGGAATCCGCAATCCGAGCCTGCGCTTGGGTTGCGGATTTTTTTGCAGATTACGGAAGCGGTTCAAAAGCAAGGTGGGATTGGGTCAATGCCCAAAAAGAACGCCTAAATAAAACCTTATTCCTGTGGGCATCTCGGTAGGAGAAAGGGGAACTATCCTGTCTGCTTTGAGGGTGAGATGAATGGCTTTGGTCAGTGCAAACTCCACGCCGATGTTGGGATTGACGAAGAAAAAGCTCTCGTTGTGGAGCACGGTATGAGGTTCGGGCATCCAGTCGTCGGCAGAGCCATCAAACATTAGCAATGTTGATGTTTTGCCTCCGCCAACCGTGAAGCCGACGTAGGGCTGCCAGCGGCCAAAACGCCAGTAGGCATCCGCGATTAACCCACCCCAACTGGTGCGGATATAGCTGCCGTTGCCCATCTGTCGCATCGTTGAGACATATCCCTCGCCCCCAATGCGGAAGTGTTTACCAAAGTGGAAGCGGAGCACCCCGCCAAGGCCGAAAGTGAAGCCTTTGGCATCATAATCCATAGCCTTGATGTTGCCATGGAGATAGCCTGTGTGAACCATCATGCCGCCATCGAAATGCCGACCTTCTTGGGCATGGCATTGCTGCGACGAGAAGAATGCCGTTAAGGCCAGGATAAGCAATAATAGGTGTCTTTTCATCTTTTTGCGGTTCCGTTGTAGGTTAGTTTCTTGCCGCCCATTTGGCATGTGAATGAAAGCGTACCCTCCCGTTGGCTACCTTTCAAATGCCGTACGAGGCGCTTCTCATATCTTTTGGCTTTGCTGATGGGCACGATGCTGTCCCCTTCCAATTGATTGTCTTTTATGACGATAGGGGCTAATTCCACATCAAGTTTGACGGGCATCATTCGGGCGAACTTGACACCAAAAAGTATCAATGTGTAGTTGTCCTGTTGTGGAGATGGCTGCAATTGAACGGTGACATTTTCTCGGGTATAGTCCCCCAAAGTCATGGTGCCATTGAAAAGTTGTGCTTTTAGTGATGAAACACTGACACACAATAGGATAAAGGCTATCAATTTAGTCATAAATCTAAAATATTTTGCAAAAATCCGCTTCTTTTGCCATTTACACAATCCCCAAAAATGGCTATTTTTTCAGAGAAAAAGTCATCATCCCTGCTGAACGAAGCCGCCCGAAACAACCAAGCCGTGCATCACAGTCGCCGCTACAATAAGGCCTATCACCCGCATTATCGCATTGTGGAGCGCAGGATTTTCGAGGAAAGGCTGCTACCGCTGATTTCAAAGTAACACGGCCTCGGCTGGAATTCTTCCTCTTTGGCAACAGCCATTTCATGTTCCAGGAGATGAACAACGCTGAGATTGCAGACTTGCTTTTCGAGTGGCTGAAAACGAAAGGACTATAAGCCATTCCATCCGTAAAAAGTGAAAACATCCCCGAAATCCGTGAAACATGGGCTTCGGAGATTTGACGTATTTTTGCAGCGTAATCAAAATCTCATCAAAAATGAAAAAACTGTCAATCATCGCAGCATTGGCCATGGTGAGCCTTTTCGGCACCTCGGCCTGCGCACAAAAGAAAGGAGAAAACATGAACAGCCTGAACAACAAGAAAACCCTCGTGGCCTACTTCAGCTGGAGCGGCAACACCGAGGCGGCGGCGAAATACATCGCCCAACAAACCCACGCCGACCTCTTCGTCATCGAACGCGAAGCGGCCTACCCCACCGACTACGACCCTTGCACCGAAGAGGCCAAGGCCGAAAAAGAACGCGGCGACCGTCCCGCCATCAAAGGCTCGGTGAACAACTTCGACCAATATGAAGTGGTGTTCGTGTGCGTCCCCGTGTGGTGGTACACCGCCCCGATGCCGGTCTATACCTTCCTCGAAAGCTACAACTTCGAAGGCAAGACCGTCATCCCGTTCTGCACGGCTTACAGCGGTCCGTCGTCCACGTTGAAAGACATCGTCAAGGCAACGCCCAAGAGCGACCACCGCGACGGCATCTGCGTCGTCACCAAGGAGATGGGCGGCCAAGGCATGGACAAGAAACAAGGCCAAATTGACAAGTGGCTGAAGGAAATCGGGTACTGACTAACCACAGAAAAGTCCAAAACCAACAGCTTACCCCTCACCATGACCACGCAAGCCCAACCAGACGACCGACAGCAAATCCAGCAGCTCTATGAGACCATGTACCAAGCCATGGTTGCCAAGGACACGGCGACGCTTAACCGTGTCTATGCCGACGAGATGGTGCTTATCCACATGACGGGGATGCGCCAGTCGAAGAAAGAATATATCCACGCCATCGCCGACGGCACGCTCAATTATTTTGCCGCCCAACACGAGCAGATGGACATCCAAATCGATGGCGACCATGCCACCATGACAGGGCGCAGCCGCGTGACGGCAGCGGTCTTCGGTGGGGGTCGCAGCACTTGGCGGTTGCAACTTCGCTTCAAACTCGTCAAGCGAGACGGCCGGTGGGTATTCACAGAGGCAAGCGCGGGAACATATTGACAATGGGAAAAAAATGAAGTTTAATCCGCAAAATGTGAAACCTACATCTCGCGGTTTTTTCGTTTCTTTGCATCAATATTGTCTAAAACGCAAAACTATGGAATACATCAAACTGTCAAACGGAGTGGAAATGCCGCTCCTCGGCTACGGGGTGTTTCTCGTCAGCCCTCAAGAATGTGAACGCTGCGTCAGCGACGCGCTGAGCGTCGGCTACCGCCTCATCGACACTGCACAGGCCTATTTCAACGAAGAAGGCGTGGGCAACGCCTGGCGCAAGAGCGGACTGAAACGCGAAGACCTCTTCCTCGTCACCAAGGTGTGGATCTCGAACGCCGGCGAAGAGAAAGCCGCCAAGAGCATCGACGAGAGCCTCCGCAAGCTGCAAACCGACTACATCGACCTGCTGCTCATCCACCAGGCCTACGGCGACGTGTTCGGCTCGTGGAGGGCGATGGAGAAGGCCTACAAAGACGGCAAGGTTCGCGCCATCGGCGTGAGCAACTTCCAGGAAGCCCGTTTTTTCGACTTCGCGCATTATGTCGACACGAAGCCGATGGTCAACCAGCTGCAATGCAACGCCATGATACAGCAGCGTGCCATTGAGCCTACGCTCAACGAGTATGGCACCAAGATGATGGCTTGGGGTCCCTTAGGAGGTCAGGGCGTCGACGGCATCATTAAGAGCGAGCTGTTGGGCAGCATCGGGGCCAAGTATGGCAAGACCGCCTCGCAAGTGGCCTTGCGTTGGCTCACGCAACGCGGCATCGTGGCCATCCCGAAGTCGAGCCACAAGGAACGCATGGCGCAAAACTTCGACATCTTCGACTTCAGCCTCACCGACGACGAAATGGCCCAAATCGCCACGATGAACCAACACGACACGGGCATCATCAACTTCAACGACATGCAGTTCGTGAAGCATTTGATTGAGACTTACGGATGAGCTTGGCCTTACTTCCTCTTTAGGTACTTATTTATTAATCTAAAATTCAAATAGTTATGAAGAAAAATTCAAAGATTTGGCTCGTCATTACGGGCGTGTTATTCATCGTGCTTGGCGTGGTGTGCATCTGCAATCCCGCCGAAGCCCTCTTCTCGATGGCTTGGCTCATCGGCTGCTTCACCCTGTTTGCTGGCATCAGCAAGTTGGTGTTCGGCCTTCGGACACAAAACTTCCTACCCAACAATGGCACGCGGGTGCTGATGGGTGTCATCGACATCATCTTCGGCCTCTTCTTTTTGGCCAACAGTATCTTCGTGGCGGCTTCGTTGCCCTACATGTTCGCTTTCTGGATTGTCTTTGAAGGTATCAGCCAATTCATCTCCGCTTTCGACTACAAGAAGATGGGCTTCCCGGGCTGGTGGGGTGTCATGCTCTTTGGCATTGCTGGTGCCGTGTTGGGCTTCTTCGCCCTCAAGTACCCCGAGGCATCGGGCATGACGCTCTCGACGTTGTTTGGCTGCGGCCTCGTGCTTATGGGCATCACCCATCTCATCGGTTTCTTCGGCATCAGGAAGATGGAGAAACGTGTGGGCGATGTGAAAACCGCTGTGCGCGAAGCTATTGAAAGCTAATCCCTTTATTGGCTTGAAAATGCAAATCCCCGCCAGGCCTTGCCCGACGGGGATTATTCCGTTCTCAACGAGGAAGAGGCGTAGTTGATATGCCGTGATTACTTACTCTGCTTGAACAGCCAGTCCCTGACGGCGTCAATCTTGTAGCCGTAGTCGAACGAGGCAATGTGCTCCATGGCACGACCCGTTTCAGGCAGAACACTGCCAGTCTCCCATTTGATGAAGTTGATGTTGCCGCCACGGGCGATGAGTTCCTCCGCCAACTTCTCCTGTTCTGATGAAGGCAGTTTTGCACTCCAACTTGCGGAGTCAACTCTTGCCTCGTTTTCCTGCAGTACTGCTGCCAGGTCTCTCATGCCTCCCGAAGCCTTCTGGTCGCCGCCGGCCACGATGTAGAAGAAATGCTTCTTGCCGAAGTCCTGCATCTTCGAGGTGTCCCACTGGCTGCTGACGAAGAGCGAAGCGGCAAAGAGGTCGGGATGGGTGATGTTGAAGTAGAACGACATCATGCCGCCCATCGACTGGCCAGTGGTATAGAGGCAGTTGGTATCCACATTGTATTCCTTGCAGACGGATTCAAGCAGGCGGATGGTCATCTCCACCTCGTCGGTGGTGCTCCAGTCGTCCTGCACGGCCCAGTCGGTGTATTGCGGCACCAGCACAAACGAAGGATGGAGCTGCTGGTCACGGTCGGAGGCGAACTCCAAGGCGCCGTAGCCCTGCGTGAGAGGAGCCGTCACCTCCTTACCTACAGTGCTGGCATCGGCCATGAAGAGCACTAACGGATAGCTTGCCGTCCCGTCATAGCCTTCGGGAACGAACAGGTTATACTCCATCGTCTTTCCCGTCTGTTCATCGTTGAAGGTGAATTGCTCGAACTTCTTCAACGTCTCATTCTTCAGAGCAACAAACGTACTGTCAGAATCTTTGTTGATCTCCATGTGGCCACCTTGACGGGGACCACGCTCGTCGCCTTTCTTGTGGGCGCAGGCAGCAAGGCACATAAGCGCCACCGCCATCAATATCGTTGCTTTTTTCATATTGTTTATGGAGTGTTTCGAGTCGCGGCTCTGGTCTCTACCAAGACCTTTTAAGTGAATGATAATTATACTTTTGTTACCTAAATTGGAATTTATAAGTCTAAAATAGACTGTATCATTTGTTCATAGTCAGTTT
>CAMVCZ010000046.1 GCA_947166105.1 uncultured Bacteroidales bacterium
TACTGGGGCAAGTTCGAGGCCACGCACTGCAAGAACCTGTTTTTCAGGAACCACAAGGGCAACAAGCACTACCTCGTCATCTTCGAGTGCATGCACCAGATGGACATCCACGACCTTGAGCAGCGTCTGCACCAAGGCAAGCTCACCTTCGCCTCGGAAGCTCGCATGGAGAAATACCTCGGCCTGAAGCCCGGCAGCGTCTCCCCCTTCGGCCTCATCAACGACGAGAACCACGAGGTACACCTCTTCATTGATAAAAACCTGTTGAATGCCCCTCGCCTGAGTTTCCATCCCAATGACAACACGGGGACGATTATCATTAGCCAGGAGGACTTTATCAAGTTTTTGGAGGCTATGGGGAATTCGTATGAGTTTATCGAACTATATGATTGAAAATGAGCAAAAACCGAAATGAATTTGGTTATTTGGCGCGATTTCGTTTGGTTATTTGGCTTTTTTTCTGTACAACTTTTAGAAAGTAGTCTTTGTGTTTTTTTTTGAAAAAACAATACAAATAAAAGTTGTATTTCCGAAAAATTGTATATTTTTGCAGTATAAACATTCATTTATGAAATTCGACAAGATTTTAGACAACGGCAGTTTATGGGCTGTCAGATATGAAGGTGACGATGACAATGCGTTGCGCAAGGTGTTTGCACAATGGAACGACCCTGAATGGCTTTGGGACTTCTTTACCGAAAACATGGCCGACTTAGAATCTTATTTCAAGATAACCGACCTAAACCAAGCCATTTACGACACAATTGATGATAGCGGAGAACTCGAATGTCTCATCCTCGACATTTCACCCGATGCCGACCTTGATTTGCTATTCCGTCCACTTGAAAACAGCAGAACGGCAGAAATGACTCTCGGCAAGGAGAAGGCAAAGCTTCAAAACCGTCCTGAACATGCCTCGTGGTTGCGCCTATATGCCATAAAACTGGAACGCGGCTGCTACATCATCACTGGTGGTGCCATTAAACTCACCCACACTATGCGAGAAAGAACGCATACGCTGAGAGAGTTGAGCAAAATGGAACAAGTGCGCAACCTTCTTCTTGAAAACGGCGTAATTGACAATGAGGGATTTGAAGACTATATGCACGAAATGTGACGAAAGGAGGCTGACATGAAAGAACAAGCATTGAAATATTTAGAGGAGCACCAAAGCGAGACTCCATCCAAATGGCGCGAAGAAGCCCAATGGCGTAGGGAAAACCACGATTGGCTTCGCTATTCACAGCGCATCGCCATTCTGCTGCTTTTCTATATGAAGCGCGAGGGACTGACACAGGCAGCGATGGCAGAACGCATAGGTTGCACCCAACAATACGTTTCAAAACTCCTCAAAGGAACAGAAAACCTAACTATTGAAACTATCGCTAAAATTGAACGCGCCACAAACCAAAAGTTGATGGCGTTTGATGCATAACCCAAACGACAACACAGGGACGATTATCATTAGCTAGGAGGACTTTATCAAGTTTTTGGAGGCTATGGGGAACACATACGAATTTATTGAACTATATGATTGAAAATGAGCAAAAACCAAAATGAATTTGGTTATTTGGCGCATTTTCGTTTGGTTATTTGGCGCAAACCCCACCGGGACGATTATCATTAGCCAGGAGGACTTTATCAAGTTCTTGGATGCTATGGGGAATAGTTATGAGTTTGTGGAGTTGTATGATTAAACAATACAAAATTCACTGAACAAAAGGAAATGACTTGCATAGAAAAGAAATGAAACCAACTATCGCCTCGGCGTCAGAACCACCGTTGAGGTCAATGATTGATTTCATTCCAAGCGCAAAAGTACAAATTTTTCTATAAATCCTTATTTGCAACAAAAAACAGCAATCATAATAAATTGTTTCCTGTTTTCAAATTATTCTTCGTCTTCGTCAACTATTTTTTCAGAAAGCGGAACTAAATCGAATTCAAGGTCGGACATTGGTACATTCATATGTTCAAAAATATATTTCAAAATGGAGCATTTAGTCTTCGTACTGCATGATGAATGGACATAACAATTATCTGATATTTTACTACGATCCTTGTTTTCAGAATCATGTACCCAATAATTCTTCGTTGCCAAATAAACAAATGCTGTTGGGTTCTCTTCACAAACTAACTTGCAAACTTGTACTAACATATCTTTCCAATTCAAAACCAGATGACGCACTCCTTTGAATGAAAAAGCTGCAATAAAACGATTTGTCAATTCATATTCATCATCATCAAACGACACTGTTTCAGTTTCTTTATTCAATGGAACATAACTACTGCTTATCATAGGCCATAATGCAAGAAACTTCTGTTCTAGCAATTCTTCTCGTTTCTTCATCTCAACTACCGTCCATTTATCACATGTTTTCAAATAATTACTCAACATGAAAGCTGAATCCTTGAAACCATACACCTTATTACCTTTCTTGTCGATATATCCCTCTTTTTTCTCAACAAATGAATGATTCCCATAATTAGAATTGTATCCTGTCAGCGTCAAGTTACTGAATGTATGCAAGTATTTCTCATAAATGTTTTGCCAATCAGCACCTAATTCAGCTTTCCACTCTGCAGTTAACGTTTGCGGCATAATATGCTCAATTGTAACTGCGTTTTTCTTCATCTTTGCCACAATAGTATCATTGGCTTCTTTACTATCTCCGTTTTCCATTCTTTCAAACAAGAAATACCGATAATCAATTGGAAGTCGATAAATTTGTCTGGTAGGAAAGTACTCTTTAATCTCAACATCATTGGGAAACACAGCATTACCTTGTTTCTTCAAAAGAACATATTTGAGCAGTTCAACATATGGAACAGTTAGAGGCACATTCCTTTTTTCATGAGTACGAACAAATCTCATAATGTCACTATGTATTAAAGCAAAAGTCTTACTCATAACATTGGCCGGATAAGCACAAATGATGCGTCGAGCCCAATAGTTTTCCACGACATCCAAAACATCGTAAATCTCGTCTTCACTCAAACTATTAGCCTCAGCATATTCAAGGAATGACAGAAAGAATGGCATACAAACTGATGAACCTACATTCGCTATTTGCTTAAACTTCCTACTTATTCTTTCATTTTTGACATCTCCTTTTGCAGCCTGCTTGTAATAGTTTGCAAATTTCAACATTTCAGCCAAAAGGTCTTCCCTTTTCATTCCAACGGCTTCATCATAATCTTTGAAATCAAAATAAAGTTCATTAATACTACTTATAACCTTCCGTTTAACAGTCAAATAATCACGGATAAACATGGTCAGTTCATCACCAGTGTACTCCTCTATTTTACTCCAATAGCGACGATAATAGTCTTCCTGTTCTTCCGCTGTGAGAGACATGAGCAAATAGTTACGGACTTTATCAGATTCTTCCAAGTCTTTTCCGCATGAGTTCAAACTCTCAAAAATAAGTTGGGGATTATCACTTGAATCAAGTCGAATATCAATAATAATCAACTTTTCGATAGCACCAATCAACTCTTCAAAAGACAATCCGCTCGACTTAATCAATTGACAAAATAAAAAGTAATTCTGCGTAATACTAGACTGGTCTGCTGGAACATATTTATCAGAATCGCCATCGAATAGGGCATCATAAGCTTTCAGGTCTTGATCAATTGGCCTTAACTTGATTTTTCTATCCACACGTCTGTACTTTGCCCTAAGATACTTATTTCGCATATCTTCCATAAACTCATCATCTTCGCATGACATTACTCCCTCTTTCACTGAGTTGATAGCGGCGAGTATCAATAAAGAAATCGTGGTGATTCGTTGCTGACCATCGATAATAAGAAGGTCATCTTCTGTTTCACTTGCCTTTACTGAAACAATGCTACCAAAGAAATGGCTTCGCAGATTGTTTTTATGAACTTTTTCCAAATCCATAAACAAGCGCTCACAATGTTTGCGTTGCCATGCATATTTACGTTGGTATAAAGGTATCAAAAACAAGGTCTTATCCCCATTGAAATACACATCAAGTTTCGTCGCGTCTCTCATATTATTTACTGTTTAAATGCAACTTATTTAATTCTATACCTCTCCTTCCAAAAGCAATTCCGCCTCTCCCTGTGTAATCTGTTTGGCATTCAACTATTTCGTCAAACAATCACCTCAAAAATCCGCTTTCCGTTCCAGTCAATCCATTGTGGCTCTGTGTCTTGCTTGTTTTTCGAGAAGTCGAAGGTGACCAAATAACCTTCATCCATACCACGAGTGGCGAGATAGCCTGAAAGCTGGTCGCGGCCAAGTTCCTCGTATTTGTCGCCATGCCAAATCTTCAATTCCACGATATACTCCTGCTTGTCGTATGTCACCACCAAGTCCATGCGGCGGTTGTCGCGGGTCTGCGGCTCCACGTAGTAGAACCCGATCCCGTTGATGATGGGTTTGAGGAAGGTGAGAAACAGCAGACGGCCTTCCTTTTCAAGGAAAGGCTCGGTGCTTTCGCGGTACTCCTCTCGCATCAGGTCGCGGAAACGAGTGACCACGTGCTCTATATTGAGTTTGCCGTTTTGCACATAATTCAGCACATACGGAGAGATTTTTGTCCCCTGTTCGCGCATGGTCTTGTTGCCGAAATAAACGAACAAAGCCTCCTCAAAAATCAGGTTGTGGATCATTGTCTTGCCACGTTGGTTCTCACGGATATAGGAAAACATGTTGGCCAAGCGCACAATCGGGTCAACCATCGAATAGCTGTATTCCTGTCCGTTCACGACGATGGAATAGAGGAAATCACGCAGTTCGGCGTTGTTCTCGATATTCTTGGAAAGGTCATCAATCAAGGTGACATTCTCGCCTTTTGCAATGATTTTCACGGCTTTCTGCACATTGTCAAGCGTCCATTCCGCCTCCAAGCGTTCATCGATAATCTTACAAATCGCACTCACCAAATAAGGATAGCCCGTTGTGTATTTGTAAATCTCCTCGCTGATGGCCTTGATGTCCATACCCGTATGCACATCTTTCTCGTAGTCATTGAGCATCTGTGCGATTTCTTCAGGATGGAAGGTCATATCCACGTTGAAATCGGCGGCGATGTTCCAAGGTGAGTTGTATTTCTTTTCCGCATCGGGACGAAGTTTCAGTTTGAGGTTCTTGATGTCGTAAACGCCTGCGAGAACGACGCTGTGGAAAGTATAGTTCATGCCTTTGTCGTCACGTTTCAGATACAAATCTCGTAACATTCCGATAAAGCCTACAAATAGTTGGTTGTTGCTACTTTTGTCCACCTCGTCAATTAGTACGATAACTGGCTGTGGAAACAATTGACAAAAAGTAGTGATTGCCTTAGAGAGAGTATCTAAATCTACTATCCCCTTATCTTTCCATACATCAATGAATTTCTCATCCTCGTTCTTATAAGCCAACTCGTATGCCATTTGTCTGGCAAACATCCTTGCGAACGATTCCTCATTCTTAAAAGGCTCATCTCCAATCCCTTCAAAACTAGTTTTGATAACCAGATATTTGTCTGAAAGCCTACGGCGAATGGTTTGCAACATCGTCGTCTTCCCATACTGCCGTGCTCGGTTGATGGTGAAATAATTCCCTCTATCTATCAGGTTTTCAACGGCTTTGAAGCGTTTCTCCGTATCAACCATATAATGTCTTTGCGGATTGCAACTTCCTGTGACATTGAATTCTTTCCTCATATTGACTCCGTTTTTATCTTGACTTTGCAAAAATACACATTTTCATCCTTCTTTCATCAAATCAATCTTTTTTCGCTAACTTTGCGCCTAAATAGTAAACATGTCAAATCATGTCACAAAACCGACAATACATACAAAACCATCCTTTGGCGTGGGCGGCTGCGCAACCGCGTCGCCGCCGGAAAGCCGCCGGTTGGCAGGCTTTCCTCAACCAAGAAAAAAGGTTTTGAGGGGTTTTGCAAGTTTTGTGATTAAAAAACAACACGTTATGAACAACGAAGAAAAAATCAAGCAAGCAGCCGAAATCCTCTCCAAGGCGAAGAACATCGTGGGATTCACTGGCGCCGGAACTTCCGCTGAGAGCGGCATCCCACCTTTCCGTGGCGAGGGTGGCATCTGGAACCAGTACGACCCCAACTCACTCGACATCGACTTCTACTTCCGCCACACCAAGGAGTCGTGGAAAATCATCCGCGAAGTATTTTATAACTTCTTCAGCAACAAGGACATCAAGCCCAACCCAGGGCATCTCGTCTTAGCTAAATGGGAAAAGGAAGGCCGCTTGAGCAGCGTCATCACGCAGAACATCGACGACCTGCACACCGTGGCGGGCAACAGCGTCGTGCATGAGTTCCACGGCAACATGTCGCGCTTCTTGTGCACCAAATGCGGTCATAAGGTCGATGCCAAGAGCCTGACACTCACCGAGGAACCGCCCCGTTGCGCCCTATGCGGCGGACTGATGAAGCCCGATTTCATCTTCTTCGGCGAGGGCATTCCAGAGGATGCCTATTACGGCTCGGTGAGGGCTGCCGAGAATTGCGACGCCTTTGTCATCATCGGCACTTCGGGACAGGTCAGTCCAGCCAATATGATTCCCGGCATTGCCAAGCGCAACGGCGCGAAGATTATCGAAATCAACATGGAGCCTTCGACCTACACGAACTATATCACAGACGTTTATCTTGAAGGCAAGTCGGGTGAGATTCTGCCCGCGATTGATGCTTTGATGACGCGATAGCCATCGTTATTCAGCCAAAAACGCACCAACGCGATTGATGCACAAAGTGCCCTTGAACACTTTAAACCTGATTCTTAACTTATCGGCCTTAACCGTCTGAAAACGAAGCAGACGCTTGTATCCGATGGTGCTGGTTGGCTCGTTTATTTCAATCGGAAGCCACTTGCCATTAAAATAATAGTCCAAATAGAAGGCTTCAACATTCTGACCTAAAGGGACATACTCCTGCAAAAGCAAGCGGTTGAAAGCGGTGGCTTGGGGGAAACCGAAGATGATTTCGGCACGAGTTACGCCGTCTTCGGTAGCCCAATAGGTTGTGTAATCGTCATCCGTGACATATTTCGGGCCGAAACGCCTTGAACGGGTGTTGCTGGCGGTCACTTTGCTGCCTTTCAGCAGGTTGTTGGAAAAGTCCTTTCGCAACTTTTGATACCAATTCACGGCATTGGCGGAATCAATGGAAGGAATCCTACCCTCTTGATTGACAGGGAAATTGAGCAACAAGTTGGCGTTGTGGCCGACGCTGTTGAAATACAAGTCCATAAGTTGTTCCACGGTCTTCACTTGGCCGTTCTCACTTTCGTGATAGAACCACCCCGGACGAATGGAAACATCAACTTCGGCAGGCAGCCAAGCCTCGCCGTCCTTGAAGCCTCTGACAAGGCATTTTTCGTCGTTAAGCGACTGGAAATCTGTTTTGTACATGCACCATTGCGTAGCATTGGCAAAGCCTTTTTCGTTGCCAACCCAGCGCAAGGTGGGCACCGTGCCACCGAAAATGGCCGCATTGGGACTATGGCTCCATACGATTTCGCGGGCTTTTTCGTAATTGTAGTATTTTTCCGCCACGATGGAACGCATCTCATCGGCACCGCCATACCAGCCCGTGCCGCCGTTGGCACCGTCGAACCAAAACTCGAACAACTCGCCGTAGTTGCTCGTAAGTTCCTCAATTTGTTTGTGATAGATGTCCACATAGCCTTGATAGCCATACTCGGTTTGATGCCGGTCCCAAGGCGAGACGTAAATCCCGAACTTCATGTCGTGCTTCTTGCAAGCCTCGGAAAGTTCGCGCACCAAATCCCCTTGCCCTTCTTTATAATAGGTGTTCTTGATGGAATAATCGGTGGTTTCAGTCGGCCAAAGGCAGAAACCGTCGTGGTGCTTGGCGGTGAAGATAACGCCTTTCATGCCAGCGGCTTTCAAGGTCAAGACCCATTGTTCGCAGTCGATACTGGTCGGGTTGAAGGTGTATGAATGTGAGTTGCCGTAGCCCCATTCCATGTCGTTGAAGGTGTTCAGCCCAAAATGGATGAAGGCGTAGGTTTCAAGTTGTTGCCATTCAAGTTGTTGTGCAGTTGGGATGGGAAAGCTTGGTTCAGGTCTTTTGGTGCAAGAGATAAGCAACAAACAAGCAAAAAACACTAAAGCAATGGGATTCTTTTTCATGGTAATGCTATGATTGATGTTTGACATTGTTTTTTATGAACGCTTCCGCAGCATAAAGCGGTATGTTTTCCATCCAACCTTGGTCGATGTAGGGTTTCATGGAAATGCGTAAGGCTTTCAGGTTCAAGCTCTTGAAATCCTCTTTTATGAAATTGGAAAGCGACTTGCTCTTGACGTTTTCCTCGGCTTTCACTTCAACGGGCACTACCCTATCCCTCGTTTGGTACAAAAAATCAACCTCCATCGATGAGTTGTCTTTCGAGAAGTAGAACACCGAAGATTCACAAACGGACTTCAATGTTTGCAGCACAAAGTTTTCCGCGAATGCCCCTTTGAACTCGGTGAAGGCATTGGTGCCCAGCAACATCGCATTTGGATTGGCTTCAGCCATGCAAGCAAGCAGCCCACAGTCAAGCATATAGAGTTTGAAAGCGTCGTAGTCGGCATAGAATTTCAACGGCATGACAGGCTCCTTAGTGCGCTCAATCTTGTAGACCAAACCCGCATCGACCAACCATTGTATGGCTGTTTCAAACTGTGCTGACCGTCCGCCTTTCTTCACTGCCCCAAAGATAAATTTTTTGTTTTCGCGTGCCAATTGTGCAGGGATGCTTTCCCACACTTGGTGGATACGGGCCACCATAGGCTTGGTGTGCTTGGCAATGTCGCGCTCGTAGGCATCCAGGATTTCGCGCTGTACCTCTCGAACCAAATCGACATCATGGCTTTCGAGATATTTCTTGACCGCTTCGGGCATTCCTCCCGTAAAATAATACTGGCGCAGCAACTCCACCAACAAACCGTCCATAGCCTTCATCGATTCCCATTCAAGGCCATTGAGCATTTCAAGCAAATGTGGTCGCCCACAAGCCATCAGATACTCGGCGAATGTCATCGGATACATCCTCAATGTGGTCACTTTGCCCACTGGATAAGACTCGTCTTCGCGAAGCGTGATGCCAAGCAAAGAACCAGCAACGGCCACATGAAGCTCCGGAATATCCTCACAAAAATACTTCAGCGAGGCAATTCCGTTATGCACTTCCTGTATTTCGTCAAACACCAAAAGGGTTTTCCCTGCAATTACTTTCGCTTCATAATAACGCTCGATTTCGGACACAATGCGTGTCACCGACAAATCGCGGAACAAGTTGTCGGCAAAGTCGTTTCCATGGCAATTCACATACACCATATTTTGGAATTCCCGTTTGCCAAATTCTTTCAATATATATGTCTTCCCCACCTGCCTTGCTCCAAGCAAAATCAGAGGCTTGCGACTTGCGCTTTCTTTCCATTTCTTCAAGTCATTGATTATCAGTCTTTCCATATATCAACATCTGGATTACGACTGCAAAATTACACTTTTCTTGGGGAATATCAACGAAAAACTTACACTTTTCTTGGGGAATCCTATAAAAAAACTACACTTTTCTTGGGGAATCCAACGAAAAACTTACACTTTTCTTGAGGAATGACAATATTGCAACCGGCTTATTGTTTCAAAAACTTCCTAACCTCGCCATTCACACGAAGCATATACATACCCTTCGGCAACTCGCTGATAGAGATTCGGTTTACCTCGTTTTTGAGTTGCAGGGTCATCACAGTCTTGCCGTTCAAGTCGATGATTTCAGCTTGGCCATCTTCTTGGTTTACAAAGACATCGATGTAGTCAGTGGCGGGATTGGGACACACACGCAGCAAGTGTTCAGTTTGCATGTGATCCGATTCCACCGAAACTGGAGTATCAGAAAGAGCCTCAATCACGGCCTCAATCGTCCTGTTGCACACGGCGCAGAAAGGCGCATAATCACGCATCATGCAGCGGCGTTGGGGGCGATACATGCCCGACGACAAATAGCCACCACCCTCAAAAGCCCCTACCGTATTGTTATACTGATTAGTGTTTGGCGTAGGAATCGGGGTGCCGGGCTGGACAAGATCGGCCCATTTCGAGTCAAAATCCACCAAAGTGGTTATGTTTGGCTCCCAAGGCTCCACATTCAGGTTATATAGCAAACCCATTGAATTGTCAGGCTCTTCGTATTCATCGGCCAAGCCTCCAAAAGCATGGCCAAACTCGTGCACAATCACACTGGAAGCCGACATGTTGCCCGCCGTGCTCATCGAATAGAAATTGTAGAATCCGCCGCCGCCATAAACATCGCTGTTCACCAAAATGTAGATTTGGTCGTAAGGCGCGTTGGCCGCCACATCCTTCACCGCGAAATAGTTGCGTGTGGTGCAATAGCGGTCAATATAAAAGGTGTAGAAATGCGAATTGAGGATGGTGCGCACCCAAGTGTGAGAGGCCGGAATGTCGACGCCGCTCTCCTCCGAAGGGGCAAGCACGGCACGGAAATTGAAGTCGTTGATATGGCTTGCAAACGGCTCCGCTTGGGCGAACACATTGGCCAAATTCTGGCAATCCTGAAGGAATTGCGACATTTCGTCGGCGGTGTAGCCTTCAGGCAAAATCACGATGTCAACCTTGCTTTCAGGCGAGCCGTTGACCATAATGTCCTGAACAGGAAACACATAACGTTGCTCGGTGGTGTTGAAAATTTCGTCGGGGTCGTAAAGTTTTGAGAAAATTTCCTCAAACTCGCCATCGAAATTCCTGATTTCGAGGATGATATAGGCCTCATTGCGCGGCAGCGGAACACTCACCGATTCCTCATAACAGCGTTCCATCACACGGGCTTCGTCGGTGGTTTGCCATTCGCGGAACAAGGTGTTGTAGCCTCTCGAATAAATCAATGTATTAGTCTGTGCGTCAATCACTTTCACACGGTTTGTACCGAAATTGAACGGGTCAACCAAATTGACTTTGGAGCCACCGAAATGCGGTTCGATGACGAAACGCTCAAACACATAATGCGAGCTGTCGGACGTGCCGCATTGGAAAACATCCATACGCAACGAGCCTTCATCAAGGAAATACTGCCCGAAATTGATGTTTTGCGCCCTCGAAAGCAGCGAAAATGCTATGGCAATCAGGAAAATAATGGTCTTTTTCATCTCTAATTAGGTTTATTAACAAGTTTGAAAAGGCAAAAATACAAAATTATCAGTCAGTTGAGGCGGGTTGTCGTTTTTTTAATAACGCTCGTATTGAAACAATTGGGAAACGACCCATAAAAAAAGCGGCCCCGGAATCTCCGAGGCCACCAGAAAAAATAGTCACAGATGTTTTCTTTTATTGCTTTGCGTTGAATAGCGTCTGAATCTCCGAGGCACTCAAAGCGCGGTTGTAGCTGCGGAAGTTGTCAAGCTTGCCGGTGTAGTATCCGAGGGTGTAATTTGTTATATCAGCACCGAAGAGAGTGGTGGTTACACTCGATCCCCATTCCAATCTATCGCTTGAATGTGCCTCCAATACTGTACCGTCAACATAAACAATGCCAATAGTACCGTTATAGGTTAAAGTCAACATGTGCCACTTGTTGTCGAGGTATGGCGAGATAACTTCGCCTGTCTGCCAATTGTAAGCAGATGTGTTCGGGTAATACCGGACGTTGTTGTTGGCTGTGATATACAATGCAGAGCACCTGTTGCCCCCTGAATGATTGTCGGAACCAATCAAGGCATGGTCGCCTTTACCGGTCTTAAACCAAATGTTGATTGTGTAGTTCTTTCCGCTGGGAACGATGCTGCCTTGAACAAGGACAGATGAAGATTGGCCATTGAATTGCAAGGACTTACCTTCGCCAGATGGTGTGTCGGTAGAGACTTCGGCGCCACTATTGATACCCGTGTAGTTGCCATTATAATCCACAATCTCATCGCCATCGAAATTGAAGAAGCAGAACAGGCCATCGCCAATAACCACACTGTTGTCGACGTAAGAGGCCATAACCGAAAGGTTCGCGCTGTTGCCTCCGCCGTTTACGGTGACGTTGGTCGAAACATTGTCGTTGATTTTTGAGCGGTCGATGACGGCGGTCACAATGGTGCTGCTGCCTGCGTTGGTACTGCCACTCATCGGATTGAAGGTAAGCCAATCCACATCCAAAGCACTGATGCTCCAGTCGAGCACCGTGCCTGCCGTGCCCACATTCTTCACTTGGAAGGTCTTGGTGGTCTCAGTGTCGCCGAAGTTCAGAGTGTTTTCGCTCAGTTGCATCACTGCCGCGCCGCTGCCACCTGTCGAGGCGGTGAAAACGATGGTTGACGATGTGCCGCCACCACTCACCGTGACGGAAGTGGAGACGATGCCGTCGATTTTGGAGCGGTCAATAGTGGCCGTCACTTGGGTACTGCTGCCGCTGGCGGTGTTGCCCGAAGTGGGATTAAGCGTCAGCCAGTCCACGTTGATGTTGGAGCAAATCCAGTTGAGCGAGGTGCCGGCAGGACCGACGTTCATCACCGAGAAGGTCAAGTTGGTGGCTGTGGTGCCAAAATCCAATGTGGTTTCGCTTAGTTGCAGTTGAGGTCCGTTGCTGCCCGAAACGCTCACGTTCACAGGAAGCACAACGCTTTGGTCGGCTGTGCGGACGGTGAGGTTGGCGGTGACACTTTGCTCAATCAGCGAGCGGTCGATGTTCACCGTGATGGTGGATTCTTGGCCGCCTTGCAGGTTGCCAGTGGAAGGCGTAACGGTCATCCAGTTCATGCTTTCCATGATTTCCCAACTCAGCGGCAGGGTTGCGCTGGCGTTGATGATCTTGAACTGCAATTGTGAGAAGTTGGTGCTGAAGTCGAGGTACTCCACATTGAGGCGGAAGCCGTTGACGACGGGGCGCAGTTGCATGTCGCCCGACGACACATTGCCCGCCGTGATGGTGATGTTCTTTGTGTTGCTCTCGAAACCGTTCTTTACACCTTGCACGGTGTAGTTGCCCGCTTCAAGGTTGGTGAACTCATAGCGTCCGTCGCTGCCGGTAACGGCTGAGGCACCCATAGGGCTGAGCGAGATGTTCACGCCTTGGATGGGTTCGTTGGTGTTGGCATTGGTCACAAGGCCCTGGATTTTGCCCACGGCCTTCTCCTTTTCGCATGAGGTCATCATGCACACTGCGAAGGCGAAAAACACGCCCAAAATCAGATTGAAACTTGATTTTTTCATTGTTGGATAGTTTAATTTGTTATTTAATTTAATTGGTTATTCCTTCACAATCTTGATTTTTGCAAAATTCGACATGCTTGGATGGATACGCAGCCAACCTTCATTTTCCACGGTTTCGCCATTCCACAATTGCTTCAGTTGATCGCGTGAAAGTCCCATCACATCACCAATTGAATTGCCATCTTCGTCAAGCAAGATGTTTCCATTTGCATCGAGGCATCTGTATGTACCAGGATAGGTATCCATTTTTTTGGGGTCCACAGGAATGACTTTGTAGGAAAAAGTAAAAGTCATAGGTGCTCTCGAAGGAGACCTGAATTTTTCTATTTTCGTGATTTTGCAATCCATGACCTCAAAGCCCAAGCCTTCTTCCACCTCAAGAGGAATGGTTTTTCCGATAAGGGCAGGCAGTTCCTTGTCAAGATTCGCATTGATTTCTTCCATAATTTTCTTATTTCTTTCATCCTTTGCCGCTTTGATTTTCTCCCAGTTCTGCATCCTCTTATCTGGGTTGTCGGCATACTTCTCGTTGTTTTTGGCTCTCTCTTCCTCATATTGGGCCTCACTGGCCGAAACTCTTGCAATATTTTCGCAAGAAATGTTCACCAAGTCACCTAAATACTCGTTCTTAGGCATTTTCTGGAATTTCACATTTTTTTCCTTACTACCACCTCCGCTGCCACCGCAGGAAGTGAAAAGTAATGCCACGGCAAAAGTGCCTGCACAAATTGCTAAAATACTTCTTTTTCTCATTTGATACTTGCCAAGGTTATTACCCATTATGGCTCGTCGGGGTTAATTGTTGGAATGAAATTAAATTGGAGCAAATGTCACCATAATTCCTTGCATCGGTCTTTCATTCGCCCAAAAAATGGTTTGCAATGCGTAAAAATCACAGCCAGTTTTCGTCATTGCGTAAAATTTTAGTTGCAATGCGTAAAAAATCCAGGTAAATGGCATCATTTGTTAAATAGAGGAGAGAAAAACCGTACCTTTGCCAACATGGATACTGACTCGTTCTACATATTGCTGCTCTGTTTCGTATCAGGCATGACGCAATGTTTATTGACGTCATGCGGCATTTACATGCTCATGAAACACCGAAACCACCAGTTTCAAAGGATTTTTGCTTTTGTCTTAATCTTGCATGGCATCTGCTTTTTCAATAACTTCGTGGTATTGGCTTGTCGCCATCAGCCTTACTCCGAGTTCCTCAACACCTTTTTGGTAATTTTCGACTACATCATCGTGGGCGGTTACATGATGTTCGCGGTCTCATTGGTTTTTCCTAATCGATATAAGATTCATCAACTTCTGCTTTTGGAAGTACCTTATATAATTGCCCTACTCTTGTTTGCTATTAGCCGAAATCCCATGGTTTTGGCAGTCATGCAAATATACACTTTGGCGGTTTCGATAGCCTTACTGGTGTATTTGGTCCGTTCCATCAAGAAACACACTCGGATGTTACTGGACAATGTTGGAGACCTTGAGTATTTTGACCTGCGATGGAGCAACATTTTGATTGTCCTCTATTTCGCTTTCCAACTTTTATGGGTTATTGAAAGTCTATCGCAACAATCGTGGTTTACAGAACCCTCTACCGGACGCAACCTGCTTTTCGACACCCTTTATTGCCTTGTCTGCATCGGCATTGTTTTATACGTCATGCACAAACTGATACATCAGCAGGTGTTCACGCTCTCCCCCGCCGACGAATGTGAAAATGAGCCTCAAGAACCAGCCACTATCACGCCCCAACCCAATGCAGGCAAACCCTTGATTGGTTATGACATCGACAAGGTCATGAGCGAAAAACAGTATTATCAGGACAATACACTGACAGTTCAGAAGTTGGCACATCATTTGGGCACCAATCGGCAATACCTCAGTATCCATATTAATCAAGAACTTCATACGACCTTCTACGACTACATCAACGATTTCCGTTTAGAGGATGCCAAAGCCATGTTAGATAGTCAAAACTCTGAAAACCAACATTCTTTGGAAGATATTGCCATGATGGCAGGCTTCAATTCCTACGCCACTTTCCTGCGCTCGTTCAAGAAAAAGTATGGGCAAACGCCGTCGCAATACCTTACGGAGAAAAAATCGTGACCAAATCAAAAATTCAAGTCACATAATCGTTTTTTTTCCTATCTTGCGCCCAAATTAATCGAATGTATATGACTACTGAAGAATTGAAATCTGTTTTCAAGCAACGCTTTGGTAATGAGGGCGTTGTCTACACTTCGCCGGGGCGTATCAACCTCATCGGTGAACACACTGACTACAACGGCGGCTTCGTTTTTCCGGGGGCTATTGATTCGGGCATCTACGCTTGCATCCGCCTCAACGGGACGGACAAGGTGCGTGCCTACTCCATCGACAAGGAGGACTACCGCGAGTTTGGCCTGAACGAGGAAGACAACCCTCAAATCCACTGGGCCAACTATATCTTCGGCGTGTGCCGCGAAATCATCAAGCGTGGCTACAAGCTCGAAGGCTTCGATACGGTGTTTTACGGCAATGTGCCGATTGGCGCGGGAATGTCGTCGTCGGCAGCCTTGGAGAGCACTTTTGCCTTCGCACTCAATGAGTTGTTGAACCTTGGCATCGACAAATTCGAGTTGGCGCGCATCGGTCAGGCCACTGAACACAACTATGTTGGCGTGAAGTGCGGCATCATGGACCAATTTGCCTCACTCTTTGGTAAGGCAGGTCACCTGATGCGCCTCAACTGCGCCACGATGGAGTTTGAGTATTTCCCCTTCAACCCCAAGGGTTACAAGGTGGTATTGCTTGATACCGTGGTGAAACACGAGTTGGCTTCGTCAGCCTACAACAAGCGCCGCGAGTCGTGCGAAAACGCTTGCGCCCATATCGCCAAGAAACATCCCGAAGTGAAATATCTGAGCGACGCGACGATGGCCATGCTCAATGAGGTGAAAAACGAGATTCCCGCCGAGGACTACATGCGCGCGGAATATGTAATAGGTGAAAAGCAGCGCGTCCTCGATGTGTGCGATGCCTTGGAAAAAGGTGATTATGAGACCGTTGGCGACCGCATGTATGGCACACATTATGGCATGAGCAAGCTCTACGAGGTGAGTTGTGAGGAATTGGATTTCCTCAACGACATTGCCAAGGGATGTGGCGTGACGGGTTCGCGCGTGATGGGTGGCGGCTTCGGCGGTTGCACCATCAATTTGGTGAAAGAAGGTCTGTATGAGGCATTTATCGCCACGGCAAAGGAAAAATTCGCCGCCAAATTCGGACACGAACCTAAAGTTTACGATGTGGTGATTTCGGATGGTGCGAGAAGAATATAATTATCACAAAACATTCAAAACAATGCAAAACTTCAAAGGAATTGGTAGGCGGCTACACAACCGTGTCGCCGCCGGAAAGCCGCCGGTTGGCAGGCTTTCCCCAAATTTGAAAATTGTTTTGTAAGTTTTGTTGGTTTTGTGACCAAACAACAATTAAACGATTCAACAACAAACAATTAAACATACAATGAAACCAACATTATTAGTATTAGCAGCAGGAATGGGCTCGCGTTATGGTGCCCTGAAGCAAATGGACGGCGTCGGGCCTAATAACGAAGCCATCCTTGATTATTCCATTTACGATGCCAAGCGCGCCGGTTTCGGCAAAGTAGTATTCGTCATCCGCGAGGACTTCGCCGAGGCCTTCAAGAAAGTCAACAATACGGAGAAATTCGGCATCCCCGTGGAGTATGTGTACCAATCACTTGACAAATTGCCGGAAGGCTTTAGCGTCCCCGAAGGCCGCGTGAAACCTTGGGGCACTTGCCACGCCGTCTTGATGGCCAAGGACGTGATTCACGAACCCTTTGCCGCCATCAACGCCGATGATTTCTATGGCAAGGAAGCCTACGAGGTCTTGGCCAAGTATCTCACTGAATGTGAGGGCAAAAAAGGCGCTTACAGCATGGTTGCCTACAAGCTGCGCAACACCATGTCGGATTTCGGCACGGTGAGTCGTGGCATTTGCACCGCCGATGCGGAAGGCAACCTTCAGACCATCGTCGAGCGCACGGCCATCGGGCACACCGAGGACGGCGGCGCGGCCTACACCGACGAAACAGGCTCGCATCCGCTTGACATGGATTCTCTCGTTTCAATGAACTTTTTCGGCTTCACGCCCGACTTTTTCGATTATTCCGAGAAGGGCTTCGTAGAGTTCCTGAAAGGCCCGGCCCAAACCAACATCAAGGCGGAGTTTTTCATTCCGCTGATGGTGAACCAAAGCATCCACGACGGCTCGGCCAAACTGAAGGTGCTGTCGAGCAATGCCTCTTGGTTCGGCGTGACCTACAAGGAAGACAAACCCGAAGTGATGCGAAAGATTCGCGAATTGATTGAAAAGGGTATTTATCCGAATAATTTATGGAATTGAAAATGCGGAATTATGAATGCGGAATGCGGAATACGCAATGCGACACAGGGCTTCGCCCTATTCCGTATTCCGTATTCCGAATTCCGAATTGAACAAAAGCAATGAACATCGAAGTAAAAACTTGGGGGAAAACCCCTGACAATAAAGACATTAAACTTTACACCCTGACTAATGCCAATGGTGTGAAGGTGCAGTTGAGCGACATCGGCGCGGGCATCGTGAGCATCGTCACGCCCGACCGCTACGGCCACATGGAAGACATCGCCCTCGGTTATCCCCATCCGTGGGATTACTACAACGACGGTCCTTGCGCGGGCAAGACCCCCGGACGTTTCGCCAACCGCATCGCCAATGGCCGCTTCAAGATTGACGACATAGAATACCAACTTGAACTCAATACAAGCGACGGCAAGCATCACCTCCACGGAGGCAGCATCGGCTTCGCCAACCAGAAATGGGCCAGTCGCCTTGTGGGTGAGAGTGTGGTTTTCACCTACCTCAGTGCCGATGGCGAGGCAGGCTATCCCGCTGAGTTGGTGGCCAAAGTGCGCTACACCCTCAACGACGAGAACGAACTGAATATCCACCTCAGCGCGTATTCGTCGGGTGCAACCATCGTCAACCTGACTAACCACACCTATTTTAATTTAAAAGGCGAAGGCAACGGCGACATCCTCGACCATAAATTGCATTTGAACGCCTCGCGCTTCCTGCCCGCCACCAAAGAATTGATCACGACTGGCGAAATGGCTCAAGTGGTTGATACTCCGATGGATTTCACCCAAGCCAAACTGATTGGCCGCGACATCAAGGAACACTTCCCCGACCTGATTAATGGCAAGGGCTACGACAGTTGTTGGGTCATTGACGGTATCGAGAAAGACAAGCTTTGCCTTGCCGCCGAGTTGTCGCATGATGATACAGGCCGCATGGTGAAGATTTATACTACACAGCCCGGCATTCAGGTCTATACTGGCAACTGGCTTTCGGGCTGTCCGAAGGGCAAGAACGGACACATTTACGAGGACTATTCCGGCGTGGCCTTAGAGTGCCAAGCCCTCCCCGACTCGCCCAACAAGCCCAACTTCCCGAACACCATTTTGCGCTCGGGCGAGGAATATTTGGAAACGATTATCTTTAAATTTTCAACACTGTAATGAAAGAAAACTACGGAATAAACGGATTTTACGGAGGACGGTTCGAAATTTTGCAGCCATGCTGCGGATTATTACGGAAATCTGTATAATCCGCAACGAAGTTGCCAAATTCAGGACTCAAAAAATCTGTATAATCAGCGAAATCCGTAGTTAGAAAAGACATAGTAAATTCTTTAAATCAAAAAATAATGAGTACAAAAACGAAACAATGGGGCGCTATCATCGTCATGATCGCCCTGTTTGCCATGATCGCCTTCGTGACCAACCTCTGCTCACCGATGGCCGTCATCGTGAAAAACCAATTCGGCGCCAGCAACTTCCTGTCGCAAATCGGCAACTACGGCAACTTCATCGCCTATTTAGTCATGGGCATCCCTTCAGGTATGCTGATTAAGAAATTCGGCTACAAAAAGACCGCACTGATGGCCCTTGCCGTGGGCATCGTCGGCATCCTTGTGCAATGGGCCAGCGGCAGCATGGGCTTTGGAGTCTATCTCATCGGTGCCTTCATCGCCGGCTTCTGTATGTGCATGTTGAACACCGTCGTGAACCCGATGCTGAACCTCCTTGGCGGTGGCGGCAACAAAGGCAACCAACTCATCCAAATTGGCGGCGTGTTCAACTCGGCGGCTGCAGTGGCGGTTTACATTCTCATGGGTGCGCTCATCGGCGAGGCCACAAAAGCCAAAATCTCCGATGCCACTCCTGCCCTGCTAATTGCCTTGGCCATCTTCGTCATCGGCTTCATCGTCATCCTCTTTACCAAGATTGAGGAGCCGCAACAGCCCGTGGAGGTGAAATCGGAAGTGAAGGACAAGTACAGCGCGTTCTCATTCCGCCACTTCAAACTCGGCATTTTGGCCATCTTCCTTTATGGCGGCATCGAGGTGGGAACGCCTACTTACATTCTTCAGTATCTGACCTCTGAACCCACCGCAGCCACACCCGGCATTGGCATGAGCGGCACCATTGCGGGCCTCATCGTGGCCGTCTATTGGCTGATGATGCTCATCGGGCGTTTCATTGGGGGTGCCATTGGCGGAAAGGTTTCTTCCAAGGCTATGGTGACCACCGTTTCCATCGCGGCCATCGCCCTTGTGCTGTTTGGTATGCTTGCTCCGCAAACTTGGCAAGTCAATGTCCCTGGCATCGACTGGGCCAATTTGAAGGTGATTTGGGCACAAGTCCCCGTCGGCATTTTTGCCTTCATCCTTGTAGGTCTTTGCACTTCGGTGATGTGGGGTGCCATCTTCAACCTTGCTACTGAAGGCTTGGGCAAGTACACTGCCATTGCCTCTGGTGCCTTTATGACTATGGTCTTCGGCTTCGCCATCATGGTCGGTCTGCAAGGTCTTGTTGCCGACTGGACGGGCAGCTACATGACCAGTTATGTGGTCGTACTGTTCTGCGCAGCCTACATTCTCTTCTACGCCCTCGTGGGTTCAAAGAACGTGAACAAGGACATTCCAGTCGACTGATTGCTTTGTCCAAGTCCAACAAAAAGAAAGGGGATTGCTAACCAGCAGTCCCCTTTCGTTGTTTATGATAGATGTAATCCTCAGAAACTGAATCCGATGCGAGCCAGAATCATCATGGGTCGCAAATTGCCCATCTTATTGTAATTGCTATTTGTTACAGAAATATTGTCGTTGAGGGTTGTTGTCTTGATGATTTGTTCGCCGCTGACCTGAGCCTTGCCAAGGTTGTAGAAACTACAGCCAATTACCAGATTACGAGCTACTTCCAATCCGATGCCAGCTTGGTAAGCAAAACAAAAGGCATTGTCAAAGTTTTGGGTTGTTTTCGTGGTGGAAACAAGGGTTTTCATAACGCTTTCCTGATTGGTGATGAAACGAAGATTGCCGCCTGCGCCAGCCTCAACAAAGAGACCCAAATTGGAATTAAAGTGGAAAAGATAGTTGAGTCCCAACATTGCAGGTACATTGATATATTTAGGTGTTGAATTGTAAGAGAAACTACCTAAAGAGTTATTGTATTCTTGCGTACGATATGCTTCCTTCAAGTCAGGGTTGGAACCATTGTAGAAGCCATCAACAGAAAGCATCACACCGAGGCCTTCCAAGCCCATGTTGAAGTACCATTTGAGACCGGCATTGAAACCGATGCCTGCCCCGCCATCGTTTTCATCCAAAGTCGTTAATGCGAAATCATCGAAACCGTCGAATTTGCCATAGTCTTTCATCGGGAAAGAAGCGCCAAGAAACATGGCACCACGGGTTTGTGCCACAGCCTGACTGCAAAACACCATTGCAGCGGCCAATGCGAAAACTTTTACTAATTTGTTCATTTTTTAATAGTTTAAGATTATTTTAATATTCCAAATTGAGTTATAACGCGGCAAAATTACAAAAACTTTCGTATTTTTGCGCTTCAAACAAAACAATTATGCTTCAAAAACTCAAACAATTCAAGGAAAAACACCCCTTCACCGCTTTGATGCTGATTGCCATTGCGGTGCGCATCCTCGTCGTGATTTTCGTCCCGGGCTTTGGCTCCAACCGCGAATTGCAACACCCGACACTTTTCATCGGCTTTTTGGACAAGATGAAATCGCTGTTAGGCGTGGGACAGTCACAACCGATGATGCTGCTCAGCCGCACATTGTATGCTATGGTGTCCTTGTTCACGGTGTCAATGATTTACCGCATTTGCGACCTTGCCTCAAACAAAGAAAACGCATGGCTTTTGGCATTGATTCCAACATTTTGCTGCATCATGCCATCCTTTGGCATTGTTGAAAACGCCAGCTCGTTTTTGGGCTTGCCGCTGCTGCTTTATGGTGCCAATGTGGTGCTGAGACAACAGATTTTAAGACAGAACAACCTCAATGAGAATGTCCATCGCACCTCGTTCCTGATAGCAGGACTCATGCTCGGTTTCGGCATTTGCGTATGGTACGAGAGCCTATTCATCGTATTCAGTATCTTGCTGCTTCTCTGCTTGAAACGCAATTTCAAAGGTGCCTTGATGACCTTCATCGGTGTGGTCGCTTCCATCGCTTTCATTTGGCTATTGCTCATCATTCTCAATGTCAATCCGTTGAACTACATTATATTATGAATCGCGAAGAAGCCCGACAGCGCATTGCCGCCCTGAGTGACGAACTGGAGCAACACAACTACAATTATTACATCCTCGCCAAACCGACCATCAGCGACTATGAGTTTGACATGAAGCTCGAGGAACTGGCGCGATTGGAAAAGGAATTCCCTGAGTTTCTTTCGCCTACTTCGCCAACACAGCGTGTGGGCGGCGGCATAACCAAGGAATTCAAGAGTGTTCAACATAAATACCCCATGCTTTCCTTGGCTAATTCATACAGCCGAGAGGAGATTGCCGACTTCATCAACCGAATTAAAAAGACTGTAAATGAGGAAGTTGAGTTTTGCTGCGAGCTAAAATTCGATGGACTCAGCATCAGCCTGCAATATGAACAAGGTGTGCTCGTCCGCGCCGTCACCCGTGGCGACGGCACCCAAGGCGACGACGTGACCACCAACGTGAAGACCATCCACACCGTGCCACTCAAGCTCCACGGCGACTATCCCGACTTTTTCGAGATGCGCGGCGAAATCGTGATGCCTTTCGAGAGTTTCAACCGATTGAATGAAGCCCGCGCCGAGGCTGGCGACGACCTCTTCGCAAACCCGCGCAACGCTGCCGCTGGAACGCTTAAATTGCAGGACAGCAAGGAAGTAGCCCACCGCCGACTCGACAATTATTGCTACTATATGATGATGGACGACCTCGAAGACCGCTACCAAACCCACTACCAAAGCCTGCAAGCCGCCAAGAAATGGGGCTTCAACATCTCTAACTATATGGCACTTTGCAAGACCATCGACGAAATCTTCGAGTTCATCGACTATTGGGACGTGAAACGCCATGAATTGCCTTTTGCCATTGACGGTATCGTGCTGAAAGTCAATAGTTACGCGCAACAAGAGGCTTTGGGCTTCACGGCCAAGTCGCCGAAGTGGGCCATCGCCTACAAATTCAAGGCGGAGGAAGTGGAAACCGATCTGCAAAGCGTTGATTTCCAAGTGGGACGACACGGAACGATTACTCCTGTTGCTAACCTTGCGCCCGTGCAATTGGCCGGCACCACCGTGAAACGCGCCACCTTGAATAATGAAGATTTCATCCGACAATTCGATTTGCATTATGGCGACACGGTTACGGTTGTGAAAGGCGGCGAAATCATCCCGAAAATCATCGGTGTGAACTTGGACAAGCGTCAGGCGGGCGCAAAACCAGTGGAATTCGTCAAGACCTGCCCGATTTGCGGAAGCCAATTGGTTCAGAATGAGGGCGAAGCGGCTTGGTATTGTCCGAACACTTCGGGCTGTTCGCCGCAAATCCGAGGCCGGATCGAGCATTTCATTGGGCGCAAGGCAATGAACATCGAAAGCCTCGGCGAAGGCAAGGTTGAACTGCTTTATGAGGAAGGCTTGGTGCGCAATGTCGCTGATTTATACGACCTTACCTTTGAGAAACTCTATGGTTTGGAGAAAACCATCACCATTGAGGATGAGTTTAGCCTGATGCCCTTGGCCACACGCAAGGTCAGTTTCAAGGAAAAGACGGCGCAGAACATTTTGGATGCTTTGGAAAAGTCGAAGTCGGTGCCGTTTGAACGGGTGCTGTTTGCCTTGGGCATCAAGTTCGTGGGCGAATCCGTCGCCAAGGTGTTGGCCAAGGCCTTGCACGACATCGGCCATATCATTAGTGCTTCAGTTGAGGAAATGACCGAAATCAACGAAATTGGCGAGAAGATTGCGCTTTCCGTCAGGAATTTCTTCGACGATGAGCGTAATATTGAAATCGTCAATCGACTGAAAACCAAAGGGCTGCAATTTGCTATGGCCGAGCAAACCGTTTCCGACAAGGAACAGGTTTTGGCTGGAAAGTCTTTTGTTGTGAGCGGTGTGTTCCAACACTATTCCCGCGACGGCATCAAGGAAACCATCGAGGCCTACGGAGGCAAGAACGTGGGTAGCATCTCTGGCAAGACTGACTACGTGTTGGCCGGCGACAAGATGGGACCAGAGAAACGCAAAAAGGCTGAATGTTTGGGCATTCCCATCATCACGGAAGCTGAATTTGAGGAAATGATAGGCGTTTCGCGCACACCAGAAGAAAATGGTTTGCTGTTTTGACGTATTTTCAAAAAATAACTATTTTTGCAAAATCAATAAATTGAAAAATGTCGCAATTGACCATAGACAAAATCGAGTATCTGATTATGGTTGTAAAACTGTTTGCAGCCAAGTATCAACTCACTCCCGTTCAAGCCTATCGTTATATCAGTCGTTACGATGGAGTTGGCTTTATCGAGCGGAACTATGGCATTATGCACACACTTTCGTTTCAGGAAATGGTTCAAGGCGTTTCAGACTATTGTAAACGACAAGGAGGTCAATTGTCATGATTCTCTACCACGGCTCAAATACTGAAATTGAGAACATTGACCTTAGCAAATCCAAGCCCAACAAGGATTTCGGTAAAGCCTTTTATCTCTCCGAAGAAATACAACAAGCCGAAGAAATGGCTGCGTTCACAGTAGACCGATTTGGTGGAACGCCTATCATCACTTCGTTTAAATTTGACGAAACTTTGTTGGATGACAGACAACTTCAAGTGAAAACCTTTGAAGGATATTCTCGTGAATGGGCCAAGTTCATCTTTTCCAATAGGGATACAGATTCTGAAGTCAACATACACAATTACGATATTGTTTATGGACCCATTGCCAATGACAGAGTTGGCCGACAAATGTTCAACCTTCGTGAAGGTTACATTGACATTGAAGAATTTATGCGTAGACTGCATTATATGAAAGGCATTACTTTCCAATACGCTTTTTGTACCGAATTTGCCATCAGCAAACTGAAGAAGTTATGAATATAGAGAAAAAAGACTTTGATTTTATGGTCGACATTTTGACCCGCGACCTCATTTCTTTGTTGATGGAACGCCAAAACTTGGCTATGAAAGCCGCCTTTGATGTGTTTTATAACTCAGACACTTACGCTGCCCTGAATCGTCCTGAAAGCGGCCTGTATTTCCAAAGCCCAAAATACGTTTATTCCATTTTGGAAAATGAAATGAAAACAGGTAAGATGGGATAAGAATTTTTATTACCTTTGCACCTCAATTTTGAAATCTTGAAATTTGAAATTATCAAATCTTAATTCATTGAATACTATGAGAATAGAAAAAATCATTGCCCGCGAAATCCTTGATTCTCGCGGAAACCCCACGGTTGAAGTGGATGTTACTTTGGAATGTGGCGTGATGGGTCGCGCCTCGGTGCCTTCGGGTGCCTCGACTGGCGAACACGAAGCCCTCGAACTTCGCGACGGCGACAAGAAACGCTACGGCGGCAAGGGCACTTTGAAAGCCGTTGACAACGTCAACAAAATCATCGCCCCCGAAATTTTAGGCATGTCGGCCTTGGACCAACGCGCCATCGACCACAAGATGCTTGCTTTGGACGGCACCAAGACCAAGTCGAAGCTCGGCGCCAACGCCATCCTCGGCGTTTCATTGGCCGTGGCCAAAGCTGCCGCCAACTACTTGGACATCCCACTCTACCGCTATATCGGCGGCACAAACACCTACACGCTGCCCGTCCCGATGATGAACATCATCAACGGAGGCTCGCACAGTGATGCCCCCATCGCCTTCCAAGAGTTCATGATCCGTCCCGTGGGCGCTTGCTGCTTCCGCGAGGGTCTTCGCATGGGTGCCGAAGTGTTCCACACCTTGGCCAAGCTGCTGAAGAAGCGCGGCCTCAGCACCGCCGTCGGCGACGAAGGTGGCTTCGCCCCTGCCCTCAACGACACCGAGGATGCCTTGAGCATCATCTGCGATGCCATCCGTGAAGCCGGCTACGAGCCTGGCAAGGACGTGAGAATCGCCTTGGACTGCGCCGCTTCGGAATTCGCTTACAACGAAGGCGGCAAGTGGTTCTACGACTATCGCGAACTCAAGAACGGCACGAAGAAAGACCCCAACGGCAAGCGCTTCAGCTCCGATGAGCAGGTCGACTTCCTTGAGGAACTCATCAAGAAGTACCCCATCGACTCCATCGAGGACGGCATGGGCGAGGAAGACTGGGACGGCTGGAAAAAACTCACCGACCGCATCGGCGACCGCTGCCAACTCGTCGGCGACGACCTCTTCGTCACCAACGTCGACTTCCTCTCGAAGGGCATCCAACTCGGCTGCGCCAACTCCATATTAATTAAGGTGAACCAAATCGGCTCGCTGAGCGAGACCTTGGACGCCATCGACATGGCCCATCGTCACGGCTACACCACCGTCACGAGCCACCGCTCGGGCGAGACCGAGGACGCCACCATCGCCGACATCGCCGTGGCCACCAACAGCGGCCAAATCAAGACCGGCTCGTTGAGCCGCAGCGACCGCATGGCCAAGTACAACCAACTGCTCCGCATCGAGGAAGAATTGGGCGACCTGGCTGTTTATGGGTATAAGAAGCTGAAGTAAGCGGATTTACATATCGTTTAACGACAAAAGCCTGCCCGATGGGGTGGGCTTTTTTGTTGTTATTGCAATCGGTCAATTAACGTTTCCTTTACAAGCCGGTAAGAGGCCAATGGCTCAAAGGACATTTCGGGACGGAGCAAGCCCATGGTGTCGCCCAGAAACTCCTCGTCAGTCATCTTGGCTTCCATATTGTTGACGAACTGCTTGTAAGTTGGCGGATTCTCTACCGTGAACGCCATATATCTGTTGTCTTTCCAAGGAACTTGTTCCTTCCATTCCATTATTGACGCACTATTAATCATAATTCATCGATTTCTATTTCAACATTTCCGTTTACACACCATCTATTGGATTGCGAAGCCTCGTTTTTCGGTCGGCCGTTCCTTAACAAGATGCTGTTCCAAGGCTTCCGCTCCTTCAGCATCGAGAACAAGATATTTGCCTTTTCCTTTTCTTCGAGTACATATTCCAGCATATATCCTAAGCGTTGCAGGGTTGCTATGGTCGTATAAGGAACCACGTTCGCCACCTTTTCCACATCCATCGCCTCAACCAATTCGGCGAGCACGGTTGCCACCCTTTGATAGCCTCCAACATGGTCGGCAAACTGCACCAAGTCCACAGCAGTAAGTTCTAGGTTGGAATAGCGCACCACGCCCATTTCAGCATTTTTTGTCATCAGAAGTCCCTCGGGAATTTGCTTCCGATAATTCCAATTCAACAAAGGGTTTTTCGAAGAATACTTGATTCTTGGCGCAACGGTTGTCACCTGCGTTACCATGACCGCCTGATGCGAAGCTCCATGCATTGCGGCAGCCGAAAGCAAACTGAGATAATAAGGCTTGCCAACATACTGCATGAGCCAGTCAATATAATAGGTGGGCGGCACGACGCCATTCAATTGGTATTGCACAGGCACCACCACATAGAAACCACGATAAACCGAACTGACATAGCCTTTCTTTGCAAGACGAGCCAGTTCCGACTTGATGGTTTCGTATGACTTTTCTTGAAATGCCTGCTTCAATTCCTCAACAGAAAATGTCACATGCCCTCTAATTTCCCGATTCCTTATCCACTCAAATATGGTCATTTTATTGTTAAAGTATGCAAAATCTGTTTACCTTTACGACTTTTCGACCACAAAATTACAACTAATTTCCCATTCCGCAAGCTTTTTGATGAAAAAATCTCGTTTTTCCCTTGCCAATCCCTTTTTTTCCCTACCTTTGCCTCCAAACATCTAAACCCTTTCTATGTAAACAAACGGACGAACTTCATAACGACATAGTAGAATAGCGATTTGAAGCTAACTCTTGACCACAAATTTACCACCTTTGACTCTTCGGAGACTCCAAATCAAGAATTAGTTGCAAGCGCCAGTATTGGCGTGGAACAACTTTTTTCGGATTTGGAGGGCGTGGTAACCCTGTGGTCAGGAAAAGAAATAGATTCCACGCTTTTTTTCGTGTCGTCGCCAAAAACGACAACGCGCCATGGCCACACAGCATGACTTCCATATCGGACAAATGATCAAAGCCGTCTTCGACGAGAGCGGGATGACCGTTGCCGAGTTTGCGCGGCAAATCCACTTGGAGCGCAGCACCGTCTATGGCATCTTCGAGCGACCCAGCTTGGATTCGATGCTGCTGGCACGAATCTCCTTGGTGCTGGGCCACAATTTCCTTTCCGACGTGGAAGAACACTATGGCCTGAAAGCCAAAACCACTTCGTTCACGTTTCATCTCGACCACATTAGCCCCGAACTTGCCCGCCGGTTGGCCGCCTTGCTGAACGAAACCGCAGCCTTTTGAACGTTGCTTTTTACAACGAAAGCGTGGCTTTTACCAACGGTTTCCGCCAAAGTCGGGCATGGGATTTGGTTAATTTTGCCGTATTTTTATAATCGCAATTATTGTAAGATGAAGTACAAATTGTCTCAATATAACATCTATAAAACAAATGATGATAAAGCAATAGTTTTCAATACTTTATCGGGAGCTATGGTTTTACTTGACAATCTGGAGTACAATGAATTGCTACATCTTAATGATTCAGAAACAGAAAAAGCGATAATCAAAAAATGGCTACGATTAGGACTTGTGATTGAGGACTCTTTCGATGAAACCGAATTGTTGAATTACTGCAGGTTTCGAGACACCTTCACAAAAAACAATGCTATTTACCGAATTCTGACCACAACAAGCTGTAATGCAAGATGTTTTTATTGTTACGAAGAGAATTACGAGAGAAAAACGATGGATATAGAAACGGCAGAAGCTGTTTCTCGCTTCATTGTAAACAACTCAAGGAACCTTCATTCCATTACTTTGAATTGGTTTGGTGGTGAACCTTTATTAAATCCAAAGGTTATCACTTTAATCACAAATGACGTTACAGAAGGGCTAAAAGGTTCAAAAACAAAGATAAATGCTTCATTAATCACCAATGCTTCCTTGTTTTCAGATGATTTAATTGAAATCGCAAAAAAACAATGGCACATCACCAACGTTCAAATCACCTTTGATGGATTAAAAGAAGAACACGAGAAGAGAAAAAACTACATAAACTTTCCACAATCATATGAAAAAACTTTGGATGTAGTTGGAAAATTGCTGTCGAAAGAGATAAATGTTTCGATTCGGCTGAATTATGATAAAAACAATGTTGAAGATATACAAAAACTGATTCCATTCATTAGGAAAAGATTTGGTGAAAACACCCACTTACATTGTTACGCATACCCGTTGTTTAATCGAGAGAACAACCCAATTGATGCTTTAATCAAGAAAGATGAGGTCGCATATTACGACGGCGTTATAACACACTCGTTGATGGAAAGTGGTTTCTATAATCCGCAACATGTTTTAAAGTCAAGACGAACGACAGGCTGTTTTGCGGTATTACCAAACAGTTTTGTAATCCATGCAAACGGAGATTTGTATAAATGTTCAATGAACATGAAAGATGAATCAAGTAATGATTAAAAAATTAGTTGTAACGATGCTTTAATTTTGATGACAAAAAACC
>CAMVCZ010000047.1 GCA_947166105.1 uncultured Bacteroidales bacterium
GCAACATTTTTACTAATTTTACAGCCAAATTCTGAGGTATGGCCAAGAGATTGGTTGTTGTTTTCATTTTACTGATTTCCAGTTTATTAGGATTTTCGCAAAATCCCAATCAAGATAGTATTGTGCCAAAAAAACCAACCCCTCGCCCTACCCTACCCATAGATTCCACCTTCGTCACTTACAACGCCTTACAGTTCGACAGCATCTATCTGAACGCCTCCAAAGTCATCGACACCACGACTTTCCATACTGCCATCCATGAGGTTTTAGAACGCGAAAACACCATCTACAGCACACTCAGCAACACAGGGCTTGCACATAAATCGATGAGGTTCAACTATTTGCATCAAGTTGGATTCGACATGACCTTGCCTACCTTTTCCGCCATAATGCAAAACGAAAGCTCGTTGGTGACTTACATGTCGGTTCTCCCCTACTCCGAAATCCGCTATGTGATGACCACCGCCGACAAAGAGCAGCACCTCAACGTCAAATTTGGCAGGCAGTTCTCCCCTCGCCTATTTGTCTCATTTGCTTTCAATTCCGATTTCTCGCCAGGCGTGTTCAAGAACAGCAGAACCCTCAACAACTATTTCTGGCTCAACGCGCACTATTTCACTGAAAACAAACGGTATGGCATCTCTGCGTATTATTATCGCAACAAACTCGAAATGGGCGAAAACGGCGGCATCGTCAATGATGAAAGTTACATATCTCACACAGAGACAGACAATTCAGTCATCAATGTCAACCTCTCTTCGGCGACTAATTTCGTTGTTTCGAGTGGTATTGGATTCGAGCATTACTTCAATCTTTTGCCGCAGAAAACAGTGGTCACAAAGCAAGAAACCAACCCGATAGAAAACGATTCCATCACCACGATTTCTCTTCCCAACGATAGTCTTTCAATGGACACTCTGTCGATTGATACCTTGTCCATAGACAGCATTAAAAACATTGAAAATCACGATGTTGTCATTCAAGAAACCAAGGTCAGGAAATTCACTTTGGGAAGGATTTGCCACAGTTTCAGATATTTGAATAACAAGCTGTACTATAACGAGTCCTCCCCTACCGTGGCTTTCTACCAACCTTTCGACACTTTGCTCGATGTAACGAAATCCACCGACACCACTTTAGTGAGAGCCATTCGCAACACATTGAAATGGAACAGCTTGGGCTATCAGAAATACAACGACGACATTCCATTTTACCTTTATGCGGGTCTCTCGCACGGCTTCTATAAAGTGAAGCATTTCGACTACCTTAAAGGCGAAACCGTACTTTCGCGCAACTATCAGCAACTCAGCGTGAACGGCGGCATCATCGTCAACCTGTTCAAGTCGACGCGCATCACAGGACATGGCGAACTCATCACCTTGGGCTACCAAATCGGCGATTTCGACCTCAGAGGACAATGGAAACAATTCATCGGAACGACAAGCAAAAACTGGGGTTATGCCACCTTCGACGCGGAAATCAAACGGCAGTCGGCCAACTGGTTCGAGGAAAGATATTCTTCAAACCATTTCCGTTGGGAAAACGATTTCAAAGCCGCTACTTACCTGACTTTCAACCTGAAATACAACTACAAGACCTATTGCATCGGCGTGAGGCAAACCAGCATTGCCAACCTGATTTATTTCGGCACCGATGCCCGTCCCGCCCAAAACGACGGCATGTTCAGCATCCGCGAAGCCTATTTCAGTTTCTACCAAAACCTTTGGCGATTTGAGTTTGAGGGGTTTGCAAGCCTGCAAAAGTCAAGCAACGAAGAAGTTATGCACCTCCCTCTGCTTCAGGGCCGACTGAGAATCGGGTATTCGCAACCCATTTTCCGCAAGGCCGCCACGTTGCATCCCTGCATCACGGTACGCTATTTCACGAAGTTTTACGCCGATGCCTACATGCCCGCCACCCGCGTTTTCTATCTGCAAAACGAAGTTCAAATCGGCAACTTCCCCTTCATCGACCTTTCTTTGGCCATCAAGGTAAAAAAAGCGCATATCTATCTGGTTTACAGCAATATGTTCCTACTTACGGGCAACTACAATTCGTTCATCGCGCCCCATTATCCAATGCGCGACAGCCGCTTTTTCATCGGCGTCAATTGGAGATTGTTCAACTAATAATGTGTCGCCATGATTCAACCCGACCTCATCCCCACCACCAATACCCTTTCAGGAATCAACGACACCATCGTGCAAATTCCCGGTCCCGTACTCAACCCAAGTATAGTCAACTCGGTTGCCGAGCAAGTCAACAATGGTAGCTCGTCGCGCGAAATCGGCCTGACCATTGCCATCATCGGTTTGCTCATCTTCACGGCACACCTTTTCAGCGAGATTTTCAGCCGCAAACGCATCCCCGATGTGCTGTTTCTCATCATCATCGGCTTGCTCATCGGTCCCGTTTTCCATTGGATTTCGCCCGACAGTTTAGGCAATGCCGGCAGCCTGTTTTCAGGCATTACCTTAGTTACCATCTTGTTTGAGAGCGGCACTCAATTGAGATTCACTGCCTTGAAGGACTCTTTCAAAGGAGCCTTGAAACTCACGGCCCTTAATTTTGTGTTTTCCGCCGTCGCAGTTTGGTTGGCGGGTTGGCTTCTGCTGGAATTGGATCCTATCATCAGCATGATATTGGGCTGCATGTTGGGCGGCACGGCATCGGCAGTTGTCATTCCCATCGTCAGGCAGATGCGCATGTCGGAGAAACCTGCCATTATGCTCATTTTGGAGGCCGCCATCGGCAATGTGTTCAGCATTGTGCTGGCTTTGGCACTGATGCAAGCCATCAAATCGAGGCATGTGGAGTTTGGCGCGATTCTCGGCGACATCTTCTCATCATTCATCCTCGCCACGGTGATGGGACTGATTGGCGCCATCTTTTGGGCCTTGATTCTCGACCAAGTGCGCAACATCAAGTATTCCATCCTCACCACACCCGCCTTCGTTTTCATCATCTACGGCCTCAACGAGTGGATGGGCTTCAGCGGTGCCATCGCGGCCTTGGCTTTCGGCATCGGCATGGCCAACATCGACGGTATCTATAACGCATGGCTCAAGAAGTTCATCAAGAAAGTGCCCGTCAACCTGAACGAAACCGAGCGTTCTTTGTTTTCGGAATTGGTGCTGCTCCTGAAGACATTCTTCTTCATCTATGTTGGCATTTCCATCCAACTCAACCAATGGCATCCTTTCGTTATCGGGCTGGGAATCAGTTTATTGTTATTCATCATCCGTATCCCAGCGGTGCGTTTCGCCATCTCCAAAAAGGAAGGCATCCCCGAAAAGGAATTGGTTTTCATGTCGGCACTCAATCCCAAGGGACTGACCGCCGCAGTGTTGGCCACACAAGCCCTCATCTACATCCCCGATTTGGAAACCGCCATGTTTGTAAGGAACATCGTCTTTTCGGTCATCCTCTCCTCCATCGTCATCAATTCCCTCCTTATCCCATTGATTGACAAGGAGAAAAGCCTGTTCCGATTCTATCTGAAAGTGTTGAACTTCAACCAAAAGATGAAAAACATGGTGAACAAGACCAAGCATGAAGGCGAAGAATGGCACCACAAACATACGAAGGCGCATGATTTTGTCGGCGAAATGTTTCATTCTGAAGTGATTACGGAAATCATCGAACATCAAGACAAGCCCGGAGCCGTGAGCAACAAGATGGAATCGAACAATATGGATGTGGCGGATTAACAGCTCAAGAATGACGCTATGTTTTTAACTTATGCCGCTTCAAACCATCTTTTTAGAGTTTTTTTCATGCAAAACTCCACAATTCAGAAAATATTCGTATCTTTGCAGCCCGTTTAGAACAACAAATTTATCGTAAAAAGAAGAAAATTATGTACTTAACTGCAGAAAAGAAATCAGAGATTTTCAGCCAATACGGCAAGAACGCTGCCGATACTGGTTCAGCAGAAGGCCAAATCGCTTTGTTCACCTACAGAATTAAGCATTTGACAGAGCAAACGAAAGTCCATCACAAGGATGTGGCGGCCAAACGTGCGTTGGTTGG
Organism: uncultured Bacteroidales bacterium; assembly: GCA_947166105.1. Lineage (GTDB taxonomy): Bacteria > Bacteroidota > Bacteroidia > Bacteroidales > F082 > Limimorpha. The sequence goes on from CAMVCZ010000047.1 coordinate 4,033, forward strand.
CTTGGTAGGTAAGAGAAGAAGACTTCTCGATTATTTGAAGAAAACCGACATCGAAAGATACCGTAACATCATTAAGGAATTGGGCATCAGAAAGTAAGACTTTCGGCTACCCAAGCCAAACGCAAAAAAAGGCAATCGAGCATTGCCTTTTTTTGCTATTTTACGAACCCACAAGTTAGGAAGTAGAGAAAACAGTAAAAAAACATTAAAATCATGGGTCCACTAGGATTTACACAAACCATCAAAATGCCTAACGGTCAGGAAATTACGTTGAACACCGGCCGTTACGCCAAGCAAGCCGACGGATCAGTCATGCTCCGCTGCGGCGACACCGTCATCTTAGCCACCGTTTGCTCAGCAACGGAAGTGGCTCCCGAAACCGATTTCTTCCCCCTGTCTGTCGACTATAGGGAAAAATACTACTCCACGGGCAAGTTCCCGGGCGGTTTCTTTAAGCGCGAGGCCAAGCCCTCCGACTACGAGGTGCTCATCTCGCGCCTCATCGACCGCGCCCTGCGCCCGCTGTTCCCCGACGACTACCACGCCGAGACCATCGTGCAAGTCAACCTTTTGTCGAATGACAAGGAACAAACTCCAGATGCTCTTGCAGCCTTGGCCGCCTCTGCCGCCATCTGCGTGTCCGACATCCCCTTCCACGGCCCGATTTCGGAAGTGCGCGTGGCCCTCATTGGCGACGAATACGTCATCAACCCGACCTTCGCCCAAATGGAGGAAGCCCGCCTCGAACTGATGGTGGCCGCCTCGATGAAGGATATTTGCATGGTGGAAGGCGAATGTAAGGAAGTAAGCGAGCAAGAGATGCTCGGCGCACTGAAAGCCGCCCATGAAGCCATCAAGATCCAATGCCAAGCCCAGATTGAACTGATGGAACAGGTCAACAAGGCAAAGCGCGAATACTGCCACGAGGTGAACGACGAAAACCTCCGCGCCGAAATCGAAACCAACTGCTATCAGCCGTGCTACGACTTCGCCCTCACGGGTTGCGCCGACAAGCACCTCCGCGAAGAAACTTTCAGCGGAATCTTAGACAAATACCTTGAAAAATATACCGAAGAGGAACTCGAAACCGTTACACCGCTCGCCAAACGTTATTTCCACGACGTGGAACGCTCGGCTGTGCGCAACGCCGTCCTCAACGAGCGCATCCGCCTCGACGGTCGTAAGACTGACGAGGTGCGTCCCATTTGGACGGAAGTCGATATTCTGCCCAAAGCCCACGGTTCAGCTGTGTTCACCCGTGGTGAAACGCAGGCTTTGGTGACCGTCACCCTCGGCACCAAATTAGACGAACAGACTTTGGACGGCGCCGTGGTGGAAGGCACGAAGAACTTCACACTGCACTACAACTTCCCCGGCTTTGCCACTGGCGAGGCCAAGGCTCAACGCAGCACCAGCCGCCGCGAAATCGGTCACGGCAACTTGGCCGAGCGCGCCCTCAAGACGATGGTGCCGCACGACGAAAGCATGCCTTACACCATCCGCATCGTGAGCGACATCCTCGAATCCAACGGTTCGTCGTCAATGGCCTCAGTGTGTGGCGGTTGCCTCGCATTGATGGATGCTGGCGTGCCGATGCGCAAACCCGTCGCTGGCGTGGCTATGGGCATGATTTCTGACAGCGAAACTGGCAAATACGCCATCCTCACCGACATCCTCGGCGACGAAGACCACCTCGGCGACATGGACTTTAAGGTCACTGGCACCCGCGATGGTATCACCGCCTGCCAAATGGATATTAAGGTCGACGGCCTGTCCTACGAAGTGCTGACTGAAGCCCTCGAACAAGCACGTCAAGGCCGTTTGCACATCTTGGACGAGATGGCCAAAACCATCACCGAGCCTCGCGCTGATTATAAGGAGTTTGTGCCACGCATCGAGACCATGTATATCCCGAAGGATATGATTGGTGCCGTCATCGGACCTGGCGGAAAAATCATCCAAGAGATGCAGAAAGAGACCAACACCGTTATCGTCATCACCGAGGACGACCAGAAAGGTATCGTGGAAATCGCTTCGCAAAACAAGGAAGACATCGAGGCTTGCAAGGCCAAGATTCGTGCCATCGTGCAAGTGCCCGAAGTTGGTGAGGTCTACCACGGCAAGATCGTTTCCATCATGGCGTTTGGCGCTTTCGTGGAAATCATCCCGAACAAGGACGGCCTGCTCCACATCTCCGAAATCGACTGGAAGCGTTACGAGACGATGGAAGAGACCGGCCTGAAGGAAGGCGACGAAATCGATGTGAAACTCGTTGAGATTGACCAAAAGACCGGCAAGTTGCGTCTGTCGCACCGCGCCCTGCTGCCCAAGCCGGAAGGCTTTGAGGAGAAGAAGGGTGGAAACGGTGGCGGAGGTCATGGCAACGGTGGAAACCGTGGCGGTCATGGCGGAGGCAACCGCAATGGTGGTGGCCACGGCAATGGCGGCGGTCGCAAAAGATAAAACCCACTTTGAGGTTCTGGCGGATTTGGAATCCGCCAGCCTCGAAAAGGGAATTTGAAATTCCCATCTCAACGCGAGCGGATTGCAAATCCGCTCGAACCCGAACAAGAAAGAACATATTCAAAGAACTAAACAAACATAAATGAGGCAGTTAAAGATTACGAAGCAGGTGACGAACCGTGAGACCGCGTCTCTCGACAAGTACCTGCAAGAGATTGGTAAGGTTGAGCTGATTTCGGCTGAAGAAGAGGTTGAATTGGCGCAACGTATCAAACAAGGCGACAAGATCGCGTTGGAAAAACTCACCAAGGCCAACTTGCGCTTTGTAGTCTCCGTAGCAAAACAGTATCAGAACCAAGGCCTCAGTCTTCCCGACTTAATCAACGAAGGCAACTTGGGACTGATAAAAGCCGCACAACGTTTCGACGAAACCAGAGGTTTCAAGTTCATTTCCTACGCCGTGTGGTGGATTCGCCAATCCATCCTTCAGGCTTTGGCCGAACAATCGCGCATTGTCCGTCTCCCTCTCAACAAAATCGGTTCCATCAACAAAATCAACAAGACTTACGCCAAGTTAGAGCAAGAATTTGAGCGCGAACCCAATGCAGAGGAGATTGCCGAAGTTTTAGAAATCACGGAGCAAGAGGTGAAGGAGTCGATGAAGAACGCTGGACGCCACATCAGCATGGACGCGCCCCTCATCCAAGACGAGGACAACACCATGTATGACGTGCTGAAGAGCGAGGAAGCCCCGACCCCTGAGACTGAACTTCTTTATGAGTCGTTGCGCAAAGAAATCGACCGAGCCATCTCCACCCTGACGCAAAGGGAGCAGGATGTCGTCCGAATGTACTTCGGGCTGAGCGGCAGCCACCCGATGACCTTGGAGGAAATTGGAGAGAAATTCGACCTGACGCGCGAGCGCGTGCGCCAAATCAAGGAAAAGGCCATACGCCGGTTGAAACACACCAGCCGAAGCAAGATCCTGAAGAGTTATCTCGGTTAAGGAAATGGAAAAAGCCTCTCAAGAAATTGAGGGGCTTTTTTGATACCTCAAAGTTCAGTAAGTCAAGCCGAAATGCCAAAACGGAATGACATCAAATACCAAGTCTTTCTTTCAACTGAGCAGGTGTCACTGCAAACGGACAATCGGGGAAATGCTTCATATTGCCAGTCACCAAACAAATGCCCATATCTTCATATATAGTTGCCGCCTCATAAAAACAAACATCCTTTTGGTCGGGCAATTCCTTCCCAGTCTTTTCAGGATTGACCCAAACACCTTGTGCTTTTATCTCCACTAAAATTGTTTTCACCAGTTCCTTATTGAAGCCAAATTTGGCTCTATTCAACACAGAAACATACTCCGCCATGATATCCTTGGAAAGTACAGGGGTAATCTTTCCCAAAAAGACCGCTTCGAGTATGGCAAAAGGCACAGAACGCCGACGGTCTTGGGCCAACAATGCCGAGACAATGACATTGGTGTCAATTACTACATAACGCATGGCACTCAATTGTTATTAGTGTGAACTGCTGCGATTTCTGCTTCAATTTCTTCTTCCGTCATTCCCGCTTTGCCATTCCCTACAGCCTCATCGTTGAGCGAATATAGAGCCTTCAGCCCACTTGCGGAAACACGAGGTTTCTCCTTGATCTCAAAAGGAACGCCATTCTCCGAAACCGACTTCTTCAGAAAGATTCGGATAGCAGTTGGAAGGTCAAGCCCAAGACGATCAAACAAGGCCGTCGCTTGCTCTTTAAGGTTGTTTTCGACACGAATTTGTAATGTTGCTGTAGACATTTTATATAGATTTGTATATGATTATGACTGCAAAAATACACAATTTCTGGAACACAGCCACTTTTTCCCGAAAATACCGCATCAGCCAATTTTGCCCTTGAAGGATTGTAAATCCTAATACTCGGCTACGGGAGGAGTTCCCTCATGCCGCCAAAGTCCTAAAAGGACGACCCGAACACAAGCAGGCGACGACAGTCCTTGCTTGCAACGGAATGAAAACACGGCAGCCGTAATGCGACAGCCCCACAACCCAAAACCTGTAAGGATGCCACACCGGGGCAGACACCACCCGACATATAGGCAGGGGTTGAAACCGCCTGCCTTCTTTATCGTCACCCTTTCTTTAAGTTTGCAGCGTAATTCGTACAAGGTTAATTCTTACCTTTGTTGTATGAAGGGAGGATCGACTTCCGGAGGGCAATCCAGCACCCTTTCTGGACGAATAGTCCAAACCCTGCTTTAAGTTTGCAGCGTAATTCGTACAAGGTTAATTCTTACCTTTGTTGTATGAAGGGAGGATCGACTTCCGGAGGGCAATCCAGCACCCTTTCTGGACGAATAGTCCAAACCCTGCTATGGACCCTCCGGGACGAAGCTGCAAAGGCTATATAGAAAGTTAGGCTCGGAGCCTGTTTAAAGTAACAGCACAAGCGCAGTTCCCAGCCAATCCCCCCTCGAAAAAGGATGTATAACCAAATACGGCACAAAACTATGAAAAAAGTGTTTATCGGGGTCGACGTCTCGAAAGAAAAACTTGACGCGACCATCATTGAAAAGACAGAAGAACGACATGAAGTCACTGGCTATGAGACATTCGAGAACAGCAAGGACGGCATAAGGAAACTGTCGGCATGGGTGAGGAAGACCGCCAAGGCGACAAAGGAGGACTGCCTCTACTGCGCCGAGACCACAGGTGGGTACGACCGCCTGCTGTGCGAGCAGTTGTACGCCAAGGGCCTCACCGTCTGGCGCGAGTCCGCGCTGGAAATCAAGCGCAGCAGCGGGCTGCGCCGCGGCAAGGACGACAAGACGGACTCGAAGGCCATCGCCGAGTACGCCATGCGCCACGCCGACAAGGCGGAACCGTACCGCCCGGCGGACAAGAGGCTGGAGGAACTGTACCTCTACAGGGACAGCCTCGTGGAAGAAAGGAAGGCCAAGGCGACACGGGCAAAGGAAATCAAGGCCACTTGCGCGAACAGCCCGTCGGCCAGCTTCATGTACAAGACATCGATGGAGGACGTCAAGCGGATCGAGGGCAGGATAAGGGAGTGCGAGAAGCGCATAGTCAGGCTCATCGCCTCGGATGAGGGCCTCTCGAGGAACTACGGTCATGTGACAAGCATCAAGGGCCTCTCCCTTGTCAACGGTGTGGCACTGCTCGTCTACACGGCCAACTTCACCAAGTTCTCCAACCCGAACAAACTGGCGACCTACTACGGCGTGGCCCCGTTCCGCAACCGCTCCGGCAGCTCCGTCAACTCGCGGGCCGACGTGCGATGCTACTCCAACCGCAAGCTCAAAGGCCAACTCTCCCAGGCCGCGCTGATAGCGACCCTATACAACCCTACCCTGAAGGCCTACCACGACAGGCTCATCGCGGCAGGAAAGCCGAGGAGCGTCGCCCTCAACAACGTGAAGAACAAGCTGCTGCACATCATATTCTCCCTTGTCGTCCACGACTGCGACTACGAGGAAAACCACGAATGGAAGAGAAAGCTACAGAACAGCGGAACAGGAAAGACAGAGGCGGTATCCGAGCAGAATTGTCATCAGCCGTAGAAGCGAAAGGGCTTCGGCAACCTATCATGGGGCAACCTGCCCAAAAACACGCCGCCGAAACCCTTTCGCTTTGAGGCCCTTACCGAATAGATTTAAAATCTCTTGAAAAAATGTCAAAAATCACTTGGATTAGAACATAGAAAGCAGGGTTCTCTCATGCCGCCAAAGTCCTAAAAGGACGACCCGAACACAAGCAGGCGACGATAGTCCCTGCTTGCAACGAAATGAAAACACACTATCCTGACGAAAACGATAAAAAAGGCGACCCCTCAAAAAAAGAAGGCCGCCTTTTATGGACTTGATTAGGTTGGTCTTATATCATTCCCGCATTGCAAATGCTCATATTCACGACTTCCGAATTGCAAATTCGGAAGAACGGGAATTGCAAATTCGGAAGAACGGGGTTAGTAATAATATGTTATATTCGAATGATTATTTTTGATTTTTTATCCATGTCAATATACACGGAAAAAACAAACACAAAAATCAACACATTTGTTATTAAAATCGCACTTAATAATATGTATGAAATACTTTGTCCTAATAATGCAATAATAAGGATGGAAAACAAAATGAAAAATACAGAACTGGAACTTAACGACCTGAATTCTTTTTCAATCTTTACCCATTTCTCAAACTGAAAGGGCACCTCTTGTATTGGCTGATAAATATTCCTGTCGAAATCGTCAGAAACATTGGCTATTAATTCAAGGTTTATTTCACTTTCTTTGTATTTATCTGATATTTCTCCAAGGCATTCTTTTGCAATGTCATCAATATACCTATCATCAAAGATTACTACATCCTTAATATAATTCCATTTTTCGCTTAGATAATACCAAACGTTACCTATAGAATACTCACAAATATCATCCAATTCCTTAGGACTTAATGCAGTAGTAGGAATATTTATACCCAACACGATTTTTTCAGAAAGTGCAGCAATGTCATTGATAATTCGCTTCAATGAAAGTGCATACTCGTTATCTGTTTTTTGAAAGCTAAAATGAAGTTGCATAAAAGACATAAAACCTACATAATTGGTGAGTTTATGGTAAAATGGCTTCATTACTGAATAATATCTATCAGACACCGATGCGGATAAATGAAAAATCTCAATGGCAAGTATTAAAAAGCCTCCTGTCAATAATGCCGACAGAACAGTTAATATAATCTCTGGAGATATAGTCATTGTCCTTGAAGTTTTTATGATTTAAAATCGTGAACAAAACAAACAAGTCAACATGGGAGCATAATTAGTTCTGCGACGAAGAACGTACAGGACGAACAGCTAAACCAAAATAACGGGAAAAAATCGCATCTATGTAACAATTTTGCGAAGTGAATTCAAAACACACTGCTTCGTCTGGTGAATCTAAACTGAGCGAGCTCGACCAATAGTAGCCGTTGTTGTAGTTGCCATAGTAAGTGCCACTAGGGCGGGTGTCAGTAACTGGTAAAAAGATACTATTACCGTTCGAACCTCTGAAAAGAATCCCTTTTGTGCCATTTGACGATGTCGTATATCTGTGGGTAGTGTTATCAAGCAGTTCCTGCCAATCTTCAGAAGTAGGTGTACGCCAATCTGTACCCCAAATGACAGTAGCAGCATCATCATCTGGCTGCAATACAAACAAGCTGTCGGTAAATCCGTTATATCCATAATATGCATCATTACAGTACTTGGTAAGTGAAGTGTCACTACCATTGCAATATTGATATGTGCTCCATTCATAAACTCCTTTTGATTCCGTCTCACCCCATGAAAAATAAAAGCCACTGGCCCAAGAAGCAAATGCCCCAATGTTGCAAGTAGCCCACAAAGTGCCGCTGGGCAAGCCGAGGTCAACTCTATCATGATCAAGTGTAGTAAAGCTGAATTCCTCACCATAGTAAGTTTCAGGACCCGCTACCGCAAAAGCACGTACATAATAAGTGGTACTCGGAGGCAAGTCAGACATCGGGATTGTGAAATTCCCCAATCCATTCCCTGCCTCTATATAGTTATCATTAAAAGTAGGATTTGGAGAGTAGCTCCAACATATTCCCCTTAAAATCACATTCACATAGTCACCATTGCTTGAAGCCACATTTCCACCACAAGTAGCAGATGCCATTGTAATGTTAGTCGGCTCCGCAGTGGTCACAGTGAGCTGAGGGGCTGCCTCACCAAAAACGAAACTGACCATTTCCGACCTGTTGGAGTAATACTTGTAGCCCCAGCCAGGAATGAAGTGCGTGACACTTCCCCTCCAATAGCCATTGGAATAAACAGCATTGCCGAACTGCGACTTGAGCATGTCGCCGTTCACAGGCTCAAAATCGCCCAAAGCTGTGGAAATGTCCTGTGTCTCTGCCTTTGGGTAACTAATCCAATTCCACCCAGGGAACAAGGTAATCGTAACTTCCTGTGCCTTAGCACTCAGGCTTGCTGCCATCATCGCAAGCAAGCACATCATAATTGTCGATAGTCTTTTCATCGTTTATCTGTTTTTAATTGTTATTCTTACTATTACCATTACAACACAAAAAGCGCGGGAGTCTAAACCATTGCTCATCCCATGTGCCGAGGCTCTCGCATTGCCTACCATCCAAGGATAAGCAACGCCGATGCCCACGCTGTTAGAATATACGGATTAAGGTATAATCTGACACAATGGGCGTTGGCCATTGCCTTACCTTATGGATGGTGTAAGAACTTGCGAGATTCGACACACCGCAGATAAAGCGTTAGTACAACGCCTTTCTTCAATATGTTTGTCGCCTCGCCTTACGGTTTAACGACAGTGCAAAAATAGCAATAATTTCCAAACGAAATGATTGCAGAAAGTTTTTTTTCCTACTTTTGCCACTACAACTGATAACTATCAACTGACAACTGAACAACTATGAATTTGATAGCCCCTTCCCTACTCTCCGCCGACTTCCTGCACTTGGAACGCGACATCGAGATGGTCAACCGCAGCGAGGCCGACTGGTTCCACTGTGACGTGATGGACGGCCGCTTCGTGCCCAATATCTCCTTCGGAATCCCTGTCGTTCAAGCGATTAAGAAGAAAGCCCAGAAACCCTTGGATGTCCACCTGATGATTGTGGAGCCAGAGAAATACTTCGAAGCCTTCGCCAAGGCAGGTGCTGACATCATTACCTTCCATTACGAGGCTTGCAACCACATCCACCGCGCCGTGCAGCAAATCAAGGCCCTCGGCATACACGCCGGTGTGGTGCTTAACCCCCACACGCCAGTGGCCGTTTTGGAAGACATCCTTGCCGACTTGGATTTGGTGCTGCTGATGTCGGTCAATCCGGGCTTTGGTGGACAACAATTCATCGATCGGACATACGAAAAAATCCGCAAGTTGCGTTGGATGATTGAAGAACAACACGCCTCCGCACTCATCGAAGTGGACGGCGGCGTGAACACGCAGAACGCCAAGAGTTTGTTTGAAGCTGGCGCGAATGTGTTGGTGGCGGGCAATGCGGTGTTCAAGTCGGAGAATCCGATGGAGACGATTAGGGAGTTGAAATTTTCCAAGTAAAGTTTGCAGGTCTGGAAAAAAAGACGTTTCTTTGCAGCAAAATAGTATTTGAAAATACGGTATTTGAAAATACTATAATTGAATTGAGATGATTTTTTACGACAGAACCAACGAGTTAGACACCATAAACAAGGTGAAGGAACGCAGCCGAAAAGAAGCGCAGATGACGGTTTTGATGGGTCGGCGGCGCATCGGGAAAACCGAGTTGGCTCGTCGTTGCAACGATGAAACTTTGCTTTATTTTTTCGTTGCGCGAAAAACAGAAGCCCTTTTGTGTCAGGATTTTGCACGAGAGACCGAGGAACGTTTGGGCATCCCGATTGGTTGGCCATCGTCGTTTTCAGGATTGTTCCGTTACCTGCTCAAATATGCCGAAAAACATCCTCTCACGTTAATCATCGACGAGTTTCAGGAGTTCCAAAGGGTCAATCCGTCGGTATTCAGCGACATGCAACGCGACTGGGACCTCCACAAGCGAACAAGTCGGATGAACTTGATTATCAGCGGCTCGGTATTCTCGTTGATGAAGCGAATCTTTGGGGATTCCAAAGAGCCGCTTTTTGGACGTGCCAACCAAAGCCTGCTCCTCAAACCTTTCACAACAGATGTCCTGAAGCAAATCCTTTCAGACCACAATCCCAACTACACTCCCGACGATTTACTTGTCCTTTTCGCCGTCACGGGCGGAGTGCCGTGGTATGTGGCTCTGCTTATGGACAACGGCAAATCAAACAAAACCAGCATATTATCCTACCTCACCGAACCCAACTCACCTTTCATCAACGAAGGGAAGAACATTCTCATCGAGGAGTTTGGCAGCGATTACGCGATGCACTTTTCCATCCTTACCTGCCTCGCCGGCGGCCAATTGACTCGTGGAGAAATAGAATCCCAATTAGGTGCCGACAACATCGGAAGTTATCTCGTCAGGTTGGAGAATTACTACAATCTGATTGAGAAACGGCTGCCAATCTTCGCCAAGGAAAACGCAAAAAAAGTCCGCTATGCGCTGAATGACAGGTTTTTGGACTTGTGGTTCCGCTTCTTCTACAAGTATCAGGATTTTGTGGCCAACAATGCCCTCTCACAATTAGGTCGTGTCATCGAGCGCGACTTCGACACCTATTCGGGCTTTGCGCTCGAAAGGTATTTCGAGCAGAAATTCCGCGAGAAGGGCTACTACACCCGTATCGGAAAGTTTTGGGATCGTACTGGCAAAAATGAAATCGACTTGATTGTCGTCAACGAAATCGATGGAATAGCTGAGGTGTATGAAATAAAACGCGACCGCCAGCGTTACGATGAAAAGGCCTTGAAAGAAAAAACAGAAGCACTGCTACAAAACTGCAAAGAGTTGCACGGGATGGACATCAGATTGGGCGTGCTTTCCATGGAAGATTTGTAGAATGGACCTTTGTAATCTTGAAATCTTGAAATCTGAAATCTTGAAATCTGAAAAATAACAATCTTAAATCTTTAAATCAACAAATTATGAGCAACGAAATCCTGAAATTAAAGCCGGAAGGCATTTGGAATGAGTTCAATGGCATCCTCGGCGTGCCGCGTCCGTCGAAGAAGGAAGCCCAAATGGTGGCTTACCTCGAGAAATGGGCCAAAGACCATAAAGTGAAGTACGTCAAGGAGGAGTGCGGCAACATCATCATGAGCGTGCCGGCCACCAAAGGCATGGAAGACCGCCAGACCGTCATCCTGCAAGCCCACATGGACATGGTGTGCGAGAAAAACAACGACAAGAAGCACGACTTCGAGAAAGACCCCATCGAGCCGGTCATCAAGGGCGAGTGGCTGCATGCCAACGGCACGACCCTCGGCGCTGACGATGGCATCGGCGTGGCTGCGGCTTTGGCCGTCATCGCCGACCCGAAAGTGGAACACGGCCCGCTTGAGTGCATCTTCACCGTTGACGAAGAAACCGGCCTCACCGGTGCCATGAAACTCGACCCGAAGGACTTCACCGGTCGTATCCTCCTCAACTTAGACAGCGAGGACGAAGGCGAAATCTTCATCGGCTGCGCTGGTGGCATGGACACAATTATCAAGGTGTGGTACGAACTGGAGCCAGCTCCCGAAGAGGCCACTGCCTACCGCATCACCGTGAGCGGCCTGAAAGGCGGCCATAGCGGCGATGACATCAACAAGAACTTGGCCAACGCCAACAAGCTGCTCACCCGCATCCTGTGGCAGGCCACTACTTGGTTCGACTTGCAACTCTATGATTTCCAAGGCGGCAACCTCCGCAACGCCATCGCCCGCGAAGCCACAGCCGTGGCCTTCATCCCGAACGACTGCGTGAAGGATTTTGAGCATTATGTGAAGGACATGGAGAAGCACTTCAAGCAAGAATACCAAGTGACCGAGCCTTCGCTGAAAGTCACTGCGGAAGTGGCCGAAGTGCAGCCTGATGTGGTCATTGACGAGATGTCGCAATTCAACTTGTTGAACGGCCTCTACGCCTGCCCGCACGGTGTCATTGCCATGTCGCAAACCATCCCGAACTTCGTGGAGACCTCAACCAACCTTGCCTCGTGCAAGAAGAAGGAAGGCTATTTCTTCATCCAAACCTCGCAGCGTAGCAGCATCGAGTCGTCGAAACAGGACATCGCCAATATGGTGGAAGCCGTGTGGAGCCTCGCCGACGCCGACGTGGAGCACACCGACGGTTATCCAGGCTGGGCACCCAACCCCAACAGCGCCATTTTGGATGTTGCAGTGAAATGCTACAAGGAACGCTTCAATAAAGACCCGAAAGTCAGAGCCATCCACGCTGGTTTGGAATGTGGCCTCATCGGTGACAAGATTCCGGGAATGGATATGATCAGCTTCGGCCCAACCCTGCGTGGCGTTCATTCGCCCGACGAGCGTTGCGAAATCGCGACCGTCCAGATGTTCTGGGACTTCATGTGCGACATTCTGAAGAATGTGCCAACGATTGAGAAGTAAAGGCGAATTAGACGAATTTAGCGACTTTTAGGAAAGCCCTCTGGGGAGGGCTTTCCTTTTGAAACTTACTTCTTTATTATTCTCAGCGAATCTATGCTCTGCGCAAGTTTATAGGAAAATACATTAGCACCTTTCCGATTTACATGATGACCATTCATAAAGAAACTCGAATCTGAGCTAAATTCCATTTCAGAGAAATCCAGCAACGGAACAGCATATTTTCTGGACAAATCGCGATACACAGCCATAGTTGCCTCCTGTTCCAGATTATCTTTCAACCTCTTATAAAGTGGTGCATAAACTAATACCACTGGAATTCCCTCATCTTTTGTTTCCTGCAAAAAATGCTCCAGCAATTCCACCGCCTTTGGCTCACATTCACCTTTTATTTTGTTTTTTCTCAACACATAGTCAAGATTCCGTCCGTCCCATTTCATATTCTCATTCGCGAAACCCTTATAATAATTGCCTTTTTGATCATGGCGGATATGCAAAACTTCGCCAATTCCAATGGCCATCAACTTGTAATCACCACGATAACGATACATGGGAATGTGTTTTTCAGCCCAAGTAAAACCATACAAATCAAGGTAAGGTTTCACCAAAGTATCCTTCATATATGGATAATATTGTTCTTTCTCAAACCCTCGCGACACCATCCGAAGTTCGCGAAAATCGGCATTGACAATCAACAGTTTAGGATTCCTGTTATTACGATGATACAACTGCCATCGCAAATAACTCACCCCGAAAGGCTGGGCGGAAACCCCAAAATTGCGGGAATTGACTCCAAGCACGGTATCCAAAATATAAGGGTTGTATGAACATACAGCCCGTGAATTGCCCAAAACAACCACATCCGCATCCATTTTCTGGTTCATCAGTACATTCATTGAATAAAAATGGCTTCTTTCCGTCAACTTCAATCCTTTACTGATGATACAATCTGCGACAAAAGCGAGTAACATGATTATTGCAGCAAAACCTATTATATCAATGACAAATCTTTTCATCAAAACTGGAAATATATAAAAGACTCAGTGGATTCACCAAACGCAAAAATCATGACTATAAACAAGACATAGACCAACCATCGCCAGACTCTTTGGTGATATCGCATCGTGATTGGACATTCTTTATTACGCCCTGTCCATTCCAAAACCACCAAAACGAACAAAATGAATGGCATAGGAAGAATATATGTCGGACTTACAATATATGGTGTTTTGAATAAACTCTTATTGAATATCATACAAACATACTCCCACGCTTGTCCAATATTCTCCGACCTGAAAATTATCCATCCGAACATTGCCAAAGCAAACGTCACAAGCATTTGTCCTACCTCTTTCAATGTTGGCAACAATCGTCCTTCAGCAATTTGATTTGTGTACTTGCGGTTCTTGCCCGTCAATATTAGAGGCAAGAACAAAATGGCGTGATATGCTCCCCAAGTAATGAATGTCCAATTCGCGCCGTGCCAAAAGCCGCTCAAAAGAAAAATGACGAAAGTGTTCCTAATCACTTTAGCCTTGCTTACGCGACTGCCGCCCAACGGAATATAAACATAATCCCTAAACCAAGTCGTCAAGGAAATGTGCCACCTGCGCCAAAACTCAGCAATGTCCCTACTGAAATACGGCACGTTGAAATTACGCATCAGTTTTATGCCGAACAACTTGGCCGTGCCTATGGCTATGTCGGAATAACCCGAGAAATCACCGTAAATCTGGAAAGTGAAGAAGATGGCAGCAAGAAGCAAGGTGCTTCCTGATTGGGTTTGGTAACTCGAAAAAACATTATCAACATACACGGCGCAATTATCAGCCACTACTATCTTCTTGAACAAGCCCCAAAGTATCTGCCTCATTCCGTCAACAGCAGTATCGTAATTGAATTCCCTTTTCTTCAGGAACTGCGGCAAAAGGTTAGTCGCTCGCTCGATGGGACCTGCCACCAACTGAGGGAAAAAGGAAATGAAGGCAAAGAAGGCAACAATGTCCTTGGTCGGTTCAATCTTGCCTCGGTAAACATCGATGGAATAGCTCAATGCTTGGAAAGTATAGAAAGAGATTCCCACTGGAAGTATCACTTTCAGCAGAAGCCCTTCTGTAGAAACATGGAACAACCGGGCAAACTCGGTGACAAAAAAGTCGTAATACTTGAACAACGCGAGGATACCAAGGTTGAGGACAACATTCAGCCACATCCACGTTTTGGCTTTTTTCTTTGACTCTGCTTTTCCGATTAGCAACCCGCTACCCCATGAACAGAACGAAGTAAAAGCTATCAACAGCAAAAACCTCCAGTCCCACCAACCGTAAAACACATAACTCGCCAAAACAACAAAAGCGTTTTGCAAACGCAACTGCCATTTTGATTTGCTGATAAAGAGGTCGAAGACAAACCAATAGAACAGGAACACTATCGGCAGGAATAGGGCGAATTGGATGGAGTTGAAGAGCATATCGCGCTTGGTTTTGCTGCGGCAAAAATACAAAAAAACTGTTTCCGACTTTGGAAACAGTTTTTCTCAATACATCGACCTCTTTACTTCGTCTTATCCGGCCAAGCGGGAATCTCAGGGATTTCGGGATAGTCTTTCATCTGCTTGAGAATGACTTCGATAGCCTTGTTGAGTTGGTCGTCAATGCCCTCAAACTCGCGGGCAGGGTCGTTGTCGATGACGATGTCAGGATCCACGCCATAGCCTTCAATGACCCAGTTGCCTTTCTCATCAAATGGTGCAAATTCGGGACGAGTCAAAGAGCCTCCATCAATAAAGGGCAAGCTGCCACGGATGCCGACCACACCGCCCCAAGAGCGCATACCGATGGTCGTGCCAATCTTGTGCTTCTTGAACTGGTAGGGAAACAGGTCACCGTCGGAAGCAGAATACTTGTTGAACAGCAGCACTTTGGGACCAAGCATCATCTTAGTAGGCTTGGTCTCAGGCTCGCCGTTGCGCATCACGTCATACATCGACAGCTCGCGGCGCAAACGTTCCACAATCATCGGGCTGACATTACCACCACCGTTGCCACGGTCGTCGATGATGAGGGCTTTCTTGTCAAGTTGGGGATAGAAATACTTGGCGAACTCGTTCAGTCCGTCCACGCCCATATCAGGAATGTGGATGTAGCCCACCTGTCCGTTGGTGGCCTTGCTCACCTTCTCCACGTTGCCTTGCACCCAATTGTAATAGTACAAGCCTGTTTCATCGGCAATCGGTTTCACCACCACATCGCGGGAGCCACTTTCGGAAGCCTTATTATTTAAGGTGAGCAGCACCGCCTTGTCAGCCTTGCCGATGAGGGCGGCATACATATCCTTCATCTCCTTCGTGCTCTGCCCATCGATGGCGATGATGTAGTCGCCTTCCTTGGCGTTCACCCCAACTTCGGTCAGCGGCGAGCGAGTTTTTTCGTTCCAGTTTTCACCCTTCAAAATCTTGTCAATCTGGTAGTAACCCAACTTGTCGCGGTGGATACGGCAGCCCAACATTCCCATCGGAATACGTTCAGGCTTCACGCGGTCGCCATCGCCAACGTAGGCGTGACCAATATTGATTTCACCAATCAACTCACCGATGAGGTAGTTCACATCATTACGGTCGGCACAATAAGGCAATAGTTTTCCGTATTTTTCCTTCATTGCAGGCCAGTCCACGCCGTGCATATTGGGAGCATAGAAGAAGTCACGCATCTGGCGCCAAGCCTCGTTGTAGATTTGCGTCCATTCGGTGCGCAACTCCACCCATTTCTTCATATTCGAGAGGTCGATAGTTTCGTCGCCTTCGCCAGATTTTCCTCCACCGGGCATCGGGGCTTTCGGGGCATTAACCACCTTGTAGCCTCGGCCTTCACGCATCATCATTTTCGACCCATCGGCAGAGAGTTCGTAGCCCATACCGCCACCTATGTTCGTGACTTTCTTGGACTTGGCATCAAAGAAATTGAGACCTCCACCGTTGCGACCACCTGCCACAAAATACAAACCATCCTCAACCCCTGTCAGGTTCCAATAGCGACCCGCATTGACGGGCAACACCACTACCCTATTGCTGATGCCCTCAAAATCGATTTTCACTTCCTTGGTTTCCTTCTTTTCATCAGGCTTCGGGCTGTCTTTCTTGCCTTTTTTGGCTGAGGTTCCTGAGCCAGCCGAAGGGCCTTCTTTCTGCTCATCTTTCGATTCTTCAGTTTTCACCTCATCGTTTTCAGTCAAGAAAGGCGATGGCGTATCTTTCTGTAAAGTAAGCAGATAGACCTTCGACATATCCGTATAGACGTGGTTCCACTCCAACCAGCCGTAAGTCGGGCGGAAATCGCGCTCGGAAGTGAAATACAGGTACTTGCCATTCTTGTCGAAGGCAGGTGAAGAGGCATTATACCAACCATCGGTGACGATTTCGTCCTTGCCCGAAGCGACATTATAAATATGTATCTGGCTGACACTGAAAGTGCTTGGCATAGCGTAGGCAATCCAGCGGCTGTCGGGCGACCAACAGAATTCGTCCAACTCGCCAGCCAAACTGTGCGCCACCTCCGTGACTTTCTTAGTGGCCACATCAACCATATTGATGCGGTTCATCTTGTCATCCCACAATATCTTCTTACTGTCGGGAGACCAAACAAGACTGTATTTGTAAGTATCTGAATTCGAGGTTAGTTGGATGGCTTCCTCTTTGCCGTCTTGGGCTTGGATGTAGATTTCATCCTCGCCTGTGCGGTCACTGATATAGGCGATATACTTGCCGTCGGGTGACCAAGTCACATTGCGGTCGTGGGCATTGTCGCTTTGGGTCAGATTCCTCGTAATGCCCGACTTGACCGGCACCGTCCACACGTCGCCACGGGCGCCGAAAGCCACGCGCTTGCCATCGGGAGAAATCGTGCTCGAATTGATGAACTTGCTCGCATCCACATACTTGGTGCGTGTAGATTTGTTGTCGTTGGCCATCTGAACAGGGATGGGGTAGATTTTTCCGTCAGTAAGGTTGTAGCGGAACAGTTGACCACCGTTTTCGTAAACGATGTCCTTGTCGCCGAGCGAAGGCCACTTAATATCATAATAGGTGTAGTCAGTCACCTTTGTGGTCTGCTTGGTGGCTCGGTCATAGCAGAACAGATTCATCGTGCGGTCGCGGTCGGAGCAGAAATACACCTTGTTGCCAACCCACATCGGGAAGATGTCTTGCGCCACGTTGTTCGTGATGTTCTCAATCTTCTTCGACTTGAAGTCGTAAATCCAAACATCATCGGCCATACCGCCGCGATAATATTTCCAAGTGCGGAACTCGCGCATCACGCGGTTGTAGGCAATTTGCTTGCCATCAGACGAATACGAAATCCAGCCGCCTTCGGGCAGGGGCAGTTGCTCAGCCAAGCCACCGTTGATGTTGGCGATGAAAAGTTGGCCAACGAAGTCATTCCAACTCTCCTTGCGCGAGCGGAAAACGATGTTTTCGTTGTCCTTCCACGCCATAACGATGTTGTTCGGCCCCATTCGGTCGCTGATGTCGTCACGCCCAAGAGTAGGTGTGTAAGTCAGGCGC
The DNA here is from genome assembly GCA_947166105.1 of uncultured Bacteroidales bacterium. Classification (GTDB taxonomy): domain Bacteria; phylum Bacteroidota; class Bacteroidia; order Bacteroidales; family F082; genus Limimorpha. Next base: position 22,139 of record CAMVCZ010000047.1, read on the forward strand.
GTAGGCGTACCACATTCGGGATAAGGCATCACGTAAACCTCTGTGTTTCCGTCATATTGACCCGTGAAGGCCAAATGTTTGCCATCGGGCGAGAAACGCGCGAACATCTCATAGCCGTTGGCATCGTTGGTGATTTTGTGGGCGATGCCGCCCTTGATGTTGACGGAATACAAGTCTCCACCATAGCTGAACACCACGTTGTTGCCGTGGATGGTCGGGAAGCGCAACATTTTGGCTTCTTCTTGGGCGATTAGGCTGACTGAGCCTAACAGCAAAATTGATAGAAATAAATGTTTGATTTTCATAGGATTATGAATTTAATATTCCAACAATCAAATGACACTCTTTTGATTGTTCAAGTCTAATTCTGGTCAATCAAAATACGAAATGTAGTCTTTTAAAAAAACTACACTTTTGAAATACAACCTCTTACAGCGAATAAGTGTAAATCACCAAGTCGGTTCGTCCTTCCGAATTGATTTCGATGGCGTTCCACTTGAAGCTCTTTTCGTTCTTGTCGTAAACAACCTGGAACGGAACCGATTCCGTCATTCTTATGCCATCGATTTCAACGCCTTCACGATCGGAAACATAGCTCAACTTGTGCATACCGTTTGAAGAAAGCCTGTCGACGACAAGATTGTCAATCAAATCGTCAGTGTACAACACCGAGTTCGACTCCTTCTCCACACTACTGATTTGGCCGTTGTCGTACACATACCACTGTCCTCCGGCAAGGAAATGGAACCTCAACCGCTGCTGCGCATTGAGGGTGAAATGTCCAATGATGACCTGCCTGCGAATGATTTCTCCATTCATCACCAAGGTTTCTCCCTTCTCCTCCTCGCCGTTCTTCCTTGCCTTATACACATAGTCGCCACTGTTGGAAATAAGGAAGTCGGAAATGGTATAGCCTTCTATGGATTTCATCTCGCCATCAACCCAAAAGCGTCCGTCGGCCACGGCCATCCAGTGCATACCGTTGTGGGAATACTTCAGCTTGAAGTTGTCGTCGGTATAGTTGCCGAACAATTCAATCAACCGGCCATCGATGACCAACAACGACTGAGGCATGTACTTGTCGCGATAAAGATAGTAGAAATGGATGTTCGAGCCTTCTCTGCCGACGCTGCAATGATAGACATCGCCCGCCGAGAGCTTGCAACTGACGCCATTGGCCGTGAGCATATCCTTGTCTTCCTCCTTGTAGATGCGCTTTTCGGGCCAAACTATGGGCGTGGTCTGTCCTACCGTGGTTCCCTTGGTGAAGGTACTGAAATAATAGACATTGTTCAACTTGAAGACATAGCCGTCATTTGTCATGCTGATGATGCTGTCGCAAATGCCTTGCTTCACGCCGTAGGCATACACGACTTCCATGCCGTAGCCAATCTCGTGAAGGTCGTTCTCGAAATACTTGACGGCGAAAACGCAATCGCTCCATTTGCTTCCAATCCTGAAGGGGCGCACCTTATATTTATAAGGTAGCAGCGGTTTCCCGTCGACAAAGATGTCTGACATGCCCGACTTCTCATTCTTCGCAACATACAAGTAATTGTAGTAGGACGACGTGGAAAGTGTGCTCGAGCTTGGCACGACGGAGTGTTCAGCCTGAAACTCACCATGATTCACGCTCAAAAAGCCTTCCAAGGTGGTAATCCTCACACGCTTCAGGTTTTCATGCGATTGCGCTTGTGCCAGCGGATGAAGCGAAACCAATAACAACAGCAATAAGGTTAATCTTTTCATGACGACAATTATTGATAACTACTTTTTGATTTTTCAAATTCACCCAAATGGAAACCGATTCCAAAATCGAGGCAGAAATGGCGCTCGCCAAACAAGTCGGCCTCGTGGAAGAAGACGGAGATGGGGAAACGCCACACATTGAGGATGACACCCAACTCGGCACCAAGGCCTTGGAAACGTTTATCCAAGCCCATGACGTTCAATGTGCCTGACGCGCCTACACACATGTCAATCAATCCGTTGACAGGAGTGAACACCACGCCGACGGCACCTTCGATATTACCCACCTTGTTGGTGGTGTTAAGAATGCTATCAATTTGGTTAGTGGCCAAATAGAGTGCCTTCACATAGACACGCACCTTGTCCTTGCCCAAATCGCCTAACATGAAGCCCTTGCCGTTTTCGGAGGGACGGAACACATAGTTCACCGAAAACCAACGGCGGCTATCGCTGGAGCAGTAGCCCAACTGTGGGTCGCGATACCGCTTCAGATAGCCACCCACGCCTATCACGAAACTGGTCTTTTTCGCATCCGAATTGATGACTCGTGTGGTATGGAAGCCCATCGTAAGCATCACATTCTTGTAAAAGCCCATCAAACCGGCCTCATAATCAATGCCAAAATGCGGCTCCTTCACATAACCGCCCAATCCTAAGCCTGCGTAGGCACCCAAATAGGGGAAAGCATTGTGGCGGAACACAGGACCGAAAGTCATATTGTAGCCTGCAAGGTCGGGCCTGCCCTCACCTGCCGCCAATGAAGAAACAAAAGGTGTGTTGGCTTGGAAATGCGCAAAAGCACCCCACGACTTGGAACTCACAAAACCGCTCATCATGCCGAGTGCGGTGCTCGGTGCCCAAGTAATGGACGCGAAACGCAAACCAGGCTCGAAAAGCACATCCTGCTGACGCTCGTTGGCAAACACCTCTTTATGATCAAAGCCCATCTGCAACGAATAATAGCCATAGTCAATAGGAATCTCGAAAGGCGTGTATCTCACACTCGACTCACCACCTTCATCTATAATGGTGACTTTCAGGTCGGAAGGTATGCTGTTTACAGCCACAGTGCCCTTGCTCGACTCGTCATCAGCCTTGATTTCCGACTCCAAGACAGGCGGCGTTGAGCCAAATGCAAACTGATGGATGTCGACCTTGCAGAAACGCTGGCCCATGCCCACCTTCACCCAACCATGACGGCTGAACAACGACTGGTTGGGCTGCACCTGCACCTTGACAGAATTCGTGGTGAAGGAAACCTGAATCCAATCGTCGGAGGGCAACACCTGCCATTGGTTGAGGTTGCTCGTCACCATAACAAATGCCTCTGATTCAGTACACGGGAAAACCAATTCCTCCTTGTCGGTCGAAATGGTGGTGTCGGACTCTGCCTGCCTGACGGCGATTGGGAACCGCTCGTCGGCAACGGCCAAAAAGACCGTCGCTTCGCGCACACGCGCCATTGGGTTTTGTTCACTTGTGAGATACAGCATCGTATCATTCGACTGGAATTCAATCCAATCGGGAACCGAGTCCACTCTCCATGAAGTGGCGTTGGTGAAGATGGCCACATCAACCGTCTCGCTCAGTTTAGAGAAACGCACCGAATCGGGGCGAGCCTCAAATTTGAGGACACCGCCTATTTGGATCACGTCAAACGACGCCGATTTGCCGTCGGCAACCACCGTAACGATGGCCGAGCGCGGATCGGGGCTGTCGTTGTTATCGCATGAAACAGAGACGGTGTTCCCCTTTTTTGCTGCCTTGCACCATTCCATGCTGCTGTTTGCCCGAAACGAATCGGCATTCGTCCTAACCGTGACGGACTTCGGCTTTTTGCCCGTTGCCTCAAACTGGATTTCGCTCTCCGAAAGGCTGATTGTCGTACATTCGCGAATCATCTTGTCGAGGTCGTTGTTCTCGGGAATACCGCCTCGGCAAATGACTTTGATTTTCTTGAATTTCTCCTTGGCTTCATTGAGTTTGCCCTCGTTCTTCAACTTCACCGCCTCATTATGGAAAAAATTGTAGCGGTCATAGTTTTGGGCGAAAATCGCCAATTGGCACATCAAAGCAAGGATGGTGAGTAGAATTCCTTTTTTCATATCGTATCCTTTAATTTGGTCTAATAACTGCTTCCTTGGAGTCTAAAAGCGACTTGTCTTCAGGCAACGCCAAAATCTTCGCCATCTCCAAATCTTGGGTGGCGAACATTGCGCCTCCTTCTTTAATCATCGTATCAATGTCAGATATGATGGCATCGAAATAACTCTGCCTGAGTTCGAGCAAGGACTTCTTCGTGGCTTCAACACCATAAGTATCAACAATTTGGTTACCATATTTCCCTTTTAGCATCAAAGCCGAATCACACTCGGCAAGGCCTTCCATCAACTGTTCGAAATGCTTTCGGTTGGAAACCAACAGCACAAAATCCTTCTTAAATGTATTGGCATCGGGCAGAGTTTGCAACAACTTCTTTGCTTTATTGGCATGAAAGTCAAACTTTTGCGTTTCCACATAAAGATTAACCTCTTCCTTCTTCGGCTCTTCGATTGAAACTTCCTCCTCGGCTGGCTTCTTTGGCAACAGCAACACCACAACCAAGGCCAAAACCAACAACACAGGAAGCACGAAAAACATCGTCTGCCGGTTTTTCTTCTTTTTCATCTTCGTGGAAACGAGGTTTTCCGCGATTTTCTCGAAAGAAGCCGCCCTGTATTCGTGGGTCCACACAAAGACCTGCCTTGTGGTGAGCGACTGCAACGGAGCCGGAAGTGCTTCGGCCTCGGGCATTACAAATCCCTGAAGCCCAACGCCCACGATGTTTTTTCCAAACTCCATTGCCATCGTGATTTCGCGACGCACCCAGTCTTCCTCGTCGACACAACGGTCGAGGGTGCCCGGTGACAAAACAAGCAGAAAGTCTTTACATTCCTCGATGGCATGTTTGATTTGGTCGGGAAACTGGCCGCTCCCAATCTTGTCGACATCAAGAAAAACCTTGTAGCCCAAGTTCTCCAACTTGGACTGCAACTCGCCAGCCACACCTGCTCCTGCGCCTTTTCGCCTGTAACTGATGAATATATCGTATGCCATAAACTTTTATTATAAAATGCAAAAATAAGGAATTAGTTAATACTCCCAAACTAATTTCCAAAAAAAATTTCAAATGCCAAGTGCGGCCTCCAAATAATGCTGACCAATGCCATAGCGAGCCTTCAAATCGGCAATCTGTTGCAAGATTTTCGGGTCTTTTGTGCCCTTCGAGGTTCTTCTTCCAACGAGGAGGACATTCTTCGGCGTGTGCTCCATCTCAATAAACTCCATCACTTGGGTCTTGTAGCCGAAATACTCCAAAATCAGTGCGCGGATGGTGTCGGTAACCATAACTGCCTGACGTTCAAGGAAAATGCCGTAGCGAGTGATAGCATCGAAACGGCCTGAGCGTTCCATCTCCTGCCGGATTTGCTTGTGGCAGCACGGGGCGCAAACAATCAACTCCGCCCCTGCCTTAATGCCCGATGCGATAGCATCGTCGGTGGCAGTGTTGCAGGCGTGAAGCGCAATCAAAACGTCCAATTTTTCAGGACGATACGCTTCGATGCTACTTTCCACGAACTCCAAACCTTTCAGATTATTAGCCTTGATGATTTCATTGATTTTCAACACTAAATCAGGGCGGATTTCAACACCTTTGATGTCCACATCAAGGTTCAGCCGTTGGGTCAACAGTTCATATAGTGCGAAAGTGAGATACCCCTTCCCTGCCCCCATATCGGCGATGTGGACGGTGCCGTCGAACTTCATCGGCTTGATGAGGCTTTCCACAATTTCGGCATATTTGTAAATCTGCTTGAACTTGTGCTGCATGTCGGCGGTAATCTTGCCCTCGCGCGTGGTCAAGCCCAATTGATACCACCACGGATTGGCCGGATTGATAAGGCGGGCTTTCTGCTTGTCGTGCTCCAAGTTCTGCTCGCGACTTTCCTGCACTTTCTTAGTTTGAATCGTGGCCTTGCCCTTGCCCGAAACGAGCAAAGTGACATCCTCGCTCACGGTGAAAAGCACGGCGTTCAAGAAGCGGTTCGGAATTATTTCACGCAGAATGTCAAGCATTTGCGTGGCATCATAGTTCTTCACCTCGTCACGACGCTCATAGTGATAGGTGAAAGCGAAAAGACGTTTCTCCTTTATTAATACGGGCTTTACGTAACGATTAAAAAATAACATGATACGATACGGAAGGAGATATGAGGTAATTCCA